>CAYHEW010000083.1:0-1702 GCA_964355715.1 uncultured Opitutaceae bacterium | reverse complement strand
GCGATCTCGGGCCAGCGGTGGGCGACGCCCATCGAGGCGGCCTGCTCCTTGAGGTTGGTGTACTGGCCGCCGGGCATCTCGTGGAGATAGACCTCGGCGCTGCCGGTCTTCGGCGCGGTGTCGAAGGGCGTGTAGAAATGGCGGACCTGCTCCCAATAGTCGGAGAAGGAGTTGAGCCGGTCGAGGTCGAGCCCGGTGTCGCGCGGGGTGTGCTGCAGCGCGGCGACGATGGAGTTGAGGTTGGGCTGGGCGGTGGAGCCGGACATCGACGCGGTGGCGAGATCCACAATGTCGACACCCGCATCGGCCGCGCGCAGGACGGAGGCCGCGGCGATGCCGCTGGTGTCGTGCGTGTGGAAGTGCACCGGGAGGCCAACCTCCTCCTTGAGGGTCTTGACGAGCTTGTGCGCGGCGTAGGGGCGGCAGAGGCCGGCCATGTCCTTGATGGCGAGGACGTGCGCGCCCATGCGCTCGAGCTCCTTGGCGAGCTTGACGTAGTACTTGAGCGAGAACTTGCCGCGGCGCTCGTCGAGGATGTCGCCCGAGTAGCAGACGGCCGCCTCGCAGACGGCGTGCGTGTCGTGCACGGCCTCCATGGCGACGCGCAGGTTCGGGAGGTAATTCAGCGAGTCGAAGATGCGGAAGATGTCCATGCCGCTGGCCGCGGCGTGCTTCACGAAACCGGCGACGACGGCGTCGGGGTAGTTGGTGTACCCGACGGCGTTGGCGCCGCGGAGGAGCATCTGGAAGCAGATGTTGGGCACCTTGGCGCGCAGGTGGCGCAGGCGCTCCCAGGGATCCTCGTTGAGGAAGCGCATCGCGGTGTCGAACGTGGCGCCGCCCCACATCTCGAGGGAGTAGAGCTCGGGCGCGCGTCGCGCGAGGAAACCGGCGCAGGCCAGCATGTCGTAGCTGCGCACGCGCGTGGCCATGAGGGACTGGTGAGCGTCGCGGAAGGTGGTGTCGGTGACCAGCAGGCGCTTCTGCTTGAGCGTCCACGCGGCGAATTCCTTCGGGCCGACCTTGAGCAGGAGGTCGCGTGTGCCGAGCGGCGGCGTGCTGCGGTCGTCCTGGCCGGGGGCGGCCACGGCGGTGAAGGGCTTGGCGGGGCGGTAACCCTTGGCGTGCGGGTTGCCGTTGACGCTGACGTTGCCGAGGAAGGTGAGGAGCTTGGTGGCGCGGTCGCGGCGGGGCTTGAAGGCGAAAAGCTCGGGCGACGTGTCGATGAGCGTAGTCGTGGCCTCGCCGGCGCGGAAGAGCGGATGGGCGATAACGTTCTCGATGAACGGGATGTTCGTCTTCACGCCGCGGATGCGGAACTCGCTGAGCACGCGGCGGGCGCGGTTCATCGCGATTTCGTAGGTCGGGCCGCTGGTGATGCTCTTCACGAGCAGCGAATCGTAGAACGGCGTGATGACGGCGCCGGCGAAACCCATGCCGCCGTCGAGGCGCACGCCGAAGCCGCCCGGTGAGCGGTAGGCGAGGATGCGGCCGTAGTCGGGGACGAACTTGTTCTCAGGGTCCTCGGTGGTGATGCGGCACTGGATGGCGTACCCGTGGCGTGGGACGTCGGCCTGGCGCGGCATGCCGACCTCGGCCGAATGCAGGGCGTGGCCCTGGGCGATGAGGATCTGGGCGCGGACGAGGTCGAGGCCGGTGATGACCTCGGTGACGGTGTGCTCGACCTGGATGCGCGGGTTCA
>CAYHEW010000082.1:0-1856 GCA_964355715.1 uncultured Opitutaceae bacterium | reverse complement strand
CCTTCAGGTTGTCGGCGGTCGCGCCGATCGGCAGACCGGTGGCCGGATCGCCGCAAGCCTCAAGGTACTCGAGGTGACCGTGGGCGTGGCCGGTTTCACCTTCCGCGGTGGAGCGGAACACGGCGGAGACGTCGTTGAAACCTTCGATGTCGGCCTTGTTCGCGAAATACAGATAGCGACGGTTGGCCTGCGATTCGCCGGCAAACGCGGCTTTCAGGTTACCTTCAGTTTTGGATCCCTTGAGTTGCATAGATGTACTCCTCAGCGTTGGATAGGAGGCGCCGCGCCATCGCACGACCCCAAGTCACAAAGCGCGAGCGCTCATGGACCTGAGCAAACTTTAGCCGAGTAAGCCGGCAAGTTCTAATTGTATTTTTTCAACGGTGCGATAGATGCCGGCTATCGGGCCGGAGTGCAGGTACCAGGCAGATGGCAATCAAGCACCGCCTGACGGATCACGTCTATAGCCTTGTGCCGCGGAAAGCTGGAACGCCAGACGAGGCCGACACGACGTGTCGGGCTCGGCTCGACGAAGCGCTTCACCCGCAGCAGCGGATCGTCGGCGGGTATGCCGTCGACGCTGCTGGAGGGCATCACCGTCACGCCAACGCCGGAAGACACCATGTGGCGGATGGTTTCCAGGGAGCTGCCTTCCAGTACCTGCGGCGACTCGCCGCGGCTGGCACGAGTGCAAAGATCGAGCACCTGGTCACGGAAACAGTTGCCGGCGCCCAGCATCAGCAGGGGCTCGTCGAGCAGTTGCTCCGGCCGCAGCGATTTCAGGCTCGCCCAGGGATGGGTTACCGGCACCAGGGTACGGAAGGCTTCGTCATAGAGTGGCTGGGCAACGAGGCCCGGTTCGTTGATCGGCAGCGCCAGCACCAGCACGTCGAGTTCGGAGGACTTGAGCCGTTCCAGCAGGTTTTCGGTGTAACCCTCGGCAATGAACAGCGGCATCTGCGGCGCCAGCGCCTTGACCCTCGGCACCAATGCGGGTAGCAGCCAGGGGCCGATGGTGTAGATCACGCCGAGGCGCAAGGGACCCGCCAGCGGATCCTTGCCGGCCGCGGCAACCTCGGTCACGCGCGCGGCTTCAGCCAGGGCGCGCTCGGCCTGGGCCACCACCTGGGCGCCTATCGGCGTGCTGCGGACATCACCAGAACCGCGCTCGAAGAGGGCGACGCCGAGTTCCTCTTCAAGCTTCTTGACCGCCACCGACAGCGTCGGCTGAGACACGTTGCACTTGTCCGCCGCGCGGCCAAAATGGCGCTCGCGGGCCAATGCGACGATGTAGCGGAGTTCGGTCAGGGTCATTGCGGATGAGTGGAACGGGGGCGTTTGCGGTGTTGGACTGGCTGAAGAATTTGGTTTCGACGTTTGTCTCAATCTCTCACGAGACTAGCACGACACGATGATCCGCGCCGGGGACGACCGCGAATCCTTGCCTCAGCACCAGCCTCAATGTCGGCGCATTCGAGGCCTGGATCATCCCGTGCAAGCGACGCAATCCTGCCATTCTGGCGTGGTCCAGCATCGCCCGGAGCAGGCGGGCGCCGATGCCAAGGCCACGGAACAGGGGCAGTACCATCAGCGCAAACTCGGCCTCGCCATTTTCTGCGACATACTCGCCATGGCCCAGCACGTCGCCGTTCGCGCCGACGGCGAGGACGGCATGCCGGTCGGCGTAACCAAGCATGTCGATGCGGCGCATGAGGTCCAGGTTTGGCGCTTCGCCGTGGGAGAAGTGGCGCTGGTAGAGGCCGTTGTGGTCCATTTTGGTGAGGAACTGAGTGCCGCGCGGACGATCAGTCGCTTGCGCCGATGTTATCTGGACGCGGATGATGGGGTCGGTCCAG
>CAYHEW010000081.1:0-1874 GCA_964355715.1 uncultured Opitutaceae bacterium | reverse complement strand
TAAGGGCCTGTGCAATAATAACTACATTGCTGGAGGCGTAGAACAGCCAAAATTGAGAGTAAGGGTTGGAGCATTGATCGGGGTGGATGCTGCTCGCTATAGGTGGTAGAAAATACAAGACGACCGGAGGCGTGCTGGCGCGAGGATAATGGCAGAATAACGCTCGCTTGAACCGTATTAGGCGTTATTCTGCCAATATGAATCGCATTCACTTCCCTGCGGAAAAGCTTCTCGCCGTGTTTCAAGAGCAGACGGTCGCCACGTTGCCGGAACTGAAGGCCGCTTTGGATACATCGGCCGACCGCACGGTGTTTCGCCGCCTGGCGGCTTTGGACTACCGATCGAGCTACTCGCATCGGGGAGCATTCTATACCCTGGACTCGCTGGCCCGCTACGACGCGCTGGGACTGTGGTCCTATCGGGACGTCCGCTTTTCCCGGCAGGGAACGTTGCTCGACACGGCGGCCGCACTCGTCAGCCAGGCGTCCGCCGGCTACTTTGCCGACGAGTTGGAGGAGGTGGTTCAGGTGCCGGTGAAGGACGCGTTGCGCCATTTGGTCGCCAAGGGACGGGTGCAACGCCGGGTGTGCGGGCCGCGCTTCCTGCATGGCGCAAGCGATCGGGCCCTTTGGCAGGAGCAGTGGGCGGCCCGACTGGCGCAGGCCGAGGAGTTGCCGGCGGCGGTCGCGTTGTTCTACGGGCTGCTCGATGAAAAGCAGCGCCGACTTTTCGCCGGTTTGGAAAGTCTGCAACGCGGTCATGGCGGGGATCGGCGCATGGCGCAACTGCTGGGTCTGGATGTGACCACCGTGGCGCGCGGACGCCGTGAACTGCTCTCCGGGCAGGTCCTGCGTGGCCGGGTGCGGCAGGCGGGGGGCGGACGCACGCCGGTGGAAAAAAAACGTCCGACGTCCTGACCGTATTGCATCGGTTGCTGGAAGCGGACCGCGCGGGCGATCCCATGGCCCGGCGAGGAGTTTGGACCGCCCTGCGCCTGCGCAAAATCGCCGGGCAATTGAGACGCCTCGGGCTGACGATCTGCCCCAACACCGTGCGTCGGTTGCTCGAAAAACTCGGCTACGCCCTGTACTCCAACCGCAAGAGCCTGTGCTCCCGCAACCCCGATCGCGACCGGCAATTCCGTTACCTCCGCAAACAGCGGCGCGACTTTGCCCGGCACCACGCCCCCATCATCAGCGTCGACACCAAGAAACGTGAACTGGTCGGCCCCTTCAAAAATGCGGGCCGCGCCTGGAGCCGAAAGCCCGTCGCGGTGCAGGACCACGATTTTCCGTCCCTGGCCGAGGGGGTCGCCATTCCCTACGGCATTTATGATTGTCAGGCCAACCGTGCCGCGGTCGTTGTCGGCACCTCCCGCAACACCGCCGACTTTGCCGTCGACGGCATTGGTCAGTGGTGGCGTCGCGAAGGCTGCCATCGTTATGGCGGCGCCTCCCGGCTCCTGATCCTCGCCGACAGCGGCGGGAGCAATGGGGCCAACTGCCACCAGTGGAAGCACGCTCTCCAGGAAAAGTTCGCCGACCGCTACGGCCTGAGCGTCACCGTCTGCCATTATCCCACCGGAGCCTCCAAGTGGAATCCGATCGAACATCGCGTCTTCAGCGAGATCAGCAAGCAGTGGGCCGGAGTGCCGCTCACCGACTATCCCACCATCCTGCGTTTGATCCGTGAGACCACGACGAACACCGGATTGAAGGTCACCTCCACCCTCAACTCGAAAACCTACCTCACCGGACTCAAAATCGACCCTCAACAGATGCGAGACCTCAGTCTCCACCAGCACTCCGTCCTCCCGAAGTGGAATTATACACTTCTCCCACGACAAAATAGGAATTAATTTTTGCACGTGCCCT
>CAYHEW010000080.1:0-1947 GCA_964355715.1 uncultured Opitutaceae bacterium | reverse complement strand
GCTCGTCGCCGTTCACGGCCATTTCGCCCGACAATCCCTGGATGATCTGGTCGTACGCGGGATTCAGCGCATCGGGGCCGGTCTGGCCAAACCCGGAAATGGCGCAGTAGACAAGCCGCGGATTGATCGCCGCAAGCACCTGGTAGCCGATGCCCAGACGATCCATCACGCCGGGGCGGAAGTTCTCCACCACGACATCCGCGTCCCGCGCCATCCGCTGGAAGATCGCCTTGCCCTCGGCGCTCTTGGTGTTGAGCGTGATGGACTTCTTGTTGCAGTTCTGGGCAATGAAGCTGGTGCCCATCAGGCGCTTGTTGAGCTCGGGCAGGATGCCCAGCTTGCGCGCCAGGTCGCCGTCCTTGGGGTTCTCGATCTTGATCACGTCGGCGCCGAGCAGCGCGAGGTGCAGCGTCGTGAACGGTCCCGACAGGACGTTGGTGAGGTCGAGGACGCGAATGCCGTCTAGTATGCGAGGAGGCATGGTGGGGAGAGAGCTACAGAGAACTACAGAGTACTACAGAGAACTACAGATGACCTCCAAGTCGATCGGCGTTCATCCGCGAAATCGGGAGTTCCGCAGTTGAAGCTCACCACTTCGAGGCCTCGACGGGCGCAACCTGCAACTGCGGAACTCCCGATTTCGCGGATACACGCGGATTCTTCCAGTCTCAACAGGCCGAAGCACCGGCACTGATCGGCCCAATCTTGTACACGCAGCCTGGAAGGTCGCGCCCGAAGTACCCTGCAACATCGCGCGCGACCTCAATCAACGTCTGCAGGTTGATGTCCTCGCGCACGCCTGCGCGCTGCAACCCGTGCACCAGGTCTTCGGTGGCCACGTTGCCGGCGGCGACCTTGGTGAACGGGCATCCGCCGAGTCCACCAAAACTGCTCTCAATCGACGTCGCCCCGGCGCCCATCGCCGCATAGACGTTGGCCATGCCCACACCATAGGTGTTGTGAATGTGCGCGGTGATCCGCGCGGTAGGCTGCATCGCCAGGATGCGCCGCACGTATGCGGCCACCTGCGCCGGGTGCGCGTGGCCGGCGGTGTCGGCCAGGCTGATCGCGTCGAGACCCGCGGCCAGGTACGCCGCGACGATGCCCATCACCCGCTCTTCGGGCACCGCGCCTTCAAAGCCGCACCCGAACGCGCTCTGCACGCTCACCTGCACGTCCCTGCCCGCGCGCCGGGCCTCGAGCGCCGTGGCGATGATGCGCGTGGTGGCTTCGTCGGTGCCCATGCCGGTGTTCTTGCGGCTGTGCGTCTCGGACGCCGACACGCCGAGGCAGAACATCTCAACGCCGCAGGCGAGCCCGCGTTCCAGTCCCTTCTCGTTGAGCACGAGGCCCGAGAGGATGGCGCGCGAGTTTCGCGGCTCCACCGTGAGCCGCCGAAACAGCTCATCGGTGTCGGCCATCTGCGGCACCTTCTCGGGGTGCACGAACGATCCTACCTGCACGATGTCGACCCCGCTGCGAATCAGCCGTTCGAGCCAGGCCAGCTTGATCTCGGTCGGGACAACCTGCGTCTCGACCTGCAACCCGTCGCGGGGACCGACTTCATGAATGAGGAGGGGCGCCATTGCCGGAATCCGCTCGAGATCCAGATCAGAGCTTTCCGGCGATGGCTTCCGCCATCTCCAGCGTCTTCGCACTCCCGCCCATGTCGTACGTCAGCACCTTGCCCTCACGAATGACGGCGGCGGTGGCCGCCTCGAGCTTCGCGGCCTTTTCCGTTTCGCCCAGCCACGCGAGCATCATCTTGGCCGAGAGAATGGTCGCAATGGGGTTCACCTTGTACTGGCCCGCATACTTGGGAGCGCTGCCGTGGCTCGGCTCGAAGACGCCCAGCTTGGCGCCGATGTTCGCCGAGCAGGCGAAGCCCAGGCCGCCGACCATCTGGGCGGCCAGGTCGCTGATGATGTCACCGAACAGGTTGGTCGC
>CAYHEW010000079.1:0-1977 GCA_964355715.1 uncultured Opitutaceae bacterium | reverse complement strand
CATCGCCTATGCACGAGGCTTTCGGGTTGGATTTGGCTTTGGAAGGCGCGGATTTTTGCAGGTGACCAGGGAGATGGCGGGCCGGTCGTGGTCGGCGGCCATCGCGCCGCGGAAGTCGGTGGTGGTGAAGTGTTCGGGCTTGGGATGGCGCGAGAGCCATTCGCAGCAGATGCTGTTGGCCACTCGCGTGAACATGGAGTGGAGGCGCAGCGGCGCGGGGTTGCGAAGGCGGCAGCGGTCGTCATGACGCGAGGCGTCGAGCCGGGCGTGCAGGCCGGTTTCCACGCCCCAGTGGTCGATGTTGGCTGCCAGCCATTGTTCCGGCGACATTTCCGCGGCCGGTCGGCTGGTCACCAGGCAGACGGCTTCGGGTTGGCGCCCGGTGCGCTGGCGGTGCAGCCGGGCGATTTGCGCAGCGCAGGGAAACAGCAGTTCCTCGCCGGTGACCGGCGCGCTGACCAGGCTGCGGGTCACCCATTGGCGTTTCTTCTCCTCGCGGCAGTGGCCGGCGGTGCGGCCGGGGTGTGCTGCGGGGGCAAAAGGGGGGAGCCCGGATCGGGCAGCCGCGCCTCGATGCGCTCCCTGATGGCCGGACAGTTGTCCTTGATGGTCAGCGCATAGTCGGCTCCGGCCTCCAGCACGAGCTGGAGCGCGGTCTGCTGGCAGGAGTGCAGGGCGTCGAGCGAGACGAGTTTGCCGTCCAGATCAAGCCGCCCGATGAGCACGCGGGCGGCGGGGATTTCGTTGCTCTTGTCCGGCACGAGTTCGCAGCCGAGGAAGTGCTGGGAGGGCGAGGCGATGGCGGTGACGACGTTGTGGCCGCCGGCGTGCTTGGGCTGTTTGCCGTCGATGACGACGGTTTCCCCGGCGGGAACCGGACCGCGGAGACGCGCCTGCCAATCGATGAGGACGCTCTCGACGATGGCGGCGTCCACTTGGGACATGAGCCGGCTGAAGGTGGTCTGGTCGGGCGAGTCAAAGCGGCGGGTCTTGGGGTCGCGGCGCACGCCGAGGGCCTTGCGCTGGTGCTGGGAGAGGCTTCTGGCGAAGACTTCGAGGTCCTTTTGGCCGCGCGGGGCGTCGGCGAGGTGGGCGGCGGCCATGATGCCCAGCAGCGTGTGGACCGGATAGGTGCAGCGTTTGCGGTCGCGGTACTCGGGCACGCGCTCGCGGAACAGGGTGACGAGGGATTTGAGTTCGCCGCCGTTGTGGGTGCAGCGGGGCGGGGCGGCGGCTTCCACGGCGGCCAGGGCGGGCTTGAGGTGCTCGGCCTGCAGGCTGCGGCGGGCGTTGCCGGCCAGCTCGCGCACGAAGAGCATCTTGGGCAGATCGTGGGGTTCGTAGTAATCGCGCGAAACGCGCTGGTGGCCCTGGGTGAGTCCCAGCGGCGTCCAGTTGGCGGCCTTGTAAACGGTGCCCCGGAACCGCTGGGGATCGACGAAGGTTTCCACGGCGAGAACCGGATGGCCGTAGCGCTCCGTCCAGTCGCCGCTGAGACGCGAGGTGGCGCGCGAGAGGACCGCGGAGCCGAGGTTGGGGCTGGTTTTGTCCGGCAGGAGGAGGAAGCGGGAGTTGTTGGCCACCAGCGGCAGGCGGCGGCGGCGCTGCTCGTCGCTCCAGCCGATCCATTCGTCGCGGTGGCGCAGGCGGCGGGCCGCGGCGGTGAAGAGCAGGACGCCGAGCCACTCGTCGTCCGGGGCCAGCGCGGCATACCAGATCCTCTCGCCCACCGGATTGGGCGCGCCGAGGTAATGAAACTCGTCGAGCAAACCGGCCGCGCGGGCGATTTGGGAATCGTCCACGAGGGGTTCGATGGAAATGTCACGCAGCAGACTCTGAAGGGTCGGCCACTCCGTTGGCGGGCGTTGGATGGTGTGGGTCACCCGCGAAGCGGAAAAAATTTCCCCGGAAGTGTCCAGCATTATCATCTAAAAAATTCATCCTGTGGACTTTGCGGGCCTCAGGGCATAGGCGATG
>CAYHEW010000078.1:0-2191 GCA_964355715.1 uncultured Opitutaceae bacterium | reverse complement strand
TAGCGCCCTTTTCCCAAAGTGATTTTGCATTAGTGCTCTCGGACTGAGGCCTACGCGGTTGTTCACGGGAAGCCGCTTCACTTGGTTTCCGTGTCGTGACGGCTCACCGCGAATCCTTATTTGAAGCTAAGTGATTGTTCCGGGTGGAGGCTGAGCGATTTGGCGGGACTTTTGCGGAAAACTTTTCTTGGCTCGCGGGATGAATCCCACGCCCGTGAAGTCCGCGTCGCCGACGAAGCCGCTGCCGGAAGAGCTGTCCGTGCTGCTACGAACAGTGCAGGTGCACCTGCTCGACACCCCGGAGTTGCGCGAGCGAGCGGAGGGCCTGCTCGCCGCGCATCATTATTTGGGTGCGGTGCAGGCCGTCGGCGAGCAGCTGCACTATGCGGTGAGCGACGCGCAGGGTGAATGGGTCGCGGTGGTGATTTTCGCGGCGGCGGCGCTGCACTTGCGCCCGCGCGAACAGTGGATCGGTTGGAGCGACGAGCAGCGCCGCCGGCGCCTCGCGCTGGTGGCCAACAACGTGCGTTTCCTGCTGTTGCCCGGGCGCACGGTGCCCAATCTGGGTTCGGCGGTCTTGAGCCGCGTGCTGGCGCGGCTCAGCGACGACTGGCAGGCACGCTACGCTCATCCGGTGCTGGTGGTGGAGACCTTCGTCGATCCGGAGCGCTTCAAAGGCACCGTGTATCGGGCGTCGGGCTGGAGCGAAGTGGGGCAGACCCAGGGCCACGGCCGCCAGTCGCGCGACTACTACGAAAACCATGACCGGCCCAAGCGGCTCTTCGTGCGTGAACTGGTCAAAAACGCCCGACGCAGCCTGCAGGCTGAGCACCTCAAACCCGCGCTCGCGGCGGTCGAGGCGAAGGTGCCGGTGCGCAGCACGCTGAAGGCCGCCGAGCTGCAGTCGCTCGCGGATCATTTTCGCGCGGTGCCCGATTATCGCGGGCGCATGGGTCAGTATCCGCTCTTCGCGCTGCTGGGGATCGTCGCCTGCGGCTATCTCGCCGGCGCGCCGCGCGGCCAAAAGGACCTGGCCGCCTTCGCCCGCCGGCTCTCGTCGCGGCAACGCGCCGCCCTGGGCGTGCGCCGCACCGCCTCAGGCGAGTATCCCGCGCCCAGCCAGCCGACGTTCTGCCGCTTGTTTGCCCGCGTCTCGGAGCAGGCCATCGAACAGGCGCTCTTGGCGCACCAAGCCCAGGTGCGCGGCGCGCCGCCCAAGGACGAGCTCGTTGTGCTCGACGGCAAGGTGCCCGGTCACAGCGGCGGGCTCAACGTGGTCAGCGCCATCACCGCGCCCAGCCTCCACTACCTCGGCAGCGAGGTGGTGGCCGACAAGACCAACGAAATCCCGGCCGTGCGCGCGCTCTGCCAGCGGCTCGCACTCGCCGGCCGGCTCGTCAGTATCGATGCCTTGCATACTCAAAGCGCGACCGCCCGCCAGCTCGTGCTGGAGCACGGCGGCGATTACGTGATGACGGTCAAAGCCAATCAGCCCGCCCTGCAAGCGGTGGTGCAAGCGCAGGTGCCCGATCCGGGCGCCCCCCTTTTGCCCCGCTGAAAGATCCTGCGGCGGTGCGTTGGACCGAGGTGGAAAAAGGCGAGCCGGTGACCCGCACCCTCGTGGCCCGCCCACTTGATGGGGAGCAGGCCGGCTTCCCCCTCGTCGCGCAAGCCGCCCGCGTGCAGCGGCAACGCGTCGGCCTGACGCCGGAAACCGTCGAGCTCATCACCAGCCGACCCGCGCGGGAACTCTCGCCCCCACAATGGCTCGAAGCCAACATCCAGCACTGGACGATCGAGACCGGGCTGCACGCCCGGCTCGACGCCTCCCGCCACGACGACCGCTGCCGTCTGCGCCGCCGCACAGCCGTGCGCATCCATGGTATGTTCAACCGCTGGGCCAACAGCCTGCTCATCCACTGGCGCAAACGACCTCACCACACGACCACTGACTTCATCGCCCACATGGCCGAGGATCACGACCGCCGCGCCGTCTCCGCCATCCTCTCCCGCTCCTTTCCTTCGTGAATTCGCGGTGGTCTGTCTGTCGCAGCGGGAGTCGGGGCTTGACAGGGTAGGGGGGCGACGGTGTTGTCCTCGGTTTTTCCAAGCAAGAAACGCTCCGTAAAACATCCTTCATGGCTCTCAAAATTCGTCTTACCAAGGTTGGTTCCGTCCACCAGCCGCTCTA
>CAYHEW010000077.1:0-2208 GCA_964355715.1 uncultured Opitutaceae bacterium | reverse complement strand
GGCGCGGTTCAACGTCATCACCAATCCCCTCCTCCACCGCGACAAGCACGACACCAACAAGGACTTCGTCGGCCTGCCGGTGCCCGCCGCCGCCGCCACGGTCGCGGCCCTGGTGCTCTTCCTCCTCCACCTCGCGGCCAACGACAAGTCCCTGCAACGCTGGGCGCTCGCGCTGCCGCCGCTCATGGGCCTCATTGCCGTGTTGATGGTCAGCACGATCCGTTACCCGAGCGGCAAGAACGTCGACCTCCAGACCAAGACGCGGTTGATGCCCTTTGTCGCCTTTTTGGTCTTCGTCGGCGCCGTGGTCCTGTTCAAGGAGGTCGCCCTGCTCGCCGCGACACTCGGCTACATCTTCTTCGGTCTGGTCCGCCACATCCGCCGCCGCCAGCGTTCCAAGGCCGTGTCGCATTCCTTGTGAAGAACCTCACGGCAACCGACCAATAACTCCCACCCTGCGAACAAGTCGGGGGTTATTGGTCGGTTTCCGCCAGTTCTTCACAGCCGCCAAATGCGTCTTTTTCCGAGGGGAAATCGGCAGTTGCTGGTCTTTTTAGCTGCCCCTATGAATACGGATATAATTCCTTATTGAATAGGTATTCTTTTAGACTTTGTTAGCTTCCAGCTGGAACACCCGCTCCGCCCCGCAAAATGAAATTCAAAATCAATCGCGATCACTTCGCCAACGGCCTTGCCCAGGTGCTAAACGTGGTCGGCTCCAAGGCCACGATGCCGATCTTGAGCAACGTGCTCATCGAAGCGGAGAAGGATCAGATTTCTCTCACCACGACGAACCTCGACCTCGGCATCCGCTGCAAGATCAAGGCTGAGGTCAAGGAAACCGGCGCCGTCACCCTCCCCGTCAAGCGCCTCGCCACGATCGTCCGCGAGCTCCCCAGCGTGGATGTCGCGGTCGATGCCTCGCCCAACCACCAGGTCAAGCTGGCTTCCGGCGGTTCCAATTTCCGCATCATGGGCATTGGCAAGGAGGAATTCCCGCCGCTGCCGGAGTTCGGCGATGAGAAGGCTTATTCGCTCGAGCAGGGCGAGCTCGCCACGATGCTGCGCAGCGTCGCCTACGCGCAGTCGACCGACGAGACGCGCTACATCCTCAACGGCGTCTATTTCAACTTCAAGGACGCCAAACTCGCGCTCGTGGCCACCGACGGCCGCCGTCTCGCGCTCGTGTCGAAGGAGATGGAAGTGCCCGCCAGCAGCGCCGGTGCGATCATTTTGCCGGCCCGCACCGTCGGCGAACTCCTGCGGCTCCTCGACAAGGGGGAGAAGGTGAAGATCAATTTCAACGACCGTCGCGCGGCGTTCCAGATCGCGACCGACAAGGACAACAGCGGCCTGGTCGACAGCGTCTACCTCTACTCGAAGGTGGTTGAGGGCAACTACCCGAACTACCAGCAGGTCATCCCGAAAGAAACCCACCAGCGCATCAAGCTGGAGCGCGAGCTCTTCCTGCAGTGTGTCCACCGCGCCGCGCTGGTGTGCTCCGAGAAATCCAACTCGGTGAAGATCAAGCTCTCGAGCAACCTGCTCGAGATCACCGCGCAGAGCCCTGATTTCGGCGAGGCCCACGAGTCGATGGCGATCGGTTACAGCGGCCCCGAGCTGCAGGTGGCGTTCAACCCGGCGTTCGTGATGGACCCGCTGCGCGCGCTGACGAAGGACGAGGTGTTCTTCGAGGTGAAGGACGAGGTGAGCCCCGGCGTGTTCAAGACACTCGAGAGCTTCATCTGCGTCATCATGCCGGTGCGCCTGAGCTGATTTTTGCCCGATAGGCTGTCGTTCCGCAGGCGGATGGGTCGGACCCATGCGCCCGGGCGATGTTGCCCGCCGCCTCTCCGTCATGGAAATCGCCTACCTCCTGCTCGCCGCGATCGCGGTCTCGCTGGTCGCGGCGCAGATCAACCTGCGCCTCGGCTCGCCGGTCCTGGCGATCTTTGAGCGCTGGTTGCGCTGGCTGATCTTTGCCTTCGGCGCGGCGCACATCTGCCAGGAGTTTCATCTGATTGACCGGCCCTTCTGGGCGCTGGTGACGGTGTTTGTGCTGATCTGGTTTCTCGGCGACACGCTGTACAACTGGCTCGGCATCCAGGCGCTGAGTGTGAGTCCGCTGCCGCTTTTCCCGCGCTATGTGCCGTCGCCTGGCGGTGAGGAGTGGCCGGTCCAGCCGCGCCTCCTGCGCGTCCGCGAGTG
>CAYHEW010000076.1:0-2293 GCA_964355715.1 uncultured Opitutaceae bacterium | reverse complement strand
CCATGCCGATGCGGGTGGCCGTGGCGGCATTGGTCTTCAGGTAGCCGTAGTCCTTTTCCGAGGCGACTTCGAAGGGCGTGAGCTTAGTCACTTCCTCGTCGTCGACCTCGGTGACCGTGACCGTCTGCGCCCCTAGGGACGTGGCAGACAGACCAATCAGGGCGGCCAAACAGGCGGCCAAATATCGTTTGGTCACCGGTGCTGGGTAGCTGGTTTCTTGGTTCATTGGGTATTGTTTTGGTGGTTGCAATTTGGTCCGGCGAATCGCCGGGCCAAAGGGGGGAGACGGCCGTCCGATCAGGCGGGCCGGGTACCGGGGAGCGCCGCAGCGCTGGCCAGCCGGTGGGGGAAAAGGTCTCTGTGCCCGCTGTCAGCGAATTCCGGAACAAACCACCCCCCGGTGGTATCCAGCCGGGAAATCAGGTCCGACTGGATGCGTTCAGAAAGCAGCCGTGAAACGGGCACAGAGGAAGTTGGGCGCACCGGGGGGAGCATTGCCCGCGGATCATGCGCCTATTCCCCGGCAACTGATACAACGACGGCTACCTAATATCAGGTAAGGGTGCCGGTCGGCGGCAGGTCCGGATAGAGGTCCTGCCCGACGCGCGGACGGATCACGCGGCCTTCGGTCGTGATCTGCACCATGCCCAGGCGCACCGCCTCGCGCACCAGCTTGGCACTGGTCCTGACCCCGAGCTTGCGCATGATGTTGCGCCGATGGGTTTGCACGGTCAGGGCGCTCAGATCCAGCAGGACGGCCGCTTCCTGGTCGTCGCTGCCGTCGCCGATGACGGTCAGGACGGAGATCTCAGCCGGGGTGAATTGGTGCCAGAGTTTGCTGGGCACCGAACGCTCCACGATGAGATCGCGGAAAACCGGGCTCACGTAGGCCTCGCCGCCGGCGACTTGGCGCAACGCCTTGACCAGGGTTTCGGCGCTGCCGTCAAGGCTGTCCACGATCCCGTCGAACCGGGCGTTGCGCAGGGCGAAAAGGCACTGCTCATCGCGGCGCCGGCTGGCGACGACGACCCGGCCGGCCAGCTTTTCGCGCGTGACGCAGTTCAGCAGTTCGAGGCCGTCCATGTCGGGGAACACCAAGGTCTGCAGCAGCAGGTCCACCGGCTGGGCGCGCAGGGCCGCGAGCACGTCGCCGGCCCGCTGGTAAGCGGTGATCTCCGCCTTGGGAAAGGCCTGGCGGCAGATGTGCCGGAGCGCCTCGGCGTAGGTGCGGCCCCATTGCACCACGGCCACCCGGCTGACCGCCGGCCATGGTAACCCGCTTATGATGTCCGCCTTGCGGATCGGGCCGGGCCTGGGCTTCGCTGCACGCATGGCGCCAGTTGGATTGTCGTCGGCGCGAAGAGTAAAGGTCCAAGACGCCGAGGCGCGCGGATATTCACGGTCAAGCTGGCGGACATTACCCGCGGGAATGGCCGGCGTCTGAAAAGCAAAGGGCGGCACCCTTAAGAGGTGCCGCCCTTGTAGGCAGATCAGCTTTTCAGCGCTGGTTCAGCTTAGAAGCTGAGGGTCGTGCTGAGCAGCCAGTTGCGGGCCGGTGAGAGGGCGAAGGAACCTTCGGAGTACTTCTCATCGGTCACGTTGTAGATACCCAGGGAGGTCTTGAACTTGTAGCCCAGGAATTCCCACGGGTAGGAGGCGGTCACGTCGAAGACGAGGTAATCGCCGGCCTGGTAGCCGCCATTGAGCGGATTCCAGTCAACCGAACGGCTGACCACAGTCTCCGAGGAGTAGCGCATACCGGCACCGAGGGCGAGGCCGCGGGCCGGACCGTCGGTGAACGTGTACTTGCCGAACACGTTGAAACGATACTCGGGCACGTTCTCCACGCGGGCGTTCCACAGGATGTAGGCGTCACGCTTCTGGGTCGCGGTCAGGGTATTGTTGTAGTAATCGGAACCCGGCTTCGAGTAGATCGGGCGCAGATCCTCGACCGTCTCGGCCGTGGGCATCCAGGAGGCGTTGATCAGGGCCTGGAAGTTGCGGATCGGGGTCCAGATGACCTCGGCTTCCGCACCTTCGATCTCGACCTTGTTGCCGTAGGAACGCACGCGGAACGTACGGCCGGTGTTGGCGGCCGAGGCACTGACCAGACCGGAACGGGCGGCGCCCGCGATCCAGATCGGGTTCGTGTTGTAGTTCATCGGCTCGTTCACGTTGCCCTGCGCCACGCCGTCGTCTTCACGACGATTGATGCGGTTGGCGCTGAAGATCGAGAGCGTGCCCACGATCTTGTTGTCGTCGGTCGTGTACTTCACGCCGATCTCGTAGTTCT
>CAYHEW010000075.1:0-2630 GCA_964355715.1 uncultured Opitutaceae bacterium | reverse complement strand
GGCCAGGCGATCCGCGACTCCGAGAACCAGATCGGCCTCAAGGCCCAGACCATGGCCGATCTGCAGAACGCCGTCGGCTCGGCCGCGGGCGACGTCGGCATGGAACTGCGCCACCAGTTCCTCGCCGAGAAGAAGGCCTATGTCGCCCTGATGAGCGGCAAGAACGCGCTCCGGAAGAAGCACCTGGAGACCAAGGCGAAGCTGTTCGAGCGGATGCTCGAGCGCATGGGCCAGGACAAGGAGGGCGCCTCGGCCGGCCGCCAGGAGCTGATCGTCCAGCAGCAGCAGGCGCGGACGCGCTTCGCCGCCTCGCTCTCCAAGGTGGACCTGCAGGTCTTCGCCACCTCCGCCGCGCCGGAGAGCCGCTACGCCGCGGAGTACGGCAAGAACATGACCGCCATCGAGCAGCTGGCCCAGGCGATCAGCGCCCATCCGATGAGCGACAGCGCGACCCGCGACGGCCAGCCGATGAGCCGGCAGGACGCCGTCAGGGCCATGCTCGGCGAGGCCCAGGCCGATCTGGCGCTGATCCAGCAGGAAGAGTCGATGCTGGGCTACATGGCGAAGCTGGTGTCGCTGGACGCCATGGCGCTCGCCGACGAGGCCATGGACGTGGCCCGTGCCGAATCCGACGTCCCGGACGCGGTCAACCCGGCCGGCGCCGTCAGCTTCTTTGTCTCGCGTTGAAAAGGATGTACTGCACCCGGCTATCTGGACACAAGGTAGGGGTTAAGCGGCCAGCCTGAACGCGCCCTGATCCCAAGCGGTTCTGGCGTCGTTTGGACTTCGGTAGTCGTTCTTAGCGATCAGCCACTGGGCATTGTAACGGTCGACGAAGACGCGGACGGCGTCCCTGACGTCGTCGATGGTCTGGTAGATGCGGCCATGCACGACTTGCTCCTTGAAGGTTCGGAAGAATCGTTCGATCACCCCGTTGGTCTGGGGTTCGCCGACGAAGGCGTAGCTCGGGGTGATGCCCCAGAACTTGATCTGTCTGTGGAAATGGTCGGCCAAGAAGTTGCTGCCGTGATCGTGGCGTAGTTTCAGGCCACGGGCGGCGCCCGCACCGAGGTGGCCGAACTGTTGACGGACGGCCATGCCAACGGCCTGTGTCGCCTCGAAGCGGGTGCCGTATTTGGCGACATGCCAACCGAGCAGTCCGGCGTTCCAGTGCTCGATGACGCCGAACAGCCAGACCTTGCCGTCCAGCACGGTGGTGATTTGGGTCGCATCGGTGGCCCACATCTGATTTGGCGCTTGAGTGATGATGTGGCCGTCGTGTGGCGTGGCGGTCCGGGTGCGGGCGCGATGTGGCGACAACAGGGTGTTCTCGCGCATCAGCCGCAGGACGCGCTTGCGGCTCACTCGGATGGTGTCGATCACCCGCAACCGGGCCCAGACCTTGCGGTGCCCTTCGCCGGTCCAGGGCGATCGTTTAAGATCGGTGTGGATCGCTGCCAGCAAGGCCTCATCCGTAATCGCCGGCTTCGGCCCCGGCCTCTGTCGCGGCGGTGGGGGCGTGACCGCGGCTTTCTGCTGGCGGGCGACGTAGAACGAGGAGCGGGCAAGCCCCCAGATCTGGCAGACGCGCGACACGCCATAGCGCTGGCCGGTGGTGGGGGAGGTCTGCGTTGCCATCACCGCGACCTCCTGCGGGCCAAAGGGCCGGGGCGCTCGATCCGCGAGCGCAGCAATTCGACCTCCATGCTCAATTCGCCAATCCGCTGCATGGCAGCGGCCAGTTCACCGGCGGCAGGATCACCGGCGCGCTCCTTCAGAGCATCATCAAGGGCGGCGTCAGCCTTCTGACGCCACTGCTCCAGTCTGTAGATCGGCACCCCGAACTCACGGCAGAGTAGTTCGCTCGATTCTCCCCGCAGCAGACCAAGGACGACCTCCCGCTTGCGTGCCACGCTCCAGCGCTGGCCGGCTGCGAGCGGGGCCCGGCGCGTCGTTCCCTGGCCAGGAAACCCATGCTCAGGAGACTGCCTGGACGAACTGCGCTCGACCCTGCTGACCTCAGGATCATCATTCACATCGTTGGTTTCGATTTGGGTCATGCTCGACTTCATCATGAATGCCTCCGGTTGGACAAATCGGTGTCCAAAAAATCCGGGGGCAGCTCAGCCGCAGCAGATGGAGAGTATGTGGCGACGCCACGCCGCCGCGACCAGACCCGCTATCGCAAATGCAGGGCGACGCAGGTGATGTCGTCGGCCTGGGGAGCGCCGTTCTCGAACACCCGCACATCGGCGACGATGGTGTCGATGACCCCGGCGGGCCGATCCTTCGCGAGACCGCCGAACAGCGCCTCCAGCCGGGCATCGCCGTAGAGGGAGCCGTCGAGCTTCGACGCCTCGGTCACGCCGTCGGAGAACATGAAGAGCATGTCGCCCGCCTCCAGCGTCACCTTCTTCGACGGGAACTCGAAGCCCTCGACGACGCCGAGCGCCACGCCGCCGGTCTGCGGCAGAACCTCGAGCCCGCCCGCGGCCCGGCGCAGCAGCGGCGGGTTGTGCCCGGCACTGACATAGGTCATCTCGCCGGTCTGGAGGTTGATGACGCCGTAGAACATCGTGACGAACATGGCTTCGTCGTTGTCGGCCGACAGGATCTCGTTCAGCCGGTTG
>CAYHEW010000074.1:0-2776 GCA_964355715.1 uncultured Opitutaceae bacterium | reverse complement strand
TTCACCGCCGCGGGCTTTGGCCACATCCCGCTCGTCGCCGACATCCACTTCCTCCCCTCCGCGGCGATGGAGGCGGTCGAACACGTCGAGAAAGTCCGCGTCAATCCGGGCAACTACGCGGACAAGAAGAAGTTCGCCGTCAAGGAATACACCGACGCCGACTACGATCGGGAATTGGAACGCCTGCACGACGCGTTCACGCCGCTCGTCCTCCGCGCCAAGGCCCTCGGCCGGTCCCTGCGCATCGGCACGAACCACGGCTCGCTCTCCGACCGCATCATGAACCGCTACGGCGACACGCCGCTCGGCATGGTCGAGAGCGCCCTCGAATTCCTCCGCATCGGCGAGGCCCACGGTTACCGGCAGATGATCCTGTCGATGAAGGCCTCCAATCCGAAGGTCATGATCCAGGCCTACCGCCTCCTCGTGCAGCGCATGGACGCGGCCGACATGCATTACCCGCTGCACCTCGGGGTCACCGAAGCCGGCGACGGCGAGGACGGCCGCATCAAGAGCGCCATCGGCATCGGCAGCCTGTTGCTCGACGGTCTGGGCGACACGATCCGCGTCTCGTTGACCGAAGACTCAGTCTACGAGATCCCGGTGGCCCGGGCGATCGCCGACAAGGCGATGGCGCTTTGGAAACCGGAAAGCGGAGACCGGAAACCGGAGAGCCGGGCGGCCGATGGGGTGGATCCTTACCATTTTACGAAGCGGGAGACGGTGGCGGTCGAGTTGCGGCCCGGGTTGAGCATCGGGCCGGAGCAGCCGCCGCGGGTCGTGGTGCGATCCGGCCCGGACGTCGCGGCCACGCTGGGCCAGCTGGGCCAGGCTCGGCTGCAGGATACGCCGCCTGAGATCCTGCTGGTGCCTGTCGCCACGGCCGCCGACGCGGGAAAGCTGCTGGCAAACCCGGCGATCACCTACGCCTTGGAATTGGCGCCCGCGCTGACGACCGCGGACCTTGAGCCGCTGACCCTGCCCGCCGGAACGATTCTCGTCCGCGATTTCGGCCCAGCCGACGCGGCTCCGCTCGCGGCCTTCGCCGCCTTCGTCCGCGCCCGGTCGCTCGTCCTCGCCGCCGCCCTCACGCCGGAGGCACTCGCCGCCCTCGCCCCCACCCTCCGCCAGCTCGGCGACACCCGCCTTCTCTTCACCCTATCCGGTCTCCGGTTTCCCCCATCCGGTCTCCCTCTCGCCCTCGCCCACGCCCTCGGCGCCTACCGCCTCCTCGCCGAGACATTGCGTGGCATCGGCTCCCGGGCGCCGATCTGGATCCGCAACTCCGCCGCCACCGCGGTCAAGGGCGACCCGAGTTTCCTTTCCCGCCTCCTCGAAGCCTCGTTCCTGACCGGCGGGCTGCTCTGCGACGGACTCGGCGACCTCGTGAGCATCGAAACCGAGTCCGACCCGGCCCGGGCGACCCGGCTGGCCTACAACGTCCTCCAGGGCGCCGGCGCGCGCATCTCGAAGACCGAATTCGTCGCCTGCCCCTCCTGCGGCCGGACCCTCTTCGACCTGCAGAGCACGACGCAGCGCATCCGCGCCCAGACCGGGCACCTGAAGGGCGTGAAGCTCGCGATCATGGGCTGCATCGTGAACGGCCCCGGCGAGATGGCCGACGCCGACTTCGGCTACGTCGGCGGTGCTCCCGGCAAGATCAACCTCTACGTCGGCAAGACCTGCGTGCAGTACAACATCCCCCAGGCCGAGGCCGACGCCCGCCTGATTGCGCTGATCAAGGAGCACGGCAAGTGGTCCGATCCGACCTGAGCGGCGCCGGGGCCTGTATCCACGTCGCCACGCCGTCACACGTCCGTCACCCGGCCGTTACCTCTGTAAAATCCCCGCCCGAATCGTATCGTTCCGAGAACTACAACCGCGCGTCCGGCCGCGCCTAAACTGGACCTGCGGACGCAAACAAAAAATGGGAAAAGTTATGCTCAGGTCGCCTGTGAACAACTTGTCAGAAAGTTCGCCTTGAAATGATTTTTGGGTTCACAGTTACTGCCCTCTTCGCCAGCCTCATCAGGCTTCCCGGCGGTTCTTTCTCACGTCTCTCGCGACGCCCTTTCCCCACTAGCGGCAACTCCCAATCGTAACCGCTGGCCATCAATATCTTATATTTCATTACTTATCCGCATACCCGCATCGATGGCCGGATAGAATTTTTTGCCGCTCCCTGGCTTGGAAAAGGCCCCTCCTGCGACGTGTCGACTGAGTCGTCAGTGCCCGATGTGAATAAAAACGCCTTTCTGCCAGCCCATGCCTTCTTCGTCCCTGTCCCCCAGCCTCTGGGAATCTGTCAAATGTGACTTCAAGGAACTCTTCCCGGAGGACGTCTTCCAGATGTGGTTCGAGCCCTTGGTGTGCCTTGACGCCACGGAAGACAGCATGGTGCTGGGCGTGCCCAACGATTTCGCGGCCATCTGGATCCACGACAACTACCTGGACCTGATTTCGCAGCGCCTGCGCCTCAATGCGGGCCGCATGGTCAACGTGACCCTGCGCAAGACCGACGCCGCCAACGGGCGCGCCGCCCAGCCAGCCGCCAGCCACCGCGTGGCCGAGCCCGCGCCGGCCAAGAGCCGCGCCGCCTCCCGCCGCGGCCCCCGTTACGACGACCGCGGCGCTGTCGCCGGCTCGCTCAACGCCCGCAACACGTTCGAGACCTTCGTCGTCGGCGCCAACAACCAGATGGCCCACGCCGCCGCGCTCGCCGTCGCCCAGGCCCCCGCCCAGGCGTACAACCCCCTCTTCCTCTACGGCGACACCG
>CAYHEW010000073.1:0-2799 GCA_964355715.1 uncultured Opitutaceae bacterium | reverse complement strand
CGTCGAGACGATACACCGACTGCACGAGGCCCTTGCCGAACGACGTCGTGCCGACAATGAGGGCACGGTCGTGGTCCTGCAACGCCCCGGCGACGATTTCCGACGCCGATGCCGTGTAGGCGTCGGTGAGGATGACCAGCGGGAGCTTGGGGGCCACCGGGTCACGCTCGGCCTTGTGCTGTTCCGAGACGCCCTGTCGATCGCGCACGCTCAGGATGTCCTGGCCGCGATTGAGGAACAGGTTGGACATCTCGAGCGCCTGATCCAGGAAGCCGCCCGGGTTCCGGCGCAGGTCAAGCACGAGCCCCTTGGCGCCCTCGCCCTGCAGGCGCAGGATCTGCTGCGCCAGTTCGGTGGAGGACGTTTCGTTGAAGTTGTCAACCGGCACATAGCCAATCTTGCCGTCGAGCATGATGCCGAACGGGATGGCCGGGATGCGGATGGTGCGTCGCGTAAAGGTGGCCGTGATGGGGTCGCTCCATCCCGGGCGTGCAAACTTGGCCGTCACCTTGGTGCCCGGCTCGCCCTTCAGTCGCGACGAGACCTGCTCGATCTTCCAGCCGCGGGTGCTGGAGGTATCGACCTGGATGATCTTGTCACCCTCGCGGATTCCCGCTTCCTCGGCCGGCGTGTGCGGATAGACCTTGGAGATGAGGATGCTGCCTTCCTGCTCTTCGATGAGCATGCCCACGCCGCCGTAGAAACCACCGGTGGTCGTGTTGAAGGCCTCGAGCTGCTTGGGCGTGTAGAGCTCGGTGTAGGGATCCTTGAGCTCCTTCAGCAGGCCGCGTGCCGCCTTTTCGTACAGCGCGTTGGCACTGACCGAGTCGACAAACCGATCACCGACGATCGACATCACCTGCTCGAACAGGCGCACCCCGTCGCGCGTGGCGCGTTCCTGAATGACGAAACCGCCAACCAGGACGGGGGTGGCAACGGCGGCCAGGGTGAGGAGCGTCTTGCGAGTGCGCGTCATACGAGCCTTGCTGGAGGGAATTTCAAGCTAATGGCACTGCGCGGCCGGGGGAATGACGGGGCGTCGGCGAGGGGACCCCTGACGGCCGCGAGGACCGTGCCTAATTCAGAACCCGTTGCCCGGCAGAGGGTTCCCGTCAGTCGGTCAATTGGTAGCTGACCTGCCACACCTTGTCCTGCTGGGAAACCACGGCGCTGCGGATTACACCGGCGGCCAGCAGCATTTCGTGGGCGGGCTGAAGGACCCGCTGCAGGTGCGACGGATAGCGCTGGGCGAGCGGGAGCTGCTCGGCGAGGCGTTCGAGCGGGACCTGCCAGACGCGCCCGGCATCGATGCGGGCCACCTGAAGCACACGGTACAGGCGCCGGGCCACGGGGGAAGACAGTTGCTGATACCGTGCCGTGCCGAGCGCGATGGTGAAGCCCGCCAGGATGTTGCCCCGGACCTGGGGTGACAGGGTGACGTGTGCGTCGCCAGGCTCGTTGTTGGTCAGGGCGCTGAACAGGGCCAACTGGTCATGGTCCGTCAGGCGCCGCCGATCGATGGACACCGCGGTGAGCACCGTGAACTGACCGGTCCAGAGCAACCCGGTGGTGGCGTCGAACCAGGCGTCAGTCGATTCCAGCGCCGTGCGCTGGAGCCGAGTGAGCGCGCCGCGCAGCTGCTCGTAGGTGCGCCCGTCCACGCGGCGCCCCATCGTGCGCAGGAAGGCGTGCAGCGTGAAGGTCAGGATGCCGTCGGCGGGTGCGCCCGCCTCGTGATAGCGGCGCAGCAGCTCGACGTAGACGTCCTGATCGAAGGTCCCGGGGAGGCGCTCGCCCGGGGCGGGCAGGACGCGCCATCGTCCACCGCCGTCGGCGGTGTAACTGATGGCGACCTCTTCACCCGAGTCGCTGAGGCGGAAGAGCGGCAGGTTCTCGAGCGCGCGATCGAGGATGATGGTGCGCGCGAGCTGCCGCCGTCGGGGCGCTTGGCTCATGCCGCGATGAAAGTGGGCCCCGCCGTGAAACGGAGCAAGTCGCGCCTCAGCCCAGGGCGATGATTGGGCCGGTGATCCGGCGCGCCGGGTTCGGCATCAGCGAAAGTCCTCGCGGGCGAGCGCGGCGCGCACCGCTTCGCGCAAGGCGGCCACGGAGTCCCCGCGCGCCGCCGGTGTATCGTCGCGGACATGCAGTTCTATGCCATCGGCGACGATCACGCGTCGCCAGGAGGCTGTGGTGGTTTCATCGTGCTGCACGGCCTGGTCCGCGCCCGACACAAGCGCGGGGGCGAGCGACTGGGCTACGCGCTTCTCGAGTGCATCGCCCGTGGCGCCCGTCAACTCGCCCTTGATGGACTCGAGCGTCTGGCCCTCGCGCTGGCGGATCTTGATGCTCAGAAGCTGCAGCAGGTGTCGGTAGTGATACGTGGCGGCGGTCCCGCGGCCGAGCGGATGGTCGAGCAGGCCGGTGGCCACGTAGAAGCGCACTGCGCGCGCACTCGGCGCCGCGCGGGCGGATGCATTGGTGGGGCGCATGCCTGCGGCATCCACGAGCGCCGTGGCGTGCGCGGCAAGGCCGCGGGCATTCCAGGGCGCGTGCTTGGAGTGGGCGCGCAACAGCGCAACGGTATTCTCGGCCATCGGTGACTGGAGAATAACTCGCGGACGTTCACACGGCGAGCCAACGACAGGCGGCGGACTGTGGAAGGCGCACCAGGTGCGCGTTCCACAGTCCGCCGCGAGCGACGAGCGGAGGCGGGGACTACTTCTTGTTCTTCGCCTTCTTGGGAGCGGGTTTCCTGGCGGGCTTCTTGGGAGCCGCCTTCTTTACCGCCTTCTTGGG
>CAYHEW010000072.1:0-2904 GCA_964355715.1 uncultured Opitutaceae bacterium | reverse complement strand
CCAACACGATCCACAACCCCGACGGCGGCACGCACCTCTCCGGCTTCCGCAGCGCCCTCACCCGCGCCATCAACCAGTTCGCCAAGGGCAACAACCTCCTCAAGGAAAAGGACCCGCAGATCACCGGTGACGACGTGCGCGAGGGCCTCGCCGCCATCGTGTCCATCAAGCACAGCGACCCGAAGTTCGAGTCGCAGACCAAGGTCAAGCTGCTCTCCCCCGAGGTCGAGAGCATCGTCGGCTCCGCCACCTACGAGGGCCTGATGTTCCAGTTCGAGCAGACCCCCGCCATCGCCAAGCGCGTGGTCGAGAAGGCCCTCATGGCCGCCCGCGCCCGCGAGGCCGCCCGCAAGGCCCGCGAGACCATCCGCAAGGGCGCCCTCTCCGGCGGCGGCCTCCCCGGCAAGCTCGCCGACTGCTCGGAGAAGGACCCCGCGCTCTGCGAGCTCTACATCGTCGAGGGCGACTCCGCCGGCGGCTCCGCCAAGCAGGGCCGCGACCGCCGCTACCAGGCCATCCTCCCGCTGCGCGGCAAGCTCATCAACTCCGAGAAGGCCCAGCTCGACAAGGTCCTCTCCAACGAGGAAATCCGCACCCTCATCACCGCCATCGGCACCGGCATCGGCTCGGGCGAGGACGACTCGTCGTTCAACGCCGACAAGGCCCGCTACCACAAGGTCATCATCATGACCGACGCCGACGTCGACGGCTCCCACATCCGCACGCTGCTGCTCACGTTCCTCTACCGGCAGATGAAGGGCATCATCGAGCGCGGCTACGTCTTCATCGCCCAGCCGCCCCTTTACAAAATCAAGCGCAAGAAGCGCGAGCAGTACGTCGACAACGACGAGCAGCTCAACCGCATCCTCCTCGAGCTCGGCTCCGAGGAGATCGTCCTGAGCCGGGCCGGCGACGGCCAGGTCTTCGCCCCGGGCCAGATCGATCCGCTCGTCGAGATGCTCGCCGCCCTCGAGAAACTCGGTGCCGGCATCACCCGCCACGGCGCCGCGCTGGCCGAGTACCTGGACCAGCACAACCCGGCGACCTTCGAGCTGCCGCGCTACCTCGCCCGCATCCGCGAGGGCAACCGCGAGTCCCACGAGTTCCTGGCCGATGACCACGCCCGCGCCGCCTTCATGACGGCCCATCCCGAGGTCGAGACCAGCGCGGCCGGCGCCACCACGCCGCCCGTCAACTCCCGCCGCGTCACCATCCACGAAATCTTCGAGGCCACCGAGATGACCAAGCTCCTCAAGGCCCTGGTCCGCGTGGGCCTCGATGTGACGACCTTCGCCTCTGGCGAAAAGCCGCGTTACGTCTTCACCGAGAATCCCGGCGCCAAGAACGAGGTCCGCACCGAGCTCTTCTCGCCGCTCGACATCATCCCGCAGATCCGCGCCAACGGCCGCAAGGGCCTCTCCATCCAGCGCTACAAGGGCCTCGGCGAAATGAACCCGAAGCAACTCTTCGAGACCACCATGGACCCCGAGAAGCGCCGCCTCCTGCGCGTCAACATCAACGACGCCGCGAAGGCCGACGCCCTCTTCACCCTCCTCATGGGCGACGAGGTCCCCCCCCGCCGCCAGTTCATCGAGGACAACGCCCTCAACGTCCAGTTCCTGGACGTTTAGTAGCGAGTAGTGGGTAGCGCGTAGCGAGCATGGACCTGAAATCGCAGTCATTCCGCGACGTAGTCGTCTGGCAAAAGGCACATGCCTTTGTCTTGGCGATCTATCGTTGCACTGCGCCGTTCCCTAAGCACGAGCTGTTCGCCCTCACGGCCCAGCTCCGTCGCGCCGCTGCCAGTATCCCGGCGAACTTCGTCGAGGGATTTCGCAAGCGCACCATTCCGGACAAAGTCCGCTTCTACAACATCGCCCAAGGCTCCGCCGATGAGTGTCTCTACCACCTCATCCTCGCCCACGATCTGGATTACGCCGACACGACTACCCTTCAGGCTGAACTCGAGGGAGTCTCACGCCTGCTGCAGGGCTACATCAACGGCCTGACCGCAAGGCGCGCCTGACACCTACTCGCTACCCACTACCCGCTACTCGCTACTTTCCACCGCATGTATACCGCCAACGAGAAACTTTCCTCTGCCAACATCACCGACATCATGCAGACGGCCTACATCGACTATTCGATGTCGGTCATCATCAGCCGCGCGCTGCCGGATGCCCGTGACGGGCTGAAGCCGGTGCAGCGTCGTATCCTCTACGCGATGCTCCGCGAGGGCCTGCTGCACAACCGACCCTTCGACAAGTGCGCCGGCGTCGTCGGCGAGGTGCTCAAGAACTACCACCCGCACGGCGACTCGTCGGTGTACGACACCCTCGTCCGCCTCGCCCAGAACTGGGTCATGCGTTACCCGCTCATCGACCCCCAGGGCAACTTCGGCTCCGTCGACGGCGATCCCCCGGCGGCCTACCGCTACACGGAGTCCCGCCTGCGCGACATCGCCGAGGACCTGCTCAAGGACATCGAGGAGGACACCGTCGACTTCGTCCCCAATTACAAGGAGTCCACCACCGAGCCGACCGTCCTGCCCTCCGCGCTGCCGAACCTGCTGATGAACGGCTCGACCGGCATCGCCGTCGGCATGACCACCAACATCCCGCCGCACAACCTCGACGAGATCATCACCGCCACCTGTGCCATCATCGACCGGCCCCACATCTCGATCGACGAGGTCTGCCAGATTGTCCAGGGCCCCGACTTCCCCACCGGCGGCGTCATCTCCGGCCGTGACGGCATCCTCAGCTACCTCAAGACCGGCAAGGGCATCGTCCGCACCCGCGGCAAGGCCCACACCGAGGAGCTCAAGGGCGGGATGGAGCAGATCGTCATCACCGAGATCCCCTACAACGTGAACCGCGCCAGCCTCGTCTCGCGCATCGCCGA
>CAYHEW010000071.1:0-3463 GCA_964355715.1 uncultured Opitutaceae bacterium | reverse complement strand
CAAGCCCACATCCCTCCTTGATCCCTCACAGGGTGGCAGGTGCGCGCGTATGGTGGTGCTCGCGATCGGGCTCCTCGCCACAATGGTTGGGTGTCAACAGCCTTCGCCACCGGGTGGGACGCCGACGTTCGTTGGTCTCGCAAAGTGTGCGAGCTGCCACCAGAAGGAGGCTGACGCCTACCGGGGCTCGGACCATGCCCTGGCCATGCAGCCGGCGAACGACCAGACGGTGCAGGGCGACTTCGCCAACGCGCGGTTCTCGCATCGCGGGGTCACGTCCACCTTCTTCCGGCGGGACAGAAAGTTCTTCGTCCGGACCGACGGCGCCGACGGGACACTCGGCGAGTTCGAGATCGCTTACACCTTCGGCGTGAAGCCTCTCCAGCAGTACCTCGTATCATTCACCAACGGGCGACTCCAGGCCCTCGGCATCGCCTGGGATACCCGGCCGAAGGCACAGGGCGGCCAGCGCTGGTTCCACCTCTATCCGGCAGAGACCCTCAGGCCGCCGGATCTGCTCCACTGGACGGGGCGAGACCAGACCTGGAACTATCAGTGCGCGGAGTGCCACTCGACCGACCTCCGCAAGAACTACGACGTCGCCCAGAACCGCTACGCGACGACGTCGGCGGAGAGTACCGTGTCGTGCGAGGCCTGTCACGGGCCAGGCTCGGCGCATGTAACGTGGGCCGAGAGGCGCAAGCCCGGCGCGTCGCGGGCCGCCGCCGGCGCCACCGGCCTTGTGGTGCGGCTCGGTCGGGTCGAGGGGAGTTGGGTCATGAAGGACACGCAGCACGGCATTGCGGAATGGAGCGGCGCGCCGCGCTCGACCGCCGAGGTGGACGCGTGCGCGCGGTGCCACGCCAGGCGCCGGCCCATCGTGGATCCGTACCCATACGGTCGGCCCTTCCTAGATACGCATGTGCCGGCGCTACTCGATCCAGCCCTCTATCACGCTGATGGCCGGATCCTGGAAGAGGTCTTTGAGTACGGGTCGTTCATCCAGAGCCGGATGTTCCAACACGGCGTGACCTGCTCGGACTGTCATGAGCCGCACGGCCTCGGGCTCCGCGCAGATGGCAACGGCGTGTGCGCGCAGTGCCACTTGACCGCCAAGTTCGACACCCCGGATCACCACCACCATAAGGCAGGCTCGGACGCCGCGCGCTGCGTCTCGTGCCACATGCCGGCGCGCACGTACATGGTGGTGGACCCACGCCGCGACCACAGCTTCCAGGTCCCGCGGCCTGATCTCTCGGTGGCCATCGGCACGCCCAACTCCTGCTCTGGGTGCCACCTGGACCGGCCCCCCGGGTGGGTGGCAGAACGGATCGTGCGATGGTACGGCCCGGCGAGCCACGCGCGGCGGCCGCACTTCGGGCCGGCGATCGACGCCGGTCGGCGCGGGCTCCTGAGCGCCGAGAAGACGCTTGCCGCGCTCGCCACCGACCCGGACCAGCCAGGCATCGCTCGGGCGACGGCGCTCGCCATGCTCCCCGAGTACCTGAGCCCAGCATCGCTTCCCGCGGTCGAGACAGCGATAGGTGCCGTCGATCCTCTGGTGCGGTCTACGGCGCTTGCCGCGATCGAGACGCTCCCGCCGGCGGAACGGTTGCGGCTTGCCGCCCCCGGGCTCCGCGATCCTGTGCGGGCGGTGCGCCTGGCGGCGGCCCACGCGCTGGCCGGAGCCCCTAAGCAGACGCTCTCTGTCGAGCAGCAGGCCGACCTCGACCGGGCACTCACGGAGCTGGTCGCCTCCGAGATGGTCAATGCCGATCGACCCGAGGCGCATCTAAATCTGGCTAACCTCTACACGCGGCTTGGCCGCTTGGCCGACGCGGAGTCCGAGTTAAAAACCGCGATCGTCCTCGATCCGCACTTCGCCCCGGCGATGGTCAACCTGGCTGATCTCTCCCGCGCACAGGGGCGCGATGCGGATGGCGAGCGCTTCCTCGAACAGGCGCTGCAGGTTGCCCCCGACAGCGCCGAGGCGCTCCATGCCCTCGGCCTCCTGCGGGTGCGGCAGGGCCGGAGAGGTGAGGCTGTGGGCCTGCTGCGCCGGGCAGCCCAGCAGAGGCCGGAGGTCACGCGGTTCGCCTACGTCTATGCCGTAGCCCTTTACGGAAGCGGCGAGGCGGCCCGGGCGATTGCGGTGCTGGAGGAGGCACACCAGCGGCGACCGGCCAACCGGGACGTCCTGACCGCGCTGGCGACCTACCTCCGGGAGCGAGGAGATCCCAAGGCGGCGCTCCGCTATGCCGAACTTCTCGCCACTCTTGCGCCCGGCGACCGCGAGGTGCAGGGTCTGGTAGCATCGCTCCGCCGCCAGGCCGGTCTCCAGTGACGTGGAGGCCGTTCGATGCTGCTTTCTCCTCGGGCTCGCGGGGCGGGTCGGGGGTCGTCAGCGTGCGTCGTTCATCACGTTCCGCAGATCGATCATTGCTCGCTGACTGACCTTGAAAAGTCCCTCCTGGGGACGGTCGAGATCGGCCACCAGGATTCGCGTTGCGTTTCGTGGCAGTCGCGCCGGCTTGCTCACTGGATCCAACCCTCTTCCACGAATCTGGTCTTGAGCTGAGCAGCGATCTCTTTTACCGCCTGCTCGGCCCTACCCTCGATCTTGCTTTTGCCGCTCGCCTCCCCGTACACCTTCATCCCGCCACTGATGATGAGTCCCGCCGGGTTGGCGGTGGCAATGACGCCGACAACCCCCAAAGCCGCACCCGGGCCTTTGCTTCCGCCGGTATCAACTGTACCGGATCCGAGTTTGCGCAGTCCCTGAGCCGTCATCTGGAAGCCTTCCACCCCCGTTTTCAACTCAGACGCCCCGGAGCCGAAGCCGATCGCGACGCGCTTGGTGGCGCTGCCCTCTTGGATGGAGAGGAGATAGCCCCGGATCACAAGGTCGTTGATCTGTGGGTTATTGCCTGTTGAAGAAGCCCGCTCTGCCGACAGCCCCATGTCGCGGATCCCCTCAACCAGCTTCGCCGCCATATCAGCACCCAATTGACGGCCAGTCGCGATCTGCTCGGCGGTTTGCGGCGTGCCGGGTTCGGCTTGCTGGCCTGCGAGGGGGGAGTAGGCCGGAACATCTCCTGGCGTAGCGGCGAAGTCATACACCAGGATGTGATTGGGTCGCGGGAGCTTTTCATACACGAGTCTCTGTCGGTAGGTGACATCGGTCGAAGCGCACCCAGCGACAACGACCAGAGCGAACAGATACGAGACGATACGGTTACGAGACTTCATCGCAATCCTCCTATGGTGAATTGATGTGAAGGTGAGCGCCAGGTGGCCCTGCGCGCTGTTACCGGTTGGAATACGCATACACTACTCTCATTTCCATTGGCACTGAGAAGTCTGAGGGTGAGGCGGTCGATGGTGGTTATTCCTCGCCCGTCTTCATTCCGTTGAGGGTTGATACCCCGCGGCTTGCCGCGAGTTCGTCATACCGGCGGAAGCC
>CAYHEW010000070.1:0-3467 GCA_964355715.1 uncultured Opitutaceae bacterium | reverse complement strand
CCACGCTACACCTATCACAGTTTCCCCGCGTAATACCGAATGGCCCGCTGGTAGGCCGTGAGGCCGGGGTCCTCGCTCGTGTCGGCGATGACGGTGAGCAGGAGCTTCGTCGACTCGGCATGGCGGCCGAGGTCGTGGAGGGTCAGGGCGAGGAAGACGTCGAACTCGCGGTTGTCGGGGAACTGCGTCTGGCCCGACCGCAGGACCTCCGCCGAGCGTTCCAGTTGTCCGAGATTGCGCAGCGTCGAGCCGAGCCCGAGCAGGGCCCCGGCGAGTTCGTTGGCCGGCAGGCCGAGGGCGACAGCCTTCTCGTAATAGGGCAGAGCTTCGGCCTCGCGGCCGAGCACGTCGCAGGTCCAGGCGATCTGGTAATTGATCTCGGCGACATTCGGAAACTTGGCGTCGAGCTCCTTCAGCTGCTTCAACACCTGCACCACCTGCCCGCCGTGGCGGGCCCCGGTGATGGCGGCTAGTTGGGACTTCCAATCCATTCTACAGGAGGAAACAGAGGAAACGGAGCGGAGGCAACCGGGATGGCGTTCCTCTGTTTGCTCCGTTTCCTCCTGTAAGGTTCAGGCCTTCTTTTCGATTTTCTGCGGCAGCGCCCGGGTGGCGATTTCGGTCTTCACCTTGGCGATGAACGCGTCGGCCGCGTGCACGCCCTCGTCGCCGCGGGCGCGGCTGCGGACGGACACGCTGTTGGCCTCGGCCTCCTTCTGGCCAATGACCAGGGCGTAGGGAACCTTGTCGAGTTCGGCGCGGCGGATCTTGGCGCCCAGCTTGTCGCTGTGCTCGTCGAGCGTGGCGCGGATGCCCTCGGCCTTCAGCTGCGCGAGCAGCTTCTGGCAGTGCTCTGCGACTTTGTCGCTGATCGGAACGAGGCGCACCTGCTCCGGCGCGAGCCAGGCGGGGAAGTCGCCGGCGAAGTGCTCGATGAGCACGCCGCAGAAACGCTCCATCGAGCCGAACGGGGCGCGGTGGATCATCACCGGGATGTGCGGCTGGTTGTCAGCGCCGATGTAGCTCAGGCCGAAGCGCACGGGGAGCACGTAGTCCACCTGCACGGTGCCAAGCTGCCATTCGCGGCCGATGACGTCCTTGACGACAAAATCGATCTTCGGGCCGTAGAACGCGGCCTCGCCGGGCTCCTCGGTGAAGGGCACGCCAAGGGTCTGGGCGGCCGCGCGGCAGGCGGCCTCGGCGACATCCCACTTGGCGGGATCGCCGGCGAACTTCTTGCCGTCCGGGTCGCGCAGGCCGACGCGCACGCGGTAGTCGGACATGCCGAGGGTGGTGAGGACGGTCTTCACGAGCGAGAGGCAGCCGAGGACTTCCTGGGCGACCTGTTCCTCGGTGCAGAAGAGATGGGCGTCGTCCTGAGTGAAGCCGCGGACGCGGGTCATGCCGTTGAGCTCGCCGGACTGTTCCCAGCGATAGACGGTGCCGAACTCGGCCAGGCGCACGGGCAGGTCGCGGTACGAGTGCGGCTGCGAGGCGAAGATCTTGATGTGGTGCGGGCAGTTCATCGGCTTCAGCATGAAGCCGTTGAGGAGCTGGTCGTCGGGCTTGATGCGGTCGGGGCCGATCGTCTCCTTGCCGGTACGGGCGTTGATCTGGCTCGCGAGATGGCCGGAGACGGCCTCGAGGCGGGCGTAGACCTCGGCGCAGGAGCAGCCTTCCTTGAGCACCTGGGCGAGCGACTCGTTCTCGATGACGGGGGAGAACTGCGACTCCTTGTAATACGGGAAGTGGCCCGAGGTCTTGTAGAGCTCGAGCTTGCCGATGTGCGGGGTGAAAACCTGGGAGTAGCCCTGCTTGCGGAGTTCCTCGCTGATGAAGGTCTGCAACTCCTGGCGGACGATCGAGCCGTTGGGGGTCCAGAGGATCAGACCCTGGCCGACTTCCTCGTCGATGTGGAACAGCTTGAGGTCGCGGCCGAGCTTCCGGTGGTCGCGGGCCTTGGCCTGCTCGAGGCGCTCGAGGTACTGGGCGAGCTCCTCCTTGGTCGGGAAGGCGGTGCCGTAGATGCGCTGGAGCTGTTTGTTCTTCTCGTCGCCGCGGTGGTAGGCGCCGGCGATAGAGAGCAGCTTGAAGGCCTTTACCTTCGAAGTGTAGCGCACGTGGGTGCCGGCGCAGAGGTCCATGAACTCGCCGTTCTGGTAGAACGAGATCTTCTCGCCCTCAGGAATGTCGGCGAGGCGGCCCAGCTTGTAGCGTTCCTGGCCGCGCTCTTTGATGATTGTGGCCGCCTCCTCGCGGGAGACTTCCTTGCGATAGAAGGGCTGGTTCTCGTCCACGACCTTCTTCATCTCGGCCTCGATCTTCGCGAGGTCCTCGGCGGTCAGTTTGTGCTCGAGGTCGATGTCGTAGTAGAAGCCGGTGTCCGTCGGCGGGCCGATGTCGAGTTTCGCGTCGGGAAAGAGGCGAAGGATGGCGGTCGCAAGGATGTGCGAGCCGGAGTGGCGGAGTTCTTCGAGGGGAGTCATTGTGAAAAGTAGCGAGTAGCGGGTAGTGAGTAGCGAGTAGGTGGCTGGCGGACGGTGAAGGTAGGCGGGAGGGGCGAGGGCGGGCTGACGTGTTCTTTGGTTTGGTCGGATTGAATGCTCGCTACTCGCTACCCACTACTCGCTACTTCTTCCCCATCGGTTCGAGGGAGTAGCCGTCCTTGCGGTCGAGCATGGACCAGCCGGCGGCGGTGAGGTCCTTGCGCAGGGCGTCTGCGGCGGCGAAGTCCTTCGCCTGCTTGGCGGCCCAGCGCTTGGCGGCGAGGTCGGCGATGGCGGTGGGGATATCGGCCTTGGGCGCGGCGGGGGCGTCGAGCTTGAGGCCGAGGACGAAGAGGACACGTTCGAACGCGGCGCGGCTGACGCCGGCCGGGCCTTTGTTGACGACGGTAAACAACGCCCCGAGGGCGCCGGGCAGGTTGAGATCGTCGTACAGCGCGGCGAAGACCGGGGCGAACACCGCCTCGTCGCCGCCGGCCGGGGCCAGGGCGGCGTGGAAGGCACGCAGGTGCTTCAGCGCGCTCTCGGCAGCATGGAGCGAGTCGAGGGTGAAGTTGAGCTGCTTGCGCGGGTGACCGGAGAGCAGGGCGTAGCGGACGGCCGTGGGGCTGTAGCCTTTGTCGGTGAGGTCGGAGAGGGTGTAGTAGTTGCCCTTGCTCTTGCTCATCGTGGTGCCGTCCACGAGCAGGTGCTCGCTGTGGTACCAGTGGTTCGCGAAGGTCGTGCCGTTGCAGCACTGGCTCTGGGCGATCTCGTTCTCGTGGTGCGGGAACAGGAGGTCCACGCCGCCGGTGTGGAGGTCGATGGTCTCGCCGAGGTGCTTCTTGATCATGGCCGAGCACTCGATGTGCCAGCCGGGGCGGCCCTCGGACGCGCCTTTCGGCCCAGGCCACTTCACGTCGCCGTCTTCCTCGGGCTTGTAGGCTTTCCAGAGCGCGAAGTCGGAGACCGAGTCCTTGTGGT
>CAYHEW010000069.1:0-3523 GCA_964355715.1 uncultured Opitutaceae bacterium | reverse complement strand
GACCTTCTCGGCGAGCTTGAGTCGAGCCTCCTCGGTGGGGCCATAGATCTCGGCGACGAGGGTCTGGAGTACGGGCGGGCCGGGCGGCACCTCGGCGACGGCGACGACCGCGCCGTATTTCTCGGCAATGGCGGTCAGGCGCGGGCGCACGCGCTTGGCGATGTCGTGGCTCTGCGCCGTGCGCTCGTGCTTGGGCAGGAGGTTGACCTGCAGGTCGGCGACGTTGCTGCCGCGGCGCATGAAGTAATGGCGCACGAGGCCGTTGAAGTTGAACGGCGAGGCGGTGCCGGCGTACACCTGATAATCGCGCACCTCGGGCTCCATGCGGATGGCGGCGGCCATCTCGCGGGCGACGCGGGCAGACTGCTCGAGGGTGCTGCCCTCGGGGAGGTTGATGATGACCTGGAACTCCGACTTGTTGTCGAAGGGCAGCATCTTGACCTTGACCGCACTGATGCCGACGAGGCCCATGGAGCCGACCGTCGCGGCGGCGACGATCATCAGGAAGGCCCAGCGCCAGCTGCGGTGCTCGAGCAGCGGGTTCATGAAGCGCTGGTAGAGGCGGGTGAAGGTGTTCTCGGCGATGGGCTCGTCGACCGATGCCATCTCCTCCGAGGGCGGGGCATCGACAAAGGCCGCGGCGTCGGCGGTGGGCTTGGCATGGCCGCGGAGGATCTTGAGCGCGGCCCAGGGCGTGACCACGAAGGCCACAAGCAGCGAGAAGATCATGGCCGCGCTCGAGCCGATCGGGATCGGGCGCATGTAGGGACCCATGAGGCCGCTGACAAAGGCCATCGGGAGCACGGCGGCGATGACTGCCAGCGTGGCGAGGATGGTGGGATTGCCGACCTCATCCACGGCCTCGACCGCGATCTGGAGCAGGTGCTTGCGCCGGCAGCTCGGCAGGGCCATGTGGCGGACGATGTTCTCCACGACCACGATCGCGTCGTCCACGAGGATGCCGATCGAGAAGATCAGCGCGAAGAGCGTGATGCGGTTGAGCGTGTAACCGTAGAGGTAGAACACCAGCAGGGTCAGGCCGAGCGTGACCGGGATCGCCAGCAGCACGACGAGCGACTCGCGCCAGCCGAGGAAGAGCAGGATGAGCACGGCGACGCCAAAGACGGCGATGCCCATGTGGAGCAGGAGCTCGTTGGATTTCTCGGAGGCCGTCGCGCCGTAGTCGCGGGTGACCGAGACGGAGATGTCGGCGGGGATCAGCGTGCCCTTGAGCCCTTCGACCTTGGCGAGCACGGCGGTGACGACATCCACGGCGTTGGCGCCGGGGCGCTTCGCGAGGCTGAGGGTGACGGCGGCCTCTTCGTCGGCCGCGCCGTTGCCGCCCTGGCCGAATAAAACGTAGTCGGCCGGCTCGGCGGGGCCGTCGGTGATCGTGGCGACGTCGCGCAGGTAGACGGGCCGGCCGTCGAAGACGCCGACCACGACCGCACCGACATCCTCGGCGTCGCGGAAGAATGTGCCGGTCTGAAGCAGGGTCTCCTGGTTGGCCGAAGCCTGGGCGCCGGTGTGCGTCTGGGCGTTGGCCTGCTGAAGCATGGGCACGAGGTAGCCCGCGCTCAGGTTGCGCGAGGCGAGGCGGGCCGGATCGAGCTGCACGCGCACTTGGCGCCGCTGGCCACCGATCAGGGTGGTCTCGGCGATGGACGGGAGGACCTTGACCGCGTCATCCACCTGGGCGGCGATGCGACGGAGCGTGGCGTGATCGTAGCGGGCACTGTGGAAGGTGAGGGCGAGAATCGGGACGTCGTCGATCGTCCGCGGTTTCACGAGCGGCGGACTGACCCCGATCGGAATGCGGTCAAAATTGGCCTGCAGCTTCTGGTTGAGGCGGATGAGCGCAGCCTCGAGGTCGGTGCCGACCTTGAAGCGCACGATCGTCAGGCTGCCGCCCGGGCTGACGGTGGAGTAGATGTATTCCGCGTCGGGAATCTCCCAGAGCAGCTTCTCCATCGGACGGATGGCGCGGTTCTCGACCTCGGCGGCGGTGGCGCCGGGCATGGCGACCATGATGTCGATCATGGGCACCTTGATCTGGGGCTCCTCCTCGCGGGGGAGCATGAGGACCGAGAACAGGCCGAGCAGCAGCGAGGCGGCGACGGCGATGGGCGTCAGCTTGGAGGCGATGAACAGCGACGCCATGCGGCCGGCGAAGCCGTACTTCGCCGGGTCGGGAAAGGGGGACGATGCGCTCACGGGAGGATCTCCAGGGCCTGGCCTTCACGCAGGCCGGCGGGCGGGTTGACGACGACACGTTCGCCGGCGTCGAGGCCGGAGAGGATTTCAAGGCGGTCACCGGCGCGGGCCCCGGACTTCACGAGTCGCAGGACGGCGCGGTTGCCCTCGCCGGCGACGAAGACACGCTCCATCTGGCCCAGCGGAGCGAGGGCGGCGGCGGGGATGTGGAGAACGCGGACGGGAGTGCCGGGCACCTGTACACGCACGAACTGGCCGGAGCGCACGGTGACGCCGGCGGGAACGGTGAGCTTGGCGAGCACGCTGCGGGCGCTCGCATCCGCGGCGGAAGAGAGCTCGGCGAGCGGGGCGTTGAAGGTAACGCCGCCGGCGTCGACGGCGAGGCTGGTGCCGGCTGCGAGGTTGGCCGCGAGCGAGTCGGGCAGGGCGGCCTCGACCTGGAAAGCGTCGGTCCCCTCGATCTCGACCAGCGGGTAGCCGGGAGCCGCGAGGTCGCCGACGTTGGCCAGTTTGCGGGCGATCACTCCGGCGAAGGGGGCACGGACGGAGGCGTAACCGAGCATCACCTCGGCCTCGCGCACCATGGCCTGGGTCATCGCGTGGCGGTCCTCGAGTCCGCGCACCATGTCGGCGGTGCTGGCACCCTTGCCGAGGAGGTCGCGTTCGCGGGTGAGGTCGCGCTGGGCGACGTTGAACTGGGCCTGCGCCTGGGCGAGCCGGGCGGTGATCTCGCCGACCGAAATCTTCACGAGCAGGTCGCCGGCGGCGACGCGCTGGCCGAGGGTGACGGGCATCTCCTCGATCGTGCCCATGACCTTGGCGGCCAGCTGGGCTCGTTGCACGGGGCGTACCGTGCCGGTGACGTCGGTCAGGGCGAGCAGGTCCTCGGCCACGGCGGGCGCGAGGTGGACCTTGACCGGGGGCAGGGCGGCAACGGCGCTGGCGGGATTGGCGGGTTTGCTGCAGCCGGCGAGCAGGACGAGGGCGGCGGGAAGGATGAAGCGGAGCGATTGCATGGCGGAAGGTGGGTTCAGGATTGCGGGAGAGGGAAGAGACCGAGGGCGAGGCGGAGTTCGACGAGCGCCTGGCGTTCGTCGGCTGCGGCCACCGTGCGGCGGAGGCGGGCCTCGAGCAGGCGGCCTTCGGCGCCGATGAGGTCGGCGGTGAGGAGCGCCTCCTTCTCGAAACGGGCCCGGCTCAGGGCGGCACTTTCCTCGGCTTGGGCGACGGCGCTGGCCGACACGGTGAGGCGTTCGACGGCGCTGGCGTGGGCCAGGCGGGCCTGCTCGACCTCGAGACTGACGCCGAG
>CAYHEW010000068.1:0-3922 GCA_964355715.1 uncultured Opitutaceae bacterium | reverse complement strand
GGTCGAGGTGACCACAGCTCAAGAGCGCCGCTCACGCGCATCCACGACGCAGGGAAGCAGGCGCCGTAACAGATGTTTACGAGCCGTTACGGAAAAAGGCGCGGCCGTCAGGCGCGGCCGATGACGGGTAGTCCGTGAGCTGTGGCGGCGACGCCGAGTGCCTCGTCGTGTGTCGCCATCGTGAGTTCGCCGGCGGTCATGGTTTTCCACAGAAGCGCGGTGGCCAGGTGGATCGCGTCGCGCGTTCCAAGCTCAGTCCCGGATCTGCGCTGAGCAGATCGCCCGTCATCGCCGCACCACGTTCTTGACACCGTCTTGTCACACACACCGGCCTGTGAGCCTGATAACACTGGGGTCATAAGCTGGAAGGAGATGCAGTCATGACAAGACGAACCGTACTTGTAACGTTGTTCAGCCTCGCAGTGGCGTCGATCGCCGCCGCGCAAACCACCACGCCGCCCGGCAACGGCGGACGCGGCCGGGGCACGCCGCCGGCCGGTGGACAACACCCGAATTGCGGATCGAACCCGAATTGCACCGGCACCCCGCCCGCCCAGCGTCCGCGCGACGGCTCGGGGACGCCGCCCGCAGGACGAGGGCCGTCGGGTCGGGGCGGCCACCGACAGCGGCCGAGCGGCAACTGAGGTGGCAACGAGCGGTGGCGGCTACTTGACGGTGGCCGTCACCGCCGTCGGCCAGTAAACGGCCGCCCGCAGGCCAGGTGATCGCCGGGCCCATCCTCGCGGCCGGCGCGGCATTGGTGGCCTCGACGCTGGTGGAGACGCGGACGTACCTGGCGAGCCTCGTGGAGATCCCGAGAATCCCACTCCCGGGGGCCCTCAGCGGAGCCTGACCGTCTTCCACCCGCCGGCCGGCGACCACTCCAGCATGGACGGCGGGCCGTCCCGGTCGGGGCAGGCCTCGCGTGCGTGCGCGATGCGGCCTTCGGCTTCGAGCGCCCGGTGCATCTCCCAGTACCGGTCGCTGAACTTGGCGCTCAACAGGTCGAGTGCCGGGGTGAACTCGTAGATCGCATCTGCTTCACCATTGGCCGCCGGCATCTCGATCGTGCGCACCGACAACCGCCCGTCAGCGATCTGGAGCAGCACGCGGTTGAAGGGCGAGGCGGTGACCCGATTGAGCTCGCTCCTCGGCAGCACGACCATCCGCAAGGGCAAGCCGGGTCCACACGAGTCACAGTGATGGCGGCTGCCCGCCGGTTCCGGCCCCTGGCCATCGAGGTGCGCCGGGTCGAGGAGGGCCAGCATGCCGCCCTCGCGCGCGTTGGAGTAGCCGCCGATCAACAGCCGTTCCGGAGAGAGCCATCGGACCTGCTCGAGCCAGCCGGCATGGACGAACGTGCCGCGCCGCTGCCACTGGTCGTCGAGGATCGTCACGAGGCCTGGATCCCACACCTCGTGGTGCGCCGTCACGGCGATGCGACGGGTGGCACCCGAATCGTCCACCGCAAATCCGGTCACCGCCCAGGGCGCCGCGTACAGCGCGCCGCCGTACGTCACGCGGTCGTTGAACGAGAACGCTTTTTGCGAACGGCCCGCCAGGTCGAGGAACCTGAGCTCTCCGCCCTCCACATGGTCCGGCTTCAGGCGATAGCGATGACTGGTGGCGAACAGGACCCCCGGGGTCGTGCCGCCGGTCAACTGGACCGGATAAGCAGGGATGGCGGTGGTGTAGCCGGTCGGGAAGTCGTACCGCCACTGCTCAATCCCAGCGGCGTCGTGCGCCACCACCCCGGCGCTCGTGGCCTCGACACGGAGCGCCCCGGCCGGCAGGGGCCAGGCGCCAACGGCCAGGCTCGCGACGAGGGCGGTGACCGCCACCACCAGCGCCCACCCAAGCCAGCGGCGCCCGCGTTCCGGCGGGGTCGGCGGCGGAGCCTCGTCCTCGACGAAGGTCCCGGGTCTTGCGGTTTGGAGCCACGCGTCGATCTCTGAGGTGTAGGCAAAGACCGAGCGTCCGGAACCGGCCACCCGCCGCACGGGCAAACCGAGGCCCTTCTCCCACCGGCGGACCGTCGCGACGTCTCGATGCAGGTATGCCGCGATGGCCTTCCAGGAATCGAGGCGATCCCCCGAAGGGGGTAGGTCACTCATATGGGAAGTCCATTATCGGCGAATGAGCGGTGTTGCGCGCAATTGCCGGTTGTTCGAGGGCGCCGGGCCGCGCATCCTCAGGTTCACGATGACAAACCTTCCACTCTTTTCATCTCACATCAGGGCCGTGATTCTGATCGCAGGATCAGTGATCGCCGTATGGCCGGCCACTGCACAAGGCCAAGGGATTCCCCAGCGCGTTGAGGCGCTCGAAATACAGGCTGTCACCTTGTCGGAGCAGATCGCAGACCTTCAACAGCTGATTGCCACCCTGCAGCAGCAGGCTGTGACTCAGGGGCAGATTGCCAACGTGACAGCGCAGATCGCATCGCTTCAGCCGCTGAACCTGACGGTGGACTGCAACTCGGGACAGACCGTCGGGTCAGCTCTTCAGCAGGCCGGCGCTCGAACGAGCCGCGTGACCATCACGGTTGTGGGCGTGTGCATGGAAGCTGTGGCAATCAGTCGAAACAACACGACCCTGCGGAGCACGACGGGCGGCGGCCTGCAGGCTCCATCGGCTCAGGCGAACGTGCTGAGCATCGGAGCGAACGATGTCACCATCGCCGGACTCACGCTCAGCGGCGGAAGGGGCGTTCAAATCAACAGCCGCAGCAACGTGTCTATCGTCAATTCCCAGGTGATCGGCAGTGCGTTTCATGGCGTGTCGATCTTCAGCGCAGTCGTCGACGTTCGGAATTCGACCGTCTCGGGAAGCGCGGTCGTCGGTATTCAAGCTATGTCAGGATCGATTCTCAGACTGCACAACAGCGCGGTTGAGAACAACGCCTTCGGGGTGGACGTCGCGAACGGATCGTTTGCTTTGCTCGACGGTGGCACTCTCGTGGACGGCGGCGGAGTGAGTGTGAGCTTCGGCTCGAATCTCCAGGTTGGAAATGCCACCGTCACGAATAGCGCTGGACCCGGTATTCAACTGACGGGGGGTTCTGTGGCCCATTTCGGTTTCGGTGGCGGTCTCGGCGTCATCAGAGATAACGCGAGTCACGGCATGCTGTTGAGGGACACCAGCGTCGCCAGTTCGTTGTTCAGCGGAGGGGCGGCGCAGATTACAGACAACGGCGGGCTCGGAGTCTATTGCAGTGGGACTCCGGCAGTTGCTCAGCTCGTTGGCCACATTGGCACGGTTACCGGCAACACCTTGGGACAAACCAACTGCCCCGTTGGGCAGTGAGTCCCGGCTAACAGAGATTTGCAGCCGACGGCGGCGGATCCGATCGGTCGCCGCCGCGGCTGAAATCTAGCGATCCTGCGCATGTTGGTGATGTCGTCGAGCGGGCGCAGCCACTCCCGCCGATGCACGGCCCACTTGCGCCGGCGAATCACGCCCTGCATGTGATCCCGGTGTTCGGCCAGCACGGCGTCGGGGGGCGAGCCTTGACCTTCCCAGAAGTTGCGGGTGAACTCCTCGCGAATCTCGCCGGCGGTGACCGGCAGTCGTGCGGCCTCGGCGTCTTCCAGCTTCTGAATCAGTGAGGTGCGCCGCGCCTCCTCCTTCCACTGGTCCAGCGTGATGCGATACTCGGCCAGCAGGCCGTCCACACCTCCGCGTGTGCGCGCCATCTCCGTCAGGCCGCGCAGGTCACCTTCGATCTCATCGTCCCCCGCCACCAGGCCGCGCCTCTCCGCTTCCTGCACCTCGATCTCGCGCACGTGATCTGGAAGTTGTCGGCCGGACCTACTGAACTTGGTCACTCCGCCAGCGACCAGATCCCATTTGCGTCCATCTCACGCAGCGTTCCGGGCAGGTTTTGGAAGCGCCTCTGTTGAGTGTCGTTCCAATTCAACGG
>CAYHEW010000067.1:0-4113 GCA_964355715.1 uncultured Opitutaceae bacterium | reverse complement strand
GTTAGAGAACCTCCGGGGCGAGCGAGATGATCTTCATGAAGTTCTTCGCGCGCAGCTCGCGGGCGACGGGGCCGAAGATGCGGGTGCCCTTCGGGTTGTTCGTCGCATCGATGATGACGCACGCGTTGCTGTCGAAACGCAGGTAGCTGCCGTCGGGACGGCGGACCGGCACCTTCGTGCGGACGACGACGGCCTTGGCGACCTCGCCCTTCTTGACGGTGGCGTCGGTGACGCTGTCTTTGATGTGAACGGTGATGATGTCGCCGACGCCGGCAGAGTCAGTGTTCTGACCCTTACGGCTGATCATGGCGGCCTTACGGGCGCCGGTATTGTCGGCAACCTCGATGACAGAGCGCAGTTGAATCATGGCAGGCCTCCTGGAGTGGTGGGATTAAGGTTGGTGGGCCGCGGCGGTCAGGCCTTGGCGGGTTCCTGGACGGTTTCCTTGGCGGTCTTGGTCGGGACAGTCTCGGCGACGTCCTTCTCGGTGACAGCCTCGGGGACGTTCGCGACGGCGCGCTCGATGACGGCGATGATGCGCCAGCGCTTCAGGCGGCTGAGCGGACGCGTCTCCATGAGCTCGACCTTGTCGCCGAGGTTGGTCTCGTTCTTCTCGTCGTGCGCGTGCACGACGGTCTGGCGGTTGACCACCTTGTGGTAAAGCGGGTGCGGGGACTTGTACGGGATGGTCACCTTGACGGACTTGTCGCCCGAGCGGCTGGTGACGAAACCGATGAGGGTCTTGCGGCGGTTGTGGCGGACGTGGGTGGACATGGCTTAGGGCGCCTCAGGCGGCTTGGCTTTTCTTCTGTTTCAAAATGGTCTCGAGGCGGGCGACGTCCTTGCGGAGGCTGCGCAGCTCATGGGTCTTCTCCACCTGGCCGGTGTGCTTGCGGAGGCGCAGCTGGCCGAGCTGGCCGCGGATCTCGCGGAGCTTGGTGCTGATCTCGCCGGGGGAGAGTTCGCGGATTTCTTTGGAAGTCATGACGGGACGGCGTTTGGGTTGGCGGTTTAGGCCTGGGTGCCTTCGCGCACGATGAAACGGCAGCGGAAGGGTAGTTTGGCGTCGGCGAGGCGGAAGGCCTCCTTGGCGACGGTGACGGGCACGCCGGCGAGCTCGAAGAGGACGGCGCCGGGCTTGACGACGGCGACGTAGAACTCGACCGGGCCCTTGCCCTGGCCCATGCGGGTCTCAGCGGGCTTCTTGGTGACGGGCTTGTGCGGGAAGACGCGGATCCAGAGTTTGCCCTTGCGCTTCAGGTGGCGCGAGATGGTGACACGGGCGGCCTCGATCTGCTGGCCGGTCATGGGGCCGCGGGTGAGGGACTGCAGGCCGAATTCACCGAAGGCGAGCGTGTTGCCGCGCTTGGCGTTGCCGGCGCGAGAACCCTTCTGGGATTTGCGGAATTTGGTACGGGCGGGAGCGAGAGCCATGGGAATTACGATTTAGGATTTACGAATTACGATTTCCATCGAGCGGGCGACCGGACCTGCGTCCATCGTCCCTCGTAAATCGTTCTTTGAATCAGTTGTTGTCGGACTCCTTTTTGCAGATCCAGCACTTGACGCCGATCTTGCCGTACACGGTGAGGGCCTCGGCGAAGCCGTAGTCGATGTTCTCACGCAGGGTGTGCAGCGGCACGCGGCCCTTGCGCTGCCACTCGCGGCGGGCGATGTCGGAACCGCCGAGGCGGCCCGAGCACTGGATACGGATGCCCTCGGCGCCCAGGGCCATGGCCATTTCGACGGCCTTCTTCATGGCGCGGCGGAAGGCAATGCGACGCTCGAGCTGGAGGGCGACGTTCTCGGCGACGAGCGCGGCCTCGATCTCGGGCTTCTTGACCTCCTGGATGTCGAGGAGGATCTCCTTGCCGGTCAGCTTGGCGAGCTCCTCCTTGATCTTCTCGATCTCCTGGCCCTTGCGCCCGATGACGATGCCGGGGCGGGCGGTGTAGATCTTGACACGCACGCGGTTGGACGCGCGCTCGATGAAGATGCGAGGCACGGAGGCCTGCTTGAGCTTCTCCATGAGCTTCTCGCGGATGATTTGGTCCTCGAGGAGGAGCTTGGGAAATTCCTTCTTGCCCGCGTACCAGCGGGATTGCCAGTTGCGGCGGATGGCGAGACGGAAGCCGGTCGGATTGGTCTTTTGGCCCATGGGGAAATCAGTTGGAGTTGCCGTCGGTGAGGACGATGCGGATGTGCGACATCTTCTTGCGGCGGGGCATCGCGGAACCGCGGGCGCCGGCCTTGAAACGCTTGAGGACCGGACCGTTCTCCACGATCGCGCTCTTCACGGTGAGGCTGTCGGCCGAGAGGTTCTGGTTGTTCTCGGCGTTGGCGATCGCGCTCTTGAGGGTCTTGACGATGAGGCGCGCGGACTTGCGCGGGATGAGCGTCAGGTAATCGACGGCTTCCGCGGCCTTGCGGCCTTGGATCGTGCGGGCCACTTCGCGCACCTTTTTGGGCGACATGCGCGCGTAGCGGGTGAGGGCTTGGACTTCCATGATGTTGATTCCTTCGGAGGCGACAGCAGGACCGCGAGGTCCCCTGCCCTTTTGGTGATGGGACGTAGGTTAAGGTTTAGATGGCCTTGGCGGTGTGGGCGCCGTGCGACTTGAAGATGCGGGTCGGGGCGAACTCACCCAGCTTGTGGCCGACCATGTTCTCGGTGACGTAGACGGCGATGAACGCCTTGCCGTTGTGCACGCTGAATGTGTGGCCGATGAAGTCGGGGGTGATGGTCGAGCGACGGGACCAGGTCTGGATGGGCTTCTTGGCGCCGGACTTGACCGCCTTCTCGATCTTCTCGAGCAGGTGGTAATCGACGAAGAAGCCTTTTTTGATGGAACGTGCCATGGTGCGAGGTCGTTGGGATTACTTTTGGCCGCGCGGCTTGCGACCGTTGTGGTGGACGATGATGAGGCTGTTGGATGGCTTGGCGCGGCGGCGGGTGACGAAGCCCTTGGCGAGCTGGCCCCACGGCGACACGAGGTGCTGGCGGCCGCCACCACCCTTGGACTTGCCCTGGCCGCCACCGTTGGGGTGATCGACCGGGTTCATGGCCATACCGCGCACGGTCGGGCGGACGCCGAGCCAGCGCTTGCGGCCGGCCTTGCCCAGCGACTGCTGGTTATGGTCGGTGTTGCCGACCTCGCCGATGGTGGCGCGGCACTTCGGGTTGACGAGACGGAGCTCGCCGGAAGGCATCTTCAGCTGGGCGAAACCGCCCTCGACGGCGACAAGCTCCAGACCGGCGCCGGCCGAACGCGCGAGCTGCGCTCCGCGGCCGGGGACGAGCTCCACGCAGTGGAGGCGGGTCGACGGGGGGATGATCTCGAGCGGGAAGTTGTTGCCGACATTGAAATCGTTCGTCGTGGCCTTGTTGGAGGTGACGATGGTGTCACCGGCCTTGAGGCCCTTCGGGGCGATGATGTAACGCTTCTCGCCGGTCGCATAGGCGATGAGGGCCAGGTGCGCGGTCCGGTTGGGATCGTACTCGATGGCCTGCACGCGGGCCGGCACGTCGAGGATGTCGCGCTTGAAGTCGATGATGCGGTACAGCTGCTTGTGGCCACCGCCGCGGTGCCGCGAGGTGATGCGGCCATAGACGTTGCGGCCACCGGTCTTCGGCTTCGGCTCGGTCAGGTTGCGCTGCGGGCGCGACTTCGAGACCTGGACCTTGTTCAGGGAGGTGAAGCGGCCGGCCGGCGTGAGGGGACGAAAGGATTTGATGGGCATGTTGGTTTTCTCCTGGGTCGGCGGCTCAGACGAGCTCGATCTTGTCGCCGGTCTTGAGCGTCACGATCGCCTTCTTGTAGTCGGGGCCTACGACGGGACGGCCGGCGCGGCTGCGCTTGTTCTTGCCGCGGTAGTTCTGGATGTTCACACGGCGGACGGTGACCTTGAAGGCCTCCTCCACGGCGGCGGCCACGGTGTGCTTGGTGGCGGCAACATCCACCTCGAAGGTGTACTGGCCGAGGTCGGCGGACAACTTGTTGGACTTCTCCGTGAGGCGGAGGTGCTTGAGCACTTGGTCGACTTTCATTAGTTCTTACCTCCGTTGACGCGGGCGATGATGGCCTCGAGCGCCTTGGTGCTGACGATGATCTT
>CAYHEW010000066.1:0-4118 GCA_964355715.1 uncultured Opitutaceae bacterium | reverse complement strand
ATCGTCGACCGAGCGGGTCGATATGCCCTGGACATAGGCCTCCTGGACCACCGCGGTCAGGGCTTTCTCGGCCAGGCGCCGGGGCTCGAGGAAGGCCGGGAAGTAGCTGCCGCGCCGCAGCTTGGGGATGCGCAGCTCGACCGTGCCGGCCCGGGTCTCCCAATCCCGGTCGCGGTAGCCGTTGTGCGCATTCCGACGATTGCGACCACCGATTCCGACGGATCGCGACCACCTGTTCCGATCGATCGCGACCAGTGTGGCGCGGGCGCTTGCAGCGCCGTTGGATGTTGATGGTGATGTCAGTCTTCCGTGGGTTGGTCAAGCACGGCAAGAGCCGTCCCGGTAGTCAACAGGAGGGACCCGCGCGCGACGCGGAGCGCCCTTACGGCTGACGCAGCGGCGCGCGCGGGAGGTCCCTGTTGACCCACCGGGGCGGCCGCGGAGCTGGGCTCGCCGATCATTTCCGGTCTCCTTTTCCTGGCTTGGTTGGTGGATTTGGGCTCCCTGCGGCTTCCATTGCCGATGGTCGAGCCGTGGGGTCGGCCTGTTGGTTGGCTTTGAGCTTGCGCATGGACGGCCCGTCCAATTCGAGCCGATAGGCGTTGTGGACGATGCGATCGAGGATGGCGTCGGCGAAAGTCGGGTCGCCGACCACATCGTGCCACTTGTCGAGCGGGAGCTGGCTGGTGATGAGCGTCGAGCCGCGGCCGTAGCGGTCCTCGACGATCTCCATCAGATCGCGCCGCTGGTTCGGGTTGAGCCGGTCCGGCCCCCAGTCGTCGAGGATCAGCAGATCGGCTTTCACCAGCGTGCGGAAGAGCCGCGCGAAGCGGCCATCGCCGTGGGCGAGCTCCAGATCGGCGAAGAGCCGCGGCACGCGCGCGTAGTAGACGGTGTAGCCGTCGCGGCAGGCTTTCTGCGCCAGCGCGCAGGACAGCCACGACTTGCCGACGCCGCACGGCCCGGTGACGAGCAGATTGCGATGCTCGGCGATCCAGCGGCCGGCGGCGAGCTGCTGGAAGAGGGCTTTGTCGAGCCGCCGTGCCGTGCGGTAGTCGACGTCCTCGACCGACGCCTGGCCGTGACGCAACTTGGCGCTGCGCAGCCGGCTCTGGAACCGCTTCGTGTTGCGGTTGGCCGCCTCGCGGTCGAGCAGCAGCGCCAGCCATTCGGCGTGATCCAGATCCTTGGCGCTGTCCTGGGATTGCAGCTCGGTGAAAGCCTCGGCCATGCCGTCGAGCTTCAATGTTCTGAGCTGGTCGATAGTGGGATGCGTCAGCATTGCGTGTCGTCTCCTCAGTGGAAGTAGCGGGGGCCACGGATGTTGTCGTGCGCTATCGCCGGCCCGTCCGCGGCGGGTGCGGGCCGTTTGCGATCGAGGTTCGTCTTCAGGATCGAGGTGACGGACGTGTAGGACCGTGCGCCGATCTCCAGCGCCCGGTCGCAGGCGGCTTCGAGCCGCTCGGCGCCGAAGGTCCTGGCGTGCCGCAGAATGCCGATGCACGCCCGGAAGCCCTGCTCCGGGTGCGCCTTCTCGCGCTGTATGACCTCGATCAGCGCCGAGGTTCTGGGGCCGATCTCGTTCGCCCGGCGCCGGATGCGTTCCGGCGTCCAATCGGCATGGCGCCGGTGGCTCGACGGCATATGTTCGCGCACGGTCGTGTGCCTGCGGTTCGACAACGACCGGACATGCGTGGCGACGCGCTTGCCGCGATGGAACACTTCGACCGTGCGGGCCGTGATCCGCGCCCACATCGCCTCGCGCAGGAGCCCGTGCGGCACCGAGTAGTAGTGCTTCTCGACCTCGACGTGATAGTCGAGGCCGGCGCGGCATTCCTTCCATTCGGCGAACATGTAGGGCTCGACCGGCAGCGGCTTCAGTGCCGATCGCTCCAGCTCCTCGAACAGCGTCTGCCGGCTCGCGCCCAGATGCCGCGTCACGCGGTTGTTGAGATTGGCGACCTCGACGGCGATGGCCGCGTTCAGCGCAGCCAGGGTGAAGAAGCGGCGATGCCTGAGCCTGGCGATGATCCAGCGCGTCGCCACCTGTACGGCGACTTCGACCTTGGCCTTGTCGCGCGGCTTGTAGGGCCGCGCCGGCACCACGGCTGTGTCGTAGTGGGCCGCCATCTCGGCGTAGGCGCGGTTCACCGCCGGCTCGTAGAAGCAGGCCTTGGTAATCCCGGACTTCAGGTTGTCGGATACCACCATCGCCGACACGCCGCCGAAGAACGCGAACGCGCGCGTGTGCGAACCGATCCAGTCGGCAAGCCCCTGGGTCCGGGTGGCCTCGGCATAGGTGTAATTGGAGGCGCCGAGCGCGGCGACGAACAGCTGCACCGCGATTACCTCGCCGGTCGTCCCGTCGATCACCTCCGGCGTCGTGCCGGCGTAATCGACGAACACGCGCTCGCCGGCCACATGCGTCTGGCGCATCGTCGGCGACAGTCGGCCTTCCCAGGTCCGGTACAGCTCACAGAAGCGGCTATAGCCGTGGCCGTCCGGATGCGTGGCACGGTGCTCCTCCCACAGCAGCTGCAGCGTCACGCCCTTCCGCCGCAGCTCGCGATGGATCGCTGGCCAGTCCGGCTGTGGCCGCCCTGCCTTGATCGCGGCCAGCGCCGCCGACGCAGGGAACAGCCGCACCTCCAGCGCCTCGTCGCCAAGGTCGTCCGGCAGCGGCCACGCCAGGCCAGCTCGCCGGGCCCGCCGGACGCAGTCTCCCGCCGCCGTCGCGCCGACGCCGAGACTGATGGCTATCTTGCGTTTGGACATGCCGCCGGCGCTGAGCCGAAGCACGTCGCGGATCTTGCGCATAGGTAATCTCTGTCCAGGCACGCCCAGCTCCTCCCAAAAGGAACTGATCCCATGCCGCTTCGAAGATCACCCAACGGCGCCGGTCACACCCGTCCACAGCCTGGTCGCGATCGACCGGAACAGGTGGTCGCGATCAATCGGAACGCCTGGTCGCAATCAATCGGAACCGGTGGTCGCAATCAGCCGGTACGCGCAGGCTCGGACGGTCAACGTGCCGCGGGAGGCATCATCCGGCTTCTGAACAATACTGAAGAAGCCATACGGTGTGAGCACCCACATCAGCGTCCCTCCCTATTCAGAGCCGGTATATGAACCAAAGCCACCCCAAGGCTTTTGGGTTGTGCTGTATCCTCTCGCATTCTAACTGAACGATGAGCCACCCCTTTTTTATAGCGGTGTGAACGAGCGCCCCGATCGCCCAAACTGCCCTTGTCGGTCTCCTAGGATCAGCCATGGCAATGGAGGTTCGCGCTCGTGCTTACCCCGTGCTTACCCGGCCAACGCCCGAGACACAGCGCCACCGCACCGTGCATCGAACTACCTGATCTGATTGCAATATTTGGAGCGGGCGAAGGGATTCGAACCCTCGACCCCAACCTTGGCAAGGTTGTGCTCTACCCCTGAGCTACGCCCGCGCTCCGCTCGGCGGCGGCGATAGGCCCGGCCGTCGAGGCGGCGGACTATAGCGAAACTTGGGCTCATTGCAAGGCCGCCGCCCGGCCGCTAGGGTCGCGCCCGCCATGACCGATTCTCCGCCCGCCGACGCCCGCCCCGAGCCCCTCTCGCCTGAGCAATTGCTCCAGCGTTTCAAGGATTTGGGCATCGAGACGACCACCCACGACCATCCCGCCCTGATGACCGTCGAGGATTCCAAGCGCCTCCGCGGCGACCTTCCGGGCGGCCATTGCAAGAACCTGTTCCTGAAGGACCGGAAGGACCGCTACTGGCTGGTGGTCACGTCCGAGGACCGCAAGGTCGACCTGAAGGCGCTCGACAAGCTGCTGGGCACCCGGCTCAGCTTCGCCAGCCCCGAGCGGCTCTGGCAGGTGCTGGGGATCCGGCCTGGCGCGGTCACCCCCTTCGCCCTGGTCAACGACACCGCCGTCCAGGTCGAGGTGATCCTGGACCAGGCGATGATGGCCGAAAGCCTTCTCAACTATCATCCGCTGGTCAACACCCGGACCACGGCGATCCGGCCGGCCGACCTGCTTCGCTTTATCGAGGCTTGCGGGCACCGCCCTCGCACCCTAAATCTCGATATCTGACGGATATTTCAGGATGAGCACCATGGAGCCATTGCT
>CAYHEW010000065.1:0-4433 GCA_964355715.1 uncultured Opitutaceae bacterium | reverse complement strand
AAGAACTCGCGGTGCACGCGGGTCCAGACGAGGCGGCCGTCGGTGTCGATGTTGACCTTGGTCACACCCAGCTTGGCGGCGGGAAGGTATTCGTTCGGGTCGACGCCCATGGAGCCGGCGATCTTGCCGCCCGCGGCGTTGATGCGGTCGACCTCAACCTTCGGCACCGAAGAGGAACCGTGCATCACCAGCGGGAAGCCGGGGAGGCGGGCCTTGATCTTTTCCAGCACATCAAAGTGCAGGGACTGCTTGCCCTTGAACTTGAAGGCGCCGTGGGAGGTGCCGATGGCGCACGCGAGGGAATCGCAGCCGGTCTTGGCGACAAAATCCTTGGCCTGGTCGGGATCGGTGAGGCAGGCGTTGCCTTCCTCGACCTTGATGTCCTCCTCGACGCCGCCGAGCATGCCGAGTTCGGCCTCGACGGAGATGCCCTTGGCGTGCGCGCGATCGGTCACGCGCTTGGTGATGGCCACATTCTCGTCGAAAGGATCATGGGAGGCATCGATCATCACCGAGCTGTAGAAGCCGGAATCGATGCAGTCGTAGCAGGTCTCCTCGTCGCCGTGGTCGAGGTGGACCGCGAAGATGGCCTCGGGGAAAATATCCGCAGCTGCACGGATGATGGCCTCGAGCATCTTCTTGTCCGTGTATTTGCGGGCGCCCTTGGAGATCTGGATGATGAAGGGGGCCTTGGACTGGATGCAGCCCCGGAAGAGACCCATCGCCTGCTCGGCATTATTGATGTTGTACGCCCCGACGGCGTACTTGCCGTAAGCGTGCTTAAAGAGCTGTGCAGTGGTGACGATCATGGCAGGGGTAGGCTACCGGCCGCGACGCCGCATCAACAAGGCATTTTTTCCTGTATGACGGCAACTTCAGCGGCCGATTAGGGCCGGGTGGCCGGCAAGGCGGGAGTGGCGGCGGCAGCGCCGGCCGGTGGGGTCAGGCGGTTGCCCAATTCGGCCCGCATGGAGCGGCCCAACTGTTGGGCGGCCTGCTGTTCCTGCTGGATTTCCTGCAAGGCCGCTACCTGATCGGCGGACAAGACGGATTGAGAACGGGCCACGGTGGCGTCGGTGATCAGGACGCCGCCGCCGGAAGCGACGGCGAAAGCCGTGCCCATCTGGACGTTCATGCCCGGGCCGCCGGCAAGCGAAACCGCCGGCGTGGCCATGCGCATGTTGGGAACGCGGCCGGCCTCGCCCGTTTCGGACAGAATGCGCACCATCTCTTGGTTCTGGGATTCCGACAGCGGCGTGCCCGCATAACTCAGGCGACTCTCCAGCTGGCCAATGACGTTGCGCGTGGGCAACGTGCGCTCGTAGTCCTGATAGGCGTCATAGGCGGTGTCGCCCAAGGCGCTGCGGATGTTGGCGTCGATCTCGTCCTGGGTCGCCTTCATCATCGTCCCGATCGCCTCGCCGTCCTTGCGGGGGTCGAGACCCTGGGCGCGCGCGGCCGCGAGTACGTCCATCACGGCGGTCTGCTTCTCGACGAGGTATTCCTTGAACTGCTCCAGTTGCTGGGGCGTGAGCTTCAGCTGCTTGAAGAGCGCGGCGTAGCGGCCGTCGAGCATGCCTTTCTGGGTGAGATTCATCAGGGTCTGGTAATCGGGGTTGTCGAGCACCTGCATGACCTGGTTGAAGGCCCGGTCGCCGCGGCGCGCGCCGTCGGCGACACCGGGGACGTTGGCATCGGCGGGCTTGGTTGCAGGCTTTTCGGCCGCGGCCGGGGCGGAACTGGACGCGCTCCAGGTTTTGCGCCGTGCCGCGGCGCGGTCCGGGTCACCGGGCGCAGTTCCGCGCAGGGCGGAAAGCTCGCGGTGCTGGCTCCACGCCAGGTAACCGACCCCCAGGGTCGTGAGGGTAAGAACGAAGATGACGTAGTTCTTCACGGATCGCATAAGTGCGACCGTGGACGGGCAGAGAGACTCAGGCAAGCCAGCCGGGATGAGCGGCGCAAACCTTGGGCGATCCGTCGTTTTACGATTCGCTGGCGAGTTCGGATGAAGCGCCATCGGCGCGATCGATATCAGCCTGGGGCAAAGCCCTAGGTCGATGGATTCGTAACGTCTGAGGGCTGAAAGCCCGCTCCATGGAACGGGCTTTCAGCCCTCAGATCAATCCGAACACCATACCCGGGGTTTCACCCCGGGCTGTAATGGCACGCACCTTCAGTGCGCTCTGCGGTCAGCGCGGCGGGAACTCGAAGTCGGCCTTGTCCTTCTTCGGCGATAGGACGAGGTAGGCGCTGAAGTTCGCCCCGCGCTTCGAGACGAAGCCCTCGATGAGCGAAGTCTTGCCGTCAGTGACGAGGCGCTGCACCTCGTCGGCCCCGATGTCCTTCTGGCAGAGGCTGCGGGTGAGCTTGAAGACGATGCGGTTGTCCTGGTCGGGCTTGCGCACGTAGTACGAGTCATCGGTCTGCACGAGCTCGCCGCCGTGCAGCTTGCTCTCGCCGAGGACGACGGCCTTGGAGAGGTCCGGCGGCGCCTTGGCCTTGCGCTCGATGGGTTTGCCGTCCTTGCCGATCTTCGGCGCGCGCGGCGGGAATTCCCAGGCGATGCGGGCGGCCTCGCGTTTGAGGAAGGCATCGAAGGGGCGGCCCTTCTTGGAAATGAAACCCTGGATCAGGTCGGTCTTGCCCTGGCTCACGAGCTGGATGGCGTGGTCGCGGGTGATGGGCTTCTGGCACATGAGGCGGCCGACGCGGAAGGCCTGCTTCCATTCGCCGCCGACCTGTTCGCGGAGGACGTAGCTGGAGCCGACCTCGCAGAGCTGGGTGCCCGTGGCAGGATCGGTCCAGAAGGGCTCGACGGTGCCGAGGTCCACCTTGTCGCCGAAATCGAACTCGGACTTCCACTTGCCCTTCTCCTCGTCCTTCACGAGGCGAAGCGTGGCGGCGAAACGGCTGCGGGTCTTGGCGGAGATGAAGCCGTCGAGCGGACCGATGGTGCGCTTCGCGACGAGTTCGCGGATCTCGTTTTCCTCCATCTTCCGGCCGCCGATGACCTTGTAGAGCATCAGTTCGCCGTCCTGTGACTTGTAGCCGCGGAGGGTCTCGCGCAGGGGCATGCCGTCGGTCGGGGAGACAATGTCAGTGACGCGCGCCGCGGAGTCGTCCTCCTCGAAGCCCTTCACGCGCTCGATGATGCCCTTCGTCTGCTCGATGACCTCCTCCATGAACTTTTCGCGGGAGAACTTCCCGTGCTCCATCTGGCGGAGCTTGAACTCCCACTCGCCGGTCATGGCGGGGCTGGTGAGGGCCTCGGTCTTGACCGCGGTGAGGAACTGCAGGAGCTGCTCGGCCTTGGCGGACGGCACGAGTTCCCGCTGGTTGCGGTCCATGTACTTCTGGTTGATCAGGCCGTCGATCGTGTCGGCGCGGGTGGCGGGCGTGCCCAAGCCGCGCTCCTTCATGGCCTCGGCGAGTTCCTCGTCGTCGACGAGCTTGCCGGCGCCTTCCATGGCGGAGAGCAGCGTGGCCTCAGTGTAGCGCGGCGGCGGCTTGGTCGTCTCGGCATGGAGCACGGCTTCGAGGGTATTGGCGGCGGCTTTGTCGGCCGGCATGAGCGCCGGCAGCGCCTTGGCATCGGGTGAGTCCTCATCGACGGTGGCCTTGCCGTAGACTGCGAGCCAGCCGGGGGCGGTGAGGACCTTGCCCTCGGTCTTGAAGGCGTGACCCTGCACGGTGCTGGTGCGCGTGGTGACGTCGAACTCCGCCGCCGGATGGAACGCGGCGACGAAGCGGCGGGCGATCATGTCGAAAATCTTGGCCTCCATCTCGTCGAGGTGCTTGGCCTCGTGCGTGGTGGGGATGATGGCGAAGTGGTCGGAGATCTGCGCGTTGTTGAAGATGCGCTTGTTGGGCCGGAGCCAGCCCTGGTCGAGGACGCGGTGCGCTTGGGGGGCGAGCTCGCCGTGCAGGTTCTGCAGGGTCTCGCGGCAGGTGGGGATGTAGTCCTCCGGCAGCGCGCGCGAGTCGGTGCGGGGGTAGGTGATCATCTTGTGCCGCTCGTAGAGGGCCTGGGCGATCTGGAGCGTGCGGCGGGCGGGGAGGCCGAAGCGGTTGTTGGCCTCGCGTTGGAGCGTCGTGAGGTCGTAGAGCCGCGGGGCGGCCTGGGTGCTGGCCTTCTTTTCCTCGGTGACCGCGGCCGGCGGGTGACCCTGACAGGCGGCGGTGACGGCCTCGGCGATGGCGCGGTCCCAGATGCGGTCGATGCGGTCGTGTTCGTCGCCCTCGGCCTTCTTGAACTCAGGGCGCTGGTAGACGCCCTCGTAGGTGCCCTTGGCGACCTCGAACTTGGCGGTGATGCGCCAGTAGTCGCGGGGCTTGAAATTGCGGATCTCCAGTTCGCGGGCGTAGACGATGGCGAGGGTGGGGGTCTGCACGCGGCCGACGGAGGCGACGTTGCCGGCGCGGGAACCAAACAT
>CAYHEW010000064.1:0-4543 GCA_964355715.1 uncultured Opitutaceae bacterium | reverse complement strand
GCGGCCTGATCATCATCGACTTCATCGACATGAAGGAGCGGCGCCACCGCAACGCCATCTACGAGAAGATGGTCGAGGAGATGTCGCACGACAAGGCCAAGAACCACATCCTGCCCATCTCGACGCTCGGCATCCTCCAGATGACGCGCCAGCGCCAGCAGGAGTCGCTCTCGTCCAACCTCTACACCGACTGTCCCTACTGCCGCGGCCGCGGCATCGTGAAGAGCGCCACGACGATGTCGGTCGAACTCCAGCGCAAGCTGAGCTCCGTCGTCCGCCGCCTCCACCTCCGCAAGGACGGCAAGGAGTATTCGCTCCGCGTCATGGTGCACCCGAGCATCCTCGAGCGCCTGCGCAGCGAGGACGCCGACCTGCTCGTCCGCATGGAGAAGCTCTACGGCGTGAAACTGGCCTTCCGCGCCGACCTCAACTACCACGTCGAAAACTTCAAGATGATCAACGCGGTCACCGGCGAGGAGTACCGCTGAGTTTCGGGTCCCCACCCAAGAAAACCAAGGGCGCCGCGAGGCGCCCTTTTTCATGCCCGGCGATCTTCGCGCCTGGCCGCCGCCCGATCCCGGCCGCGAATCACTTCACGCGCCGGAGGCGGACGTTCTGGTCACGACCGTCGACCACGAGCAGGAAGGAGCCGAATTTGCCCTCCTGGATCGCGATCTCGCGGCCCACCAAGTCGACGCGGATGAGATCGATGCCGGCCCAGACCTGGCCGTTGTCCAACTCAAAGCCGTTGCTGCCGCGCAGGGCCATCACCCGGGCCTTCATCAGCTCGCGGGCGGGCGCCGCCTTCTCAGTTGTCTTGCCCAGGCCGAAGCGGGCCCAGCGCGAGGGTTTTTCCGTGGCGGGCGCCGCCGCCGCCGCGGGCGCGGGCGCCGGTTCGGCCGCGACCGCCGGCGCGGCGGCCGGCGCCTTGCGGTCCTGCAGGTACTGCGCAAACGCGGTGTCGATCAGGCGCAGGTCGTCCGCGCCGAGGCGATCGAGGCGGGCCTGTTGCCAGGCTTCCGACGTCATGATGGCCCGCAGGCCGGGGAACTCGGGCTCAGCCGCGCAAGCCGCGACCGAAGCCAACAGGGACAGGGAAACGAGGCGGAGTAAGGTCGTCATGGGGAGGGGATCGGACACCCGCAATGGTGTGGCCGGCGTCAGGCGCAGCGCAAAGCCGAAAAGCGGAGCACTCTTCTACTGTAGCCGGGGTCGCTGACCCCGGGCTCGGCCTCAGCGAGGCCGGCTGCACCAAGCCAATTCCCAGACGCCATCCGTATCGACAAGCGCCGTGCGATTCCCCATTTGTGCCCGCACCCCCATGGTCGCCACCGACACTCCGTCCACCGCCGTCCGCCGCTCGCTCTTCGTCGATTCGACGCCGCTGCTCAGCGATCCCGCCGCCCTGCGGGTCCGGGCCGAGACTGATGGCTATCTTTTTTTCAAGGGCCGCCTGCCGGCCGCCGCGGTCCTCGCCCTGCGCGCCGAGCTGCTCGAGATCGTCGACAAGTACGGCTGGCGCCAGCCGGGCCAGGATGCGTTGGGCGGCCTGATCGACTACGATGCCATCAACCGGCTGACCGAGGAGGAGATGCACCGCACCGACGTGGGCGTGACGGCCGAGGCCTACCACGACGTGCAGCGGCTGGAGAGTTTCCACCGCCTGCCCCATCACCCGCGGCTCCTGGAGATCTACCGCGCGCTGTTCGGCCGCGACGTGCTGGTGCACCCGCGCCACATCGCGCGGATGGTCACGCCGCACACGTGCATGGTGCCGACGCCGCCGCACCAGGACTTCCCGTATATCCAAGGCACGGCCAACACGTGGACGGCCTGGTTCCCGCTGGGCGACTGCCCGCGGTCCCTCGGCGGCCTGACGGTGCTGCAGGGCTCCCACCGCCAGGGCTACCTGCCGGTGCAGCCGGCGAAGGGCGCGGGCGGCTTCGCTGTGCCGCTCTGCCCGACCGATGCGCATTGGGTCGAGGGCGATTTCGCGGCCGGTGATGTGCTCACGTTTCCCAGCCACACCGTGCACAAGGCGCTGCGGTGCCAGTTCAAGGACCGCATCCGGCTCTCGCTCGACGTGCGGTACCAGCCCGCGGACGAGCCCGTGGATCAGAGTTCGCTCAATCCGCACTGCGCGCTGACGTGGGAGGAAATCTACGCGGGCTGGCAGAGCGACGACCTGAAGTATTATTGGCGCCAGCGGCCCCTGCAGATCAGCCCCTGGGACAACGGCTACCTCAAGCCGCGCCGGCGCATCTGCTGAGCCCGATCCCAAACCGCGCCCGCGAGCGGGCTGCCTACAGGGCAACCCAGCAAAAAGGAATCCGCCGGTACCTTGCGGCACCGGCGGATTATTTTTTCTCCAAAAGTATAGCCGGCCGCTGCCCCCACACCAGGGCTGGCGACCGGCTTACTTATTGGGGTAACTGCTGATGAATATGCCTGAGATTCGTTTTCCGCGCTGCGCACGGTTTGGCTAGGATTGCGCAGCGATTGACCAATCGCGGCGACCTCGAGCCCCTAAAATACGGCCGGCCGTCACCCCCACACCGAGGTTGACGGCCGGCCTACTTATCAGGGTAACCAAATCCTAGGACTAGAAGGCGTGCTGGAGGGACACGTAGGCCATCGGTCCGCTGAAGTCCGCGTATCCACCGAGCGTGGAGTTGGTGCTGTCGATATAGCCCAGCTTGCCGCTGAGCACCGTCTTCTCGCTCAACTTGTGCTTCACGCCGACGCTGATGGTCGACTCCTCGGCGCTGGCGCCGAGGGGCATCCCGACGGGTGCATAACTCACGTCGAAGTTGTTGGCGCGATAATACGTGGCTTGGATCATAGCGTCCGTCTTCTTGTCGATCACGAAGCCAACCGTCGCATCACCCGTGACGAAGTCGTTGTCGGCGTTGCGGAGATTGCGCTTCGCAATGCCCTCGACCCACGGATACATCGTCTGCATCTGGTCGAACACCACCGTGCCATTCACCTGGACGTAGGCCGCCTGGGAGACGCTCCAGGTGATGCTCTCGGAGAAGCTGTGGCGGGTGGAGTCGTTGCCATCGACGGTGCCGTTGATTGCGCCCGTGGTCGTCAGGCCGGCGTGGAAGACCGCCGACTTGCTCCGACGGAGAATGTAGCGCGAAGTGAGGCTGACCGCGCTGGTCGGTTTCACCACGGCGGTGAGCTTGGTGCCGTAGATATCGTAGTTCAGCGCATAGTCGCGGCCAAGGACATCAGCATAACCCGCGAAATCATTCTCGTGATCCTTGGTGTACAGCTCGGCCCCGAGGTTCAGCGCCGGGTTGACCTTCCATGACAGGCCCACCGTCGCGTTGGAATGGGTTTCCTCGATGTTCTTGCCGATCAGGTCGAGCTCGTTGGCTTTGGTCTGTCCGTTCAAGCCCTCGTAGCGCATGTACTCATCCTGCTTCGAAGTGCGGTATTCCCAGTTCGCGTAGAGCGCCACGTTCTTGATGCCGGTGTAGCGGATGTCCACGGTGGGCGTCCACGGCTTCTCGACGTTTTCCACGCCGTGCAGGCCTTGGGAGGCATACGCGGTGACGACGCCGGTGGCGAGCGCCACGCCCTGCGATGAGTAGTTGCCCAGGTTCTTGCCGGAATCCTCCCACCGTTCTCCGCGGAGGGCAGTCTCGATGGCGAGGTCGGGCATCGGGTTGAACCGCGCACCGACGTTGCCGGTGAGCACGGTGAACTCCATGTCACCCTTCGCCACAAGGTGATAGGGCGCACGGGCGGTGGATCCGGTATTAACGAAACCGCCGAGGTAGTTATTAATGCCCGCCGCGGAAGCGATGGTCGCCGTGAGCTGGCGCGAAGTCGCGATCTCCACGTCGGCCGTGTGATACTGCAGGCCGCCGAACACCGTGACCTGGTCGTTCACCACCGTTTCAAACGTGGCCGAGGCATGGTAGCCTTCTTCCTCATGCCGCTGGGTCATCGTCGTGCGGCGCGGGCTGCCCGCCCGGACGTTGTTCACCGTCGGCTCCGTGAAGACGGGCGCAGGATACGCCGCGAGTTCGCCGATGTTCTGCAGCATTTCGCGCACATTCAGATTATCGATGGAGTTGCCGCCGAACGATACGTCCGCCGTGGTGTTGCCCATCGTGTGGTGGACGCTGATCTCCCAAGCGTCGTTCGTCTCGTCGAGGTCCACGTACGCCGGGAGCAGCTTCCGCGTGGCGGAGAGCGGATTCACGGAGCCCGGGCCGGAGTAGATCGGGATGCCGGTCAGGTTGGTGTCGCCCAGGATCGTGCTGTCCTTGCGGCCATCGCGGGTGGTTTGCGTGAATTTGAACGAGACCACGGGCGCATTCGGGAGGGCGATGGAGCCCTGCAGGGAAAACTGGCCGCGATCCACGTAAATCTCACGGCTGAACAGCGGCATCCAAGCATTCCCGATCGGGAAGAAGCCGCCCGCGCCGTCGTAAAACGTGCGGAAGGTCTTGTACCCGACCTCGAACGAGCCGACCTCGTCCTTGGCCAGCTTGAAGTTGAGCAGGTAGTCTTCCTGGCCGGCGAG
>CAYHEW010000063.1:0-4567 GCA_964355715.1 uncultured Opitutaceae bacterium | reverse complement strand
ATGGAGCGCGACATCCTAAAAAAAGCGACGGCGTATTTTGCGAGGGAGTCGCGGTGAGATACGCCTTTATCGAGCGACATGAGCATGTCTGGCCCATCACAGTGCAATGCCGGGTTCTGGCTGTGAGCGCCAGCGGCTACCATCAGCACCGGGCGCGCAGCGAAGCGCCGGATCAGCCGGGGCGCATCCGCAACATGGCGCTTCTGGTCCATATCCGTGCGGTCTTTGCCGAGATGAAAGGGGCCTATGGCTGGCCGAGGATATGGCGTGAACTCGCCGCGCGAGGTGTTCATGCCGGCAAGGAGCGCGTGCGCAAGCTGATGAAGGCCAACGGGCTTCATGCGCGTGGAAAGCGCAAGTTCAAGGCGACGACGAACTCCAATCACACCCTGCCGGTCTCGCCGGACCTGCTGGAGCGGAACTTCAGCACGCCGGAGCCGAACCGGGTCTGGACAGGCGACATCACCTATGTCCGGACGGAAGAGGGCTGGCTGTATCTGGCTGTCGTCATCGACCTGTTCAGCAGACAGGTCGTGGGCTTTGCCATGCACGAGCGCATGACGCGCCAGCTTGTGATCGATGCCCTGCGGATGGCCTGGTTCCGGCGACGTCCGGCATCCGGGCTGATCTTCCATTCCGATCGCGGCAGCCAATACGCCAGTGGTGACTTCCAGAAACAGCTGAAGGCCTTCGGGATGCTGGGATCAATGAGCCGCAAGGGCGATTGCTGGGACAATGCTGTCACCGAGACGCTGTTCGGGTCCTTGAAGGTCGAGCGGCTTCACGGAATGCGGTTCGACACGCGCAGGGCAGCAAAGGACGAGGTGATGGATTGGCTTCAGTTCTACAATCATCGCCGCCTTCATTCGACGCTGGGCTATCTCAGCCCCATGAACTTCGAGAAGGCTCGCGCAAATGAAAGTAAGGGGCTTGGCGAGGAAGGAAGAAAGGTCGCATAATCAACCAGCCAAGGGAGACGTCATACTCGGGCAAGTTCAGTCCGAGGGGCTGATCCTCGAGCTCGAGGGCCGCGCACGGCGGCTCAACGAGACGCTCGATGCTCTTAGGGAGAAGGCACGACAGGTCGCGTCGGCTGCTCCGTCGACGACCGGCGGAGCCAGCAATGACAATGCCGGCATTTCGAGGACCGACCAGAAGTACATCGACGACGCGACCGCGGCCTACGAGTGTAAAATCGCGCGCAATAGTGACCCCCTGAGGGGCGGTTTTCGCGTCCAATTCTGACCCCCTCTAACGCTGTGTGTCAGCGTCCCTTCCTTTTGCCGGGAAGGGTGTCGGGGGATGGTCGGCGTGGACAAGATCGGCGAGATACGACGGGCCTATTTCGAGCAGCAGCGGCCGATCAAGGAGATCGTGCGGACGTTGTCGGTGTCGCGAGCGACGGTACGCAAGGTCATCCGCAGCCATAAGACCGAGTTCAAGTACGAGCGCGGGGTTCAGCCGACGCCGAAGCTAGGCGAATGGGTCGAGGTTCTGAGCGAGATCCTGGCGAGGGAATCCCAGCTACCGAGGCGGGAGCGCCGCTCGACCCAGCGTTTGTTCGAGGAGGTGCGCGGGCGCGGCTACGACGGCGCGCACGACAGCGTGCACCGGTTCGTCAAGGCGTGGCGGGACGAGCGGGCCCAGGTTCCGGTCCAGGCGTTCGTGCCGATGAGCTTTGCCCCCGGCGAGGCGTACCAGTTCGACTGGAGCCACGAGACGATCACGCTGCAGGGGTTGCCGCTGACGATCAAGGCGGCGCACATGAAGCTGTCGCACAGCCGCATGCCGTTCGTGCGCGCCTACTTCCGCGAGACCCAGGAGCTGGTGTTCGACGCCCACGACAAGGCGTTCCTGTTCTATGGCGGGGTCTGCCGGCGCGGCATCTACGACAACATGAAGACGGCGGTGGAAGCGATCTTCGTGGGCAAGGCGCGCCAGTACAATCGCCGTTTCTTGAGGATGTGCTCGCACCACCTGGTCGAGCCGGTGGCGTGCACGCCGGCGTCGGGCTGGGAGAAGGGGCAGGTCGAGAACCAGGTCGGCAACCTGCGCGACCAGCTGTTCCGCCCCAAGCCGCGGGTGAAGAGCCTGGCCGAGCTGAACGCGTGGCTGGAAGACCAGTGCATCGCCTACGCCAGGCGGACCAGGCACCCGGAGTTCAAGGACCGGACGATCTGGGAGGTGTTCCAGGACGAACGGCCGAGCCTGATGGAGCTGCGCGGGCCGTTCGACGGATTCGTCGAGAAGGCGGTGCGCGCCAGCACCACCTGCCTGATCATGGCCGATCACAATCGCTACAGCGTCGACGCGCGCGCCGCAGGCCGGATGGTGCTGGTGCGCTCTCATGCCGAGCGCATCGTGGTGCTGCTCGACGACGAGGTCGTCGCCGACCATCCGCGCCACTTCCGGCGCGACCGGATCATCTTCGATCCCTGGCACTATCTGCCGGTGCTGGTGAGGAAACCCGGGGCGTTGCGCAACGGCGCCCCCTTCAAGGACTGGGACCTGCCGCCGGCCTTGGCCCAGGTCCGCGCCAAGCTGAAGAGCCACGACGACGGCGATCGCCAGTTCGTCAAGGTGCTGGGCGCCGTGCTCGACCATGGCCTGGCCGCGGTCGAGGCGGCATGCGCCGAAGCCCTGGAGGCCGGCATCGCCAGCGGCGACGTGATCCTGACCGTTCTGGCGCGCCACCAACAGCCGGCGGCGGCGCCCAGCATCACCACGCCCGATGCGCTGCGCCTGAAGATCGAGCCCGTGGCCGATTGCGGCCGCTACGACAGCATAAGGAAGGTCGCCTGATGGAACGCCATGAGATCCTGGAAGCTATGAGCGAGCTGAAGCTCTACGGCATGCGCGCCAGCTTCGATGAGATCGCCGGCAAGGGCCTTGCCCGGCGCGACGAAATCTACCCGCTGATCGCCAGCCTGATCCGGGCCGAGCGTACGCATCGTCAGGCTCGATCGGTCAGCTATCGCATCGGCGCCGCCAAGTTCCCCATGCTCAAGGATCTGGACAAGTTCGTCTTCGCCGACACGCCCGTCGACGAGGGCCAGGTGCGCGAGCTTGCCACCGGCGCCTTCCTGGATGCCAAGCGCAACGGCATCTTCATCGGCGGAACCGGCACCGGCAAAACCCACCTGTGCATCGGCGTCGCCTCGGCGGTCATCCGCGCCCGGGCCAGGGGCCGCTTCTTCAACCTCGTCGATCTGGTCAATCAGCTCGAGCAGGAAAAGGCCGCCGGCCGCAGCGGTCGACTGGCCGAGACGCTGCTGCGCTACGACCTCATCGTCATCGACGAACTCGGCTACCTGCCGTTCAGCCAGCCCGGCGGCCAGCTGCTGTTCCACCTGATCAGCAAGCTCTACGAGAACACCTCGCTGCTGATCACCACCAACCTCGCCTTCGCCGATTGGCCCCAGGTGTTCGGCGACGCCAAGATGACCACCGCCATGCTCGACCGGCTGACCCATCACTGCGACATCATCGAGACCGGAAACACCAGCTGGCGATTCAAGAACCGCAGCTGACAAAACCCTCCCCCAGACCCCCTCCCGGGCTTACCCGCGTGGGTGCACAGGTACCCCCCACGCCCTCCGCTACGCGCAACGCCGGGGGCGCTGCGCTACGGGCGCGGGTCCCCCCTATGCACTACGCGGATAAGCCCATTCCTCCCCGCCCAGAGGGGTCGGAATTGGACGCGAAAAGGGGGTCACGGTTGGAAGCGATTTGACAGTCGGCGCAATGGCGAGCGCCTTCATCGTCGTTCCGAACCAGAGCGATCCATTCGGACATGTCGTCAATCTGCGACCGAACGTGCTGGTCGACGACTTCGACGACAGCCGGATCCTGTCGCTGAATCTGCAATACGTGCCCATCCGCAATGCGGTGGTGAACGATTTCATCCTGTTCAGATCGGGTGACACCGAGCTGTTCTGGTTCAAGCCGGTCTTGGATTTTCGCCTGGATACCGGCCACTATCTCGACAAGGGCAACGGCCCCAAGGCCGAGGAACGGCGGAATTTCATTCGCGCGGGCGGACAAATCGGATTCGCCCTGCTGAGCGACATCCTTGGCCCGCCGATGACGCTGACGTCTACCTACACTCGCCTTCAGGCACTCTCGGGCGACAAGGACGTCGGCTATTTTTCTACCGGCCTCAGCTTCACTCTCGATCCCTACAAGTATTTCAGCGTTCTGGCCAACTACAGCAACGGTACCCGCCAGGACACGGCGCGACGAGAGCAACTGTGGACTGTCGGTCTGGGCGTGCGTTTCTAGCGCAGCCTCAGGAACTCACGCGTCCGCGAGACCGCCTCGGCCAGGCCCACCCGTTCGACCTGGACGCCCTCGGGGAAGGCGGCGGCAAGCCGGGTCGGCAGCGCCTTGTCCAGCATGACGAAGACGCCGATGTCGTCGGCGCGGCGGATCAGCCGGCCGAAGGCCTGCTTCAGGCGAAAGCGCGTCACCCGCTCGTCATAGGCCTTGTTGCCGAAGGCCTGGCGGCGGGCGCGGTGAAGGATGTCGGGGCGGGGCCAGGGCACGCGGTCGAAGACGATGAGGCGGA
>CAYHEW010000062.1:0-5104 GCA_964355715.1 uncultured Opitutaceae bacterium | reverse complement strand
CAGCCGTTCGTGACCGCGGACTACACCATCTTCGTCGCCGAGGTGGCGTCCACGACCAACGAGCGGTTCCTCCTCAACAAGCTGCTCGAGACCACGACCGATCCGAAGGAGCGCTTCCTCCTCCTGCAGCATGCGGTGGATTCGATCCTCGGCACCTTCTACACGCAGGTCATGTTCGCCGACTACGAGCTGCAGGCGCACCGCCTCGTCGAGCAGGGCCAGCCGGTCACCGTCAGCGTGTTAAGCGGCATCTACGAGAAACTCCTCAAGGACTACTACGGCGACGCCGCGACGATCGACGAGCTCTACAAGTACACCTGGACGCGCATCCCGCACTTCTTCAACTCGCCCTACTACGTGTACCAGTACGCGACCTGCTTCGCCTCGTCGGCCAAGCTCTTCAAGGACATGACCACGGGCGACGAGGCCGCCCGTGCCGCGGCCACCGAGCGTTATCTCACGCTGCTCAAGAGCGGCGGAAACGACCACCCGATGAAGCAGCTGCAAAAGGCCGGCGTCGACCTGACCCAGCGCGAAACCGTGCAGGCCGTCGTCGAGCAGCTCGACGCCATGGTCACGCAGATGGAGGCCGAGGCGGCCAAGATCCAGCTGTAAGGCAAGCTACACCGTCACAGCCACTTCTTGCTGCGCAGGAAGAACAGCATGCCCACCGTGCCGGTGAGCATGAGGGCGAGGGCAATGAAGTAGCTGTACGGAGCCTCGGTCTCGTGCATGCGGTCGAAGTTCATGCCGTACCAGCCGCCGATGATCATCACGGGCAGCGTGATGGCGGTGATGGCGGTGAGGACGCGGATGCCGAGATTCGCCTCATGGCCCGACTTGTTGAGGTAGACGCGGAAGGTGAGGATGAGCTGCTCGGCCCAGGCCCCGGCCTGGGCCTCGATGCGGCCGAGCTCCTCCGCCAGGTCACGGAGGTAGGGGACGATGAGCGGGCGGATGAAGCGGTTCTTGCCCTGGGTTAGCACAGAGGCGATCTCACGCTGCGGGCGCACGATCTGGCGCAGGGCGGAGAGCTCCTTGCGCAGCCCGGCGACGCGGGGGAAAAGCTCGTCGGCCGACATCTGCTGCAGGACGCCGCTCTCGATCTCGTCGAGCTCGTGGTGCAGCTCGTCAAGGGCCGGCTTGTAGGCCTCGACCATCAGGTCGAGGATGACGTGCGCGAACCGGTCGGGGCCGCGGACAACGGTGCCGGACGACTTGAGATACCGGTCGAGCGCCGCCTGCACCGGTTTGAGCGGCTGGCGATGGAAGGTGACGATGAAGTTCTTGCCGAGGAAGAGATCGAGCTCGGTGGTCGTGAACTTGTCGGCGCGCGAATAGTCCACCGCGTGCATCACGAGGTAGAGATAGTCGTCATATTCCTCGAGCTTGGGGAGTGGCGAATCGGTGACGCAGTCCTCGATGGCGAGGGGGTGGAAGGCGAAGAGATTCTCGAGGATGAGCTTGATCTCGGCGTCGGTCGGCGCGGCCAGGTCCACCCAGAGCATGACATTGGCCTCGGCGCGGAGGGCGGCGAGCGTGTCCACCGGCGGGTTGGACGCGACGAAGCGCGTGTCCCGATAGACGAGGGTGGTGATCATGGCGCGCTCAGATCCACTTCTTGCGCCGGCACCAGACCCACATGAGGGCGGTGAGCACGAGGGTGATGCCAAGGCACACCCGGTAGCCGTAGGCGGACTGCAGCTCCGGCATGTGCTTGAAATTCATGCCGTACCAGGTGCCGATAATCGTGGCGGGCAGGGCGATGGCGGTGAGGGCGGTGAGGACCTTGATGCCCTCGTTGGCCTGGAAGGAGGACTTGTTGAGGTAGAGATCGAAGGAGATGAGGAGCTGGTCGGCGTAGCCGGCGGCGGTCTCGTCGATGCGGATGAGGTTGTCGCGCAGGTCGCGGAAGTACGGCAGGGACGGGGCGCGGATGGTCTTGGACTCGCCGTGGGCGAGGCGGTTGATGACGTCGCGTTGGGGCCGGACGGTCTGGCGCAGGTGGGAGAGGTCGCTCTTGAGGGCGAGAAGACTGGGGATCAGGTTCTCGGACGAACGGGCAAGGACAGTCTCCTCGAGTTCCTCGATCTCGCCGCGGAGCTCGTCGACGACGGGCTTGTAGTTGTCGGTGAGCAGGTCGAGCACCTGGTGGGCGAGGCGGTCGGCGCTCCGGGTGAAGGCGCCTGCGCCCTTGGTGCAGCGGTCCATGGTGCCCTGCACGCTGCGCATGGGCCGCCGGTGGACGGTGACGAGGAAGTCGCGGCCGAGGAAGATATCGAGCTCGGTGGTGCTGAACTTGTCGGTGCGGGTGTAGTCGACGCCGTGGATCACAAGGAAGAGGTATTCCTCGTAGTCCTCGACCTTCGGCAGGGAATTCGGCGTGGTGCAGTCCTCGATGGCGAGCGGGTGGAACTGAAAAACGCCCTCGAGGATGGACTTCGTCTCCTCGGGGGTGGGGTCGGCGAGGTCGACCCAGACGAGCAGGCCCTTGTCCGCGGCGACAAGCCGCAGGGCCTCGAGCTCGAGGTCCTGGCCGACGAGTTTGCCCTCGCTGAAGATGAAGGAGTGGATCATGCCGCGCAGTCAGGCTAAGGGTCGCGGTGCCTTTGCCAAGGCTGCTTCGGCCTCAGGCGCTGCCGGCGAGCCTGGCCTCGGCCGCAGCCAGGGCGGCGATGAACTGGTCCGGCGTCGTCGCACCCATGAGGGCGTCGCGGTTGGCGGGTTCCTTGAGGATCTTGCAGAGCGTGGAGACGACGAGGAGGTAGTCGGTGGGGTTCGACTTGGGCGTGCCCAAGATGAACATGAGCCGCACCGTCTGGTTGCAGTTCTCGAAGTGGATGCCGGTGCTGCTGCGGCCGATGGCCAGCACGATGCTCTTCACGTGCTCGGTGCGGGCGTGGGGCAGCGCGATCTCGTTGCCCAGGTAGGTCGTGTCGAGCCGCTCGCGGGCGAGGAGTTCGTTGTAGAAACCGTCGAAATTCGCGACCTCGGGATGCGCCGCGAGCAGACGCGCGACCTCGTTGAGGGCGGCGGTGCGCTTGGTGCTCTGCACCTGCAGGTTGATGCGGGAAGGATCGAGAAGTTTGGTCAGGCGGCCGGGCATACGCGGGCGGAAACCGAAGGTGAATCAGCAGACGAGCCCTCCGCCGGAATGTTGGCAAGGGCGGAATGGAAGGGAGCGTCAAAATTGTGCGACGACGCCGTCGCAATCCGATCCTGGCTCACGCGGAGACGCGGAGGACGCGGCGAGATGAAAACCACTGATGCACACTGATGAACACTGAAGGGATCGGAATGCAGATCGTTTCAGTGAAAATAAGTGTGCATCAGTGGTGGCACTTCCTCCGCGGCCTCCGCGCCTCCGCGAGAGACCGGTTTGACCCCGCCTGTGCTCAGGTGGCCGGGTCGGCGTTGGCTTCCTGTTCCTCGGCGGTCTCGACGATGCGGGCGATACTGAGGAGCTTGTCGCCCTCGGCGAGAGTCAGGAGCTTCACGCCCTTGGCGCCGCGGTTGGTCTCGCGGATGGTATTGACCGGGCAGCGGACGCTCTGGCCCTTGGCCGTGAGGAGCATGATCTCGTCGGTGTCGCTCACGCTGAGCGCGCCGGCGAGGTTGATGGAGTTGTCCTCGGGCAGGTTGATGGCCCAGACGCCGGAGCCGCCGCGGTTGATGAGGCGGTAGTCCTCGAACCGGGTCCGGACGCCGAGGCCGGCCTCGCTGGCGACGAGAAACTTGGCCTCATGGTCGACGACCTCGATGACCTCGAGGTAGTCGCTCTCGAGCTTGAAGCGCATGCCGGTGACACCGGCGGTGGCGCGGCCCGTGGCGCGGAAGAGGTCCTCGCCATTCTCCGGGTCGCGCTCGCGGAAGCGGACCGCGAGGCCCTGATGGGAGACGAGGATGAGCTCGTTCTCGCCGGTCGTGAGGACGCTGCCGATGACGGAGTCACCGTCACCGAGATTGATGCCGATGAGGCCGCCGTCACGGGTGCAGTTCGCGTAGTCGGACAGGGCGCTCTTCTTGATGATGCCACGCTTGGTGGCCATCACGAGGTAGCGGTTGTCGGCGAAATCCTTCACGCAGAGCATGGCGGCGATCTTCTCGCCCTCGGCCAGGCGGAGGAAGGAGGCGACGGACTTGCCCTTGGCGGTGCGGGTGCCCTCGGGGACGTCGTAGACCTTCTTCGCGTGGCACTGGCCGATGCTGGTGAGGAAGAGGATGTAGTCGTGGGTCGAGGCGGTGAAGAGGTGCTCGACGAAATCCTCCTCGTAGGTGTCGGTGCCGATCACGCCCTTGCCGCCGCGCTTCTGCGAGCGGTACTCGGCGACCGGGGTGCGCTTGATGAAGCCGAGGTGGGAGACGGTGATGACGCAGCCCTCATTGGGGACGACGTCCTCCATGCGGAACTCGCCAGAAGCGGCGATGATCTCGGTGCGGCGCGGGGAGGAATACTTGGCCTTGAGCTCGAGGAGCTCGGTCTTGATGAGGTCGAGGAGCTTGGTCTCGGACTCGAGGATGCCGCGGAGTTCCTCGATAAGCTTCATGAGCTCGAGGTATTCCGCCTCGATCTTGCCGCGCTCGAGACCGGTGAGCTGGTAGAGGCGCAGTTCGAGGATGGAGTCGGTCTGCCGCTCGGAGAGCGGGTACTTCGCCATCAGCTTCGTCTTGGCCTCGTCGCGGTTCTGCGAGGCGCGGATGATCTTCACGAAGTCGTCGAGGTTATCGAGGGCGATGATGTAGCCCTCGAGAATGTGCGCCCGGGCGAGGGCCTCGTTGAGGCGGAACCGGGTGCGGCGGGTGATGACGTCGCGGCGGTGCGCGATGTAGCAGTCGATCAGCTCCCGGATGTTCATCTGCTTCGGCCGCTTCTTGTCGAGCGCGAGCAGGGTGACGCCGAACGAGGACTCGAGGGCGGTCTTCTGGAAGAGCTGGTTGATGACGACCTTGGCCTGCTCGCCGCGCTTGAGCTCGATGACGATGCGGGTGTTCTCGTCGGACTCGTCGCGCAGGTCGCGGATGCCGTCGATCTGCTTCTCGGAGACGAGGTCGGCGATGCGCGAGACGAGGCTGGCGCGGTTCACGTTGTAGGGGATCTCGGTGA
>CAYHEW010000061.1:0-5156 GCA_964355715.1 uncultured Opitutaceae bacterium | reverse complement strand
CCGACAATGATGCCGCCGACCGGAAGCATGCTGTTATTTTCGCGAGAAATGGTGTCCATGGATGTAAGGTACGAGGATCAACGCCTAACCGAAGCTCCTTCTGACGCAAGCAGAGATTATTAACAATGGACGGACGGACAACGCGGCCAACTGGCAGCCGGCCGCCAGCTTAGGCATGCCGTGATTCGGCAGGCAGCCCGCTGGCGGGCGCGAATCGAGCGCGAGCAAGCTCGCGGCCCACGGGGAACTCATCAATCGAGAACAGACAGACCGACGTTGACAGAGACGCGGCTGCGGCGTCCCATCGCGCCGGTCGCCGGGGTGTAGCTTAGCCTGGTAGAGCGCCTGGTTTGGGACCAGGAGGTCGCAGGTTCGAATCCTGTCGCCCCGACCATTTGATCGGCCCGGAAAGGGCGCCGCCAAGGCGTCATCGGGCCGATGAATGAGTGCGACTGCAACGGGAGTTCGGCGGCTGGGTCGCAGCTCCGAGCGATCGGGCGTTGAACAAAACGCACACCGCGCACGGTCGCGTCCGCGATTACGCCTGCCTGCGTATGTCCATGCCAAAGAATACGTTCGCCAACCGCCTAGGGATCACCTGCCTCCATGGCCCGTCGCAAAATCTCACCCCAACCCCACCTATGAAAGCATTGGCCGCCGGCTTGTTGTTGTTGTCTTCAATCGCCCTGTGCCCGCGGGCACAGGCCCAGATCGTCGCTTGGGAGATAAGCGGCACCAACGCCAGCGCGTCCAACCCGCTGGCGGCGGCCACGTTGGCCTCCGGCCTGGCGTCGGCGCACCTGTCGCTCGGGAGCGGCGTGACCGCCTCGTCCGCAGCCGACACGTTCGGCGCCTCCGGCTTCAACTCCACGTCCTTGGCGGCGGCCATCGCCGCGAACCAGTACCTGAGCATCACCTTCACGCCGACATCGGGCTACGCGCTCAGTCTCACGTCATTCTCCATGCAGACTTCCGTTTCCACGGCTGTGACCGATTTCCATGGTGCCCTGCTGAGCAGTGCCACCGGCTTCACTGCGGGCGATGCGCTCCACACGTATGCGTTCGGCACCGCATCCGCGCCGCTGCAGACGGCGACGCTGAGCGGCGAGACGGACCTCCAGGATTTGACCACGGCGACCGAGTTCCGGCTCTACGGCTGGCGCGACGCGGCCGGTACCTCGACATTCCGGTTTCGGTCGCTGTCGGGCGACGACGTTTCGATCGCCGGCACGGTGAGCGCCGTGCCGGAGCCCGCCACCTACACCGCAATTCTTGGAGCGACTGCGCTGGCGGTCGTCGCACGCCGCCGACGCGGATCAAGCCGCCGCAGGTAGGCAGCCCGCTGGCGGGCGCTTGTTTGGCCTGCGCATGCCATTCGAGCGCGAGCAAGCTCGCGGCCTACGAAGGCCGCCGGCTGGGAGGTTACTTGCCGGTCGGCAGGTTCAGCTTGATCGCGGGCTCCGCGGCTGCGGGAGCCGCCGGAAGCTGCGCGGGCGCGGGAAGAGTCCGGCCCTGGGTGCTGGCGACGGTGGCTTGCAGGCGGAGCATCTGGGCCCGCTGCGCCCACGCGCTGCCGGCGTCGATTTCCATCACCTGGTCGCAATACTTGAGCACATCGTCGGTGCGGCCCCCCGCGAAGGCCAGGGTGGCGAGATGAAAACCAGCCTCGGCGCGCGTGGCCTTGGCCAAGTCGGTCTTGCCGGCGAGCTCGCGCAGGGCGGCCTCGCCATCGGCCGCGCGGCCGGCCTGGATCCGGGCCATCGCGACGCCGAGCTGCGCCCGCGCCACCAGCACGCTGTCCTGCAGGGCCGGGACGGCGGCTTCGTAGGCGGTGACGGCCTCGGCGCCCTTGCCCGCGGCATAGGCCTCATCGGCGAGACGCAGGCGGGCGATGCCGACGAGCACGTGGCCCGAGTGGGCCTCGGCAAACGTCTTGAGTTTTTCGGAGGTGGTCGCGGCGGCGTACGCCTGGCGGACCGAGTCCTCCTTTTGGGCGGCAAAGAAGTCCCAGCCGCCCTTCGCGAGGATGGCCAGCAGCACGGCGGCGCAGACCAGCATCAGCAACTGACCATACTGGCGCCAGAGGCGGTGCAGGGTCGTCTCGTCGAAAGCGTATTTGTCCGTGGTGACGGCAGGGGTGCTGTCGGCGGGCGCGGGAGTGGGTTCGGGCGTGCTCATGCGTGGATCGATTTTTGGAAGGGGCAACGAAACAGATCGCCTCACCTGCGTAAAGGCAGGAGTTGGGCCGCTCAGTCGAAGACGACGGTCTTGTTGCCGTAGGCGAGCACGCGGTGGTCGAGGTGCCAGCGGACGGCCTGGGCCAGCACGCGCTTCTCGAGGTCGCGGCCCATGCGGATGAGGTCCTCGACCCCGTGGCGGTGGGTGACCCGGCCGACGTCCTGGTGGATGATCGGGCCCTCGTCGAGGTCGCGCGTGGCGTAGTGGGCGGTGGCGCCGATGAGCTTCACACCGCGGGCGTGGGCCTGGTGGTACGGCCGACCGCCGGCGAAGGCGGGGAGGAAGGAGTGATGGATGTTGATCACCGGGCGGCCGATGGAACCGAGGAAATCGGCCGAAAGGACCTGCATGTAGCGGGCGAGGATGACGAGGTCGGCCCGGTATTCGTTGAACAGCGCGAGCTGCTTCGCCTCGGCGGCGGCCTTGGTGTCGGCGGTCACGGGGACGACGTGGTACGGCAGACCGTAGCCCTGGGCGACGCCGGCCATGTCGGGGTGGTTGGAGACGGCGGCGACGAGGTCGCCGCCGAACTCACCCGCCCGCCAGCGGAGGGCGAGGTCGTGGAAGCAGTGATCGGCCTTGGAGACCATGACGACGACGCGCAGGCGCTGGCTCATGTCGGACACGCGGGCCTGCATGCCGAGCGAGGCGGCAAAGGCGGCGAACTCGGCGCGCTCGCGCTCCACCTGGCCGGCCGGGGCCGCGGAGATCCACTCGACGCGCTGGAAGAAAACGCCCGCCTCCATGTCACGATGCTGGTCGGCATGGAGGATGTTGCCGCCGCGGGCAAAGATCCAACCGGCAACCTTGGCCACGAGGCCGGGTTGATCGGGACCATGCAGGAGGGCGACGAGGGTGGTGGGCGTGGACATAGGGCGGCGATTAAGTACGGCCCGGCCCGACGCAGGCAAGCACCGGGTTGGCCTATGGCCGCAGGAGAATCTTGCCCGTCGTCTGCCGGCCCTCGAGGGCGCGATGGGCCTCGGCGGCGGCGGCCAGCGGGAAGACGGCGCCGATGGTGATACGCAAGGTGCCGGCGCGGACCCAGGCAAAGAGTTCCGCCGCCCGGACCTGAAGCTCCGCAGGAGTCGCCGTGTAGTCGGCCACGGTTGGCCGGGTGAAGAACAGCGAACCCTTCTGCATCAGGATGAGCGGCGAGAAGGGCGGCACGGCGCCGCTGGCGTTGCCGTAGGACACGAACATCCCGCGGGGCCGCAGGCTGTCGAGCGTGCCCTCGAAGGTCGCAGCCCCGACGCCGTCGTAGGCCACGTCCACGCCGCGGCCTTCCGTGAAGGCGCGGGCGGCGGTGGCGAAATTCTCGCGGGTGTAGACGCACACGGCGTCGGCGCCGGCGGCGCGGGCCAGGGAGGCCTTGGCGTCGCTGCCGACGGTGGCGAGCACACGGGCGCCGCGCTGCTTGGCGATCTGCACGAGCAGGAGACCCACCCCACCGGCGGCGGCATGGACCAGCGCGGCGTGCCCGGGACGCAGCGGGAAGACATCGACGGCAAGGCAATGCGCCGTGAGTCCCTGAACGAAGGCGGCGGCCGCGACATCGGTCGCGATACCATCCGGCACGAGCACCGCCTGATCGGCCGGCACCAGGGTCTGCTCGGCGTAGCCGCCCAGGGCACGCCAGGTGACGACGCGGTCACCGGGCTTGAAGGCCTTCACGCCGGCGCCGATCGCGGTGACGGTGCCGGCCACCTCGCTGCCGAGGATGCGCGGGAGCGGGACCGGGTACAGGCCGCGGCGGTGATAGGTGTCGATGAAGTTGACGCCGGCCGCCTCGACACGGAGGGCGAGCTGACCGGCCGCGGGCACGGGATCGGGCAGTTCGTCAAACCGGAGCTTCTCCGGTCCGCCGGTTTCGTGGAAACGGATCGCGCGCATGGGACCACAAGATGCCCCAAAACGGCGATTTGCCAAGCGGCCGGCTTACAGCCGGTTGACGTTGCCGCGGTACTGCTGGATGGCGCGGACGCCGACGCGCTCGCGCTGGAGGGCCTTGATGCCGTTGAGCGCGGCGTAGGCGCCGGTGATCGTGGTCATGATGCACACGCTGTGGGCGAGGGCGACGGCGCGGATCTGGTTCTCGTCGCGCCGCGGGATCATGCCGTCGGGCGTGTTGATGATCATGTGGATCTGGCCGTTCTTGATCATGTCGACCGCGGTCGGACGGCCCTCGTCGAGCTTGGCGAGGCGGGTGACCGGCACGCCGTTTTCGGCGAGGACCTTGGCCGTGCCGCTGGTCGAGAAGATGGCGAAGCCGAGGGCGGCGAGCTGGCGGGCGAGGTCCACGGCGCGGGGCTTGTCGGCGTTCTTGACCGAGAGGAAGCAGTTGCCGGCGACGGGCAGGCCGGGCTTGGCGGCGGCCTGGGCCTTGGCGAAGGCGATGCCGAGGTCGGCGTCGATGCCCATGACCTCGCCGGTGGAGCGCATCTCGGGGCTGAGCGTGATCATGGCGCCGGGGAAGCGCACGAAGGGGAAGACGGCCTCCTTGACGCACCAGTGCTTCGGCGTGAGTTCGCGGGTGAAGCCGAGGTCCTTGAGCTTGGCGCCGGTCATGACCTTGGCGGCGAGCTTGGCGAGCGGGACGCCGATGGCCTTGGCGACAAAGGGGACGGTGCGGGAGGCACGCGGGTTGACCTCGAGGATGTAGAGCTGGTTGTCCTTGATCGCGAACTGCACGTTCATCAGGCCGACGACGCGCAGCGCCTTCGCGAGGGCATAGGTCGCGGTGCGCACGGAGTTGAGCATGGCCGGCGACAGCGTGTGCGGCGGCATGACCATGGCAGCGTCGCCCGAGTGCACGCCGGCGTACTCGATGTGCTCGAGCATGCCACCGATCACGGCAGTCTCGCCGTCGCTGATGCAGTCCACGTCGAGCTCAATCGCGTCCTCGAGGAACTTGTCGA
>CAYHEW010000060.1:0-5210 GCA_964355715.1 uncultured Opitutaceae bacterium | reverse complement strand
GGTGATGTACAAGAACCTCGGGATCTCGAACACTGACATCGCGCTCTACACGAGCTGGCTTTACCTGCCGTGGGTCATCAAGCCGCTGTGGTCGCCGCTGGTGGACCTGTTGGGGACGAAGCGGCGCTGGATCGTGGCGCTGCAGTTTGCGGTCGGCGCGGCGCTGGCGTTGGTGGCCCTCGCGGTGCCAGGGCCGGATTTCTTCCGGTGGACGCTGCTCGTATTCTGGCTGCTGGCGTTCAGCTCCGCGACGCACGACATCGCGGCTGACGGTTTCTATCTCCTCGCGCTGTCGCCGCACCAGCAGGCGGCGTTCGTCGGGGTGCGCAGCACGTTTTACCGGCTGGCGATGATCGCCGGTCAGGGCGGTCTCGTGTGGCTCGCGGGCACGCTGCAGCTGCGGTACGGCAACACCGCCCAGGCATGGGTAGTCGTGTTCTGGATCCTCGCGGCCGGGTTTGGTGCACTGGCGGTCTATCACCTGCTGGTGCTGCCACGTCCAGCGGAGGATAGGCCGGCTCCGCGCACGACAGAGAATCCGTGGCGGAGCTTTGCCGGCGTGTTCGCGGAGTTTTTCCGCAAGCCGCAGGTGCTGACGATGCTGGGGTTCCTGCTGTTCTACCGGTTCGCCGAGGCGCAGCTGGTGAAGTTGGTGACGCCTTTCCTGCTCGATGCGCGCGCGGATGGCGGGCTCGGCCTGACCACGCAGGCGGTTGGACTGGTCTATGGCACGGCAGGGGTGCTGGCGCTGACGATCGGCGGCATCGCGGGCGGGTGGCTGATTTCGCGCTACGGACTCAAGCGGATGCTCTGGCCGATGGCGGTGGCGATCAATGCACCGAACGTCGTATATGTGTTGCTGGCGTGGTTCCAGCCGGCGAGCCAGACGGTGATCGGTGCGGCGCTGTGCGTGGAGCAGTTCGGCTACGGTATGGGATTCGCGGCGTACCTCGTCTACATGATGATGGTCGCGGCGGGTCCGCACCAGACGGCGCATTATGCGCTCTGCACGGGCTTCATGGCACTGGGCATGATGCTGCCCGGCATGCCAGCCGGGTGGTTGCAGGAGCAGATCGGCTACGTGAATTTCTTCACGTGGGTCTGCGTCGCTACCCTTCCGTCGCTCGCGATGACGGCGCTGATCAAGGTGGATCCAGCGTTTGGGAAGAAAACGTGAGACCAAGGACCGGGGTATTTAACCACGGATTACACGGATGCCACGGATGAAACCAAGGCTTTGGCCACAAAAGGCGTAGAAGACGCAAAATCAGCATTAGGTATTTTTGAGCTTTTTGTGCCTTTTGTGGCCATCCTCTGATGTTCGTATCCGTGTAGTCCGTGCTTAAAAACGCCGGTCCTTCGCCTCTCGAATCTTTCGCGCCTCTTGGATTAGTTTCTCCCACTGGAAGGCTGGGCCGGGGTCGATTTTGTTTTCCTGGATGTGGTAGTGGCCGATGAGCCCGTTGAAGGTGCCGTAGGTTTTGTCGTCCAGTTTGCGCAGGGGGATCCGGCCGTTGGCATCGCGCGGGGCGTCGAGGCTAATCTTGGGGAATACCCGATTGAGGGCTGCGGCGAGGTGCGCGAGGGCGGTGTATTGCTCGGGGGTGAAATCGTACTGGATGAGATCGCGGCCTTGGATCTCGCCGCGGATGAGTTCTGGCCGCAGCGGGCGGAAGGTGCCGGGTAAGCGGGTCTTCAGGCGGACACCACCGGCTGGGTCGGATTCGTACCAACGGGTGAGCGTCGCAGCCTCGGCGGGCGGAAAGGCGCCGATCTGGGCGATCTCGATGCCGATGGAACGTTCGTTGGCGATGGTCGCGTGCCAGCCGCGTTCGCGGAGGTCGAGGGTCTGGTAGATGGTGCCGTCGACATCGATCAGGAAATGCGCGCTGAGCCCGCGTCGCTGCAGCACCCCGAAGGTGGCTGCGCTCGAGCCGGTGTTGTCGTAGTGAAGGACGAGTTGGTCGACGGCAGCCTGCAGGCGTTTCAGTTCGCCCCGTCGACTGGTGACCCCCGCCAGCGCGCGCCGCGGTTCGTGGTTTTCCGGTGTGCCGGGCGGACGTTGGTAGAGGTTATAGCCGCCGGCATCCAACCAAGTGACGATGCGCGTGCCAGCGGGAAAAAAGCGGCCGGCCGTGACGATCTCCTCGCCCCGGCGTTCCTCCAAGCGACGCTCCGGCAGGCTGCGGCAGCCGGTGAGGAAGACGACGAGTACGAGCAAAACCCTCCCCCTGGGCGTCCAGATCTCGCGCCTAGACCGTGGGAAAACCATGACGGCGCAGCGCGCGGTGCAATTCGCGGACGTGGTTGCGGTCGCGGGTCTCGACGGTGCAGACGGCGTGGACGGCGGAGACGTCGGGGCCACTGAAGGCGCGGTCGTGGGTGATGTCCTTGATGCTCGCGCCGCTGGCGGCGATGACACCGGCCAGCCTCGCAAGGCCGCCCGGGCGGTCGCTGATGACGGCGGTGAAGCGCGTGAGGCGGCCGTCGTGCACGAGGCCCTTCTCGATCACGCGGCTCAGGATCGCGGGGTCGATGTTGCCGCCGCAGACCACGAGCACGACTTTCTTGTCGCGCAGCTTGGGCAGGCGGCCCGACATCATCGCGGCGAGCGGGGTCGCAGCCGCGCCCTCGACGACGGTCTTCTCGAACTCGACCATGCGCAGGATGGCGAGCGCGATGTCGTCCTCGGTGACGCTGACAACCTCGTCCACATGCCGGCGCGCGAGCGCGAAGGCGTTGGCACCGACTGTGAGCGTGGCCAGACCGTCGGCCAGGGTGGGCCGGCGCGGGCGCACGACCGGGCGGCCGGCGCGCAGGGCCGCGGCGAAATTACCCGTCGCCGTGCTCTCGACGCCGATGACGCGCACCTTCGGGCGCACGGACTTGATCGCGAGCGACAGGCCGGCGATCAGGCCGCCGCCGCCGATCGGGCACACGACGGCATCGGCGTCCCGCACCTGCTCGAGGATCTCGAGGCCCATCGTACCTTGGCCGGCGATGATGGCGGGGGCGTCGAAGCCGTGGATGTAGGTGTAGCCGCGTTCCGCCGCGAGGGCGTCGGCGCGGGCGCGGGCCTCAATGAAATCCCTACCGTGGACCAGCACGTTGGCGCCGAGGCGCTGGCAGGTGGTGATCTTGATGAGCGGCGCGTAGTCGGGCATCACGACCGTGACCGGGATGCCGAGGAGCTTGCCGTGGTAGGCGAGCCCGAGGGCGTGGTTGCCGGCGCTGGCGGCGACGACCCCGCGGCGGCGCGCGGCGGGAGTCAGCTGCAGGAGTGCGTTGCGAGCGCCGCGCTCCTTGAACGAGCCGGTGCGTTGGAAGTTATCCAGCTTGCAGAAAATATGGGCACCCACGGCCTCGGAAAGGGGAATGGATTCGGCACACGGCGTGACGATGATTCCACCGGCGATGCGGCGGCGCGCGGCGCGGATGTCGGCAATAGTGACAGGCATGCGCGGAGTCTGGCGCGACACGGGCTTTTGGAAACAGGAATGTGGGAGCGACGAATCGCCTGAAGGAACGAGTGTGGACGGTAGAAAAGCGGGAAATACAAAGGCGGACCCATTGAGGATCCGCCTTGGTGAATGGAAGCCGAACTTGGGAACGTTTTCGTTCAGTAATCGGTGTCTTCCTCGTCGTCGTCCGATCCGCCGGGGCCAGGGGGGGGCGGCGGCGGGCCGTCGTCATTGGCGGCGCGCTTGGCGCTTTTCGCCGCCTTTGCCGCCTGGCGCTTTTCCTTGGCGGCGGTCCATTCGGCGTCGCTGATCTTGCCGTCGTTGTCGGCATCGACCGAGCGGAGCCGCTGCAGCTGGCGTTCCATGCCGACGCGCAGGCGGTTCTCGGCGGCGACCTTCACGGCTGCCTTCTCGGTTTTATCGAGCTTGCCGTCACCGTTGGCGTCGAACTTGCCGAGGATGTAGCCACGGCGGAAGGCGGGGTCCTCCATGCGCCGCAGGCCGGGACGCGGGCCCTGGTCGGGACCGCGCCGGGCGCCCAAAGCCGGGCGGCCGGGGTGCCGCGTTTCGCGGCGCAGCTCGCGCATGGCGGCGCGCTCGGTTTCGTCGAGCTGGCCGTCCTTGTTCTGGTCGAATTTCTTCAACATCTCGGCGTGGCGCGGACCAAAACTGGCGGCCGGCGCGGGTGCCGCGGAAGACTCCTCCGCGGCACTGGCTCCGTTGGCGGCAAGGAATAGCGTTGCCGACAGGAGCAGGGGGGTTAATTGACGCTGGTTCATGGGTTCAAGGATTGAGTGTTCGATGATGACTACTCCGGCAATGACGCCGGCGTGAGCCGGGGGTTACACCGCTTCCTTAATTCCTCCCTCCCCCACGCATGTACCAAGTCACTTTTTCCGAACAGGCCCTCCACGAGCTGAAGCAGGTCGACACGATGGCGCAGCTCGCGCTGATCGACCCGATCAGCAACCTGAAGCCGTCCGACCTGGCCAACCCGCGCGAGCCGCTCGGCCGGTTTCACCGCGCCGGGCGCGAGATCTACCGGCTGCGCTCGGGCGACCACCGTTTCTACTTCACCGTGGGCGGCGACACGATCCACACGCTGTACATTCTGCACAAGAATTCGCTCGAGGACTGGCTCTTCCGCATGAAGCTGCCGGTATCCGAGCAGCAGCTCGTCGAGCAGCACTCGAAATTCTGGAAGTACCTCGAAAGCCTGACGAAGAAATGACGGCCATGGACGAAACCAACCCGAAGAGCGGTCCCGACGACCCGCAGAACCCCTACCACGTCTCCCAGGCCAGCCGGATCTACTTTCTGCCGAACCTGATGACGGCCGGCAACCTGTTCTGCGGCTTCGTCGCGGTGATCCACTGCATCCAGGCGCGCCTCGCGGAATCGTCCGGCGGCGAGTACCTCAACCAATCCCCGGCGGACCATTACCGCTCGGCGGTTTGGTTCATCTTTGGCGCCGCGGCCTTCGACATGCTGGACGGCCGGCTGGCGCGCATGGGCGGCCGCGAATCGCTTTTCGGCGCGGAGTTTGACTCGCTCGCCGATGTCATCTCGTTCGGCATCGCGCCGGCGCTGATGATGTTTTTTCTCATCCTTTCGCCGACGCAGGGCTACGAAGTCTTCCGCAACATCGGCTGGTTCCTCGGCTTCGTGTACCTGCTCTGCGCGGCCATCCGCCTGGCGCGGTTCAACGTCATCACCAATCCCCTCCTCCACCGCGACAAGCACGACACC
>CAYHEW010000059.1:0-5653 GCA_964355715.1 uncultured Opitutaceae bacterium | reverse complement strand
TTCGCCGTGTTCATGTCGTGGGTGCGGCGGCGGTCGTCGCCGGTGTTCTTGCGCAACTCAAGAAACTCGAGGATGTCGTTGTGCCAGGTTTCGAGGTAGGCGCAGCCAGAGCCCTTGCGCTTGCCGCCTTGGTTGACGGCGACGAGCTGGTCGTTGTGCAGCTTGAGGAAGGGGATGACGCCCTGGGACTCGCCGTTGGTGCCGCCGATGTAGGCGCCGGTGCCGCGAACCGCGGTCCACGAGCCACCGAGGCCGCCCGCCCACTTCGAGAGGAAGGCGTTCTCGGCGATGCCACGGAGCATGATGCCCTCGATGGAGTCGTCGACGTAGTAGAGGTAGCAGGAGCTGAGCTGCGAGTGGAGGGTGCCGGAGTTGAACAGCGTCGGCGTCGAGGAGCAGAAGCGGCGGCTCTTGTAGAGGTCGTAGAGGCCGGTGACCTTGGCCTCGCGGTCGCCCGGCTCGTCGAGCATCAGGCCCATGGCCACGCGCATCCAGAAGAACTGCGGCGTCTCGAGACGGCGGGAGGGCTTCTTCGATTTGTCGATGATCAGGTAGCGATCGTAGAGGGTCTGGATGCCGAGGAAGTCGAACTCGAGGTCGGAGGACGGATCGAGGACGGCGCCGAGTTTAGGCAGATCGTAGTCCAGCAGGCGCGGATTGAGGCGCTTGAGGGCGACGCCGTGCTCGAGGTACTTGCGGAAGGCGCGCTGGTGGAACTCCTTCAGCTTCCCCAGACCGTCGCGCATGATGTCCCAGCCCAGGACCTCCTCATAGATGTAGGTCAGCTGGATGCGGCCGGCGAACTTGGCGAAGTCGGCATCCCTTTCGATGAGGGTCTTGGAGTTGAGGATGATCGTGGCGTCGAGGTCCTTCTGCGTGATCTGGTCGTAGACGGCGCGGCGGAGCTCCTGCTCGATCGCCTCGTTGGTGAGGCAGAGGTCGAGGCCGATGCGGGCGAACTCAATGCGCTTCCGCAGGTCCGCCCCGTCCCAGAACACATTCTGGCTGTCGGCCTGCTTGACCAAGATCATCGAGGCCTGCGCGGGCGGCTCGGCCGCCGTGGAGATTTCCTCGAGGCGATCCGTCTGGCCGGCCTCGCGGGCGGCGGCGCGTTGGGCGCGGTAGAGAATGTAGGCCTCGGCCACCTTGTAGTGCCCGGCCTTCATGAGTTCCTCCTGCACCATGTCCTGGATCTCCTCGATGTGGACGAAAGACTGCTTGGTGGCGTGAGCGCGGACGGATACGGCCTTGGTGATGGCGACGGCGGGAGCCGAATCGCGCTCGAGCGACAGGAACGTCTTGCGGACCGCGATCTCAACCTTCTGCTCGCTCCACGGCACGACCTGATTGTTGCGGCGGATGACGCGCAGGGTGGCGGCGGCGGCGGCCTCGCGGTCGATGGCGATCTTGCGGGCTCGGTTGAGCAGGAGGCTCTTGGCGACAAAATAGGCGTTGTTATCGACGAGGGTCTTCTCGATCAGCTCGTAAAGGGCGTTGAGCGAGAGGCGGAGGGGATTCTGGTTGCGGGCGAGTTCGGCGAGATTGGCGACGATCTCACGACAAATGCGGGCCACCCACGCGCGGTTCGCGTCGGTGAAGATGTCCTTTTCACCCTTGGCGAGGTGGACGTTGGTGAGGGCCTTGCCGAGCGTGTCGGCCACTTCGCTGAGATTGAAACGCTCCTCGCCGTGCGGGCAGAGTAGAACGACCGCCGGAAGGACGATGGTTTCGCCGGCGAGGACGTCGCGCCAGGCGTAGTGGGGTTTTTGTTCAACGGGGGTGTGGACGGTGCGCTTGAGGGCAAGATCGTGCGCGACAGAGGGATGGCTCATGGCGGTGTGGCGGAATCAGTCAGTGAAACAAGTGGAAGCGGATGGAAAGGTGGCAAAGGCGCCGCCGAGGATGGCGCCGGCAAGGCTGGCAATGTCGATGCGCGGGGTGGGAAAAGCGGACGGCGAGCCGGGGTTCAGAGCTCGTCGTCGTGGGCGACGTTCAGGGAGGAGGCTTTCTGATACTCGGTGACGCGACCTTCGAAGAAGTTCTGTTCCTTCTTGATGTCCATCATCTCGGCGAGCCACGGCAGCGGGTTCTTCACGCCGCTGGCGAATGGCGCCAGGCCGCAGCTCTCGAGCCGGCGGTCCGCGATAAAATCGATGTAGGTCAGGAAATCCTCAGCGCTCAGGCCGATCGAGTTGACCGGGAGGCAGTCGCGGATGAACTCCTTCTCCAAGTCGATGGCCTCGCGCATCAGGCCGCGCAGCTCTTCCTTGAACTCGGTCGTCCAAATCTCGCGGTTCTCGTCGACAAGGTCCATGAACAGGTTGCGGAAGACCTCAATGTGGTTCGACTCGTCGCGCAGGGTGTACCGGAACATCTGGCCGATGCCCGGGAACTTGTTCTGCCGGTAGAGCGACAGAATCATGCCGAACAGGCCGTAGAATTGCGTACCCTCCATGCACTGGCCGAAGACGAAGATGTTCTTCGCGAGCAGCTTCTTGTTCACGGGCTGGGTGAGGTCCAGGTCGCGCCGCAGCATGTGCGAGGTCTTGGTGACAAACTCATTCTTGCGAACGATCGTCGGGATATCCTCGAACATCGCCTCGCACTCGTGCGGGTTGATGCCGAGGGAGGAGATCATGTACAGCAGCGAGTCGGCATGGATGTTTTCCTCGTGGGCGTGCCGGCCGAGCACGAGTTTGAGCTCGGGTGCGGTGACGAGCTCGCGGACCACGTGCTGGATGTTGTCACCGACGATTCCCTCGGCAGCCGAGAAATAGCCAATTCCCATGCGGATGATCCAGCGCTCCACCTCGGACAGCGCCCGCTCATCGCGCCACTGCTCGATGTCCTTGCCCATCGGGATGTCCTCCGGCTCCCAATGGTTGGCCTTCATCTTGCGGTACAGGTCATAGGCCCACTGGTACTTGAGCGGCAGGAGATTGAAGGTCATGGTCTCGCGACCGTTGATGACTTTCTTGGCGGCGAAGGCCGCCTCTGCCTTGGCCTGGTCGAGCACGAAGGTCTTGGCGCCGACTTGGAAGGACTTCTGCATGGTTCCGGAAAGGTTAAATTGGGGGGAATTGACTGAAAAACTGCCTGATACCGGGGCGATTAGAGTTTTAGCGAACATATGTTGCCAAAACTTATTCACGCGTTACCGACCACAACAGGATGTGGTCCCCAGCCTCGACGACCACAACCTATTGGTCCTCGGGTTTTACCCCGTCAATAGGTTTTCCCGAAAACCGAGAGATTTTACGTGAAATTTTGGCTTGCGAGCGTGCCCGCCAGTTCCCCCCGAGGGAGAAATCCCGCAATTTGGGTGGGCCGCCTCGAATTCAGCCGGTTTCCGGACCGAAAACCAGCGCGCCGGGACCCCGCATCGGCGGGCCCGTTGCGGATCCTGGGGCGACATAGGACTCCGCCCGTAATAGAAAAATTGCTACGACATTCGCGCGGTGCCCGCCTTCGCCAACAAAAAGGGCGGCCGCCCTGAAGGCGGCCGCCCGGGAATCAGCTGCAGCGGGTCCTCAGAAGCTGAGGCGCGCGCCCATGTTGTAGGTCCGCGGCGGGCCGAGGAAGACTTCGGCGCGCTGCGCGCTGTGCGACGGGGCAAGATTCAGGCCGACCGCCTCGAAGGAGCTGTTATCGGTCGCATCCGAAACATAAACTTCGTCGAGCACATTGAAGATGTGCGCGAACAGGCTGAGCTCGAAGTTACGGTAGTTGAGCGGCAGCTTGTAGTTGATGTGCACATCGTAGAGCGAGTAGCTCGGGATGCGCCAGGGCTGGCCGCGATCGGTGGCGCTGCCACGGGAGTCCGGGGTGTAGTCGGACCAGTAACGGTCGTACCAGCGACCCTGCGTCTTGATGGAAAGACCACGCACCGGATAGACCGTGACCGCGTAGGCCGTCTGGTACTGCGGCGCATCGCCCACCTTGAGGTCGGCGATGTAGAGCTTGCCCGAGTAAGCCGGGTTGATGACGCGCGTGCTGATGAAGTACTGCTCGGAATTCAGCACGTCGTCCGTGTAGACCCAGTCGCCGAAGGAGGCGGCGAAGTCGAAGCGGATGAAGCGATTCGGCTGATAGGCGCCCTCGATCTCGAGGCCCGAGTAGTCGGAATTCACCCCGTAGAGGTAGGTGATGGTGTCCGCTGTCTCGCTCGTGAGCGTGATCGTGCGGTCGCGCCATTCCGTATTATAGTAGTTGGCCGAAACCGTGATTTTCCGGTCGGAACTCGTGAAACGGATGCCCGCTTCATACGAAATGAAGGACTCGTTCTTCGGTTTGGCGACGAATTGGCCGACGATGTCGTTGATGGCGCCGTCAAAGATCGGTGCCTTCGAAACCGTGCCGGCGTTCACATACGCGCTGAAGTTGTCGTTGAATGCGTACTGCACGCCGCCCTTGATCTGGTCGCCGTCGAAGGTGTCGGATGAGAGCTTGTAGGTATCACTCGAACCGGCGCTGGCCCGGCGGAAGAAGTCCTCGTATCCGAACTCGATCGTCGAGTAGCCATAAACTGCGAACGCGGTGATCGGACCCTTCTCGTACTGGCCCTGCAGGAAGAGGCCGAGCCAATCGACGGTGTTGGTGTTATTGTAGTCTACCTTGTCGCCGAGGCCGAGGCGCGTGGCGCTGCCGGCGGCCCAGAATTCGCTGCTCTGCGCGGTGGTCGGGAGGTAATACTGGCCGCCGAGGAGATCGCGCACTTCGCGGAAATGGGCGATCTCAGCCGTGCGCCAGTCGACGCCGGTCGTGACCTTGATTTCGTCGGAGAAATCGTAGGCGAGCTTGGAGACAAGGCCGAATTGGTCCTGGTTGTTCACGCTGTTGCGCAGGATGCCGAGCGACTGGCCGGCCACCTTGGCACTGCCGTTGGCCGCGACTGCACCGGCGTTCGAGGCGATGGTGCCATCCCAGTTGATGTTGCTGCCCCACATCGAATCGGTGTTCGCGTAACGGGCGAAGGCCGCTGAACTCGAACCGTTGTTCAGGGTACCGGAGCCGCCGCCGCGGCCGCCAGAGTAGTAGAGCACGCTAGTGAGCTTGGTCTTCTCATTGAGATCCAAGTACCAGTTGAGGTTCATCTGCGGCTTGTGGAAGTAATTGACGCTCTCGTTGAGGTAGCCGGCCTTCTTGCGGGAGTGGAGACCATCCCAGTACCACTGCTGGCCGGTGTAACTCGGGCTCACGGGCGCATAGTTCTGGTTGTAGTCGGCGCCGGAGCCAACCGGGCCCTGGCGGAGCGCGCCGGCATTGGCGCCGGAAGCGGTGCTCGTGATCTGCTGGTCGGTGTAGCCTAGCTGGAAGGCGTAATTGGTGTCGTACGCGGCAATGTTGGAGGCGAAACGGCGCTGGCCATGCTCCTGCGGAGCGCCGATCGCGAAGAATTCGAGGCGGTTGGTGGCGTTCACTTTCCAGGTCGAACCGATGTAATAGCCCATGCCTTCGGTCCAAGTGCCGCGAGCGAAACCCTCGCCTTCCTTGACGACGAGGCCGACCGTGAGCGCGACCTTGTCCTTGAGCATGCCGGTGTTGAGGACGGCTGTGGCCTTGCGGAAGCTGTCGCTGCCGAACTCGACCTTGACCGAGCCGCCGGCCTTGGAGGCCGCGGGATCCGTGATGATGTTCATCGTGCCGCCAATGG
>CAYHEW010000058.1:0-8748 GCA_964355715.1 uncultured Opitutaceae bacterium | reverse complement strand
CTCGCCGGCACGATCCAGAACGACATCCTCAAGGAGTACATGGTGCGGAACACCTACATCTATCCGCCCATCCCCTCGATGAAGATCATCGCGGACATCTTCGAGTACACCTCGCAGAAGATGCCGAAGTTCAACTCCATCTCGATCTCCGGCTACCACATGCAGGAGGCGGGCGCCACGGCCGACCTCGAGCTCGCGTACACGCTGGCCGACGGCCTCGAGTACCTGCGCACGGGCATCAAGGCCGGCATCGACATCGACGCCTTCGCCCCGCGGCTCTCGTTTTTCTGGGCGCAGGGCAAGAACCTCTTCATGGAGGTCGCCAAGATGCGCGCCGGCCGGCTCCTCTGGGCCAAGCTCGTGAAGCAGTTCAACCCGCAGAACCCGAAGTCCATGGCGCTGCGCACGCACTCGCAGACCTCGGGCTGGTCGCTCACCGAGCAGGACCCGTACAACAATGTCGCCCGCACCTGCGTCGAGGCCATGGCCGCCACGCTCGGGCACACGCAGAGCCTGCACACCAACTCGCTCGACGAGGCCATCGCGCTGCCGACCGATTTCTCGGCCCGCATCGCCCGCAACACCCAGCTCTTCCTGCAGGCCGAGTCCGGCATCTGCAACGTGGTCGATCCCTGGGGCGGCAGCTACTACGTCGAGCGCCTCACCCATGAGCTCGCGCACAAGGCCTGGGCGCACATCGAGGAGGTCGAGAAGCTCGGCGGCATGGCCAAGGCCATCGAGACCGGCCTGCCCAAGCTCCGCATCGAGGAGGCCGCCGCGCGCCGGCAGGCCCTCATCGACTCCGGCCAGGAGACGATCGTCGGCGTCAACAAGCACCGCCTCGAGCAGGAGGATCCGATGGAGATCCTCGAGGTCGACAACTCCGCCGTCCGCGAGGCCCAGATCAAACAGCTCAAGGAGCTCAAGGCCACGCGCGACAACGCCACCGTCCAGCGCTGCCTCGCGGCGCTCACCGCCGCGGCGAAGTCCGGGCAGGGCAACCTGCTCGCCCTCAGCATCGAGGCCGCCCGGGCCCGCGCCACGCTCGGTGAAATTTCGGACGCGCTCGAGGTTGTCTACGGCCGGTACCAGGCCCAGATTCGGTCCGTGTCCGGCATCTACAACCGCGCCTATTCCGGCGGCCACTCCGAGGTCACCCGCGTCCGCGAGATGGCCGACGCCTTCGCCGCGCGCGAGGGCCGGCGCCCGCGCATCCTCATCGCCAAGCTCGGCCAGGACGGCCACGACCGCGGCGCCAAGGTGGTGGCCACGGCGATGGCCGACATGGGCTTCGACGTGGACATCGGCCCGCTCTTCCAGACCCCCGAGGAGGCGGCGCGCGACGCCGTGGAGAACGACGTGCATATCGTCGCCATGAGCTCGCTCGCCGGCGGTCACAAGACCCTGCTCCCGCAGCTGGTGGGAGAGCTGAAAAAGCGCGGCCGCGAGGACATCCTCGTCGTCGCCGGCGGGGTGATCCCCGCCCAGGACTACGCCTTCCTGTACGAACACGGTGCCGCCGCGGTCTTCGGCCCCGGCACCCCGGTGCCGCGGTCCGCCGCGCACCTGCTGGAAAAACTCGGCTCAGGCGGGGTTGACTGAGTCGGCAACCCGCCGGACTGTAGGACCGTCGCGTCGAACCCCCGCGCGGCCCTCCCACCGTGAACACCGAGCCCTCACGCCCCGACTGGGTGCCGGCCAACGCCGGCAAGGAATTCGCGATCCGCGTCGTGCCCGCGCAGGCGGCTCCAGCGCCGTCGCACCGGCCGGTCCGCCGCCGGAAGGCGGAGAAGGGCGCCGACCTTGCCGCTGCCATCCGCGCCGGCGACCGTGGCGCACTGGCTCGCGGCATCACGCTCATCGAGAGCCGCGCCGCCGCGCACCGCGCCGAGGCCGATGACCTGCTGCACCGCCTCACGCCGCACGCCGGCGGGGCCGTGCGCGTGGGCATCACCGGCGCTCCGGGCGCGGGCAAGAGCACCTTCATCGACGCGCTGGGTATCCAGTTATGCGAGGCCGGACGCCGCGTTGCCGTGCTGTCGGTCGACCCGAGCAGCCCGGTCACCCGCGGCAGCATCCTCGGCGACAAGACCCGGATGGAGCGCCTGTCGCGGCATCCGCTGGCCTTCATCCGTCCGTCGCCCAGCGGCGGCGAACTCGGCGGTGTGGCCCGCCGCACGCGCGAGACTATCGTGCTCTGTGAGGCCGCGGGCTTCGACGTCGTCCTGGTCGAGACCGTGGGCGTGGGTCAGAGTGAGGTGCTTGTCCGCGGCATGGTGGACTGCTTCCTTGTGCTCCTTCTCGCCGGCGCCGGCGACGAGTTGCAGGGGATCAAGAAGGGCATCCTCGAGCTCGCCGACATTCTGACCGTGAACAAGGCCGACGGCGACAACCGCACCCGCGCCGAGGCGGCGCGGCGCGAATTCGGCCGCGCGCTGCACTACCTGGCCCCGGCGGACGGTGCTTGGCAGCCGCCGGTGCTGGCCTGCTCGGCCGCGACGGGCGATGGCATCGCCGCGGTCTGGGCCGAAGTGGAGAAATTCATGACGCAGGGCCGGGAGCGCGGAGAATTCACCGCCCGCCGGCAGTCGCAGGCGTTGGCCTGGCTCGACGCGTTGGTCACCGAAGGCCTGCGCGAGGCCTACACGAAAAAATGCGGCCACTCGACCCTCGCGGCCGAGATCGAGGCCCAGGTCCGCCAGGGCGCTTTGCCCGCCCCCGAGGGCGCGCGGCGCCTCCTGCAAGCTGCGGGAATGGCCCCATAAGCCATGAGGATACCTCCCCACATGCGCAGCCCAAAGCAAGATTCGCGCAGTCAGCGCTGCGCAGGTTCGGCTATCTTGAAACCGTCCGGAAAACCGTAAATTCGCCATGATCCAATCCATCGACCATCTGGGCATCGCCGTTCGCTCGCTCGACGAGGCGGTGCCACTCTACGAAAAGGCTCTCGGCCTCAAGTGCCTGGGCCGCGAGGAAGTCGCGTCGCAAAAGGTGCGCACGGCGTTCTTCGACGCCGGTGGCGTGCACCTGGAACTCCTGGAGCCGACGTCCCCGGACAGCCCGGTGGGCAAGTTCCTGGCCGAACGCGGGGAGGGGATCCACCACATCGCCTTCCGCACGGACGACATCCAGGGCCAGCTCAAGCAGGCCGCCGCCGCAGGCGTGCGCCTCATCCATGAGCAGCCCTTCGAAGGCGCGGCCGGCAAGCTGGTCGCGTTCCTCCACCCGAAGTCCACGCGCGGCGTCCTCACGGAGCTCTGCGCCGTCAAGCCCGGCGCCACCGCCGCCCACTAACCGCTGGAGGACCCTCCCATGACCATCGCTCCTGAATTTCTCAAGCAACTCGCCGAGAAGCGCCGCGTCGCCCTCGCCGCCGGCGGCGAGGACAAGCTCGCCGCCCGCCACGCCAAGGGCCAGATGGGCGCGCGCGAGCGCCTCACCACGCTCTTCGATCCCCACACCTTCATGGAGTGGGGCATGCACGCCGACCACGACTGCCATGACTTCGGTCTTGCCGACAAGTCCTTCCCCGGCGACGGCGTCGTCACCGGCGTCGGCTACGTCGCCGGCCGCCCGGTCGCCGCCTTCAGCCAGGACTTCACCGTCTGCGGCGGCTCGCTCGGCCGCATCCATTCCAAGAAGGTCTGCGACCTGATGGACTACGCCATGAAGGTCGGCATGCCGATCCTCGGCATCAACGACTCCGGCGGCGCGCGCATCCAGGAGGGCGACGACTCGCTCTCCGGCTACGGCCAGGTCTTCTTCCGCAACGTGCAGGCCTCGGGCCTCGTGCCGCAGATCTCGATCATCGCCGGCCCGTGCGCCGGCGGCGCGGCCTACAGCCCGGCGCTCACCGACTTCGTCATCATGACGAAGACCAACGCCAACATGTTCATCTGCGGCCCCGACGTCATCAAGGCGGCGACCGGCCAGACGGTGACGATGGACGAGGTCGGCAGCGCCGCGGTGCACGCGAGCGTCAACGGCAACATCCACTTCGTGGCCGAGGACGACGCGCACGCCCTGCAGCTCGCGCGCAAGCTCCTCTCGTTCCTGCCCAACAACAACGCCGGCGACCCGCTGCACAAGCTCACGCCGCACCTCGACCTCTCGCCGGATCCCGCGATCAACGATCTCGTGCCGGCCGATCCCAAGGCCGCGATCGACATCCTCAAGGTCATCGGTCGCCTCGTGGACGACGGTGACTTCTTCGAGGTCCAGCGCGACTGGGCCAAGAACATCGTCATCGGCTTCGGCCGCATCCAGGGCGTCGTCTGCGGCATCGTGGCCAACCAGCCCGCGGTCAAGGCCGGCACGCTCGACATCGACTCCTCCGACAAGGCCGCGCGGTTCATCCGTACGTGCAACGTCTACAGCATTCCGCTCGTGACGCTGGTGGACATCCCCGGCTTCATGCCCGGCCTGCAGCAGGAGCGCGGCGGCATCATCCGCCACGGCGCGAAGATGCTCTTCGCCTACGCGGCGGCCACGGTGCCGAAGCTCACGGTCATTCTGCGCAAGGCCTACGGCGGCGCCTACCTCGCGATGTGCAGCGCCGACATGGGCGCCGACGCGGTGTACGCCTGGCCCACGGCGGAGATCGCCGTCATGGGCGCCGAGGGCGCGGTGCGCGTGCTCTACAAGCGCGAGATCGCCGCGGCCAAGGATCCGAAGGCCAAGGAGGCCGAGCTCGCCGCGGAGTACCGCGCGAAGTTCTCGTCGCCGTTCCAGGCGGCCCGCAAGGGCATGATCACCGACGTCATCGAGCCGGCGCAGACCCGCGCCACCATCGCGATGGCGTTGCGCAACACGCTCAACAAGCGCGAAACCCGCCCGCCGAAGAAGCACGGCAACATGCCGCTGTGAACCGCCCCCCCGACCCAATCCCAGCTCTCATCACATGAAAAAGCTCCGTATTACCGTGGATGGAAAAACCTTCGACGTGACCGTCGAGATGCTCGACGCGCCGGCGACCGCCCCTGTGGCGGCACCGGCGCCCGTGGCGACGGTCGCCTCGGCCTCCGTCTCCGCCCCCGTGGCGGCCGCACCCGCCCGTCCGGCGGCCGCCGCCGCGCCGGCTGGCGCGGTCCCGAGCCCGCTCGCGGGCAAGGTCGTATCCGTCGACGTCAAGGTCGGACAGGCCGTGGCCGAGGGGGCGCAGCTCCTGACGCTCGAGGCCATGAAGATGAACACCTTCGTTTACGCGCCCAAGGCCGGCACGGTGTCGGCAGTGCACGTGAACGCCAGCGATGCGGTCGAGGAGGGGGCCGCGCTGGTCACGCTCGGCTGAGCCCCCCGGCCGCCCGCGTGTCCGCGTCCCTCTGGCCATGCACTCGCTAACTGCCGTCGCGGCGCCCCGCCTGCTGGGGGTGCTGCCGGAACACCCGAGCCTGGGTGAATCCATTCCCTACCAGCTCACCGGTCTCGCCGTGGTCTTCATCGCCCTCGGTCTCATCTGGGCGGCGCTGGAGGTCATGGGCCTGTACTTCAAGCGCCGCGCCCCGGCGCCGGCGGTAGCGCCGGTTTCCGCGGCTCCGGCCGCCCCCGCGCCGGTCGTGCCGGCGGGCCTGCCGCCCGAACTCGTCGCGGTCATCGCCGCGACCGTGCAGGTCTCGCTCGAGGGTCCGTATCGCATCCAGGCGATCGTGCCCGTCAACCCTGGCCAGGACTGGGCGCATGAAGGGCGTCGCCAGATCTTCGCCTCCCATCAAATCCGCTGACCCGCCACTGCCATGCTCCAAGGACTTTTGGATTTCTTCACCACCACGGGCTTCGCCCTCATCACCTGGAAAATGCTGGTGATGTGGGCCGTCGCCGGCGTCCTGCTCTGGCTGGCCGTCGCCAAGGGTTTCGAGCCGCTCCTGCTCGTGCCCATCGCGTTCGGCGCCCTCGTCGCCAATCTGCCGACCCGCGGCGTCATCACCGCGGAGATGCAGCCCAACGGCGTCTATGAGTCGGCGACGTTCAAGATCGAGGGCGAGGTCCTCGACCACGCGGCGCCCGCCGTGCCCGGCGCCGCAGCCACGCAGGCGGTCAAGGTCACCCGCGTCGAGGGCGGCCTCTACGATTTCATCTCGCAGGGCATCAAGCTCGAGCTGTTCCCGCCGCTGATCTTCCTCGGTGTCGGTGCGCTGACGGACTTCGGTCCACTGATCGCGATGCCGCGCACGCTCTTTCTGGGGGCCGCGGCGCAGCTGGGGTTGTTCGTCACCTTCATGGGGGCGGGCTTCCTCGGCTTCACGTCGAAGCAGGCGGCTTCCATCGGCATCATCGGCGGCGCCGACGGTCCGACGGCGATCTTCCTCACCAACAAACTCGCGCCCGAGCTGCTCGGTGCGGTGGCGGTGGCGGCGTACTCGTACATGTCGCTCGTGCCGCTCATCCAGCCGCCGATCATGCGGCTGCTGACGACGCACAAGGAACGCCGCATCCGCATGAAGTCGCTGCGGCCCGTCTCAAAGTTGGAGAAGATGATCTTCGCCCTCGTGGTCATGGTCATCTGCATTTTGCTCGTGCCGGACGCCTCGGCGCTGATCGCCATGCTGATGCTGGGCAATTTCCTGCGCGAGTGCGCGGTGACCGAGCGTTTGGTCAAGGCGGCGCAGAACGAGATCATCAACGTGCTGACGATCTTCCTCGGCACGAGCGTGGGCATCACCATGGCGGCGGAGAGCTTCCTCGCCCCCGAGACGCTCAAGATCATCGTCCTCGGCGTCATAGCCTTCGGTTTCTCGACCGCGGGTGGCGTGCTGGTGGCCAAGCTGATGAACGTGATGTCGCCGCAAAACCCGGTGAACCCGCTGATCGGTTCCGCGGGCGTCTCGGCCGTGCCGATGGCGGCGCGCGTGTCGCACGTCGAGGGCCAGAAGTACGACAAGGACAATTACCTGTTGATGCACGCGATGGGGCCGAACGTGGCCGGCGTGATCGGCACTGCGGTGGCGGCGGGATACTTCCTGTCGACGCTGGGGCACTGATTTTGAGCCATGGCGGCGAAGCCTGAATCGGTAGGCCGCGAGCTCGCTCGCGCTCAAACCGCGTTCGACGGCGGTGCGTCCAACCGAGCGCCTGCAAGCAGGCGGCCTACGGTGGCCCGGAACGGCCGGACGGCCTGGCGCCTCGAGCATCATGCCGAGGTGATGTCCACGCAGCGGCTCGCGCGCGAGCTGCCGGCGTGGGCGGCGGTGTGGGCCGATGTGCAGACCGGCGGACGCGGGCAGGCGGAGCGGACGTTTGTGTCCGCTGCCGGTGGAATCTACCTCACGGTCGTGCTGCCATACGCCGGCGATGTCGTCGCGACACGCGGCTTTGCGCTGGCGGTTGGCTGGGCCGTGCGGCGCGTGCTGCGCCGGGCCGGTTTCCGCGATGTGCGCCTGCGCTGGCCGAACGATCTGATGGTGGGCGCGGCCAAGGTCGGCGGGATTCTGGTCGAGCAGGGCGCCCCTGACACGCTGCTGGTGGGCCTGGGACTGAACCTGACGAACGCGCCGTGGGCGCACGAAGCGGAGTTGCAGGGCATCGCCGGCCGTCTGGCCGACGCGAACAAGGGCCGGCCGATCCCGGAACGGGTGACCCTCGTGCGGCAGCTGCTGGGCGCGATCGGGTTCGCGCACCGGGAGTTCGCACGACGGCGGCTCGCGGGGTTTGCGACGTTGCTGACGCGTTGCTGGGGCGAATCGCGGGAGGTGCTGTTGGAGCCGGCGCGTGGGGTGACCTTGGCAGTGGCGCGCGGGTTTTTCTCGGGCATCGATACGGATGGGGCAGTGAGGCTGAAAGTCGCGACGGGAGGAATCGTGGCGGTGCCGGCACATCACATCGGGCGGCTACGGGAGGTTGGTTAAGCGCGAAGGCGCGTCGAAAACGCAACGGGTCTCTCGCGGAGGCGCGGAGGGCGCGGAGGCCAATACCTCGGATTGTACGGATCCGGCGGATGGGGCCATCACACCACGTCTCATTCGCCTGATCGGTGTGGTTCGTGTTTGATGTCTCCGCGAACTCCGCGCCTCCGCGAGAGCCCGCTGTTCTCTCACTGCCGATAACAGACACAAAAAAGCCGCGACCCTGCGGTCGCGGCTTGGTGATTGATCCTGGCCGTCGGATTACGACTGCGCCGGAGCGGCGGGGGCGGCCTCGCCGCCCTGCTGCTTCTGCGCCTCGAGTTCCTTCATCGCGGCCTTGCGGCTGAGGCGGACCTTGCCGGAGCGCTCGTCGATGCCGATGCACTTGACCGTGATGGAGTCGCCTTCCTTGACGACGTCCTCGGTGCGGCGCACGCGGAAGTCGGCGAGTTCGCTGATGTGGCAAAGGCCCTCCTTGCCGGGCGTACACTCGACGAAGCAGCCGAATTCTTTGATCCCGGTCACGCGACCGTGATAAAGCTTGCCGGTCTCGATCTGGGCGCCGCCACCACCGCCGCCGGGGCCACCGCCGCACAGCCCGTCGATCTCTGCGATCGCGCGGTTCATGGCGTCGGCGTTGTTCGAGTAGACGAACACCTTGCCGGAGTCGTCCTCGGCGATGTCGATCTGCGCGCCGGTCGTTTCCGTGATGCGGCGGATCGTCTTGCCTCCGGGTCCGATCAGCAGGCCGATCTTTTCGGGATCGATCTGGATCGTCTGGATGCGGGGTGCGAATTTGCTGAGGTCGGAGCGCGGCGCGGGGAGCGAACCGAGCATCATCTTGAGAATCTCGATGCGCGCCTCGCGGGCCTGGAAGATCGCGACCTTGGCGATTTCGAAGGGCAGGCCG
>CAYHEW010000057.1:0-9277 GCA_964355715.1 uncultured Opitutaceae bacterium | reverse complement strand
CTGCGCGCGAAGAACTTCATGAAGATCATCTCGCTCGCCCCGGAGGTTCTCTAACATGGCCCAGAAATTCCACGTCAAACGCGGCGACCAGGTGGTCGTCATCGCCGGCTCCCACAAGGGCAAGACCGGCAAGGTCCTCGAGATCATCGCCAAGAGCCGGCGCGCCCGCGTCGAGGGCGTCGCCATGATCAAGCGGCATCTCAAGAAGTCCCAGGAGCATCCGCAGGGCACCATCGCCGAGCGCGAGGGTTCCGTGCACCTCTCCAACCTCATGCTCCAGGCGACCTTCGACGCCAGCAAGCGGAAGAAGTCTGCTCCGGCCGCAGCCACCACCTGAGGTCAAACCACTGCGCGCTTGCCAACGTCCCTCCGGACCTGCGTTATTCGCCGCTTTTCCACTTAAATCTCACTTCCTTGCCGCCGGGTCGGAAATCCGGTGGCCCTCACAATGAGCTACGTTCCCACACTCAAAAAACTCTACGTCGAGCAGGTTGCCCCTGAACTCGTGAAGAGCCGCGGTTACAAAAACAAGCACCAGGTGCCGAAGATCGCCAAGATCGTCGTCAACACCGGTATCGACGCCGAGGCCGACAAGAACCAGATCGCCGACGTGCAGCGCGACCTCGCGCAGATCACCGGTCAGAAGCCCGTCCTCACCAAGTCCAAGAAGGCGATCTCGAACTTCAAGCTCCGCCAGGGCCAGATCGTCGGCTGCTGTGTCACGCTGCGCAGCAACAGCATGTGGGAATTCCTCTATCGCCTGCTGGCGGTGGCGCTGCCCTCCATCCGCGACTTCCGCGGCGTGTCCCCGAAGCTCGACGGCCAGGGCAACTACAACCTCGGCATCACCGACCACTCGATCTTCCCCGAGATCAACCTCGAGGCCATCAAGAAGCACATGGGCCTCGACATCACCATCGTCACCACGGCCGCGTCCGACGACGAGGGCCGCGAGCTGCTCCGCCTCCTCGGGATGCCGTTCCGCCGCTCCGAGGCCAAGCCCACGACCACCACCACCACTGCCGCCTGATTTTCTCCCCGCCATGCCGAAAACATCCGCCATCGAACGCAACAAGAAGCGCGTGCTCCTCGTGGAGAAATACAAGGTCAAGCGCGCCGAGCTTAAGGCCATCCTCGCCAACCCGGCGACCACCGACGCGGAGTTCTTCGCCGCGCAGAAGAAGCTGGCCAAGCTGCCGCGCGACTCCTCGGTTGTGCGCATCAAGAACCGCTGCTCCATGAGCGGCCGCCCGCGCGCGTACATCCGCAAGTTCGGCGTGTCCCGTATCCAGTTCCGCGAACTCGCCCTCGCCGGCAAGATCCCGGGCGTCACCAAGTCCTCCTGGTAATTCCAATTTCGGCGGGAGTTTTCGCGCTGCAAGGCGCGTAGGATATGACCCGCCCCAGCCCAAACAACATCCACCATGACCGATCCCATCAGTGATTTTCTGACCCGCCTGCGCAATGCGTCCAAGGCGCGTCTCGCCGAGTGCGCCAGCCCGCACTCCAAACTCAAGGAGGCCATCGCCGCCATCCTCAAGGCCGAGGGCTATGTCTCCGACTATGCCGACGGCAAGGACGAGCAGGGCCACAAGACACTCGTCGTGAAGATGAAGTACGTCGACGGCGCTCCCGTCATCACGGGGATCGATCGCGTGTCCACCCCGGGCCGGCGCCTCTATTATCGCTACACCGAGATCCCGCGCGTCCTCAACGGCCTCGGCATTTCCATTCTCTCCACGTCCAAGGGTCTCATGAAGGACCAGGACTGCCGCCGCAACAAGGCGGGTGGCGAACTCGTCTGCAACGTCTGGTAAGGAGCCACCCACCATGAGCCGCATTGGTAAACAACCCGTTCTCATCCCCGACAAGGTGAAGGTCGAAGTTCAGGACCACACCGTCCGCGTCGAGGGCCCCAAGGGCAAGGTCACCAAGACCTTCGCTCCGGTCGTCAATATCACCGTCGCCGACAAGAAGGTTGTCGTCTCGCCGACCACCGACGACAGCCGCTTCGCCAAGGCGATGTACGGCACCGTTCGCTCGGTCATCGCCGGCATGGTCAAGGGCGTCAGCGAAGGCTACGCCAAGGAACTCGAGATCCAGGGCGTCGGCTTCAAGGCCAACCTCAAGGGCAAGCAGCTCGACCTCGCGCTGGGCTACTCACACCCGATCCTGATGGACATCCCCGAGGGCATCAAGATCACCGTCACCGACCAGACCAAGCTCAAGGTCGAGGGCGCGGACAAGCAGCTCGTCGGCGCCGTTACCGCCGAGATCCGCGGCTACTATCCGCCGGAGCCCTACAAGGGCAAGGGCGTCCGCATCGTGGGCGAGCGCGTCCGCCGCAAGGAAGGCAAGACCGTCGCCTAACGCCAACAGCAACCCTCCATTACCTGGGTCCACCCATGAACACTATTTACAAAGCCAAGCTCCTGCAGAAGCGCCGCTGGAGAATCCGCAAGAAGGTCACCGGCACCGCCGCGCGCCCGCGTCTCTGCGTCAAGTTCAGCACCAAGCATATCTACGCGCAGGCTGTGAACGACGAGACCGGCACCACGCTGGTCTTCCTCTCGAGCCTCGACGCCGCTCTCCGTTCCAAGAAGCTCGCCGCCAACCTGGCGGGCGCCAAGGAACTCGGGGTCGCCTTCTCCGCCAAGGCCAAGGCCGCTGGCATCACCGCTGTGGTCTTCGACCGCGCGGGCGCCCGTTACCACGGCAAAGTCAAACAGTTCGCTGACGCGGCCCGCGAAGGTGGCCTCGCATTCTAAGTCATCGCCCATGAGCACCGACACTACTCCCTCCACTCCCGCTCCCGAGACGACGCCCGCGCCCGCTCCGGTGACCGAACAGCGCGCCCCGCGTCCGGCGCGTCGTGATTTCAACCGTGGCCCTCGCCGCGACGACCGCAACCGCAACTCCGAGCCCTCCGACGGTCCGACGATGATCGAGAAGGTCGTCTTCATCAACCGTTGCGCCAAGGTCGTGAAGGGTGGCCGTCGCTTCAGCTTCTCCGCCCTCGCCGTGGTCGGCGACGGCAAGGGCAAGGTCGGCATCGGCTACGGCAAGGCCAACGAGGTCCCCGACGCCATCAAGAAGGGCACCGCCAACGCCCACAAGCACCTCGTCAGCGTGAAGCTCAAGGGCGACACGATCCCGCACGAGGTGTTGGGTGAATACGACGGCGGTCGCGTCCTCCTGCGTCCGGCCACGACCGGCACCGGCCTCATCGCCGGCGGCGGCGTGCGCGCCGTGCTCGAGGCGGCCGGCGTCAAGAACGTGCTCACCAAGTCGATGGGTTCCAAGAACCACATCGCCGTGGTGCATGCCACCCTGGCCGGACTCCAGAAACTGCGTCTCGCGGCCGATATTGCGGCCACCCGCCGGTCCGCCTGATCCGTTTATCCTTTATCCGAGTCCGATCCCGCCAGTGGCGGGGTGGGGCGCCCAATCCGAGGAACCATCCATGAAACTTCACGAACTCAAGAACGTCCCCGGTGCCGTGCACCGCAAAAAGCGCGTCGGCTGCGGCGAAGGCGGCGGCCACGGCAAGACCTCCGGTCGCGGCGGCAAAGGCCAGACGGCCCGCTCCGGCGGCAGCATCCGCCCCGGCTTCGAAGGCGGCCAGATGCCTCTTTACCGCAAGCTCCCGCAACGCGGCTTCAACAACTACGAATTCCGCACCGAGCTCCCGGTCGTCAATGTCGGCGAACTCGCGGCCCTCGACGCCGCGGTCACCGAGGTCAACGCTGCGACGCTCGCTGCTGCCGGCCTGATCCGCGGCAACGAACAGGCCGTCAAGATCCTCGGCGACGGCGAACTCAACCGCGCCCTCAAGGTCACCGCGGCCAAGTTCACGGCCTCCGCCAAGGCCAAGATCGAGAAGGCCGGCGGCCAGGCCATCACGGCCTGAAGACCGAGGCCATTTACGATTTCAGAGTTACGATTTACGAGTGCCAAGACACCCGGGACCGGATTCTGAAATCGTAATTCGTAAATCCTAAATCGTAAATCCCTCGCCGTGTTTTCCGCCTTCACGAACTCCCTGAAGATTCCCGAGCTCCGCTCGCGCATCTTCTACACGCTGTCCCTGCTGTTCGTCGCGCGCGTGGCGGCGCACATCCCGCTGCCCGGCATCGACCCGCATCCCCTGCAGCAGTTCTTTGCGGACCAGACGGCGGCGGGCTCCGGGGCGCTTGTCGGCCTCTACAACATGTTCACCGGCGGCGCCCTCGTGAAGGGTGCCATCGGCGCCCTTGGCATCATGCCGTACATCAGCGCGTCCATCATCTTCCAGCTGATGACCGCGGTGGTGCCGGCCCTCAGCCGCCTCCAGCAGGAAGGTGATGTCGGCCGCCAGAAGCTCACGCAGTACACCCGTTACGCCACGGTTCTCATCTGTCTCATCCAGGGCACGCTCCTGATCCTCGCCCTCGAGAATCCCGGCCGCCTCTTCCCGGGCTACGACATCAACCTCTACGGCAACATCGTCATCACCGGCAAGGTGAGCTTCCTCATCACCTCCGTCGTCTTCATGACGGCCGGCACGATGCTTCTGATGTGGCTGGGCGAGCAGATCACGCAGCGCGGCATCGGCAACGGCGTGTCGCTGCTGATCACCGTCGGCATTCTGGCCGACATCCCCGGCGCTGCTGCCGCGACCTATCAGCTTTTCTTCGCCCCCGTGGGCGTCGCCCGCCTCGGCTTGCCGCAGGGCATCGTCATGGGCCTTCTGTTCGTCCTCGTCACCATGGGCATCATCATGGTCGTGCAGGGGCAGCGGAAGATCCCTGTGCAATACGCCAAGCGCGTCGTGGGCAACAAGGTCATGGGCGGCCAAAGCTCGTTCCTGCCGCTCAAGGTCAACTACTCGGGCGTGATGCCCGTGATCTTCGCCAGCGCGATCCTGCTCTTCCCGCAGCAGATCTTTTCCCAGATCGGCGCGGCCTTTAACATCAAGTTCCTGGTCGAGTTCGCCGACAACCTCCTGCGTGGACACTGGACCTACTACGCGATCTACACCTCCCTGATCCTGTTCTTCAGCTACTTCTGGGTTTCCGTGATGTTCAAGCCGATCCAGATCGCCGACGACCTTAAGAAGTATGGCGGCTACATCCCTGGCGTCCGCCCGGGCGAGCCGACGGCCCAGTTCCTCGACTTCATCATGACCCGGCTGACCCTCGCGGGCGCCGTCTTCCTGACGATCATCGCGGTCATGCCTGACTTCCTGCTGTTTGAACTCAATGTTCCGCAGCGTATTGCAATCTTCTTTGGCGGCACGGGCATGTTGATCACGGTCGGCGTGGTGCTCGACACCATGAAGCAGATCGAGACCTTCCTGCTCCAGCGCCACTACGACGGCTTCCTGAAGAAGGGCCGCATCCGCGCCCGCAGTTCCAACCCCACCGGCATGACGGGTGATGCCCTGAGCACCGAGGCGGTCATGAAAATCGCCCTCCCGATGCTCATCATCTTCCTGATCGGTCTCGTGGCGTGGGGAATCCGGCACTTTGCACTTTAGTTCTTTACTCTGGTCGTGATGGCTGGCATCTCCGACCCCTTCGCTGATTGCGGCGCTCCCGCCAAGATCAAGCTCCTCTGTCTCGGTACGCAGGATTCCTACCAGGAAACCCTGCTCCACCGGACCCGTTCTTTGCACATTGAGCACGTCTCTCCCGCCAAACTGTTGCGGTCGGAGATTTCGCGCGGTCGCGACGGCAACCCCGTCGCCGCCAAAAATACCATCGCCGCCCTGCGTCGCTGGTTTTTCGCGCGCAAACCTGATGCGGGATTCGTCCTGACGGACTTCCCGGCTACGTTGCTCCAAGCCCAAGTGTTGGATGAATGGCTCGACGCCCGCGATGAATCGTTGGACGGCGTGGCCGCCGCCCCGGATGCGCCCGCACCGGTCCGCCAGCACTACAGGACCCTCGGCCTCCTCCTGGAGACCGCGAACGCCGCATGAGCCTCCCCGAAAAGTCACCCGAGGGGATCGCCCGCATGCGCGAGTCCTGTGCCATCGCCGCTACGGTGCTGGCCAAGCTCAAGGAACACGTCAGTCCCGGCATCACGACCTACGATCTGGACCAGATCGCCAAGGGCCTGATCGCTTCGTACGGCGCCCGCAGCGCCGACTATGGCTACCAGATCGGATCACGCCGCTTCCCGGCGTACATCTGCGTCTCGGTCAACGAAGAGGTCGTCCACGGCATCGGCAACCTCCGCCGCATCCTCCGCGATGGCGACATCGTCTCCCTCGACGTGACCGTCGAATATAACGGTTACATCGGCGACAACGCCATCACCATCCCGGTCGGCCGCATCACGCCCGCCCTGCAGCAGCTGCTCCAAATCACGGAGCGCGCGCTGCAGCTCGGCATCGAGCAGGCCCGCGTCAACAACCGCATCGGCGACATCTCGGCGACCATCCAGGAACACGTCGAGTCCCACGGTTTCAGCGTCGTCCGCGATCTTGTCGGCCATGGGGTCGGCCAGTCAATGCACGAGCCGCCGGAAATCCCGAACTTCGGGCGCCGCGGGGCGGGACCGAAGATCCGTCCCGGCATGACGCTCGCGATCGAGCCGATGGTCAACGCCGGCGGGTATCGGACCAAGACGCTCGCCGATGGCTGGACAGTCGTCACGGCCGACGGCTCCCATTCCGCCCACTTCGAACACACGGTGCTCACGACCGACCGGGGGCCTGAGATCCTCACGCTGCCCCGTCCCGCCTGATATTCCCTCCTCCCTCTCCCTTTCAACACAACCTAACTCTCAACCCAATCCAACATGCCACGTCTCCTCGGTGTAGAAATCCCCGCGAAAAAGAAAGTCGCGTACTCCCTCCGTTACATCAACGGCATCGGGCCCACCCGCGCCGACTTCCTCGTCAAGGAAGCGGGTCTCAATCCTGACATGCGCGCTTCGGACCTGTCCGAAGAGCAGCTGAACAAGATCCTGCACATCATCACCGAGCAGAAATGGGTGCTCGAGGGTGACCTCCGCCGTGAGATTGCCGCCAATCTCAAGCGCCTCCAGGCGATCAATTGCTACCGTGGCATCCGCCACCGCCGTGGCCTGCCCGTCCGCGGTCAGCGCACCGGTACTAACGCCCGCACCCGCAAAGGCCCCCGCAAGACCGTGGGCGTTGCCAAGAAAGCCGAATAATCCTCCCCGCCATGGCTGAAGAAAAGTCCGCTCCCAAGAAAGAAAAGGCCCCCAAGGCCGCCGCTCCCGTCGAGGGTGCTGAAGCCGCCGCTGCCGCCAAGCCGGCCAAGGCGCCCAAGGCCCCGAAGGCCGCTGCCGGTGCCGCGCCCGCCGAGGGCGCTGCCGCCGCTCCCGCCGCTGCTCCGGAAAAGCCCGTTGAGCTCATTGGCGGCGTCGCCAAGCAGCCCACCGCCGAGGACCTCCTGAAGGAGGAACTGGGTGCGATCAAGGTCCGCAAGGCCAAGGGCTCCAAGAACGTCACCTCGGGCGTCGTCAACGTCCTAGCCTCGTTCAACAACACCATCGTCTCGATCACCGACCAGAAGGGCCAGGTCATCGCCTGGTCCAGCGCCGGCAAGTGCAACTTCCGCGGTTCGCGCAAGTCCACCGCCTACGCCGCCCAGGTCGTCGCCCAGGACGCCGCCCGCAACGCCATGGCCCACGGCCTGAAGGACATCGTCATCCGGGTGTCCGGCCCCGGCCTCGGTCGTGACAGCGCCATCCGCGCGCTGCAGGCCATCGGCCTCGAGATCACCACGATCGTCGACGTCACTCCCATCCCCCACAACGGCTGCCGCCCGCGCAAGCGTCGTCGCGTCTAAGGCCGGTCCTCCAACCTCTAAAAAACAACCACTCACATGGCTCGTTACACCGGTCCCACCACCCGCATCAGCCGTCGCTTCGGGACGCACATTCTCGGCTCGGGCAAAGCCTTCGAACGCCGCAGCTACCCGGCCGGCCAGCACGGTCCCAAGCTCCGCCGCAAGCTCTCCGAGTACGCCGTCGGCCTCAATGAGAAGCAGAAGCTCCGCGCCATCTACGGCCTGCTGGAGCGCCAGTTCCGCCGCACCTTCGAGATTGCGAAGAAGGAGCGTGGCGTCACCGGCGAGCGCTTCCTGCAGCTCCTCGAGACCCGCCTCGACAGCACCGTCTACCTCCTCGGCCTCGCCAAGTCCCGCGCCGCGGCCCGCCAGTTCGTCAACCACGGCCACATCCGCGTCAACGGTCACAAGGTCGACATCGCGAGCTACAACGTCCTGGCTGGCGACGAGATCGAGGTGAAGAACACACCGGCCTCCCGCCAGATGGCCACGCGCAACCTCGAGGAGAACCGCATCCGCAACGTGCCCGGCTGGCTCACGCTCAATGCCGAGGCCTTCAAGGCCACCGTCAACCGTCTCCCGACGCGCGACGAGATGGAGCAGGGCGTCAACGAGCAGGTGATCGTCGAGTTCTACTCGCGCTTCTGAGTCCTTCCACCCACCACTTCCCAACCCGCAACGCCCACCGCCAGAGTTCATCGCCATGCCCAAACGTCTCGGAAAGTTCGAACTCCCCAACAAGCTCACCAAGGTCGAGGAAGGCGCCACGCCGACCTACGCCAAGTTCATCGCCGAGCCCTTCGAGGCCGGTTACGGCCACACCATCGGCAATTCCCTCCGCCGCGTGCTGCTGAGCTCCATCGAGGGCGCCGCCATCTCCTCGATCAAGGTCGATGGCGTCAGCCATGAGTTCCAGAGCATCGACGGCGTCGTCGAGGATGTCACCGACATCGTGCTCAACCTGAAGAAGGTCCTCATCGTCTCCCACAAGCGCGAGCCGATCACCCTCCAGATCAAGGTCTCGAAGAGCGGTCCCGTCACCGCGGCCGACATCCAGGCCGACGCCAACATCACCATCGTCAACCCCGAGCAGGTCATCTGCACGCTCGACTCGAAGAAGACCTTCGAGGCCGAGATCGAGATCAAGACCGGCCGCGGCTATTACCCGGGCGAGGCCAACAAGAAGGAAGAGCAGGCCATCGGCGTCATTCCGATCGACTCGCTGTTCTCGCCCGTCCGCCTGGTGAAGTACGCCGTCGAGGCCACCCGCGTCGGTCAGATCACGGACTACGACAAGCTGATCCTCGAGGTCTGGACGGACGGCCGCATCACGCCGGACGACGCCCTCAAGCAGTCCGCCTCGATCCTCAAGCACCACATCGACGTCTTCGACCGCGTGAGCGAGGAGACCTACGAGTTCGAGAACCAGCAGTCCGAGGTCAGCGAGGAGCAGAACAAGCTCCGCAAGCTCC
>CAYHEW010000056.1:0-10026 GCA_964355715.1 uncultured Opitutaceae bacterium | reverse complement strand
CGCGGCCCGGATTGCCGAGACCGGCAACGAGCGAGATGGACATGACTCAAAGAACAAACGCCGGACCGGCCGCGGTCAAGCGGCCGACCCCGCGGAAACTTACTTCTTGGCGGACGGGGCGGCGGCCTTCTTGTCGCCCGCGGCGGGCGCGGCAGCCTTCTTGTCGCCGGCGGCAGGCGCGGCGGCTTTCTTGTCGCCAGCGGCCGGCGCGGCGGCACCAGCGGCCGGAGCAGCGGCGCCAGGCGCGCCCGGAGCGGCGGCAGTACCGTCGGCGGGAGCAGCGGCGGCACCCTCGGCCGGAACGGCCGCGGCCACCACTTCCTGCACGATTTCGGCCACAGGCTCGACGCACGAGACGACGGGCTGGCCCTTGGTATCGAGGAAATCGACGCCGGCGATGGGCTTCAGTTCGCCGACCTTGATGGTCTCACCGACCTTCAGCTCGGTGACATCCACCTCGACGACGGCGGGGAGATCCTTCGGGAAGCAGCGGATGCGGATCAGGTGGGAGGCGATTTCAAGCACGCCGCTCTGGTTCTTGACGCCAAAGGACTCGCCGATGACCTGGACCGGAACGCGGATTTCCATCTTCTCGTCCGCTTTGACCTCCTGGAGGTCGATGTGGAGATACTTGTCGGTCAGGGGGTCGCGCTGGACCTCCTGGAGGAAAGATAGGGCCTTGTCGGCCTTGTCCTTGCGCTGGAGCTCGATGAGCACGGCGCGGCCGGCGATGCCCTTGAGGAGGCGGACAAACTCCGGCGTATCGACGGCGAGCTTTTCGGGGCTCGTGTGCTTCCCGTAAAGGATGGCGGGAATGCTGTTGGCCTTGCGCAGGCGGCGGGAGGCGCTGCGGCCCGTCTGGGCACGCGTGGTGACGTTAAGTGCGAACTGTTGTTTCATGGATTTCGTTCCCCCTGAGACCCCGGAATTGGGGGCAGGCGTAGTGGAAAAGAGGGTCAGGTGATAGAAGCCGGGGCGCCGAAAGCAACCAAAACTTTCCGGCAGCGGCGCTTTTCCACGATTTGGGCAAAAGGAGCATTGACAACCTTCTGGGCCGCCCTGTTTTTCGTCCACTCTTTCGCATCGCGCAAGCCATGCAAGCCACGTTGCCCGGTAGCTCAGTGGCAGAGCAGGTGACTGTTAATCACTTGGTCGTAGGTTCAATCCCTACCCGGGCAGCCACTTTTCACCCTTCCAACCCGGCCATGATCCCCGCGCTGCCCTACCCTTGCACCGTGGCCGACTCCCGTTGGATTCGAGTACCGGCGCCCCGCGCCCGTTGCGCATGCCCTTGGAACTGAAGGACACGCCCGCCCCGGCCCTCGTCCTGCCGGACCTGAACGGCAAGGCCTTTGTCATCACCGGCGCCTCGGCCGGCATCGGCAAGGCCACGATCGAGGCCCTCCTCGCCGGCGGCGCCACCTGCTTTGGCCTGTCCCGGGAGGCACCGGCACTCACCCACCCGGCCTTTGGTCACGTCGCCTGCAACCTCGGCGATGCCGGCGCCATCGCCGACGCCTTCGCCCGTATCCGCGCCCGGACCACTCATCTCGACGGCGTGGTCAATGTCGCCGGCACCGACCCCAAGGTACCCCTCGCCGAGGGCGACGCCGCGCGCTGGGACGCCATCGTCGACCTCAACCTCCGCGGCTACTATCTCGTAATCCGCGAAAGCGTGCCCCTCCTCCGCGCTGGCCGCAGCCCGGCGATCGTCAACGTCTCCTCCATCAACTACCGCCTGGGCCTGCCCGGCCGCTCGATCTATTCCGCGACCAAGGCCGGCATCCTGGGCCTCTCCACCGGCCTCGCGCGCGAACTCGGCCGCGACGGCATCCGCATCAACACCATCTCGCCCGGCTGGATCTTCACCGAGCGCCAGGTCTCCGAATACTTCGCCGGCGCCGATGCCGCGAAGCACCTCGCCCATCTCGGCACCGTGCAGTCGCTGCCGCTGCGCCTGCAGGCGGCCGACGTCGCCAACCACATTCTGTTCTACCTGAGCGAAGTGAGCCGCGGGTCCACCGGACACAATTGCGTGGTGGACGGCGGCTGGCTCCTCGAGTAACCCGGAAACTCCCTTGATCATGGCTACCTCGCCCACCGCCCGCCTGCTTGTGTCCACCCGCAACCAGCTCGGCGAAAACCCGCTCTGGGACACCCAGCGCCAGACGCTGTTCTGGACGGACATCACCGCCGGCGAGCTGCACGCCTGGCGTGAAGGCATGACGAAGGAGCGCCCCATCTACACGGGCCCGATGGTGGGCGGCTTCACGCTCGAGGCCGACGGCATGCTGCTCCTATTCCGCGTCAACGACCTCGCCCGCTTCAACCCCGCCAACGGCGAATGCCAGCCGGTGCGCAAGTTCGCCGATCCGGGCATGCAGCGCTTCAACGACGTCATGGCCGATCCCGCCGGCCGCGTCTTTGCCGGGACCATCGGCAAGGACAAGGATAGCGGCGGGCTCTTCCGCTTCGACCCCGACGGCAGTTCGCGGCTGCTCTTTCGCGGCACCGGCTGCTCGAACGGCATGGGCCTCTCGCCCGACGGCCGGACGTTCTACTGGACCTGCTCCACGACCAACAAGATCTTCGCCTTCGACTACGACGCCACCTCGGGCGAGTTGGCCAACCGCCGGGAATTCTACACCGCCAACGCCGAGGATGAGGGCACCTGCGACGGCCTCTGCGTCGATGCCGAGGGTCACCTGTGGTCCGCCCGCTGGGACGGCCACCGCCTGCGCCGCCACGCCCCCGACGGCAAGGTCGTCGCTGAGATCGTGGTCCCGGCCTCGCGGGTCACTTCCTGCTGCTTCGGCGGCGCCAAGCTTCAGACCCTCTTCATCACCTCCGCCCGCGGCGAGACCGACCCGGGGTACTGCGAAGCCGGCAGCGTGTTTGCCCTCGAGACGAAGATTTCGGGCCTGCCCCGCCACGCCTCGCGCCTGGCGTGCAAGTAAGGTGGGCTTGTCCTCCGGCGGACTAAAATAACGATTTTCCCGTCGCCTGGGGCGGCGGCGGCAGGCCCAGCAGCGCGCTCAAGGTCGGGGCCAGGTCGTCGACCCCGACGCGCTCCGAGCGTACGGCGGCGGAAATGCCCGCCCCATACCAAACCATCGGAACATGCGTATCGTACGGGTGCGGTGTGCCATGATTCGTGCCGTTCTTCGCCCGGTCGACCCAGTACGGATTGAGGATATAGGCGACATCCGGGCTGCGATCGCGGCGGTAGGACCGGCGCAGCTTCTCACCCAACTCATCCACCGGCCTCCCCGCCTCGAGATCCGCGCGCGTGTACGCCGCCAGCACCTCCGGCCGGGTCAGCAGCGCCGCCCGCACCACCGCCCAGGCCGCCGGCGCCGCGAGTTGCTTGGCCGCCAGCGTCTCCGGCCGCAGGTGAAAACCCGTGCCGTCACGGGTAACCCAATACAGCGGCGCCTGCGGCGGACCGAACGCGGCATCGAGCGCCTGCTCCACGGCACGGGTGACCGCCAGCGAATCGAGGCGCCCGCCCACCCCGGGCCGCGCCGGCGCGGTCAGCTCGGGCAGCGGCGCCACCCCATGGTCGGCCGTCACCACCACCACATACCGTCCGGCGCCGACTTCCGCATCGAGGAACGCCAGCAGGCCGGCGACAAGCCGGTCGAGCCGCAGGATCGAATCCATGACCTCCTGGCTGTCCGGCCCGAACGAATGCCCGGTGTGGTCGATCTGCGAAAATCCGATGCACAGGAGATCGGTGACGTCGTCCCGGCCGAGTTCCTCCGCCGTCACGGCCACCTTGGCGAAATCAGCCAGGATCTCGCTGTAAAACGGAGTGATGGGAAAGGCGCCGAGAAAGGCGTTCCCGAACTCCGGCCGGCCGCCATCGACCCGGCGCGGAAACGTGCGGCCGAGGCCCTGCGAGGGATCCTCCCCGACCACGTCGTCGGGACCGGCCAGGCGCTCGTAGATCGCGGGATCGAGGAGGCGATCCCAGGTGCGGCCGTAATACGCCTGCACCCGGCCGGCGCGATTGAAGTCCTCCACCCACGCCGGCAACAGCTCCCGGTAATAACGCGAGGTCACGAAATTCCCACGCTCGTACCAATAGGCGCCGTCCGCCCGGTGGCCGCCGAGCAGGATCGCCGAGCGGTCCTTGTTCGCGACCGAGATGACCTTCGCCTTCCCGCCCGCCCGCGCCTTGAGCAGGTCGCCGACGGTCTCAGCCTCGAAATTGCGCGGCGACCGGCCCTCCTTGGCCTCGAGCACGCCGCCCGGCGAGTGGAGCGCGCGCGGTGGGGCGCCGACGAGCGGCGCCTGGCGGTCTTCGACGCCCACGACGGTCTGCCAGGTCTCGCGGCTGACCCACTCGTTGCCCACGATGCCGTGGACCGACGGATGCGCCCCGCTCAGGATCACGGCATGACCCGGCGCGGTCTTCGTGAAAGCGTGCCGGTAGTGGCACTCCCGAAAATCAATGCCCTGCTCCCGCAGCCGGCGAAAACCGTCGGCCGGAAACGCCTCCCGGTAACGATCGAGATAATCGTAGCGGAACTGATCGATGGCGATCACGACGGCCAGCCGGGGCGGTGCCTTCGGCTCGGCTCCCATCATCACGGCCGCGCCGGCAAGCAGCAGGCACGCGCACCTTGGGAAAGGCAACTTGGGCATGATGACACACTGCGCAAGGCGGCCGACGCGAAAAGCCAAATCGCCGGCGAAACGGTGACGATTGCGTCACTCGCCCACGGCAAGATCCGCGGCGCAACCGCCAATCCCTGCGCTGGCAATCCGGGCGAACGGGAGTATCATGTGCTTGCCATGAAAACGATCCTTACCCCCATCGACTTCTCGGCCATCAGCAAGGCCGTCGTCAAATCCGCCGCGGAACTGGCCCGCTCGCTCAATGCCCGACTCATCCTGATGCATGTCGTCCAGCCCCCCGTCATCACCAGCGAATACGGCGCCGTCATGGCCAACATCCAGGAAATCGTCGCGCTCAGCGAAAAGACCGCCGCCCGCCATCTCGAGTTGATGGCCCACAAGCTCCAGGCCGCCGGCCTCGAGTCCACGTCGCTCCTCCTCACCGGTTCCGCCACGCTGCACATCGTCGACCAGGCCCGGAAGGTCGGCGCCGACTACATCGTCCTCGGCTCCCACGGCCACTCCGCCCTCTACGATCTCCTCGCGGGCAGCACCGCCAGCGGCGTCCTGAAGAAGTCGCCGTGCCCCGTGGTGGTCGTGCCGCCGGTCGCCGGGAAGAAGAAGCGGCGGTAGGACAAACCCGGGAAAACGCTCAACGCTCAACTTTCAACGTTTAGCGCCCAAGTCTTCCAGCGGGGCGACCACTTAAGCGTTGAGCGTTAAACGTTGAATGTTGAGCGTTCTTGTCATGCCCGACCGCCCCGACCGCCACGCCCGCCTGGCCGCCGCCCTCCCGCTCGATGACGCGTTGCTCATCGTCGGTGCCGGCGAGCCCATCCCGCTGCCGGAAAACACCGACCAGGCGTATCCATTCCGGGCCCACAGCGATTATTTTTACCTGACGGAACTCGAATGCCCGCATGGCATCGTCGCCTTCGACCCGCGCGACCGCGCCTGGCATTCGTTCGTCCCGACCGTGACCGAAGCCGAACGCGTCTGGGAAGGTCGCACGCAACCGCCCGGCGAGCCGCTCGAGCAGTTCGCCTCGTGGCTGGCCGCCCGCCCGGGTCGACGCATCGCGCAACTCGGCGCGGCCGTGTCGGGGGTCGCCGCCGACGCGGAATTCTCGGCGCACATCCGCACGCACTTCGTCCACGCCCGCCGACCCAAGGACGCCGCGGAACTCGCCACGCTGCGTCGCTCCGCGACCGCCACGGCAGCCGGATACGCCGCCCTGCGTGCCGCCCTGCGACCGGGCATCACCGAGCGCGCCCTCCAGGTCGAGCTCGAGACCGGCTTCTTCCGCGCCGGGGCGCAGCGCACCGGCTACGGCTCGATCGTGGCCGTTGGCGCCAATGCCGCCGTGCTCCACTTCGCCCCGGGTGGCCGCGTTGCGCAGGCGGGCGACTTCGTGCTCGTCGACGCCGGCGGCGAAATCGACCGCTACGTCACCGACGTCACCCGCACCTATGCGGTCGGCACGCCCTCGGCCTTCCAGCGCGACCTCTATCAGGTCGTCCTTGCCGCGCAGCAAAAGGCCTGCGCCCGCTGCCGGCCCGGCGCCGAGTGGCGCGATGTGCATCTCGCCTGCGCGGTCGATCTCACCGCCGGCCTCGTGGCGATGGGCGTGATGCGCGGCGATCCGGCGGCGCTGGTCGAGCAGGAGGCGCACACACTCTTTTTCCCCCACGGGCTTGGCCACATGGTCGGCCTCGGCGTGCGCGACGGAAGCGGTCTCCTCCCCGGTCGGCCCAAGGACCCCCGACCCTGCCTGCGCACCCTGCGCATGGACCTGCCCCTGGCGCCGGGCTACGTCGTGACGGTCGAGCCGGGCCTCTACTTCATCCCCGCCCTCCTCAACGACCCCGCCCGCCGCGAGAAATTCCGCGACTGCGTGAACTGGAGCCTCGCGGACAAGTATTTGGAAGTCGGCGGCGTCCGCATCGAGGACAACCTCGTCATCACAACCGGCGAACCGGAAAACCTCACCGCAGCGATCCCAAAAGACTTCTGAACCACGGATCTCACGGATTAGGCGGATGTGGCGGTGAGGAATGGCCACAGAAGGCACAAGAGGCACAGAAAGCTCTGGGTGCTTTTTGCGCCTTTTGTGCCTCTTGTGGCTATCCAACCACGTTACCTCCGCCGGATCCGTGAAATCAGTGGAATCCGTGGTTAAAAGAAGGTTGGACAAATCGCGCCCGGCTCTTCTCTTTTTCGCGCCATGGCCCAGCCTGAAACCAAGCTCATGACTCCCGTCAGCTTCGTCGTGGATATGATCCTCGTCGTCGCCTTCTTCCTTTTCCTGTACTCGATCGTCTCCCCGCACGTTCCCTCCAGTGACCCGCGCATGATCATGCTCTGGGGCTGCCTCACGGCGGCCTGCATGAGTGGCGTGTTCTGGCTCGCCATTCAAATGTTCCGCGTGGTTCTCCGCGCCCAGCGCGCCGCCGCGAAGAAATAACGCGTTCCGTCAGTCGTCCCCTTCCCCGCCCGGCCTCACCCGCCGGGCTTTTTTGTGCTCAGACTCCAGCCCTTGTCTCAGACCGCCGCCGTGCGGCGCTTCTCGATCCGGCGGCCGGCGATGATCGCGATCTCGTACAGCAGGTACAGCGGCGCGGCAAAGAGGCATTGAGTGACCGGGTCGGGCGTCGGCGTGACGACGGCCGCGATGATGAAGATCACCACAATCGCGTGCCGGCGGTATTTCCGGAGAAAAGCCGTGGTCATCACGCCCATGTAAACCAGGAGCACGATCAGCAGGGGGAACTCGAAGGATGCCCCCACGCCCAGCACCAGCCAGGTGAGCAGGCTGTAGTAGCTGCCGGGCGTCCACCGCATGACAAAGCCGAACATTTCGTTGATCTCGATCGAGACCCGAAGCGTGCTCGGCACCAATAAGTAGTAGCTGAATACGGCCCCGCATAAGAAAAGCACGAGCGCCGCGAAGCACACCGGCAGCACCATCCGCAGCTCTCGCGCGGTCAGGGCCGGAGCGACAAACTGCCCGATGAAAAACAGCAGAAACGGCGCCGCCAACAGCAGTCCGCCGAGGACGCACATCTGGATGACCACGGTGAACCCCTCCATGATCGACGTCGTGCCCAGGTCGATGACCGCCTGGGGATATTCGGCCTGGACCTTGTGCAAAGGCCACAGCAACAGGCCGTTGAATTCATGCAGGAAGTAGCCGATCAGGCCGGCACAGATCAGGAAGGCCACCACGCACTTGACCAGAGTCCAGCGCAGGTCCTCGAGGTGCTCGAAGAATCCCATGGGCTTTTCTTTCGGCTTCGGGGCCGTTTCTTCGCCCTCCAGGGGGGCATCGGGATAGGGATCGGAATCGCTCACGGTGCTCAGGGAAACCGCGATGCTGGGCGGTTTTTGTCAAAACGGAAGCGCGTTTCCGACCCGGACCCGGGCCAATGACCTGCCCGGGCGGGTGCAAATTCTGCCGCAGGGTTGACACCCCCGCAGCCACGCTATGCGCTGGGTGCGTCTTTGTTCATTTCCCTCACTCCCATGGCCAAGAAATCCACTGCTAAGAAGTCCGCGGGCAAAAAGCCCACTGCACCGAAACGCGCCGCCAAGGCCCCCAAATACGTTTACACGTGGGGCAACGGCAAAGCCGATGGCAACGGCAGCATGAAGCCCCTGCTCGGCGGCAAGGGCGCCAACCTCGCTGAGATGACCCGCATCGGCCTGCCCGTGCCCCCCGGCTTCACCATCACCACCGAGGTCTGCACGTACTACTACGCCCACAAGCGGACCTATCCGAAGGAACTCCAGGCCCAGATGCAGGCCGGCGTCGCCAACATGGAGAAGATCATGGGGACGAAGTTCGGCGCCACCGATGGCACGCCGCTGCTCGTCGCCGTGCGCTCCGGCGCCCGCGACTCGATGCCGGGCATGATGGACACCATTCTCAACCTCGGCCTGAACGACGACACCGTCCTCGCCCTGGTCCGCGCCACCCAGAACGAGCGCTTTGCCTGGGATTGCTACCGCCGCTTCATCCAGATGTACGGCGACGTCGTACTCGGCGTGCAGAAGCTGGAAGGCGAGGATCACGAGCCGTTCGAGACCGTCATCCACAACTACAAGCACGAGGTTTATCACGCCGACGTCGAGGACTCCAAACTCACCGCCGCCGACCAGCAGGAACTGGTCAAGCGCTTCAAGGCCCTCGTCAAGGAGCGCACCGGCCACGTCTTCCCCAACGATCCGTGGGACCAGCTCCGCGGCGCCGCCGGCGCCGTCTTCGGCTCCTGGATGAACGACCGCGCCATCGTCTACCGCCGCAAGTACAACATTCCCACCGAGTGGGGCACCGCCGTCAACGTGCAGGCCATGGTATTCGGCAACACCGGCGACACCTCCGGCTCCGGCGTCGCGTTCACCCGCAACCCCGCCAACGGCACCAACGAATTCTACGGCGAGTTCCTCATCAACGCCCAGGGTGAGGACGTCGTCGCCGGCGTTCGCACGCCCGAGCCCGTCCTCAAGCTCAAGGACCAGATGCCCAAGTCCTACGCCGAGCTCCTCCTCGTCCGCAAAACCCTCGAAGCCCACTTCAAGGATGTGCAGGACATCGAGTTCACCATCCAGGACGGCAAGCTGTTCATGCTCCAGACGCGCAACGGCAAGCGCACCGCCGCCGCCGCGCTCAAGTTCTCCATCGATATGGTGAAGGAGAAGCTCATCGACTGGCAGACCGCCATCATGCGCAACCCGGCCGACCAGCTCGAACAGTTGCTCGCCCCGATCTTCGATCTCGCCGAGGTCAAGAAGGCCACCGTCATCGCCACCGGCCTCCCCGCCGGCCCCGGCGCCGCCACCGGCAAGGTGTACTTCAACGCCGACCGCGCCGTGCAGGCCGCCGAGAAGGGCGAAAAGGTCCTCCTCGTCCGCATCGAGACCTCGCCCGAGGATCTCCGCGGCATGATCGCCGCCGAGGGCATCCTCACCGCCCGCGGCGGTGTGTCCTCCCACGCCGCCCTCGTCGCCCGCCAGATGGGCAAGGTCTGCGTCTGCGGCGCCGCCGCCGTCCAGATCGACTACGATAAGAAGACGACGACCATCGCCGGTCACACCTTCAAGGAAGGCGACTTCCTCTCCATCGACGGCACGGCTGGCACGGTTTACGCCGGTCAGATCAAGACCGCTCCTTCGGAAATCGTCGCCGGCCTGCTCAACAACGACAAGGCCGCGCAGAAGACCGAGAAGTACAAGAACTACGTGCAGCTGATGAAGTGGTGCTCGCAGGCCACCCGCCTGCAGGTCCGCACCAACGCCGATAATCCTGAGCAGACCGCCCAGGCTCTCGCGTTCGGCGCCCAGGGCATCGGCCTCACCCGCACCGAGCACATGTTCTTCGAAGGCGACCGCATCGACGCCGTCCGT
>CAYHEW010000055.1:0-10489 GCA_964355715.1 uncultured Opitutaceae bacterium | reverse complement strand
TTCTCGATGTGGCAGGTGGCGAGCTCCTGGATGTTCATCATGAACGAGCCGTCGCCGTCGATATCGATCACCTGCTTGTCGGGGCAGGCGACCTTCGCGCCCATGGCCGCGGGATAACCGTAGCCCATCGCGCCGAGGCCGAGCGAGCTGATGTAGCGGCGCGGCTCATTGAACCGATAGAACTGGGCGGCCCACATCTGGTGCTGGCCCACGCCGGTCGTGATGATCGCCTCGCCCTTCGTGAGTTCGTACAGCGCCGCCACCGCCTCCTGCGGCTGGATGTGCTTGCTGGGTTCGTAACTGAAGGGGTGGGCCTGCTTCCACTGCGCGATCTGCGCGTGCCAGGCTGCGGTGTCGGGCGCCGTGAACTTCGCGCCAAGTTGGTTGAGTCGGCTCAGCGCGTATTTGATGTCGGAGCAGATGGGGTGGAGGACCCGCTTGTTCTTGTTGTGCTCCGAGGCGTCGATGTCGATGTGGACGATCTTCGCGTGGGCGGCGAACTTCGAGACGTCGCCGGTGATGCGATCGTCGAAGCGGGCGCCGAGGCAGAGCACCAGGTCGCTCTGGTCCACCGCCCAGTTGCCGTAGGCCGAGCCGTGCATGCCGAACCACTGCATGGAGAGCGGGTGCGTCTCGGGGAAGGCGCCCACGCCCATGAGAGTCGTCGCGACCGGCACGTTTGTCTTCTCGGCGAAGGTTTTCAGCTCGCGGTGCGCCTCGGCCGAGATGATGCCGCCGCCGGCATAGATCACGGGTTTCTTCGCCTCGGCGATGAGGGCGAGCACCTGCTGGAGCTGTTCGTCCGTCGCGCGGTGTTCCTGTCCGACATAGGGGTTGCGGAATTCCACCGTGGGCGGATAGACCGGCTGGAATTTCGCCTGCTGCACGTCCTTCGGAATGTCGATCACCACGGGACCGGGCCGGCCGGTGCGGGCGAGGTGGAAGGCCTCCTTGAAGATGCGGGGCAGGTCGTGAACGTTCGTGATCAGGTACGAATGCTTCACGATCGGCAGGGTCATGCCGAAGAAATCGGTTTCCTGGAATGCGCTCTTCCCGATGTACTTCTGGTACACCTGGCCGGTGATCGCCACGATGGGCGTGGAGTCCATGTAGGCGTCGGCGATGGCGCTGACGAGGTTGGTGGCGCCGGGGCCGCTGGTCGCCATGCACACGCCCACCTTGCCGGTGGCGCGGGCATAGCCCTCGGCCGCGAACGAACCGCCCTGTTCGTGGCGGGGCAGGATCACGCGGATCTTGTCCGTGCGGGCCAGGGCCTGGTGGAGTTCCTGGGAAGCGCCACCGGGGTAGGCGAAGATGACATCGACGTTCTCGCGGATCAGGCACTGGACGACGGCGTCAGCACCCTTCATTTCGTGGCCGATCTCGGCCTGAGGAAACGCAGCGGGAGAGGTCGATTTTTTCATGGTGTGTACAGAGGGCCGGAAAGCAAAGCCGGCGAGGCCCCGCGGGGCAAGCCTCGGCAAGGGGCGATTTGTCATAACATTTGCCATTGGCTCGGATCGCGAATGCCGGCACGGTCGGCGCATGCTGAAGTTATTGTTTATCGGTGACATCGTGGGCCGCCCGGGCCGGGAGTTCGTCCGGGATCGCCTCCCGCGGCTGCGGTCCGAACACGGATTGGATTTCGTCATCGCGAACGGCGAAAATGCGGCGGCCGGAGCGGGCATTACCGGGGTCATCGCGAAGTCGATCCTCGAGAGTGGCGTGGATGCGATCACGCTGGGCGACCATGTCTGGGACCAGCGCGGTTGGGAAACCGACATCACGCAGATGGAGCGGATCTGCCGGCCGGCGAACCTGCCCTCGACCTGTCCCGGTTGGGATCATCTCATCATCGAAAGCCGGGGGTTCCGACTGGCGGTCTTCACGGTGCTGGGCCGGCAGTATCTCGGGATGAAGGCGGATTGCCCGTTTCAATGCGCCGACCGCATGGTTGAGCAGCTCAAGGCGCAGGCCGATGCCATCGTCGTCGAGATTCACGCCGAGGCGACTTCGGAGAAGCAGGCGTTGGGCTGGCATCTTGACGGGCGGGTGACGGCGGTGGTCGGCACGCACACCCACGTACCAACGGCGGATGCCCGGGTCCTGCCCAAGGGCACAGCCTTCATCTGCGACATCGGCATGACCGGCCCCTATGCGTCGGTGCTTGGCCGCGAGGTCGCGCCGGTCGTGAGCAAGTTTCTCGACGGCATGCCGCGGCGGTTTGAGGTCGCGACGGGTGACGTGCGGTTGTCGGGAGCCCTGATCGAGATCAGCGCCTCGATGGCCCGCGCGGAAAAGATCGAACTGCTGACGGTGCGCAAGCCGGCCTAGGCCGGGCGGCGGGTCAGCGGCCGGCGCCGATTTCCTCAAAAACGCCCAGCTTCCGGTAGCGGTCGTACCGGCTGTCGAGCAGGCGGGTGGGTTCCAGCGCCCGCAGCTCCGTCATGTGCCGGCGCAGCGCATCCTTGAGCGTCGCTGCGGCCTGTTCCGGATTGTAGTGGGCGCCGCCCATCGGCTCCGGAAGCACTTCGTCGACCACGCCCAGCGGCTGCAGGGTGGCGGCGTTGAGCTTCAGGGCCGCGGCGGCCTTCGCCGCGGCGGCGCCGTCCTTCCAAAGGATCGCGGCACAGCCTTCAGGTGAAATGACCGAGTAGTAGCTGTTTTCGAAGATCAGCACGCGATCGGTCACACCGATGCCGAGGGCGCCGCCCGAACCGCCTTCGCCGACGATCACGGCGACCGACGGGGTCTTGAGCATGGCCATCTCACGCAGGTTCACGGCGATCGCCTCTGAGACGTGCCGCGCCTCGGACTCGATGCCGGGGTAGGCGCCCGGAGTGTCGATGAAGCACAACAGCGGCAGGCCAAATCTTTCCGCCAACTTCATTAGCCGCAGCGCCTTGCGATAGCCTTCCGGCTGCGGCATGCCGAAGTTTCGGGCGATCTTTTCCTTAGTGTCGCGCCCCTTTTGCTGGGCGACGATCATGACCGAGTGACCTTCGAAAAAGGCGGTGCCGCCGATCAAAGCCTGGTCATCCTTGAACTGGCGGTCGCCGTGGAGCTCCTGGAAGTCCTCGCAGACCAGGCGAACATAATCCAACGCGTACGGGCGCTTGGGATGGCGGGCGATCTGCACCCGCTGCCACGGGGTGAGGGCGGAGTAGATCTCACGCTGCGTCGACTCGATCTTGGCCTCGATAGCGGCGATTTCGCCGGCCAGATCTACGCCGGTTTCGAGCGATTGCTGCCGAAGTCCGTCCAGTTGTTTGGACAGCTCGCGCAGCGGCTTCTCGAATTCCAGCACGTACGACGTCTTTTCCATGGCCTGAGGCTACGGAGACCGGCGGAAGCGTGTCAACGGGCAGACCGCCTAGCTAATGCCACCCGCTTGCCCTTGAGGTTTTTTCAGCTGGTCCTTCCAGCTCAGGATCTTCGCCTGCGCGCCGTATTTTTCCGCGGTCTGCTTGTCGCCCCGCTCCATCCAGATCCGCGAAAGCGTCGTGTTGATGAAGGGGTCATCAGGCTGGATGGCGTGGGCGTGTTCGGCGGCCTGCAATGCGGCCTCAAGGTTGCGCTGGCTGAACTGGATTTCCGCAAGCGCATGCCACGCGGCGAAGGAACCGGGAGCGGCGGCCGTCGCCTGGGTCAACTTGGCGATCGCGTCGGGCGCATCGCCCATGGAGTAGGCGAACGTCGCGTCATCGATCAGGTTCTCGATCTCTTCGGGAGTCACGGCGGCGATGGTGGCAGGAGATGGGAAAAAAGAAAGGACGGCCGCTCGGGCCGTCCTTGATTGCAGAAGTTCGTCGGTTCAGGAGCGCGGCGACCCGCCGACGATGGCGAGGGTGAGTTTGATCTCGGGGTTGACCTTGTCCTCGTTCTTGCCCGGCTGGATGCCGAAGTCGGCCCGCTTGACGGTGAATTCGCCGCGGATGACGAGCAGGTCGCCCTTCAATTCGGGCTTGTTGAGACGCTTGCCGAACGCATCAGCCAGGTGGGTCAATTTCACCGGAACCGAGATTTCTTTGGTCACACCCTTGAGTGTGAATCTGCCGGCGGCGGTGGCCGTGGTGGTGTTCCCATCGGTCTTGATGTCGCTCAGCTTGGCGAGTTCGAAGACGATTTCCGGATGGGCGGCCACGTCGATCCACATGGGGCTGTGGAGGTGTTCCGTCATCATCGTGTTGGTCACGAGCAGGGACTTGGCGGCGACGACGATGCGGCCCGTCGTGGCGGCGGGATCGGCCGGATCGAAGCTGACGGTGCCGGTGACGCCGCTCGCGGTGCCGGAGATGGGCTCGAGCAGGGAATCCAGGTGGAACTGGATCGCGTTGACGCCCTTGGGGTCCTTGAAGTCGTAGGTGGCCGGCGCGGCAGCGAGCGCGCCGGTCAGGGACAAGGACAGGAGGCCGATGAGGATGGTCTTATTCATGGATCAACTGGTGTGGTTTTTTGATTTTGGATTCAGGCGGGGGAGAAAAGACAGGGAGAAAACCGCAATGGCGAGCACACCGCCGGCGCCCAGCCAGTCGATGCCGGGAACGAATCGTTCCTCGTAGGTGACGTATTCGATGCCGGTGATCTCGTCGACTTGCCTGACCGGCACGCGGTTCTGGCTCCAGCCGCGGTGCGCGCCCAGCAAGGCCCAGGAGCCAATCGTTCCGGCGAGCAAGGCCAAGCCAAGGAATCGCAGGAGCCTGGGCGCAAACGGACGGTGGATACTGGCGTGGCGGATGGCCTCAGGCATGCAGGCGGGCATCAAACCCCAAACGGGAATTTCTGCAAATGGCCGGGAGCGATTTGCCGGTCACAGGATCAGCATCGCATCGCCGTAACTGAAGAAGCGGTATTCGAGCCTGATGGCTTCGGCGTAGATCTCCTTCAGCCAGGCGACACCCTCGGTTGACGATGGGGTCAGGAACGCGGCCACCAGGCAGAGCAACGTGGAGCGAGGTTGGTGGAAATTCGTGATGAGCGCATCCACCCCGCGGAAGGCGCGCGGCGGGTAAACATAGATCCCCGCCTCCGCGAGATGGGCTTGGGCGAGCGGCGCCGCATGGGTGGCGAGGAAGTCCTCGATGCAACGCACAGTCGTCGTACCGACCGCGATGCGCCGGCCGGCTTCGGGTTTGAACAGTGCCTCCTGGGTCGGGACCGCAATCTCGTAGAGCTCACGGTGGATTTCGTGGTCTTCGATGGTCGCGGCCGTGATGGGTTTGAACGTGCCAAGCCCGACATGCAGGGTCACATCGGCGGTGCGAATCCCGTCTCCGGCAAGGCGCTCGAGCAATGCCGGGGTGAAGTGCAGGCCGGCAGTCGGTGCGGCCACCGCCACCTGCCGGGCTCGATCGGCGTAAACGGTCTGGTAGCGCTCGCGGTCGAGGTCGCGTTGGGAATCGTCCCCGCGATTGATGTAGGGTGGCAAGGGGACTTCGCCGAGGCGGTTGGCCAACTCGGTGATCGGTTCGCCGTGGGCCGTGGTGAACCGGATCAGGGCCGAGCCGTCAGCCTCCCGCGCGACGACTTCGCCGCGGAAAGCTCCGGAAGGGTGGGCGAACTCCGCCCCGACCGGCAGCTTCTTGCCTGGGCGGACCAGGCAGCGCCAGACTTGGCTGCCGTCGGCCGGGCGCAGGAGGAAACACTCGACCCTGCCGCCAGTTGGCCGTTGCGCCTGGAGCCGGGCGGGCAGGACCGAGGCGTTGTTGCGGAACAGGATATCGTCGCGGCGCAGGAACGCCGGCAGATCGGCGAAGGTATGGTGGCTGATCGAGCGCTGGCGCCGGTCAACGACCACCAGTCGCGATGCATCGCGCCGCGCCGCGGGCACCTGAGCGATCAGGTGCTCCGGCAACGAATAGTCGAACATTGCGGTCGCGAGAGGAGGCACGGTGCGAAATGAAGGCTTGCGCTTGCCTAGCCGGCGAGTTTCTTCCGCTATTCCCTCAGCGCCGAGCTAGCTCAGTTGGTAGAGCAACGCTTTCGTAAAGCGTGGGTCGTCGGTTCAAATCCGATGCTCGGCTCCATTTTCCGGTCGCTTGCCCGCCTACACCCAGGCGGGCAATCAGTTATGAGAGATCTGGTCGTCGGGCAGTCCGCCTTGCAGCTTGGTGCTAAGGCGGGTCGCCGCGATCTCGTGCTGGAGGTAGGATTTGAACAGCCGCAGCCGGCGGTGCACGTCGAGTGTCTCCAGCAGTCGCTGCTTGAGTGGCGCGTCCTCGCAGAGACCGAATGCAGCCAGGTCCACGAACGTCTCGGGATCCTCGACGGAGCGTAGGAACTCGGTCATCTCGGCGGATGCGCCGGCACCTTGTTTGCGCCGGATCGTCAATAAGCGCAGCAGGTCGGAACGAAGCCGGTGGTTCTCGTCGGCCGGATCGCCATTGGTACTGGTCAGGGCCCGGACTTGGATTCGCCGGTAAGGGTCCTCTCCGACGATGTGCAGGATTTCGACGCGGCATAGTCCCTGCAACAGGAGGTTTGACGTGCCGTTGTCGTTTTTCTGGCAGGCGCGGACAATGCCGACCGACGCGATGCGGTGCGGTGGCTCGAATCGCTCCGGGTCGTGCAGACGTTCCGGGTCGAGTCCGGCGACGGCAAAGAGACGATTGCTCGCCAGGACATCACGCAGCATCTGCCGGTACCGTGGCTCGAAAATGTGCAGGGGCAGCAGCGCTTGCGGGAAGAAGGTCAGGTTCGGCAGCGTCATCACCGGGATTTTCTCAGGCACAGTGATCTCAGTTTCCATGGATCCCGACCATAATGCCGCCCTGCGGAAATTCAAACCGGGTAGAAGGTTGTGACAGATATTGGCGCGCTCTCCAGCAGGTGTGACAGGAGGTGTGACACGATGGCGGAATCGTCGGCTTGGTATTCGATATTGCGAAGGAGTCTTATATTTTAAATCTATGTAAAACAGTAAGTTGCGATGATTCGGATTCGGCGGCATGGGCTTTGCTCTAATTCGGATACTTATGAGCAAAATTTTGGGTATCGACCTTGGTACAACCAATTCGTGCATGGCCGTCATGGAGGGTGGCGAGCCCGTTGTGATTCCGAACGCCGAGGGAGCCCGTACCACTCCGTCGGTCGTGGCGTTCACCAAGACCGGTGAGCGTTTGGTGGGTCAGGCGGCCAAGCGCCAGGCGGTCACGAATCCCCGCAATACTGTGTTTTCCGCCAAGCGTCTGATCGGTCGCAAGTTTTCCGAGATCAAGGCCGAGGCGGCCAACATGCCGTTCAAGGTCGTCGAGGGTAAGAATGCCGACGCCTACATCGAGGTGCAGGTGGGCGACAAGACCGAGCAGTTCGCGCCGCAGCAGATTTCCGCGTTTGTGCTCGGCAAGCTGAAGGCTGATGCGGAGGCCTACCTGGGCGAGAAGATCACCCAGGCGGTCATCACGGTTCCCGCCTACTTCAACGACTCGCAGCGCCAGGCCACCAAGGACGCCGGCAAGATCGCCGGCCTTGAAGTCCTCCGCATCATCAACGAACCCACGGCCGCCTCGCTGGCCTACGGTCTCGACAAGAAGAAGGACGAGAAGATCGCGGTGTTCGACCTTGGTGGTGGCACCTTTGACGTCTCGGTCCTCGAGATCGGTGACGGCGTGTTCGAGGTGAAAGCCACGAATGGCGACACGCACCTGGGCGGTGACAACTGGGACGACGCTCTCATCGGCTGGCTCGTGGAAACCTTCAAGAAGGAAAACGGCATCGATCTGCGCAAGGACCCGATGGCCCTGCAGCGTCTCAAGGAAGAGGCTGAAAAGGCCAAGATCGCTTTGTCGTCGACACAGTCCGTGGACATCAATCTGCCGTTCATCACCGCGGACGCTTCCGGTCCGAAGCACCTCAACGTGCAGCTCACCCGCGCCAAGATGGAGCAGATCTGCGACTCGCTTTTCGAGCGTTGCCGCCAGCCGTTCCGGAACTGTCTCAAGGATGCCGATCTGACGTCGTCCCAGATTGACGAACTCGTGCTGGTCGGCGGCATGACCCGCATGCCGAAGGTCGTCGAGGTCGCCCGGGAACTCGGCGGCAAGCCGCCGCACCAAGGCGTGAACCCCGACGAAGTCGTCGCCGTCGGCGCAGCCGTCCAGGGTGGTGTGCTCAAGGGCGAGGTGCGCGACGTGCTCCTGCTCGACGTGACGCCGCTCACGCTCGGCATCATGACCGCCGGCGATGTGGCTACGCCCATGATCGCCCGCAACACGACCATCCCCTCGAAGAAGACCCAGGTTTTCTCCACCTACAGCGACAATCAGCCCTCCGTGGAAATCGTGGTCCTCCAGGGCGAGCGGCCCATGGCGCGCGACAACAAGACCCTCGGCACCTTCAAGCTCGATGGCATCCCGCCCGCGCCCCGCGGCACGCCGCAGATCGAGGTGACGTTTGACATCGACGCGAACGGCATCCTCCACGTCTCCGCCAAGGATCTCGGCACCGGCAAGGACCAGAAGATCACGATCCAAGGCTCCTCCGGCCTCTCGAAGGAAGAGGTCGAACGGATGACCAAGGAAGCGGAGCTGAACGCCGAGGAGGACCGCAAGCGCAAGGAAGCGGTCGAAGCCAAGAACCAGCTCGACACCACGATCTACCAACTCGAAAAGACCCTCAAGGACGCGGGCGACAAGCTTCCGGCCGATCGCAAGGCCAAGGCCGAGTCCGCCCTTGCTGACGCCAAGAAGGAACTCGAGAGCAATGACACGGCCCGAATGAAGGCCGCGTTGGAAAACCTCTCCAAGCTTGGCGCGGAATTCTACGCCGAGGCCCAGGCTGCGGCTCAAGCGGCCGGTGCGACCGAAGGTGAAACTGCGGCCGCAGGCAAAAAGCCCGAAAAGAAAACCGAAAAGAAGGCGGACGTGGTCGACGCCGACTTCGAGGTCGTGGACGAAGACAAGAAGAAGTAAACTTTCGACCATTTCGCCGGCCGATGGCGACCTGCCGTCGGCCGGCTTGGTCAAACCTCCAACCCGATATTCAACCCAAAACCCAACCAAATATGGCTAACGTCAAAATCAAACCCATCGGTGATCGCGTGCTGGTGCAGCACATCGAGGAAAAAGAACAGGTTCGCGGCGGGATCATCATTCCCGACAGCGCCAAGGAAAAGCCGCAGGAGGCCAAGGTCATCGCCCTCGGCACCGGCAAGAAGGACGAGAACGGCAAGATCACGCCCTTCGAGGTGAAGGTCGGCGACAAGGTGCTCATCTCCAAGTACGGTGGCACCGAGGTGAAGATCGACGATCAGAAGTACACCCTGGTCCGCGAGGATGACATCCTCGGCGTGATCGGCTGATCCGGCCCACCGCAACTCAACCCAAATATCCAATCCTAATCATATGGCAGCCAAACAACTCCTCTTCGATGAAGCCGCGCGTCAGAAAATCCTGCGCGGCGTCGAGCTCCTCTCCAAAGCCGTCAAGGTCACGCTCGGGCCCAAGGGCCGCAATGTCGTGATCGACAAGAAATTCGGTTCCCCGACCGTCACCAAGGACGGCGTCACCGTCGCCAAGGAAGTCGAGCTTCCCGATCCCTATGAGAACATGGGCGCCCAGATGGTGAAGGAAGTCGCCTCCAAGACCTCCGACGCCGCCGGTGATGGCACCACGACCGCCACGGTGCTCGCCGAGGCGATCTACCGCGAGGGTCTCAAGAACGTGACCGCGGGCTCCAACCCGATCTACCTCAAGCGCGGCATCGACAAGGCCGTCGAGGCCTCCGTCGCCGAGCTGGCCAAGATCTCCAAGAAGGTCTCGGACCGCGAAGAGATCCGCCAGGTCGCCACCGTCTCCGCCAACTGGGACGAGACGATCGGCAACATCATCGCCGACGCGATGGACAAGGTCGGCAAGGACGGCACGATCACGGTCGAGGAAGCCAAGTCGATCGAGACCACGCTCGAGGTCGTCGAGGGCATGCAGTTCGACAAGGGCTACCTGTCCCCCTACTTCGCCACCAACATGGAGGCCCAGGAGGCCATCCTCGAGGACGCCTACGTGCTCATCCACGAGAAGAAGATCGCCAACCTGCAGGAATTCCTGCCCCTGCTCCAGACCGTCGCCAAGAGCGGCAAGCCCCTCCTCGTCATCGCCGAGGAAGTCGAGGGTGAGGCCCTCGCCGCGCTCGTCGTGAACAAGATCCGCGGCACGATCAACGTGTGCGCCGTCAAGGCTCCCGGCTTCGGCGACCGCCGCAAGGCCATGCTCGAGGACATCGCGATCCTCACCGGCGGCAAGTGCATCACCGAGGACCTCGGCCTCAAGCTCGAGAGCCTCACGATCTCCGACCTCGGCAAGGCCAAGCGCATTGTCGTCGACAAGGAGAACACCACGATCGTCGAGGGCGCCGGCAAGTCGTCCGACATCCAGGGCCGCGTGAAGCAGATCCGCCGCCAGATCGACGAGACCACCAGCGATTACGACCGCGAGAAGCTCCAGGAGCGCCTCGCCAAGCTCGCCGGCGGTGTCGCCGTCATCAACGTCGGTGC
>CAYHEW010000054.1:0-11659 GCA_964355715.1 uncultured Opitutaceae bacterium | reverse complement strand
AGGGTGACGCAGGCGATGATGTTCTCGTCGATCTCGAAGACGTAGAACTGGTCGATGTTCTTCTCGATCGCCTGCTGCGTGCGGTGCAGGAGCTCCTCGCGCTTCACGGCGGCGCGGGTGAGGCTGTAGATGAAGCGCACGTCGCGGCGGGTCGCCTTGCGGATCTGCTGGTAATCGTTGCCGTAGATCAGCGTGCCGACGCCCTCGTTGGAGAAGATCTCGTTGAGGAGGCCGTCGAAGATGCGGCCGTCGACGAGGTGCACGCGCGGCGTGCCGGTGTCGATGGCGCGGACGGCATTGAGGGCCTTGGACCGGCTGATGTCGGAAATGTGGTCGGGGTGCTGCTCGAGGACCTGGCGCAGGGTTCCGACGGAGACCTGACGGTGGAGTTCGCCGTCGATCTCGAGGCCGGCCTGCGGGGTGAGGTAGATGACCTTGGTGGCGTGCAGCGCCTCGGCGAGCTCGGCAGCGAGGAGGTCGGAGTTCACCCGCAGCGTCCGGCCGTCCGGCCCGAAGGCGAGCGGGGTCACGAGCGGCACGACCTGGTCGTTGATCAGGCTGTTGATGAAATCCTTGTCGATGCGCTCCACCTTGCCGGTGAACTGGTGATCGACGCCCTTGATGATGCCGAGGGGCAGGGCGCGCACCGAATTGGTGATCACGGCCTTGAGATTGTTCTGGGTGAGGCCCTCGAGGATGAGGTGGGAAACGCGCGACGCCGAGCGGATGGCGAGGTCGAGCGTGGGGGCGTCGGTCACGCCGGTGCCGAACGCGTCGGAGATCGTCACGTTGCGAAGGGCGGCGAGCTCCTGGATCTGCTGGCCGATGCCGTGGACGAGCACGACCTTGATGCCCAGGCTGCGGAGCACGGCGATGTCGACGAGCAGGTTGCTGAAGTTCTCGTCGGCGATGATCGAACCATCCACCGCGATGATGAAGATCTGCCCCTGGAAACGGGGCACGTACTTCAGGATGCCGCGCAGATCGGTCGGTTTGATCGTCGTTGCTTGCGCGCTCGTGGCGGTCGGGGAGGGCTGGCCATTGCCTTTGCTCATGTCTTGGGTGCGCCCGTTCTCGTGCAAGCGGGGCGGCGCGTCAATGCACTTGCAGGGCCCACGTGCGCGAGGCGCGGGCGCCGAGCAGCGACACCTGGTACGCGCCGGGTTTCAGCGAGCCGGGGGGCACAGTGAGCAGCACGACGCTGTCGCGGGTGCGCGCGAGGAGTTCGCCGGTTAGCTTTTCAAACTCGGGCACGATGTAGACCTGCTCCTCGCGCACGTAGACGTGGGCGCCGGCGAGCTGCTGGTGGTGGTCGCCGACCGAGCACGTGAACTGGATGGAGTAGGGCAGCAGGGGATTGGCGCGGGGTGCGGCGGCGATGCGGGTGTAGTCGGCCGGAAGCACGGGCAGGTCGATCAGGCTGTCCCGCAGGACCGCGGGCAGTCCGCCGGCGGCTTCGGCGATGGCGGCGCCGCCCGGGACCGAGGTGGCGTCGGCCGGACGCAGGGCGTCGACCGCGATGCGCTGGAAGCCGGCGGAGAGCAGGCGCACGGTGACGGCGCGGGTCTTCATGTCCTCGTAGGGCTCGAACGTCGGGCTCTGCTTCCGGTAGCGGAGCGTGAGGAACGTGTAGGCGCCCAGGCAGATGACAATGACCAGGACGACCCACTTCATGGGCCAGGGCTTGGGCGTTGGACGGGCGGCGGACATGACTGGCATAAACGGGCGGCGGGCACGGCGCGCAAATAAATTTGCTCCGGGGTGCCCCGGATGCTTCCGTGGCGGGCTTCATGAAACTCTGGTCCCAATTTTTCATTCCCACCCTGAAGGAGAGCCCCTCCGATGCGGAAATCGCCTCGCACAAGCTGCTCATCCGCGCCGGCCTCGTCCGCAAGCTCGGCGGCGGTCTCTACACCTATCTCCCCCTCGGTCTCCGCGTCATGCAGAAGCTCACCCAGCTCTGCCGCGAGGAACTCGACCGCGCCGGCGGCATCGAGCTCTGGATGCCCCACGTGCACCCGGCCGAGCTCTGGGAACAGGGCCCGCGCTGGGCGGCCGCCCGCGAGATCATGTTCCGCGCCGACAGCGCCGGCGACGGCAAGCGCGGCCCGAAGGACCCGGAATTCGTGCTCGGCCCGACCCACGAGGAGGTCATCACCCCGCTCGTGAAGGCCGAGATCACCAGCTACCGCGACCTGCCCAAGAACTTCTACCAGATCGCCACCAAGTTCCGGAACGAGATCCGGCCCCGCTACGGCCTGATGCGCGCCCGCGAGTTCGTGATGATGGATGCGTACTCGTTCGATGCGAACGACGAGGCGTCGATCAAGAGCTACTTCGCGATGAAGACCGCGTACGAGAAGTTCTTCGCACGCGTCGGCGTCACGGCCATCGCCGTCGAGGCCGACACCGGCGTGATGGGCGGCAGCTTCTCGCACGAGTTCATGGTCCCGGCCGAGGTCGGCGACGACGACGTCATCTACTGCGAGGCCAGCGGCTACGCGGCCAACCGCGAGAAGGCCACCAGCGGCCTCGTGTCCAAGGACCTCGCCGACGCGGCGCCCGTCGGGGACACCGAGAAATTCCCCACGCCCGGCGTGGTCACGATCGCCGCCCTCGAGGCGGCGCCGTACAGCGTGGCGGCCGACCGGCAGTTCAAGACCCTTGTCTATGTCGGCGACGGCAAGCCGTTCCTCGTCATCCTCCGCGGCAACGACGAGCTCGAGGAGGCCAAGCTCGGCGCGCTCGGCTTCGGCCTGTTCCGCCCGGCCACGCCCGAGGAGATCGAACCCGTCATGGGCGCCAAGCCCGGCAGCCTCGGTGCCGTCAAGGGCACGATCAAGGACCCCGCCGCGCTCGCCGGCATCTTCGCCGACCACGCCATCCGCCTCATCGGCAACGGCGTCACCGGCGCGAACACCGACGGCTTCCACTTCCGCAACGTCAACGTCACCCGCGATCTCGCCATCACGAAGTTCGGCGACTTCCGCCGCGTGCGCCCCGGCGAGCCCTGCCCGAAGTCCGGTCAGCCGCTTCAGTCGCGCCGCGGCATCGAGGTCGGTCACATCTTCAAGCTGGGCACCAAGTACTCGGAGAAGTTCGCCGCGGTCTACACGGACGACCAGAAGCAGAACCACCCGATGGTCATGGGCTGCTACGGCATCGGCATCAGCCGCACCCTGCAGGCTGTCATCGAGCAGAGCCACGACGCCGACGGCATCGTCTGGCCGTGGAACGCCGCGCCCTTCCAGGTGCTGATCTGCGTCCTCGACCCGCAGCTGCCCGAGGCGATGGATCTGGCCCGCAAGCTGGCCGCTGCGGCCGAGTCGGCCGGCGCCGAAGTCCTCGTCGATGACCGCGCGGAGCGTCCGGGCGTGAAGTTCAAGGACGCGGACCTCATCGGCATCCCGCTGCGCCTGACCATCGGCGGCAAGGGCCTCAAGGAAGGCATCATCGAGCTCAAGTGGCGCGCGCAGAAGGACATCGCCAAGGTGCCGCTCGCCGAGGCGGAGGCGCGCGTCGCCGCCGCCGTGCGCGAGGCTGCGGCGAAGGCATGACCTGGGCGAAGGGCAATCCTTCCGCCGCCCCCGCGGTCCACGGCGAGACCCAGCTGGCCCTGGAGGGCCGCTGGCGCGTGGTCGTGCTGAACGATCCCGTGAACCTCATGTCCTACGTGGTCATGGTCTTCAAAAAGGTCTTCGGCTTCGACGACGCCACGGCGCGCAAACACATGCTCGAGGTCCACGAGCAGGGCCGCTCCATCGTCTGGTCGGGCCTGCGCGAGAAGGCCGAGGCCTACGCGTACACGTTGCAGCAGTGGCACCTCACGGCCATCCTGGAGCCCGATGAAGCGCATTGAGATCAAGCTGAGCCTGCCGGTGGTGGCGCCGCTCCTCGACGTCATCAGGGAGTTGGGTGGCGAACTGCAAAAGCACCTGGCCGCTCCGCTGGCCATCGGCGATCTCGACCCGGACTTCCACGCCTCGTGGGTGGACGACCTCTTGGTGGCGCAGAACGAGGACGTGCGCATCCTGCTGGCGCTGTTCAACGAGGAGTTCTTCTCCGAGGGCGTGGTCGCGATCGACGAGGACAACGCCGAGAACGTCGTGCGCGCCTGCGCCGCCGTCCGTCTGCGGCTCCGCACGCGTCACCTGCACATCTTCGACGAGGAGACGCTCGAGACCGGCGAGGTCGAGCTCGGCAAGCTCCAGGAACCGCTGCGCCGGGCGTTCCTGTGCTACCTGTTCCTGGCGACGCTGCAGGAGCTGGTGATCCAGCACTTGGATTCGTCGATCATCGGCGGGTGAATCGTCCCACATTCCGCGGTTCTCGTTTGACGAGTGCACCGGTCGACCTACCGTGACCCCCGACACCCTGCAGTGTTCGAGGTGCTTTCAATAACCGCTCTTTGCCTTTGAATCATTACGGGAGCTGAACCCGCCGCGGAAGATGCCAGGCCGTAAATCGGAAGGCAGACGCTGTGGAGGAGGCGCCCACCTAAACGCAAAAAGGTCTTGAGCCTTTGGGCATACGGCACAGGCGGGGTGTTACTTTTACTTTCCCCAACCCGCATCCAACCATGGAACGACTGCCCTACTACCAACTCCTCCACATCCTGTCGCTGATCGTGCTCACCGCGCACACGTTCATGGCGTTCGCCAACCCGGCACCCGAGAATCGCAAGCAGACGATGATCATCACGGGCATCGCCGCGCTCCTCATGTTCATCAGCGGGTTCGGCATGCTCTCCATCAACAAGATCCCCTTCCTGACCGGCTGGGTGATCGTGAAGCTGGTCTGCTGGCTCGGCCTTTCCGCCCTCGCGGGCATCGTCTACCGCAAGTCGCACCTGCGCGGCACCCTCAGCTACGTCGCGCTGGCCTGCATCGCCATCGCCGTGACGATGGTGTACTTCCGCCCGGGCTTCTGAGCCACGACGCGGGTCCTCCCATGTTTGCGCGGCGCCGCCCTGCATGAAAACCGGCGGCGCCGATAGTCTTTGCGGGTTGTGGGTCGATGACGACGGGCGCGCCCACCTCGCGGTGGCCACACCGGATGGCGGGCGGACCGAGCACACGACGGATTTTCGTCCGTTTGCCTGGCTGACCGACGCGGCCGGCCAACCGTCGGCCGCCGGCGTGACCGTCGAACCCCTGCGCGGGCCCGGGGTCTTTAAGCAACTGGCACACGCCGACAGCCTCGCGACCTACGACCGCCTGCAGAAACTCGTCGCGCCCGCCGACCTCGACCTGGTCAAGCCCTACGAGAGCCAGTTCCTGCTCCAGACCCGCCGGCGCCTCTATGCAGACCTCACCTTCGGCCAGCTGCGGCGGTGCCAGCTCGACATCGAGACCGCGTCCGAAGATGGCGATTTCAGCAACGCCGCCAAGGCCGGCGACCGTGTGCTGGCGATCGGCTTGCGGTTCGGCACCCGCGAGCGCCTCCTGGTCCTCGCGGAGCTGACCGATGCTGCGGAGAAGGCGCTCCTTGAGGAGTTCAACGCCGTCCTGCGCGCCGAGGACCCCGACGTCATCGAGGGGCACAACATCTTCAAGTTCGACCTCGACTACCTCCGCCAGCGCTGCCGCCGCCACAAGGTGCCTTGCGCCTGGGGCCGGTTCGGCGAGCGGGCGACCTTCCGCAACAGCCGCCTCAAAGTCGCCGAGCGCTGGATCGACTTCCCGCGCTGCGACGTGCCGGGCCGCGCGGTCGTGGATACCTACCTGCTGGTGCAGCTGTACGACATCACGACGCGCGAGCTGACGTCCTTCGGCCTCAAGGACGTGGCGGTTCATTTCGGCATCACCGACGAGGACAGCGCTACGCGCACCTACCTCGCGGGCAACCGGATCTTCGACGCCTACGAGAACGACCGCGCCCGTTTCCTGGCCTACCTCGGTGACGACCTGCGCGAGACGCAGGGCATCGCCGACCGGCTCCTGCCGACGTATTTCGAGCAGACGCGCACGTTTCCGATTTTGCTGCAGGACGCCACGCTGCGCGGGACCACCGGCAAAATCGACCTGCTGTTCCTCGAACGCTACTACCACGAGCGCCACGCGTGTCCGGCGCCGCCGGAGGTGCAACCCTTCGAGGGCGGATACACCCGCAGTTTTCACGAGGGCGTCTTCAAGCATGTGCTGCACTTCGACGTGGCGTCGCTCTACCCGAGTCTCTTGCTGCACATCGGCCGGAACCCGGGCAACGATCCCCTGGGTGTGTTCATCCCGCTGCTCGCCTCGCTCCGCGAATACCGGCTCAAGTTCAAGCAGCTGGCGAAGACGGCGCCGACCGAGGACGAGCGCAACGAGGCGCAGGCCCGGCAGGCCAGCTTCAAGATCCTGATCAACTCCTTCTACGGCTACCTCGGCTTCTCCGGTGCGCGCTTTGGCGACGGCGAACTGGCGGCGGAGGTCACCCGGCGCGGCCGCGAGCTGCTGCAGCAGCTGATCGACGAGTTTGCCCGCCACGGCTGCACGATCCTCGAGGCCGACACCGATGGAATTTATCTTTCGGCCGAGAATTACTTCGACCGGCCTGACGACCTGCTCGCGCTGGTCGCTCCGATTTTGCCGCCGGGCATCGAGCTGGAGCACGATGGCCGCTACACCGCGATGTGGTGCTACAAGGCCAAGAACTACGCCCTCTACGACGGCGAACGCATCACCATCCGCGGCAGCGCGCTCCGCTCGCGCGGCATCGAACCGTTCCTCAAGGCGCTCAGCGATCAGTTCGTCAAGTTCGTGCTCGGCGCTTCGACCGAGTCGCCGCTTGTCCTGCTGGAGGCGACGCGGAAGAAGCTCGAGACGCGCGAGCTGCCCGTGACGGAAGTGGCCAAGACCGAGGCGCTGGGCCAGAACCCGGAGAGCTACGAGAAATTCATCGCCGAGGGCGGCAAGCCGCGGCGCGCGGCGGCGGAGGCCGCGCTGCAGATGATCCCGCGTCCGCGCATGGGCGACCGCGTGAGCTACTACATTCTACCCAAGGCCAAGGGCCAGACGAGCGACTGGCAGCGCGCGCGTCCCGTCGCGCTGTTCGATCCGGTGGAGTCGCCGTACGATCCCAAGTACTACCTCGACAAGCTCGATGACTGGATCGAGCGCTATGGGAAATTCATCGGGGCGATCCCGACCGGTGGGCAGCAGGGGGAATTGCTTTAGGTATGCCGGCGGGCCGACGATCCAACGCTCAACTTTTAACGCTTAACGCTCAAGTGACCGGTCGATCGGTCCTACTTAAGCGTTAAGAGTTAAGCGTTAAACGTTGAGCGTTTTGATCAGCTCCAACTCAGGTCGTTCTTCGTGATCGGCAGCGACCGGATGCGCTTGCCCGTGGCGGCGAAGATCGCGTTGCAGATTGCCGGCGGGACCACCGGGAAGCCGGGTTCGCCCAAGCCCGTCGGAGGGTTGGCGCTCTGGATGAAGTGCACCGACATGCCGGGCGTCTCGGTCGAGCGCAGGAGCGGGTAGGTGTCGAAGTTCGTCTGCACCGCGCGGCCGCGCTCGTAGGTCATCTCCTGCAGCCAGGCCATGCTGAGGCCGTCGATGATCGAGCCCTGGATCTGGTTCTCGGCGCCGCTGAGGTTGATGATCGGGCCGACGTCGGCGACGGCGGTCACGTGTTTCACCTTCAGGACGCCGTCGGGCGAGACGGCCACGTGGGCGACCATGGCGACGTAGCCTTGGTGCGAGAAATGGAACGCCACGCCGCGGCCTTCGCCGCGCGGCAGGAGCGTGCCCCAGCCGGATTTCTCGGCGGCGAGGCGGACGACACCCTTCATGCGGGCGGTGTTGTAGGGGGCGCCGCGCTGGCCTTGGGACGGCGGGACCACGCGGTCGGGTCCGAGGAGCTCGAGGCGGAACTCCACCGGATCGCGGCCGGCGGCATGGGCGAGCTCGTCGATGAAGCTCTGCATCACGAAGGCCAGGCCGTTGCTGCCGGGGGCGCGCATCGGGCCGGTCGGGATGATCGTGCTGAGGAGCGACTGATCGAGGCGGTAGTTGGGAATGAAACGCGCCGGCAACTCGTCCGGACTCATGCCGGCGGACGAGGCGGGACGTTCGGTGTTCTTGTAGCCGAAGCTGACGAAGTGGTTGTGCCACGCGCTGAGCCGACCCGCCGCATCGACCGCGCCGCGCAGGTGATGGAAACCCGCCGGGCGGAAGAAACAGTGACGCATGTCATCCTCGCGGGTCCACGTGAGCTTGACCGGCGCCGCCGTGCGCAGGGCGATGGCAGCGGCCTCGACCATGTAGTCGTTGGCGAGGCGGCGACCGAAGCCGCCGCCGGCGCGGACGAGGTTGAGCTTCAGCTTGTCCGCCGGAATATTGAGCGTGCGCGCGACCAGGTCGCGGCCCGAGCCGGGCGTCTGGGAGGTGGTCCAGAACTCGATGCCGCCATCGCGCGCCCAAGCGGTGCAACCCTGGGGCTCGAGGGTGGCGTGGTTGAGGAACGGATAGAAGTACGAGGCCTCGACGACCTTGGCGGCTGAGGCGAACGCACCGGCCACGTCGCCGTCGCTGCGCACGGTCGCGCCGCCGGCCTTGGCGAGCGCCTCGGCCTGCGCGGCGTAGGCGGCCGTGGTGTGGTCGCCCGCGGCGCTCTCGTCCCAGGTGACCTGCAGCTGGCGCTTGGCGGAAAACGCGGCCCAGGTGGACGTGGCGAGGATGGCGACGCCGGGGAGGAGGCCGTTGATGTTGTCGGTGCCCTCGATGACGAAGGCGTCCTTCACGCCGGGGAGCGCCTTGATGCGATCGAGGTTGGCGCTCACGACCTTGCCGCCGTAGACGGGGCATTTGGTGTAGGCGGCGTGGAGCATGCCCGGCAGTTTCTGGTCGATGCCGAAGAGGGCCTGGCCGGTGACGATGGCGGGGTTGTCGACGCCGCCGACGCGGGAACCGAGGACCTTGAACTCCGATTCGTTCTTCAGCTTCACGTCGCGCTCGTCGGGGATCGGGAGCGTGGCGGCCTTGGTGGCGAGCTGGCCGTAGGTGAGCGAGCGGCCGGTGGCGGCGTGGATCACGCGGCCCTTGTCGGTCGTGAGTTCTTCGGCGCGCACACCCCAGGTCTGGGCCGCCGCCTCGATCAGCATCGCGCGGGCGGTGGCGCCGGCGCGGCGCAGGAGCATGTAGTTGTCGGGCGTCGAGCGACTGCCGCCGGCGAACTGGGTGCCGACGTCGCCGCGCAGGCCCGCCTGCTCGATGACGACCGTCGAGAAATCGGCGTCGAGCTCCTCGGCCACGATCATGGGCAGGGAGGTTTTCACGCCCTGGCCAGTCTCGGGATTCTTGGCGAGGATGGTGATGATGTTCTCCGGCGTGATCTTGATGAACGGCCCAGGGGTGAAGACCTTGGCCGTGTCATCGAGCGCCTGGGAAATCTGGGCGAACGCTTCGCCGGGGAAGGAGAGGCTCAAAGCAAAGCCGCCCCCCGCCAGGGCGGAGACGCGGAGAAAATCGCGGCGGGTGACCGGTCCCGGTAGGCCGCGAGCTTGCTCGCGCTCCGATGGCGTGAGCTGGTCTTGAGTGCGTCCGTCCAACGAGCGCCCGCGAGCGGGCTGCCTACGGTGGCTTGAAGAGTTCATTTGGCACCCTCCTTGGCCATCGCGGTGGCGGCGTCTTTCACGGCGGCGCGGATGCGGGCGTAGGTGCCGCAGCGGCAGAGGTTGCCGGCCATGGCGCCGTCAATCTCCTCGTCGGTGGGCGCGGGGTTGCTGCGGAGAAAGGCGGCGGCGGTCATGATCTGGCCGGCCTGGCAGTAGCCGCATTGCGGCACGTCGTGCTCGCACCACGACTGCTGCAACGGGTGCGTGCCGTCGGGCGAGAGGCCTTCGATGGTGGTGATGGCCATGCCGGCGACCGTGGAAACGGCGAGCTGGCAGGAGCGGAGCGGGACGCCGTTGAGGTGGACGGTGCAGGCGCCGCAGAGGCCGATGCCGCAGCCGTACTTGGTGCCGGGGAGGTTGAGGTGGTCGCGGAGGACCCAGAGCAACGGGGTGTCGGCCGGGACGTCGATCGTGCGGGCCTGGCCGTTGACGTTCAGGTTGTAGCGGGGCATGGGGAAACGGGCAAACTTCAGGTTCGGGCTTTGGTGCGCTGGAGGACCCAGCTGACAATCGCGTTGTCGTCGTGGATATGGCGCCAGACGAGGGCGAGGAATTCGGCGGGGAGGATGTCGTGCTCCTTGAAGAAACCGCGGTCGCCGCCGCAGCAGTACATGAGCGATGCCGGCAGTTCGCCGCGAAGCTTGGCCTTGGCCTTCGGGATGAGGCGGGGGAGCCAGGTGATGCCCTTGATGGCGTCAGTTTTGTCCGGGAGCTTGGCTTCGTCGATCAGCGTGACGAGGCCGCGGCCGCCCTGGGCGTTGAGGAAGTAGTCGCGTCGCACCGTTTCGATCGCGAGGGCGTGCTCGAAGCCGGGTTCGCCGTAACTGTTATGGTCCTCCGCGTAGTCGAACAGGTTCTGGGCCGTGAGGCCGTTGGCATTGAGGAACGCCGTTTCATCGGCGGTGAAGAAGTTGGCGGGATCCCGCCGACCCTTGCCGTAGAGGTCGACCGCCTTGTCGTAGATCGCGCGGAATCGCAGGGGAAATTCGTAATGAGGCATGACGGGAAAAATGAGCGGGAGGGCGTGAAACGCAATTTCGCGGATGAGTTTTCAACGGCGGGGATATGGCCGCGGTAGGCCGCCCGCTCGCGGGCGCGCGTTGGGCGTGCGCACGTCGCTGAAGCGCGAGCGAGCTGGCAGCCTGCCGTGGCGTCGAATCAGTGACCTGCCCTGCTTCAATCCGCCGGGCGGAAGTCGATCAGGCGCTTGAAGCGGTCCACGCGCTCGACCACGACCTCGAGGCGGCCGTTGAGCTCGAAGCGGTGCTTGTGCTTGCGACCGATGAGCTGCGTGCCCGCCGGGTTGAGCGTGTAGTGGTCGTCGCGCAGGTTGTCGGTCGAGACGAAGCCGAAGGTCATCGACTCCACGAGCTCGATGAAGAACCCGTGGCGGCGCACGTCGGTGATGACGGCGGAGAAACGGGTGCGCGGCTTGCGGTCGAGCTCGCGCTCGAAGAACTCGAGCAGCTTGATCTTGACGCTCTCGCGCTCGGCCTCAGCGCTGTTGATCTCGGTGAGGCTCAGGTGCTCGCCGAGGGCCTCGATGCGGGTGAGGTTGTAGCCGGCGGCATGGATGGCCGTGGCCGGGTAGCCGGCGTGCTTGACAAGGTAGGTGTCGAAGACGCGGTGGACGACGAGATCGGAGTAGCGGCGGATCGGCGACGTGAAGTGCGTGTAGTCCTTTTTCGCCAGGCCGAAGTGCCCGTCGGCGGACGCGCGGTAGCCGGCCTTGCGCAGGCTGCGCAGGAGCTGGGTGCGCAGGGTGTAGCCCTGCGGGTGGGCGTCGAGGGTGCGGATGAGCTTCACCAGTTCCTCGCGGCGCGTGAGGTCGCCGGTGTGGATGCCAAAGGTGCCGAGGAGCTGGTGGTACTCGGCGAGCTTCTCCGGATCGGGCTCGTCGTGCACGCGGTAGAGCGAGGGCAGGCGATGCGTGCGCGTGAGACGGGCGACGGACTCGTTCGCAGCGAGCATGAACTCCTCGATGAGCTGGTGGCTCTCATCGTTGACGATCTTCTCGAGGCGGTCGGCGTAGCCCTCGGCGTCGACGAAGATCTT
>CAYHEW010000053.1:0-13325 GCA_964355715.1 uncultured Opitutaceae bacterium | reverse complement strand
ACACCATTTCTCGCGAAAATAACAGCATGCTTCCGGTCGGCGGCATCATTGTCGGCGTGATCGCGTTGCTGCTCGGCGGTTATTCCGCCATTAAACTCTCAAGCGTCGGCAAAGCTCTTGCTGCGCACGAGGAAAAGCTCGCGAAAGTGGATTCCCTCGAATCCCAGGTCAGCTCGACCGCGGCCACGGCTGACAAGGCCTCCCGCGACCTCACCGCGCTGACCCGTTCGACGCAGGATGCCATCAACCAGATTGGCACGATGCTCGGTGACATCAACGCCAAGATCACGAAGATCGAGGAGTCTGCCAAGGCCCCCGCGCGTGGCGGCAAGGGCGGCGCTCCCGCCGTGGCCGGTCCGGATGAGTACATCATCAAGGCGGGCGACACGTTCGCCAAGATCGCCCGCGCCCAAGGCACGACGATCGACGCGATGCAGCAGGTCAACCCGGGCGTTGACTCCAGCAAGCTGAAGATCGGCCAGAAGATCAAACTGCCGAAGAAGTAATCGGTACGTAACCTTTCCGATGCCTCCTCGACGCAAGTCAGGAGGCATTTTTTTTGAACCCGTCATGAGCGGCGACGCCGGCAAACCTTCGCGTTGGGAGCGCCTCGGCCACGAGCCGGTGGCCCAGACCCGCGTGTTCGACCTGCACCACGTGCGCTATCGGCACCCGCGCCGCGGCACCGAGCGCGACTTCGTCGTCGCGCATCCGCCCGACTGGGTGAACGTCATCGCGCTGACGCCGGATCACCACCTCGTCCTCGTGCGGCAGTTCCGCTTTGGCGTCGACGATTTCGCCCTCGAGATCCCCGGCGGCGTCATCGACCGCGGCGAGGATCCGCTCGCGGCCGGCCCGCGCGAGCTGCGCGAGGAGACGGGCTACACCGGCGGCCCCGCGCGCCTGCTCGGCACGGTGCGGCCCAACCCCGCCATCCTCAGCAACCGCTGCCACGTCGTCCTCGTCGAGCAGGCCGTGCTCGCCGGTGCGACGTCCTGGGACCACGACGAGGAGATCGAGATCCTCACGCGGCCAGTCGACGAGGTCCTCCAATTGGCCCGCCGCGGCGGCATCGACCACAGTCTCGTGCTCAACGCCCTGTTCCTTTTCGAGCCGCACTGGCGGGCGCGCGGCGTTTGACTTCGCCGGCGTCCGGAGTTTCCTGCGCGACACCCACACCATGTCCGTTCCCGTCTTCGCCAACCATCCCGCCGCGCTCGGCCCCCTCGTGCCGGACCGCGTCCCGGGACCGTTGGAGGAGGAGGTCCGCCGCATCTACGCCCGCAGTCCGCTCTACGGCCGGCGCTTCCCCTTGCACGACAACCCGCTCGAGTGGGCGTGCTTCCGCGAGATCCCGGCCCTGTCGAAGAAGGAGATCGTCACCCACGGCCACCAGGCCTTCTTTGCCGACTATCGCGAGATCGAGCGCGGCATGGCTGAAAAGCGCTTCGAGTATGAATCCACCTCGGGCACCACGCAGGGCCCGATGACCGTCATCATGGAGCAGGGCTGGTGGGACGCGCAGACCGAGCGCGCCTACCGGGCCTCGCCGATCCTGCGCGAGTTTGTCGACCGGCCGTACCGCAAGTGCGTCCTCGCCCCCGTGGGCTGCTCGAGCAACCTCTGCCCGTACGAGGATCATCCGTTCCCGCACCGGTACTTCAACGGCACGGTCTACCTCAATCTCTCGAGTGATCCCTTCGCGTTCCCCGAGGCCGAGTGGGACCGCATCGTCGTCGAACTCCAGGCCACCAAGCCCGAGGTCATCGAGGGCGAACCCATCTACCTCTCGCTCCTCGCCCGCGCCGTGCAGCGCCGCGGCGTGCGGGTGCCGAGCATCCGCGCCGTCATCCTCACCTACGGCAAGGCCAGCCTCCAGCACAGCCGCCGCATCGCCGAGGTCTTCCCCGCGCCGCAGGTCGATCTCTACGGCTCCACCGAGGCCGGGTACCTTTTCGTGGGCGAGGCCTTCAAGGACGACTCCCGCGTCATCGACGACAACGCTTTCATCGAGCTCGTCCCCTGGCGCGCGAGTCTCCCCGACGTCTACCAGATCTACGTCACCACGCGCGGCCGCGAGGCCATGCCGCTCCTGCGTTACCACACGGGCGACATCGTGCGGAAGCTGCCGACCGGGTACCGCATCCTCGGACGCGAGGGCGGTTTGTATTTCCGACCCGACGGCTCGCTCGTCTCGCCGACCGAGGTCGACGCGGTGCTGCCCGACAATTTTGCCTGCTGGCACTACAGTCTCGTGCAGACCGCGGACAACCGCTGGGACTTCCACTACGTCGCCGAGCACACCGTGCCGCCGTCCGTGGCCGAGCGCATCGCCGCCCTGCTCGGCGAGGGCGTGCGCGTGAACGCGTTCCGCCGCAAGTTCATCACCCCCGCCGCGAGCGGGAAGTTCGCCCTGCTGAAGCCGCTGGCGAAGTGACCACACCCGCCAAGGCCGTCCGCACCTTCGCCATCGAGCGCCGCGACGGCGCGCGTCCGGCCGAGGCGCGGGACGACCAGCTCGCCGCCGAGGAACCGCTTGAGATCCGGGTCGGTGGCCGCGGCGTCGCCGTGGTCATGCGCACGCCGGGGCATGATCGCGAGCTGGTTGCCGGTTTCCTCGCCACCGAGGGCATCTTGCACCGGCGCGAGGACATCCTCGACATGGTCTACTGCCGCCCCGACGGCCGGCCGCCGGAGGAAAACATCCTCGACGTCATCCTCGCGCCCGGCGTGAACCTCGATCTCGAGCGTCTCACGCGTCACGTCTTCACCTCCTCCAGCTGCGGCATCTGCAGCAAGGCCAGCATCGAGGCGGTGCAGGCGCAGTTTCCGCCGATTGCCGCGCCGCTGCGGCCGGAACGTTCCCTCTTGATTTCGCTGCCCGATCGCCTGCGCGCGGCGCAGCCGACCTTCGAGCGCACCGGCGGCCTGCATGCCAGCGCGCTGTTCGACGCCGCCGGGCACCTGCGCGTCGTGCGCGAGGACGTCGGCCGGCACAACGCCCTCGACAAGGTCGCCGGCCATGCGCTCCTCGCCGACGAACTGCCGCTCGCCGGTCACATCCTGCTCGTCAGCGGTCGCGTGTCCTTCGAGATCATGCAAAAGGCTCTGGCGGTGGGGATTCCGGCGGTGGCCGCCATCTCGGCGCCGACGAGCGCGGCCGTCGAGTTCGCCCGCGCCAGCGGCCAGGTCCTCGTCGGCTTCCTCCGCGGCGAACGGATGAATGTTTACGCCGGCACCCTCTCCGGTTGATGGTGTCGCAGCCTGCGCACCCATGAGAGCCTTCGCCGTTTTCCTCCTGCTGATCACCGCCCTGGCGGCCGCCGAGCCACCCGCCAGCGAGTCGCTCACCGACCGCGGCCTGCGCCTGCTCCTCGAGCGGCAGCAGTCGCTGTTCGCCGAGGCCCGGGAGCAGGGGGAGAAGCTCGACCGCGACAACTTCCAGAACCGAATCCAGGAGCTGGTGCGCGACTACGAGATCTACCTGCGGAGCAATCCCAACAACGCCGACGCCTACACGGCCTACGGTTACCTCCTCGGCAAGGTCGACATGCGGCGCGAGGCGCTCGTCATGCTGATGAAGGCCAACCGCCTCAATTCCGAGATCCCGCTCGTGAAGAACCAGCTCGGCAACCTCCTCGCCGAGGCGGGCAAGCCGCTGGAGGCCGTTTCCTACTACATCGCCGCCATCCGCCTCGCGCCCAAGGAACCCCTCTACCACTACCAGCTCGGCACGCTGCTGGCCGAGGCGCGCGACGATTTTCTCCAGTCGGGCGAGTGGACCCGCGACAGCATCGAGCACAGCATGCACGAGGCCTTCAAGCAGGCCCATACGCTTGCGCCCGACCGCTTCGAGTTTGCCTACCGCTACGCCGAGTCGTTCTACGACTTGGCCAATCCGGATTGGGATGCCGCGCTCAAGCTCTGGTCCGAGCTCGAGGCCCGGGCTGAGACGCCCATCGAGCGCGAGACCATGCGCCTGCACGCCGCCAATATCCTGATCCGGCAGGGCAAGATGGACCACGCCCGCCTCGCACTGGCGATGGTCACGGAACCGGAGCTACAGGCGCAGAAGCAAAAGCTGGTTGCGCAGCTTCCTGCGCCGGGCGACAAGTAAGGCCACATGGATTTCGGCATCGATCCCGAGACCCTCCGCCGGGGGCTCATCTTCTACATCGTCCTCATCGCCAGCCTGTGCATCCACGAATGGGCGCACGCCATCACCGCGCACAAGCTCGGTGACGACACGCCCGACCGCGAGGGCCGCGTCACGCTCAACCCGATCGCCCACATGGACCTGCTCGGCTCGGTGATCTTCCCGCTGCTGTGCATCTTCGTCCTGCCCGGCGGCCTGCTCTTCGGCTGGGGCAAGCCGGTGAACATCGACATCGGCAACTTCCGCAACCGTCGCCGCGACGAGATCCTCACCACGCTGGCCGGCCCGGGCTCCAACCTCGCGCTCGCGCTCTTCGCGGCCGTCGTCGGCGGCATCCTCTTCCGCTTCGAGCCGCGCACCGCCGAGCTCTTCGTCCAGCTCATCGGCATCAACGTCCTGCTCGCGGTCTTCAACCTCATCCCGCTGCCGCCGCTCGATGGCGGGCGCGTGATGCGGCACATCGCCGGCATGACCGAGGAGACCTTCCACAACATCGCGCGGTGGAGTTTCCTCATCATCCTGATCGCCATCAACATTCCCGCCTTCCGGATGGTGCTCGGTGCGGTGATGGGGCTGGTGGCGGCACCGTACCTCTTTCTCTACCGGCTCATCGCCGGCTGAGCGCCGCCTCATGCCCACCGGCCGCCCGGATCCGCTCGCGCCCCTCGCGGCATTGCCCACGCCCGGCCGCTGGCTCGCCGCGGCCACGGCGCTCTACGGCAAACATCGCCTGGCGCTCGGGCAGATCGCGACCGATGCCCATGACGAGGTGCTTTACCTGATTTTGCGCACGCTCGACCTGCCGCTCGACAGCGGACCCGAGGTGCTGGCGCGCAAGCTCACTGCGGCTGAGCGGCGGAAGCTCGCCGACGTTTTCCGCCGCCGCATCGTGGACCGCACGCCGGCGGCCTACCTCACGCGCGAGGCCTGGCTCGGTGAACAACGGTTCTACGTCGACGAGCGCGTGCTCATCCCGCGCAGCTACTTCCTCGAGATCATCCCGGAGCAGCTCGACGCCTGGCTGCCCGATCCGGCGAAAGTCACGCGGGTCACCGATGTCTGCACCGGTTCGGGCTGCCTTGCCGTCCTGCTCGCGCAGCATTTTCCCGGGGCCCAGGTGGACGCGATCGATCTCTCGGCCGACGCACTCGACGTGGCGAAGGTCAACGTCGCGGCCCGCCGGCTCGGCCGGCGCGTGCACCTGCACCGCAGCGATGTCTTCGATGCCGTGCCGGCGGCGAAGTATGATGTGATCCTCAGCAATCCGCCGTACGAACCCAGCGCGCATTGCGACCGCCTGGCGGTCGAATTCCACCGCGAGCCGCGGCTGGCGCTCGACGGCGGCACCGACGGCCTCGACATCATCCGCAAGCTCCTGCGGCAGGCCCGCACCCGCCTCAAGCCGCATGGGATTGTCCTCATCGAGGTCGGAGGTTTGCGCGCCGCGATGGATCGCGAATTTGCCGCCCTCGAACCGCACTGGCTTCACACGCAGGACGGCAGCGACTGCATCTGCCTCGTCCACGCTGCGCGGCTGAAGGCGTGGAAACCTTAGGCCGCGAGTTTGCTCGCGCTTGAGCTGGTTGCGGATGCCAAACGAGCGCCCGCGAGCGGGCGGCCTACCGCGGCCCTACCGACCGCACCGGTAGCCCGGCGGCGGCCCAGTCCTTGAAGCCGCCGGCGTTCAGCGTGGACCAGCCCTCCTTGGCGAGCAGGCGTGCCGCGATCCCGGAGCGATTGCCCGAACGGCAGTAGAGGATGAGCTCCTTGCCCTGGTTTTCTTCGAGGAATGGCTTCCAGTCCTTGCGTGCTCCCTGCAGGTCGCTGAGCGACAGGAGCACCGCCGGCGCCGCGACGCCGGAAGCGGTCCATTCGCCGGGCTCGCGCACGTCGATCAACACCGCCTTGCCGCCCTCCAGGCGCTTGGCCGCCTCGGCCGACGCGATCGTCTTCCCGCGGGAGAACTGGCTGAAGACGAACAGCGCGGCGAGGGCACAGAGGGCGATGAGCAGGAATTTCATGGGGCTTAACGTGATCGACATGATGAAAGGTGCAAACTCGAGCGCGAAACGCCGTTTTTCTGTAGCCGGGGTCGCTGACCCCGGACCGGCCTCAGCGAGGCCGGCTACATTGGTCCTGATATGCCCTCAAGCCCCGGCGCGGCGCAGTTCGGCCGCGAGGCAGCGGATGTGGCGGTCGTCCGTCCCGCAGCAGCCGCCGAGGATCTTGAGCCCGGCTTCGCGCCCGAGCGCCGCCAGGTTCGCGGCGAAGTCCGCGGGCTCGGCCTCAATGAGGCTTTCGTGGCCGTCGAGCTGTTCCGGACTCAGGGCCGCGGTGTTGCCGAGGAGACCAATGACGCGTTCCCGGACCTGCGGCGACGAATGGATCGGATGCCACAGGGCCGAACGCGCGAAGTCCGGGTGCGTGCAATTGATCAGGTAGGCGGTGGGGCGGGACGTGACGGCGTCGTCGATCCTGGCGATGGCGGCGCCCAACGGTGTGCCGTCGAGCAGGGTGCCGGACGGCCGGACCACGAAGCTCACCAGATAGGATAGCCCCGTGGCGGCCATCGCACCGGCAGCACCGAGGGCTTCGCTCAGCGCCGGTTGCGTGATGGCGATCAGGAAATCCGCACCCGCCGCGGTCAGGCGGTCGGCCTGCCAGGCGTGGAAGACGCGCGCCTCGCGGGCATCCAGCGCCTCGTCGGGGCGGTAGGCGTCGCCGCGGCAGCCGAGCATGCCGCCGATCACGACTTTTGCGGCATAGGGTCCGGTGGCGGCACGCAGGTCCTGGAGCAGGCGGACGTTGTCGGCATTGACCTCGCGTCCGCCGCAGCCGGCCGCGGCGATGTTCACCGCATTGGCCCGCCACGTGGGCGCCGTCAGGAACAGCGGCAGGTCATGCTCGCGCCCGATCTCGAGGTACTGCCGGTAGATCTCCACCAACAGCGCGCGGTTCACCGGCTCGTAGACAAACGCGGCGTTGACCAAATGAGGATCGAGCACGACGCCCGGGCGTCGCCGCAGTCGCTCGATCACCGCGCCCTCGCCGAGGATGTGGCGATGCGCGCGGAGAAACGGACCAAGGACGTCGGCAGGCATGGGTCGGATCCCCATCGTGCAAGGGCGATGGTCGAAAGCAACGGGCGGGAACAAAAAAGACGAGCCCGGCCGGGCTCGTCTGGGAAAAAGCGGTGGGAAATGGCTTCAGGGATTCGGGCAGTTGGCCTGGTTGCCCGTGCCGTCCTTCGCGCCCTTGCCGGGAGCGGTGGCCTTGCCTGAGCCGTCCTTGAGGGGCGCACCCTGGGAATTCGGGTTGCCGCGGTTGACCGACTGGCCGGAGCCATCGCGGACCGGGGTGCCGCCGCCGCTGCCGCGGTTGCTGCCGCCATTGCCGCCACCGCCACGGGCGAAGGCCGAAGCGCCGGTCAGGAGACCGATGCTGATGAGGGTCGTGAGGAGGATGATCTTGGATTTCATGGTTGTTTCCTTCATCCCAGTTCAACCCCGGTACCGCGGCGTTATTACACGGCCCGTTCTTTTCCCGAAAGTTTTGCGAGGATCGTGTGTAATATCGCCGGGTTGCCGGGGTTGGACTCTACGGTGATCGCAACCCTGCAGACTCTCATCGGTTGGCTGCCCGGCTGGCTGGCCTGGCCGATGGCGGAGGCGTCGGACCCGGCCGAGGAACTGGAGACAGCCTGGATGGCGCGGGTGGCGGACGGCGACGAGGCAGCGCTGCAGTTGCTCTTCGACCGATGGAAGCGCCCGCTGCTCAGTTTTTTCTATCGCTCGCTCGGTTCGCATGGGGATGCGGAGGACCTCACGCTGGAAGTCTTCGTCCGGCTGCATCGCACCGCCGGCAGTTACCGGCCGACAGCCCGGTTCTCGACCTTTCTCTTTCACATCGCCCACAATCTGGTGCGCAATGAGCGACGGCACCGGCGCCGCAAGCCCGCCGAGGCCGTGCCGCCCGAGCTGTTCGACGAATTGTCGACCGACCACGCGGCGGAACGGCGGCTGGCCGAAACGGAGGAGATCCTGCAGCGCGCGCTCGACCGCCTGCCGGACCGGCCGCGCACCGCGCTGCTGCTGCTCCAGCAGCAGCAACTGGATTACCCGGCGGCGGCCGCGACGTTGCGGATGTCCGAAAACGCGCTCCGGGTGCTCGTCCATCGCGCCCGTCAGATGCTCAGAACCGAAATGGAGACCCTCCAATGAACCCAAATCCGTCATTGCCCCCTGACGACAAAGAGACCGACCGCCTGCTGGCCCGCCGGTATCGCGACACGTCACCCGAATTCGAGGCCCGCTGGGTGGCGCTCAAGCGCGACCTGCGCCAGGCTCCCGCAACGCGGCGCTGGCGCTGGCCGGCGTGGCCTGCGCTGGGCTGGGTCGGCGCCCTGGGCGCTGCAGCCCTGCTGGTCCTGGTCGTGATCAAGCCGCGGTCGCCGGAACCGGTCCCGGCCGGGCCGGAGCTCTCACCGCAACTGGTCGAACTATTTGCGATGGAGGCGGTGCTGGAGCAGGCGGCGCCGCTCCTCGACGAGGAAAACCGCACGGCGCTCCTGCACCTGCCTGCCGCTGAAAATCGCTGACCCTACCATGAAAACGAACCTTACCCTGGTCCTCGTGCTCGGCAGCCTTGCTGTCTGGGCGACGCCCGTGACGGCCGATGAACCGGCTGCGCCCCCGCTGCAACCCGCTCCGCAGGAGATGGCCGCGCTGGAGCATTTCCTTGGTTTGACCGACGACGACCTCGACCAGATGCAACGGGTGATCGCCCGGATCCGGGCCATGGGCCCGGCCGAGCGCGCGGCATTGCGCACGGAGATCGGGAAATACCGCCGCCTGCCCGAAGCGGAGCGCCACCAATTGCGTCTCGGCTGGGGCGCGCTCGATCCGGACCTGCAGGACGCCTGGCGCCGCATGATGCAGGCGTCGTCGCCGGAGCGCCGGGCCGAGATCCAGCGTCGGTTGCAGGCCCAGCCGCCGGAAAAGAAGGCGGCCCTGCGGCGCGAGCTGGCCGAGGCATTCCTGCGTCAGGAAAAATCCCCGGGGTCCGCGCCCTAGGACCTTATCCGCGGCGGGCCATCACCTGCACCACGGCGGCGCGCCCGGTGTGGCATTTGCCCTCGATGACGTCGCGCTCGATCTCACGGCCGATCTCCATCTCGAGGCCGATCAGGTCGCCGTGCAGCAGGTCGAGGCTCATGAGCATCTCGGGATTGGTGACCGGGCCGCCCGTCTTGTGCTTCACCTGGGCGGGCGTGTAGGCCTCGAGGATGAAGACGCCGCCCGAGTGCAGGCCGGCGGCGGCGGCCGCGTGCACCTCACGGCGCAGGAACGGCGGCAGGTGCAGGAAGATCGACACGATCGCCGACCAGGCCTCGGGATCGATGGAGTATTCCTCCAGGTTGGTGGCGATGGTCGTGAGGCTCACGCCGTGTTCGGCGGCGAGTTTTTCCGCCTTCGCGAGGCCGACTGCCGACTGGTCCAGGGCAGTCACGTTGTAACCGCGGGTCGCCAGGTAGACTGCGTTGCGGCCCTCGCCCTCGCCCAGGCACAGCACGGGCCCGTCGGGAATATGATTGGCGCAGTGCCGCAGGAAATCGTTCGGCTCCGTGCCGTACACGAAGTCCTCCGTGGCGTAGCGGTTGTCCCAGAATTGCGGATTCATACAAAGGCAGGTTCGTCGTCCCGGGCCGCGGCGGCAGCGGTCATTTGCCCGGAGCTTCGGCGACGGTGACGCGGATGAGTCCGCGCCACTCGCCGGTGTTGTAACCCGTGGCTTGGTCGTCGGGGTAGCGCTCGGCGAGCTTGGCGCGCAGGGCGTCCGGCTGGCCTTCCGGGTCGCCGTGGCAGGCGAGGCACTTCGGCATCATGCCGATGGGCTTGTAGACGCGCCATTCCGGGGCGGCACCGGGGGCCTCGACCCGCTGCACGAGCAGGGGCGGCGGCGAGTCGCCGTCGTCCAGCAGCTGCTGGATGTGGTCGAGGACCAGCTTCTCGGCGGCATCCGGGGCGTTGGCCGGACTGCGGAGCTTAAGGCTCGTGCGCTTCATGGCGAGGATGCGGGGCAGCCCGGCCACGGTTCCGTTGGTAAGCGGCACGGCCTTTAGGTGGCAGGTGTCGACGGCTCCGGCCGGGCCCTCCTTGGCCATGGCGGCGGTGACCTCGCGCACGAGCGTCGTGGCGAGACGGTTGATGGCATCCTCGCCGAGCTTGCGGATCTCGGCGGCCCCGGGATTACCGTCCTCGATGAGGCGGGCCTTGACCGCGTCACCGTCGGCGCCGGCGACGGCCAGCAGGGGGAGGGAAAACAGGAAGGCCAGCAGGCGAGTGGGGTGGGTTCGTTTCATGATGGGGTGAAGCTGCCAGCGGACCGTGCCGTGATCGTGCCCGGGAGTCCGCCCGTCGAACGGAAATCGGGGCATTCGCCGCCCGCGTGCCGCATGCGTTCGTTGGCCTCGGGTCGTTCGCACCAGATCCAGTCGCCCGCCTGGGTGTGATGCGGCCGGGCGTAGATGCAATCGGGTCCGCAGGGCCAGACCTGCGCATCGTGGCGGGGGCGGAAAAAGGGAAAGTTCATGGGTGCGCGCGGTCAGGCAGCCCCGGATCAGCACAGTCGCGCCTGATTCCCACAGCCAGTCCGGCGGGGTGTTCGGTGTGGCCGGCAATGTGCACAGCCCTGCTCCACATGCCCCAGCCTGCAACGCCGGGAGTCGGTCCGCAAGCTGCGAGCACAGTTAACAGCAGCTTGAACCTGAGATATTAGCGCCGGCGCCCGGCGAAGCCTTTCGACCAGGCGAGATCTCGAATTGACCGCGCGGGCATCCAGTGCGCCAATGATGGGGGATGCCCCCTAGTCTCGACCCCGCCTTACCCCCGCCGGTCCAGCCCCGTTACTCCCGTCTAGACGTGACGCTCTGGCCCGTGCTTTTTCTGCTGGTTGCGCTTTTCGCGGTCTTTGCGAAGTCCGATCTCGATCTGCTCGTCCAGGATTGGTTCTACGACTTTGCCGCCGGGCATTGGGTCGTTGATGGGAAAAGCAGCCTGGGCCGCCTTTGCTTTTACCAAGGGCCCAAGGCGGTGATCGCCGCGGTGGGCTGCGGCCTGCTGGCGCTTGCGTTCGGGCCGCAGCGGTGGCGCGGCCGGCTGGGCTGGGCGCGGTCGGACCTCTGGATTGCGATCCTGACCATGGCCATGGTGCCGCTGCTGACCGGCTTGGGCAAACGTTACTCAGGCATGCATTGTCCCGCCGAGATCAGTCGGTACGGCGGCGACTCGACCTACGAGCACCTGCACCTGTCCATCCACACCGGCTCCGAGCCGCGCGGGCGCTGTTTTCCGGCGGCCCACGCGAGCGGCGGCTTCGCCCTGCTGGGCCTTGCCTGGCTGCGTCGCTCTGTCCGCTGGCGGGTCGCGGTCGTGACCCTCGGCTTGGCGGTCGGCTGGTGGATGGGCGGCTACCAAATGCTCCGGGGGGCACATTTCCTGAGCCATACGGTGGTGACCATGCTGTTGGCGTGGATCGTGGCGCTCACGTTGCGCCGGCTATGGCGCGTTGCTGCGACGTGGCGGCACGAGCGCAAACTCGGCGTGGGTTCGCCGGCTTGCGGCCTGGACCCCGCCTAGGCGCCCGCGCGAGGTGGCTTGACCACCGGCCATCCCGCGGTGGCCCAGTCGCCGAGGCCGCCCGTGTTGGCGACCCGGAAGCCCTCGGCGGCAAGGATCTTCGCAGCCATGCCGGAGCGTGCGCCCGAGGCGCAGTACAGCAGGATTTCACGGTCGGCGGCCTCGGCCAGGAATGATTGCCACTGGGCGCGGCGGCCCGTCAGGTCGCTCAGCGAAAGCAACCGGGCGGAGCGGGCCACGCCCTCGGACCACTCGCCGGGCTCGCGGACATCGACGAGGCAGGCCTCGCCGGCGCGGACGCGGTGCGCGCATTCGAGCGGCGTGCAGCGGGGGGCGGAGGTGAAGAGGGACTTGAACATCTTGAGGAAGCTCATGAGGAGATTTCGCACTTGTCGTTCGCGGCCGGAACGGGCTTCGCCGGGCGGTCAGCGTGGGTCATGTAGTAGATGAGCGGCACGGCCAGCGGGCTGATGATCAGCGAGGCGATGGCGCCGAAGAGCAGCGAGATCGCGAGGCCCTGGAAGATCGGGTCGGCCAAAATCACGAGGCCGCCGACGACCACCGCGAGGGCGGTCAGCATCATCGGTCGGAAGCGCACGGCCCCCGACTCGAGGCAGGCCTCGCGCAGCGTGCGGCCGTGGCTCAGGCGCAGCTCGATGAAGTCCACGAGGATGATCGAGTTGCGCACCACGATGCCGGCGCCGGCCATGAAGCCGATCATGGACGTGGCGGTGAAGAACGCCCCCATCGCCGCATGCGCCGGCATGATGCCGACGAGCGAGAACGGGATGACCGTCATGACGATGAGCGGCGTGGTGTAGTTTTTGAACCAGCCGACCATCAGCATGTAGATCAGGATGCACACGGCGGCGAAGGCCAGGCCCAGGTCGCGGAAAACCTCGAGGGTGACCTGCCACTCGCCGTCCCACTTCATCGCGGGCTCGCGGTCGTCGGTGGGCATGCTGGCGTTGTAGAGCTTCACGTTGGGCTGCGTGCCGCCGAAGTCGCGGCCGTCGAGCTTCGCGAGCTCCTTGTTCATCGCGAGGATCGCGTAAACCGGGCTCTCGATCACGCCCGCGACGTCGGCCGTGACGTAGGTGACGTTCTGCAGGTTCTTGCGGTAGATGTTCCGTTCGCCGTGCGTCGGCTCGACGGTGACGAGCTCGCGCAGCGGCACGAGGGGCGCGGCGGGGTTCATCTCAGAGCGGACGGAGAGGGCGAGGATGTCGTCGGGCCGCGTGCGGAGGCTGCGCGGGAGTTCGAGGACGACGTTCACGTCCTCGCGGTCGGCCGGCGAGTGGAGTAGGGTGACCGGGTAACCCTGCACCGCCAACTGAACGGTGCGGGCGATGGCGGCCTCGGTGATGCCGTGGAGCGCCGCCTTGGCCTTGTCGACGCGGAAGACGGTCTTGGCCTGCTGCGCCTCGACGTACCAGTCGATGTCCACGACCCCGGGGGTGGCGCGGTAGATCTCGCGGACCTTCTCGGCGAGCTTGAGTCGAGCCTCCTCGGTGGGGCCATAGATCTCGGCG
>CAYHEW010000052.1:0-13592 GCA_964355715.1 uncultured Opitutaceae bacterium | reverse complement strand
TCGAGGCCGGTGATGACCTCGGTGACGGTGTGCTCGACCTGGATGCGCGGGTTCATCTCGATGAAGAACCACTCGTGGCGGTCGAGGTCGTAGAGGAATTCGACGGTGCCGGCGTTGTCGTAGCGGATGGCGCGGGCGAGCTTGGCGGCGGCCTCGCAGAGGTCGGAGACAACCTTGTCGGGCAGGCCGAAGCTGGGGGCGACCTCGACGACCTTCTGGTGGCGGCGCTGGACCGAGCAGTCGCGCTCGTGGAGATGGATGACGTTGCCGTGCTTGTCGCCGAGGATCTGGACCTCGATGTGCTTGGCGCGCGGGATATATTTCTCGAGGAAGACGGCGGGGTTGCCGAACGCGCGGCCGGCCTCGCCTTGGGCCTCGTCAAGGAGATTGGCGAGATCGGCGGCCTGGTGCACGACGCGCATGCCGCGGCCGCCGCCGCCGAAGGCCGCCTTGATGATGAGGGGGAAGCCGATCTCCTTCGCGATCTTCAGGGCCTCGGCGCGGTCGGTGACGGGCTCCTCGGTACCGGGGAGCACGGGCACGCCGACCTTGTGCGCGAGGGCGCGGGCGGCGGTCTTGTCGCCCATCATGTCGAGGAGTTCGGAGCGCGGGCCGACGAAGATGATGCCGGCCTGCTCGCAGGCGCGGGCGAAGTTGGCGTTCTCGGAGAGGAAGCCGTAGCCGGGGTGGATGGCGTCGATGCCCTTGTCCTTGGCGACGCCGATGATCGACGGGATGTCGAGGTAGGCGGCGACCGGGCCGTGACCGTGGCCGATCTGGTAGGACTCGTCGGCCTTGTAGCGGTGGATGCAGAAGCGGTCCTCCTGCGCGAAGACGGCGACGGTGCGCAGGCCAAGCTCGGTGCCGGCGCGGAAGATCCGCACGGCGATCTCACTGCGGTTGGCGGCCATGACCTTGCGGATGGGCCGGATGTCGGAGCCGGTGGAAACGGTGTGGGAGGATGTCACGGTGGGGGCGTTAGCGGCGGTCATCTGTAGGAGGGCAGGTGGCGGTCGCCAAGGAGAACCGAAAGGAAAATGCAGAATTTAACCACGGATTTAGAGCCCTGTCGCTGCGCTCGGTAACACGGATGGCACGGATCCAAGCCACGGGGGCTATCATCTGATCCGTGTGATCCGTGTAATCCGTGGTTAAATATCGGCGCCACCTCTGGTGATGACAATTGGGCGCGGTTGTCCAAGCATGCCCTGTCCCCGCCCCGCTTTTGAACCCGAATCCTCCCTCCGCCGCGATTCTCGCCACCGCCGTGGTCCCCTGGACCGAGCGCCTCGAATTCGATGAGGAACGATTTTGCCGGCAGGTGCAGACCATTGCCCGCGGGTTGACGCGGCACATCTACGTCTTCGGCACAGCGGGTGAGGGTTATGCCGTGACGGATACGCAATTCGACCGGATCGCCGCGGCCTTCTGGCGCTCGGCCCGGGAGAATGAGGTCTCGCCCATGCTCGGGATCATCTCGCTTTCGCTGCCCGCGATCATCGAGCGCATCGGTCGCGGCCACGCCCTCGGTTTTCGCACCTTCCAGCTTTCCCTGCCCGCCTGGGGGGCGCTGAACGACCGCGAGCTGGACACGTTTTTCGCCGAGACCTGCGGACGCTTCCCCGACTGCCGTTTTCATCATTACAACCTGCTGCGCACAAAGCGGCTGCTGACCTCGGTCGAATACCACCGGCTCGCGACGGCGCATCCGAATTTCATCGGCGTCAAGTCGAGCGCCGACGATCCGGCCATCGTCGCCGACCTGCTGACGGCTGCGCCGCGCCTGCGTTTCTACTTCACGGAATTCGGCCACGCCATCGCCCGGCGCACCCACGAGGTCGGCCTGCTGGCGTCTATCTCCACGGTCAACTACGCCCGGGCCAAGGCCTATGTCGCCGGCGACGACGACCGTCGCGCCGCCGATGTGCCGGAAATGCGCGCCATGGTCGCCACGCTGATGAAGCTGTCGGCCAACCGTTTCCATATCGACGGGGCCTACGACAAGATGTTGTTCCGCGTCAGCGATCGCGATTTTCCCCTGCGCCTGCTGCCGCCGTACGTCGCCGCCACCGAGGACGACTTCGCACAGTTCTTGGCCGCCATGCCGGCTGGCTGGCGGAGCTGAATCAGACCCCCACCCCATGCCCCACCCGCTCCGCACCCAGCACCGCAATCTCTTCAACGGCGACACCTGCGTTTTCTTCTACAATCCGGAAAAATGGCAGCCGGAGGATTTCTCGCTGCAGACGCCCGTCAATCCGCGCACCGGCCAGCCCGAGCCCGCTCCGCGGCCGATCGGCGGGCCGTTCAAGCCTGTGGCGATCCAGCGCTATGTGGATCTGCTGGCCGACAGTGGGATCGACACCTTCATCATCAACGCCAACGCCTGCCGCGCCTGGTATCCGAGCAAGGTCATCCCCACCATCCTCGACGGCTACCGGCGCGGTGACCGCGAGTATTTCCGCGGCCACGCGATCTGCCAGGGCGCGACCGAGCCGGAGGACGTGGAGCTGTTCATCGACCGCATCATGGCGTTCATGAACCTGTACCAGGATCTGCTCGACGCGGGCGTGGACTGGCTGGCTGAAACCGCCAAGGCCTGCCGCCGCCGCGGGGTGGCGCCGTGGGTGGGCGTGCGGATGAATGACTTTCACGGACACAAGAACATCCCGGGCAGCTTCTTTAACGTGCCCCTGCTCAAGCAGCCGGAGATGCGGCTGAAGCGCAGCGGCTACTCCCCCACGATGTTCGAGCCGGGTTACCGCGAGGGCCTCAGCTACGAGAAGGCGGAGGTGCGCGCGTTGATGTTCGCCCAGATCAAGGAGGTCGTGGAGGACTACGACTACGAGGGGCTCGAACTCGATTGGTGGCGGCAGCCGCTCTGCTGCGAACCCAATGCCACGCCGGCCACCGTTACCATGATGAGCGACTGGTTCCGGAGCATCCGGGCCCTGACCGAGGCGCGGGCTAAAAAAACCGGCCGACCCTATCCGCTGGGCATGCGCATCCCGGGTCAGCTGGACACGCTGAAGAGCATTGGTCTCGACGTGGAGACGCTCTGCCGCGAGGGCACGCTCGATTTCGTTTCGCCCTCGGGATTCTGGTGCACGAGCTGGGAAATGCCGCACGACGACCTGCGACGGCGGCTGGGCGACCGGGTCGCCATCTATGGCGTGATCGAGGACGGCGCCAATCCCCTGCCCACGTACGCCCCCGCGATCAAGCACCGCCAGCACATCCGCCTGATCTCATCGAGTCGCGAGATGCTGCACGCCAACGCCGCCGGCAAGCTGGCGCTCGGGGCCGACGGCATCGAATGGTTCAATTTCTACTGCACCGACCAGGCGCGCGTCCCGGGCCTGATTTCGGACTACACGTCACTGCGCTACATTGACCGCCTCGATGAACTCCGTGGCCAGCCGAAGCACTACACCCTTTCCCTGAGTGGCTACGGTCTTGTGCTGCCGCCGTTCGAGGTTACGCCGCAACTGCCGGTGATATTGGAGAAAGGTTGGAATCATCTCTTCCGCCTGCCGATGGCCGCCGAGCCGGCCGATCAAAACCTGGAGTTGTGTGTCCAGATCGTCCTCAAGGCCGGCGACACCTTCACCTGCCTGCCTGTCGCCTTCAACGGCTGCTGGCCGCGGTTGGAGCATACCGCCACCGACCGGCTGCTGTTTCCGTGCGGTCCGCTCACCCATCACACCGCCGAGCACCGCGGTTACGACTATCGTTTCCCGGTCACGTTGGTCCGCGATGGCTGGAACGAGATTACGGTGGAAAACGGTGGTGACCGCCCCATTACGATCGTCGCCATCGAACTCGCGGTGCGACAATAAGCACAGAAGGGACCAATCCAATTTGCAGGAGGTAACAGAGAAAACTGAGGCTGTGGACTGGACTCTCTGTTCCCTCTGTTTCCTCCTGTAAAAATTTCCGGGCCTTATAGTGCCTCATGCCGCGCCCTCCGCAGGCTTGGCGAAGGGGGGCGGCCACTACTTGGATCCGTGAAATCCGTGGTTAAAAGTTATGTCTTTTCCTTGCCCCTGACCGGCAGACGTAGGCTACGCTCAGGGGTATGGTCCGTTTTCGCCTGCTACTTGTCTGGTTGGCCGTATGCATCACGGCAACCGGCGCGGAAAAACGTTCGCTGGCGCCGTCCGACTTTGACGGTTGGCGCAGCCTCGACACGCCGATCGTCTCGCGCAACGGGCGTTGGCTGGCGTATGCGGACATGCCGCAGGTGGCCGACGGCTCGCTGGTCCTGCGCGACCTCGTGACCGGACGTGAGTTGCGCGCCGCGGTGGGCGCGCGGCCGCCGGCGCAGTTCCCGCCACCGCGGGCGGCCAATCCCGACGAGCCCCCGCCGCCACGCGAGATCCGCATCACGCTGACCGGTGACAACCGCTTCGCCGTCGCCTCCACCTTCCCCACCCACGCGGCCACGGTTGCGGCGCGGACGCAGAAGAAGAAACCCGACGAGATGCCGAAGAACGGCCTCATCATGGTCAATCTCACCAACGGCGAGGCCGTGCGCGTGCCGAACGTGAAGAACTTTCAGATCCCGGCCCGCGGCGGCGCCTGGGTCGCCTACCTCAAGGAGGCCACGCCCGAGACCGAGGCCGAAAAGGCCGCCGCGGCGAAAATGGCCAAGACGAAGGCCAAGAGGCCCGCCGCGACCAACCAAACCCTCTCCGCCGCCAAAGCCGAAAAGAAGAAAAAGCCGCCCGTGTATGGCACCGATTTGGTGCTGCGCAGCCTCGTCACCGGCGCCGAACGCACCTTCCCCGCGGTGGTCGAGTACAGCTTCAGCCGCGATGGCAACACCCTCGTCTATGCGGTGTGCTCGAAACCGCATCCCGCCGACAACGGTGTCTTCGCCTTCACCCCGGGCTCGTCGCGGCCCGTCCCGCTGTTCGCCGGACCTGGGCGTTTCCTGAAACTCGCGTGGGACCGCGCCCAGACCCAGGTGGCCTTCGTCAGTGATCACGACGACCACGCGGCGGCCGAGCCGCGCTTCCGCGCCTACCTGTGGAAACGTGGCGCGAAAGCTGCGACGCTACTCAGGCTCACGCCGCCGGCGGGGTTATTCGTCAGCGACAAGGCTGCGCCCGCGTTTTCGCGCGACGGCAAGAAACTTTACCTCGGTCTCGCCCCGGCACCGCTGCCGGAACCGGACCCCGACGCGGCGACCGATCCCGAGGACAAGGTCACGGCCGATCTCTGGCGGACGGCCGACGATTACGTGCAGCCGATCCAGGAAGTGCGCGCGATCCAGGAGCGCAACCGCACCTACCGCGGGGCGTACGAACTCGCGACCGGCACTTACACGCAGTTGGCGGATGAAAGCCTGCCCACGGTCACTTTGAGCGACGACGGCAGCCGGGCGCTGGGTCTTGACGACCGGGCTTACCGCCGCCGCGAGGATTACGATGCCGCCTACGCCGACGTCTATCTCGTCGATACCGCCACCGGCGCACGACGGCGCGTCCTCGAGGCGCTGCGCGGCAGCACGCGCGGCGGTCCGTCGCTGAGCTGGTCTCCGGACGGACGCTGGGCGGCGTATTTCGACGCCGGCCACTGGCGCGTGCTCGACACCGCCTCGGGGGCGACGCGCGAACTCACCCGCGGCCTGCCGGTGACCTTTACCGTGGAGGACCACGACATGCCCGAACCGCCACCGTCGTATGGCTGGGGCGGCTGGACGAGCGACAGCGCTTCTTTCCTCGCCTACGACCGCTTCGACGTCTGGCAGCTTTACCCCGACGGCCGTGCCCCGCAAAACCTCACCGTCGGCGCCGGCCGCAGGGACAAGACGGTCCTGCGCGTGCAGGACATCACCCCGCGCGAGGAGGATGACGAGGACCGCGGGCTCGATCCCGCGCAGCCGCTCATTCTCAAGGCCGAGAACGAGCGCACGCGCGCCACCGGGTTCTTTCGCACGACCTTTGCCGCCGCGACCGCACCGCAGCGTCTGCTTTGGGGCGACCGTTTCCATGCCTATGTCGGCCGCGCGCTCGAGGCCGATGTGCTGCTCGTCACTGCCTCGCGCTTTGACGAGTTCCCCGACGTCTACACCACCACATCCGCGCTCACCTCATTGACGAAGATCTCTGAGCTCGGCGCGCGGCTCGAGCCGTTCAAGTGGGGCCGGGCGGAGTTGATGGAATACACCAACGCACAGGGCGTGCCGCTGCAGGCGCTGGTTTATCTGCCGGCCGACTTCGATCCCGCGAAGAAATACCCGGTGCTCGTCTACATCTACGAGAAACTGACCCAGACGATTCACCGGTTCATCCCGCCGGCGCCGAGCCAGAACCTGAATCCGGCGCTCTACACCAGCAATGGCTACATCCTGCTGATGCCCGACATCGTCTATCGCGAAGGCCGGCCGGGGCAGAGCGCGCTCGACTGCGTGCTGCCGGCCGTGGAGGCGCTGGTGGCCAAGGGCTACGCGGACCCGGTCAACGTGGGCATCCAGGGTCACTCCTGGGGCGGTTACCAGATCGCCTACATGGTCACGCAAACGAACCGCTTCAAAGCGGCGGCCGCCGGCGCGCCGGTCGGCAACATGACCAGCGCGTACGCGGGCATCCGGTGGGGTCCGGGCCGGCCGCGCCAGTTCCAGTACGAGCAGAACCAGAGCCGCATCGGGCGGCCGCTCACCGACGCGCCGGAGCTGTACGTCGCGAATTCGCCGGTCTTCCACATCCGCAACGTGCAGACCCCGCTGCTGATGCTGCACAACGACATGGACGACGCCGTGCCGTGGGAGCAGGGCATCGAGCTCTTCCTCGCGCTGCGGCGCCACGACAAGCCGGCGTGGTACTTCAATTACAACCAGGAGCGCCACGGTCTGCGTCGGCGCGCCGACTTGAAGGATTACACCCTTCGCCTGTGGCAGTTCTTCGACCATTACCTGCGTGGCGCCCCCGCTCCGGAATGGATGGTCAAGGGTATCCCCTACCTCGAGCGCGAGGAGGAGAAACGGCGCGTGCAATCTCCCACTTCCTGAACCATGTCACCTCGTCGCATCCGCCTTCTGAAAATCGTTCTGCTGGCCTTCGCCGTCCTGCTCATCGGGGCGCAATTCGTCCGGCCGGCCAAGAACCTCGCGCCCGGCGCGCCGGGGCCGGATGACCTGACGGTGCTGCGGCCGCCGTCGGCCGAGGTGAAGGCGGTCCTGGAGCGCGCCTGCTACGACTGCCACTCGAACCACACGCGTTATCCCTGGTACGCCGAGATCCAGCCTCTCGGCTGGTGGCTCGCGGACCACGTGAAGGAGGGCAAGGCGCACCTGAATTTCTCCGCCTTCGGCACCTATCCCGCCAAGCGGCAGTCGCGAAAACTCGAGGAACTGATCGAGGAGGTAGAAGAGGGTAAGATGCCGCTGGGATCATACAAGCTGACCCACGCCGACGCCCGCCTCACTCCCGCAGAAATCAAGGCCCTGACCGACTGGGCCGCGTCCGTACGGGAGAATCTGCCGACGAAGTAATACCGTCTCTCGCGGAGACGCGGAGTACGCGGAGTTGTTAATCCACGGATTAGCCGATAACGCGGATGGGCGTTAGGGGAATGGCCACATAAGGCGCAAAAGGCTCAGAAACGGTAATCCAAACCTTCAGATCATTTTGTGCCTTCTGTGCCTCTTGCCGTGCCCTCTGTAGGCTTTGCGAAGGAGGGTGGCCATCGTTTGATCCGTGCCATCCGTGAAATCCGTGGTTAAGAAACTCCGCGCACTCCGCGTCTCCGCGAGAGCCTCGCTCTTCATCCGATAATCGAACAGCCAACCATCATGGAAACCCAACCGCTGCGTTACGCCGTCATCGGCGCTGGTGGCATCAGCCACGTGCACCTCAACGACATCCTGGCCAAGCCGGGGGTCGCGCTCGTGGGCGTCGCGGACCCCGCTGATCCCAAGCACTGGCGCCTGCCAGCGGCGCATCGCGCGGCGCCGCAGTTCCAGGACGCGGAGGCCATGCTGCGTGAGACCAAGCCGGACCTCGTCTCGATCTGCACGCCGAACAAATTCCATGCGCCGTCGGCCCTGCTCTCGTTCAAGCACGGGGCGCACGTGGCGTGCGAGAAGCCCATGGCGATGACCGTCGCCGAGGCGGAGGCGATGGAGTCAGCGCGCGCCGCGGCCGGACGGCTCGGCGGGATTAATTTCTCGTACCGCAACGTCGCCGCGTTCCGCTTCGCCCGTGAGCTGATCGCCGCCGGCGAACTTGGACGCATTCTGCGCGTGAACACCGTTTACCTGCAGAGCTTCCTCGGCGCCCCGGCCACGCCGCACACCTGGCGCAACGACGCGGCCCTCGCCGGCTTCGGCGCGCTCGGTGACCTCGGGGTGCACATGGTCGACGGCGTCTGGTTCCTCACCGGCCTCGACTACCGTCGCGCGGTAGGGCTCGCGCAGACGCTGATCCCGGAAAAGCCCGATGCCGCTGGCACCGTGCGGCCGGTCACGACCGACACCAATGCCGCCTGGCTCGCCGAGTTGGCCGGCGGTGTGATCGCGACCTTCGAGACCACGCAGGTCGCGCCGGGCTACGGTAACTTCTTCCGCATCGAGATCTCCGGCGAGCGCGGAACGCTCGCCGTGCACTCGGATCATCCAGAGGAGATCTGGCTGCGCGCCGGCGCCACGCTCACGAAGTACGCCACGTGGAAAACCGACCTCCCGCTGCAAAAACTGCCCACGGATTTCCTCGGCCGCGGCGACCCGACCACCCCCGGCGCGATCGTGCACGCGATCCGCGGGGAAAAGGTGGATTTCCCGACATTCGCCGATGGCATTCGTGCCCAGCGCGTCGTCGCCGCGGTGCTGGGTTCGATGAAGTCGGGCGCGTGGGTTGGTATTTGAGGTTAATGAGGATCACGCGGAGGCGCGGAGTGCGCGGAGTTTCTAACCACGGATTTTAGCGAACAGGGGATGGCCACAAAAGGCACAAAAGAATCTGAAGTTGTGAATGTTTCTTTCTGAGCATCTTGCGCCTTATGTGGCCATTCAGGTTCGGCCTACTCCGCGTCCTCCGCGCCTCCGCGAGAGACTCTTGTCCTTATTCCTTCTTCCTTCTGCCGGCTTCACTCGCCAAACTGCCGGCATGAGTCGCCTACTCCCCTGCCTGCCGGCCCTGTTGCTGCTCACGGGTTGTTCCTCCGCGTATTACGGCGCAATGGAGAAGGTGGGCTTCGCCAAGCGTGATATTCTTGTCTCGCGCGTCGAGAAGGCCCGCTCGGCGCAGGCGGAGGCCAAGGAGGAGTTCACCGACGCGCTGCAGGCGTTCCTCGCGGTGACCCGCGTCGATGGCGGAGAGCTGAAGCGCAAGTACGAGGAGCTGAACGACCGCTTCAAGGCGAGCGAGTCCGCCGCCCAGGAGGTGCGCGAGCGCATCGACGCGATCGAGGCGGTCGCCGGGGCCCTGTTTGAGGAATGGGGCAACGAACTCGGCCTCTACAGCAACCCGGAGCTGCGCGCTCGCAGCCAGGAACAGCTCGCCGCCACGCGCACGCGCTACACCGCGCTGCTCGGGACGATGCGGCGCGCCGCGGCCGGCATGGATCCCGTGCTCGCCACGTACCGCGACCAGGTGCTCTTCCTGAAGCATAACCTCAACGCCCAGGCAATTCGTTCGCTCGACACGACCTCGCGCACGCTGCAGCAGGATGTCTCGAAGCTCATCGCCGGCATGGAGCAGTCCATCCGCGAGGCCGACGCCTTCATCAAGGGACTGAGCGACCAACCATGAACCAGATCGCGACCGAGATCCTGATCATCTTCCTGCTGCTGGTGGCCAATGGCATCTTCGCGATGGCAGAGATCGCCGTGGTGTCCTCGCGCAAGGGTCGCCTCAAGAAGCTCGCCGACGAGGGCTCGGCCAAGGCGCAGGCCGCTCTGGCGCTCGCACAAGAGCCGACGCGGTTTCTCTCCACCGTGCAGATCGGCATCACGCTCATCGGCATCCTCGCCGGTGCCTACGGCGGCGCCAATCTGACCGACGAGGCCGCGGCGCTGGTGGCTCACGTGTCCGCGTTGGCTCCGTACAGCCAAGGCATCGGCCTCTTCATCGTCGTCGGCTCGATCACGTTTTGCTCGCTCATCATCGGCGAACTCGTGCCCAAGCGCGTCGGCCTCAACAACCCCGAGCGCAAGGCCATGCTCATGGCGGGCCCGATGAACGCCCTCGCCCGCCTGGCATCCCCATTCGTGTGGGTGCTCACCCGGTCCACCAACCTCGTGCTCAAGGTCCTCGGCCTCGGCAAGGAGGCCGACGCCCCGCCATCCGAGGAGGAGGTCGCCCACCTGATCGAACAGGGGACGTCAGCGGGCGTTTTTCACAAGGCCGAGCGCGCGATGGTCGAGGGCGTGCTGCGCCTCGACGAACGGCCGGTGACCGAGATCATGACGCGGCGCAACCGCGTCGTCTGGCTCAACATCGCCGACCCCGACGAGGCCAACTGGCGCAAGATCGTCGCCAGCGGCCACTCGCACTTTCCCGTCTATGAGGGCATGCGCGACAACGTGCTCGGCATGGTGGCGGTGAAGGCGCTCTGGGCCAACTCCGCGATCGGCCTCGAGAGCAAGCTGCGCAACCACCTCACGCCGCCGCTCTTCGTGCCGGAAACGGTCAACGCCGTGCAGCTGCTCGAGAATTTCAAGAAGTCCGGCAAACACCTTGCCCTCGTGACCGACGAGTTCGGCGGCATCCAGGGTCTCGTCACGCTCATTGACGTGATGGAGGCCATCGTCGGCGACCTGCCGGAGCCGGGTGACCGTCGCGGACCCGACGCCGTGCAGCGCGACGACGGCTCGTGGCTCGTCGACGGCTCGATGGACGTCGACGACCTGCGCCGCCGCTTCAAGCTCGAGGCCCTGCCCCGCGAGCACGAGGAGAACTACGAAACGCTCGGCGGCTTCGTCCTCGACCGCCTCGGCCACATCCCGCGTCCGGGCGAGTCCTTCGCGTGGGGCGGCTGGCGTTTCGAGGTGATGGACATGGACCGCAACCGCGTGGACAAGGTGTTGATGGCACCGGTGAAGAAGGGGTAGGCCGCGAGCTTGCTCGCGCTCGGTGGGTGTAAACATGCAAAAGTGCGCCCGCCTAACGAACGCCCGCGCGCGTGCGCCCTACGGCTTAGCCATCTCCCGCAACCGCGTGGCGTAGTGGCAAAAATTGGGCCACGAGACATCGGGCGGGATGTGGTGATCGAGACTGGGGATGTAGCGGCCGCTCGCGAGGGCCGGGCGGATGCGGGCAAGCTCGACATCGATCGCGGCGGGGCCGGCGGCCAAGGCGCGCTTGTCGATACCGCCCAGCAGCGCGAGGCCGGGATACTTCCGGCGGAAGACGTTCACGTCCGCACCCGCGGCAGGCTCCATCGGGAAGAGCAGGTTGACCCCCGCCTCGACCATCGGCGGCACGATGAGGTCGGGCTGGCCATCGGTGTCGACCGAGATGACCGGGATCCCGTGCGCCGCGGCGAAGTCCCGGATGCGGCGGTACTGCGGGGCCATAAATTCCCGCCAGTGTGCCGGCGAGATGAGCGGACCCTGCTTGCCGCACATGTCCTCCCAGAGGTGGATGATGTCCACGCGAACCTCGCCCACGACCTGCGCAAACACGGTGAGCCACAGCGTGGTCACGTGCTCCATGATCTCGTGCACCCAGTCCGGCTCGGCGCAGAACGCCATGAGGCATTCCTCGTCGCCGAGGAGCCAGCGCAGGGCGCCGAAGACGCCGGTGTCGGGAAAGGTGCCTAGTTGGATGGGGAGACCCGCCGCCATCCACGCGCGACCTTGCTCGCGCCAATCGCCGGCGAGGCGCCGTGGGTCGCGGGGCTCGAGGCGTTCGTCGCGGAAGCGCCGCCAGTCGTCGCGGAAGCGCACGGGCCACGCGATGAATTCCGACATGCCTTCGTCGCCCTTGAGGTTGCGCCGCTTGATGCCCCAGCTGTCGATGTAGGTCACGGAGGTCTCATCCTCGCTCACCTTGGCGCTCAGATCCGGCAACGGTCCGAGCTTCACGGGCAGGGTCCGCGGCGTCTCGTCCGCTCCAAAATGCGCCTTCACGTCAGCGAAAGTCTTGAACTCCGGTGGCAGACCCTCGCGTTGCCAGCGCTCCCACGTGGCGCCCCAAACCCACCAGTAATGCCAGTACGGCACACGGTCGCGCGTCTGGCCAAGGACGTTGGCGAGGAAGCGCTCGCGGTGGGTCATGAGGGGAATATCAAACCCTCACGGGACCATCAGGATGTCGCCGCCGGGGAGGATGAGCTCGCGCTGGCACTCAAAACCCCAGAGCTCCCAGTTGCCGTCGATGTAGTTGTCGTTGCCGGGGCGGGCGCAGGCCTGCGTGAAGAGGAAGTGGCGGCCCTTGAAAGTGTAGAAGGCGGGCGTGGCGACGTGGAACATGGTCTGCTCCGAGTAGATGCCGGGCCATTTCGATTGCAGGAGCGTGTCGGGATCGAGTTGCTGCCAGCCGTTCACCGGGTGTGGGCTGACAGCGAGGACGGTCCGCCACTGTTTGCCGAACTGCGGACCGACTTCCATGCTCAGGACGTAGGTGCGGCCGATTTTCCGGATCTGGTGCCATTCGTAATAGGAGTCAGGCACAGAGGCGAAGAGGTGGCCGAGTCCGCGCGGGTCGGCGTCGTGCCAGTGTCGCTTCCAGGTCTTGCCGTCGGTCGAGGAAGCATGCCGGATGCCGGGCAGCGTGCGGTCCTTGTCGCGATACGAGTAATACATGTGCCAGTCCCAGCGTCCGGCGGTGGCGTTCCATTCGCGCATGACGGCGGCTTGGGAGGCGTAGGTCTCGCGGAAGGGCACCTCGGGGTCGGGCGGGAGGATGGGTTTCGTGCCGTAGCGGATGATCTTGTCCCAGGTGAGATTCGAGTAGCCGTCGGCGCCAGCTGGGCAGATCGCGAGGCCGATGTTGTCCTGCACCTGGTCGATCGTGCCCGAGTAGTAGATGTAGTAGGCGTCCTCCTCGGGGATGTAGAGCATCGCGTCGAGGCGGATGCTGCCACGGTCCCAACCGGTCTTGCCGGGGCCGAAGACGGGGTTGGCCGGGTCCTGGTGCCAGGTCATCGGATCATTGATCGAGGCCCACGCCTTGCCGAAGGCGCAGGTGGCGCGATTGGCCTTGGGCACGCCCGAGTAGAGCATGACGAGTCGGGTCGGATCCTTCGGATTCTGCAGGATGCAGGGCTCCTGCACCTGCTGCGACTGCCACGCGGAGTTGGTCCGGTCGATGATGATGCGCCCGTTGACGGGCTTAGGGGAGGTCAATGAGTGCGGGGATTCAGATCCTCTTCTTGAGCAATTCACCACGAGGTCACGACTAAAGCGGCACCCTCTCCGCGAACTCCGCGCCTCCTATTGCTCTGCCGTTGCGCTGGTTGGTTCTACTGCCCAGCGTGCGGGGCGAACCATGGCGGAAAATACCTCGAGTCCCCTGCGGGCGTGGAGCTGGATTCCGACGCTCTATTTTGGGCAGGGCATCCCGTATGTCGTCGTAATGACGGTGGCGGTGGTGATGTACAAGAACCTCGGGATCTCGAACACTGACATCGCGCTCTACACGAGC
>CAYHEW010000051.1:0-18449 GCA_964355715.1 uncultured Opitutaceae bacterium | reverse complement strand
GTTCTTTGAGTCATGTCCATCTCGCTCGTTGCCGGTCTCGGCAATCCGGGCCGCGAATACGAAAACACCCGCCATAATCTTGGCTGGGTCGTGATCGATGCGTTTGTCCGCCAGCATGGGCTGGCCTGGAAGAAGCAGGCGCAGTTCGAGGCCCAGGTCGCCCGGTGGGATCGCCCCGGCCGCGCGTCGTGTCATTTCGTCAAGCCGCTCACATTCATGAACGAGAGCGGCCGCGCCGTCGGCGCCCTGGCCCGCTACTACAAACTGGAGCCGGCCGCGGTGGCCGCGGTCTATGACGACACCAACATCGACCTCGGTCTGGTCAAGGTCACGACTACCGGCAGCGCCGGCGGCCACAACGGCGTGGCCAGCCTGCTCGAGCACCTCGGCACCGGGTTCACCCGCTACCGCCTGGGCATCGGGCCGAAGCAGCCGCCGCAGATGGACCTCAAGGACTTCGTCCTCGCGCAATTCGCCCCCGAACAACTCTCCCTCATCCAACAAACCCTTCCTCACTATCTCAACGGCCTCAGCCTGCTCCTCACCGACGGGTCCGACCAGGCCATGAACCTCCTCAACCGCAGAGCCAAAAATGAACCAGAACAAACGTAACTACCGCGCGACCTTCATCCTCGACAACCGGGGCAAGGAAGACTCCGTCGAGCAGATCATCGAGGGCCTCAAGCAGGACATCACGACCCTGCAGGGCGAGGTCACCGGTGTGGAAAACATCGGCAAGCGCGACTTCGCCCGCGTCACCGACCCCAAGCTGACCGGTGCCACCTACGTGCACATCGCCTTCACTGCCGCGGCGGATGTCCCTGCGCATCTGAAAGAGCGCCTGCGCCTGAACAGCAGCGTCTACCGCACTTTCGTCGAGGGCGTCTGAACGAGCCCCGCCGCGTGCCCCGTTCCCCATGGCCAACTTCAACAAAGTCTACCTGATCGGCAACCTCACCCGTGACCCGGAGCTCCGTGTCACGCCCAAGGGCACGGCCATTTGCCAGTTCGGCCTCGCCGTCAACCGCCAGTTCAAGGACGAGTCCGGCGCCCTGCGCGACGAGACGACCTTCGTGGACATCGAGGCCTGGGGCAAGCAGGGCGAAACGGTCGCCAAATACTGCACGAAGGGCCGTCCGCTCTTTGTCGAGGGTCGCCTGAAGTTCGACCAGTGGGAGGACAAGACGAGCGGCCAGAAGCGCAGCAAGCTCAAGGTCGTCCTCGAAGGCTTCCAGTTCCTCGGCAGCCGCGGCGACGGCGCGGCCCCGGCCGCTGCCGGTGGCGGCGACGATACCGACCAGACTCCCGAACGGCACTCGCCCCCGGCCCGCGGCGCGGCCCGCCCGAACACCCCGGCGGCCCCGGCGCAGGAAAGCGCCGACGAAGACGTGCCGTTCTGATCCTCCCTTTCACCCTCCACCACCATTTAACACCCGTCCACCATGGCATACAGTGAAGTCCTCCTCGTCAAACCCGTCGAAGGTCTCGGCGGCGAAGGCGACCAAGTCAAAGTCCGCGCCGGCTACGCCCGCAATTTCCTTCTCCCGCGCAACATCGCGGTGCCGCTGACTGCGGCCAACCGCAAGCAGATCGAGGCGCTCAAAAAGCGCCGCGCGGTCCGCGAAGCCGAGGAACTCGGCGGCGCGCAGGAGCTCGCCAAGAAGCTCGAGAAGACCTCCCTGGCCTTCGCGGTCAAGACGGGCGAGGGCGGCAAGATGTTCGGCGCGATCACCTCGGCCGACATCCACGCCAAGCTCGTCGCCGCCGGCCTCGACCTCGACAAGAAGCGCATCCACCTGCACACGCCGGTGAAGACGCTTGGCCAGCACACCGTGAAGGTGAAGCTCCACCCGGAGGTCACGGTCGAGCTCAACTTCGACGTCGTCTCCGAGAATCCGATCGAGAGCCCCGTCGAGGAGAAGAAATAAACGGGTGTCCTCCTGTCCCGCGGGCCGCGTCACTCGACGCGGCCTTCGCGTTTTGGGAGCAATTTGTGCAAAACCCGTGGTTGCGACGCCTCCGCCCTGCGCCCCATATCTGAGCGTCACGTCCCATGGCTGAGCCCAACGAAAGACTTCCCGCCCGTGCTCCGGGTGCGGCCGCCCGCGAGCTGCCGCACAGCCTTGAGGCTGAGGAATACCTCCTTTCGTGTTGTTTCATCGACGGCACCGACACGGTGGCGCGCTGCCTCGAGGACAAGCTCGTCGCCAAGGCCTTCTTCTCGCCCGCCAACCAGCTCATCTACGAGAAGCTGCTCGACCTCTACCAGCGGAACCTCCCGATCGACACCGCCATCGTCGCCGAGGAGCTGAAGGCAAGCGGCCAGCTCGACGCGATCGGCGGCTACGCCTACCTGGCCCAGGTCAGCTCCCGCATCCCGACCACGGCGCAGGCCACCTACTTCATCGAGCGCGTCCGCGACCTCCACCTCCTGCGCGAGATCATCCGCGCGGCCGGCGGCATCGTCGAGGAGTCGTTCTCGCTGCGCGAGGGCAGTGTCGAGGAATTCGTCGACCGGGTGGAGAAGGAGATGTTCGCGGTCACGCAGCACCGCGTCGAAGACTCCGCCAAGCACATGAAGGAGCCGACGCGCGAGGCCTTCAAGGTCATCGACAAGATGCTCCACCACCGCGGCGAGCTCACCGGCGTGACCTCCGGCTTCAAGGACCTCGACCAGCTTACTTTCGGCTTCCAGCGGCAGGAAATGATCATCCTCGCGGCCCGCCCGTCCATGGGCAAAACCTCCCTCGCGCTCAACATCGCCGAGGCCGCCGCGATGCCGAAGAAGGGGCCGCCGACCGCCGTGCTCGTCTTTTCGCTCGAAATGAGCGCGGCCCAGCTCGCCCTGCGCATGCTCTGCGCCCGCGCGCGCGTGAACATGAAGCTGCTACGCGAGGGTTTCGTGAAGCAGAACGGCGAGGAGATGCGGGCCCTGCTGGCCGCGGCCGACGAGTTCTCCAAGTCGAGCATCTACATCGACGATTCCAGTGCGCTGACCATCATGCAGTTGCGCGCCAAGGCCCGCCGCATCCACGCCCGGCACAACCTCGGTTTCGTCATTGTCGACTATCTCCAGCTCCTCAGCCCGACCGACCCCAAGGTGCCGCGCGAGCAGCAGGTCGCGGAGGCGTCCCGCGGATTAAAGTCGCTGGCGAAGGAACTCAATGTTCCGGTGCTTGTATTAAGTCAGCTCAACCGCTCTTCCGAAAAGGAGAACCGCACCCCGAAACTCGCGGATCTGCGTGAATCCGGATCGATCGAGCAGGATGCAGACGTAGTTCTCATGCTTGCCCGACCCAAAGACGCCGACGAAAAATTCCAGGTAGCCGCCGATTCGGCCGAGTTAATCGTTGCCAAGCAACGAAACGGGCCGGTAGGAGAATTGAAACTTACCTTCCTCAGGGACATCACTCGCTTTGAAAACTTCACACCCTAACCCTCTGGCGAGGGTAGCTCGCGTAATCTTTTTGTTCTTACTGTGTTCCGTCATCGGCGGGGGTGCGGCACTGGCCCAGTCGGCCGAAGCCCTCGGCGCGGCCTACAAGGTCGGCAAGGTTTCGGTCCGGTTCGTCGGCACCGCCATTGTCAGCGAGGACGTCGTCCGCGCCAACATGCAGGTGCGTGAGGGCGGCGACCTCGACGACGCGATGATCGACCGCGACATCCGCGCACTCTACCGCACGGGCCTGTTCGAATTCATCGAGGTCAAGCGCGAGGCCGTTTCCGAGACCACGTTCAACCTCGTCTTCGAGGTGACGCCCAAGTTCCGTGTCCTGACCGTCCGCTATGAGGGCAACAAGAAGGTTAAGGGCACCCGCCTCGACAAGGAGGTCAAGACCAAGGCCAACACCTCGCTCGACGAGCGCCAGGTCAAGGAGGACCAGGAGAAGATCCGCGAGTACTACCAGAAGACCGGCTACAACCAGGTCGCGGTGAACTACGCGATCGAGCGGGACCGCACCACGAGCTTCGGCACCGTCATCTTCCGCATCAAGGAGGGCCCGAAGGTCAAGATCTCCAAGATCGCCTTCGTGGGCAACGACAGCATCAAGGCCCGCGCCCTGCGCAAGGAGATGGAGACCCGCAAGTGGTGGTTCATGTCGTGGCTGACGGACACCGGCCGCTTCAAGGACGACAAGTTCGAGGACGACCTCGAGAAGCTCCGCGACTATTATCGCGAGGAAGGCTTCCTCGACGTCGACATCCCGCAGGACCAGATCACCTTCGACTATCCGTCGCCCACCAAGCTCGTCATCACGATCCGGGTGAACGAGGGCCGCCAGTACAAGATCGGCGACGTCAGCGTCGCCGGCAGCAAGATTCATGACGCCGGGCTGCTCAAGCGCATCCTCCGGCAGCGCAGCGGCATGGTCTTCCGGCCGTCCAAGATCGACAAGGACGTCGAACGCATGGAGGACTTCTACGGCTCCGGCGGCTACCTCGACACCCGCGTGCGCCTGCTCCGCAAGCCCAACGTTGCCACCGGCAACATCGACCTCGAGTACCAGGTCGAGGAGAGCGAGAAATTCAACGTCGAGTCCATCGTCATCGAGGGCAACACCAAGTCCAAGAGCATCGTCATCCTGCGCGAGCTCGTGCTCGGTCCGGGCGACGTCTTCGACACCGTGCGCATGAAGATCAGCAAGCTGCGCCTGGAGAACACCCGCTTCTTCGACGACGTGAACCTTTCGCCGCAGGAGACCAACATCCCGGGCCGCCGCAACCTGCGCGTTGCCGTCAAGGAGGCCCGCACGGGCAACCTCACCTTCGGCGCCGGCTTCAGTTCCGTCGAGCGCGTGACCGTGTTCGCCGAGCTCAGCCAGGCCAACTTCGACCTCTTCAACCGCCGCTCGCTCTTCCAGGGCGATGGCCAGAAGTTCCGCCTCCGTCTCCAACTCGGTTCGCTATCCAGCGAGGCCGTGCTTTCGTTCGAGGAGCCGTGGCTGTTCGAGCGCGAACTCGCGATGGGCTTCAGCCTCTACCGCACGTCCTCGGAGTACAACAGCGACTACTACACCCAAGTCGCGACCGGTGGTGAGATCTACCTGCGCAAGCGGCTCTTCGAGCTCGTCGAAGGCCGGCTGTCGTACACGTATGAGGTCATCGGCATCGACGACGTCGATCCGATCTACGCGGGCTTGATCGGCCAGGGCGAAACCACGGTCTCGCGCCTCGGTTTCCAGCTCCTCCGCGACACCCGCGACAAGATCATCAACACCACCTCGGGCAATCGCGTCGAAATCAACACCGAGGTTGCCGGCGGCCCCATGGGCGGCGATTACGACTACTACAAGCTCGAGTTCCGCGGTTCACAGTTTTACCCGCTCTTCGACTTCCAGGCGCAGGTTCTCTCGGTCATCGCCCGCGGCGGCGTGATCGAAAGCTACGGCGACAGCCGCGACGTGCCCTACTACTACAAGTATTACCTGGGCGGTCCGTACAACCTCCGCGGCTACGAGTACAACACCATCTCGCCCCGCGACGGCGACTTCCTGCTCGGCGGCAAGAGCTACGCCATGCTCAGCTTGGAGTATTCGGCCGACATCGTGAGCCCGATCCGCTTCGCGGTCTTCTACGACGCCGGTTTCGTAAACAGCGATGCCTACGACTTTAACCCGGCCGATTACCACGACAACTTCGGCATCGGCATCCGCCTCTTCGTGGCCGGCGCCCCGCTGAGCCTCGATTACGGCGTGCCGATCACCAGTTCGAAGCAGGCCAATACCGGCAATCAGTTCAACTTTTCCTTTGGCACGCGCTTCTGATTCGTACTCAATCGACCTTCATCCCATTTACTACCCGACCCATGAAAAACTCATTCAAATCATTGCTCGTCTTGGCAGCCTTCGGCGCCTTTGCGCTCGTCGGCCAAGCCCAGACGGCAACCAAGGTGCTGGTCGTCGACATGGCCAAGCTGCTCGACAATCACTACAAGACGCAGGAGCAGAACGAAAAGCTCCGCGGTGACGGCCAGAAGGCCCAGGAGGAACTCGACCGCCTCAACAAGGAGGGCAACGCCCTCGTCGAGCAGTACAAGGAGCTCGTCGAACAGTCGAACAATCCCACTGCCACCGCCGAGGCCAAGAACAAGGTCCAGGGTCAGGCCCAGCTCAAGATGGAGGAGATCCAGCGCAAGCAGAACGAGGTCCGCACCTTCGAGGCCAACACCCAGCGCGCCCTTCAGGGCCGCATCCGTACATTCCGCGACCTGATGTTCGAGGAGATCGGCAAGATCGCCACCGACGTCGCCAAGCGCCGCGGCGCCGCGCTGCTCGTTGACAAGTCCGGCCCGTCGCTGCTCGGCATCCCGGCCGTCATTCACTTCGATCCCGCTCTCGACATCACCGACGAGGTCATGAAGGAGATCGACAAGGACCGCCCGGCCTCGGCCACGCCCGCCGCCGCTCCCGCGGCCACGCCGGCCCCGGCTCCCGCCGCTTCCGACTCGCCCGTCATCAAGGTCCCGATGGGCGGCCAGAAGTAAGCGCCCCGATCGCATTTCCCCAGCCCCGCCCGAAACGGCGGGGCTTTTTGTTTTCCGTCTTTGCAGGCGGCGCATTTGCCCCCAGCATCCCGCGCATGCAGGTCGCCTTCACTCCCGCCGAGATTGTCGCGCTGGTGCAGCCAAGTCAGACGCGCGGCGCCACCGAGGCGACGATCCGGGGCATCGGGGCCCTCAGCGCTGCCGGGGTGGGAGAGATATCCTTCCTCGGCAATCCGAAGTACCGCGCCGAAGTCGCGCCTTGCCGGGCATCCATTGTCCTGCTGCCGCCGGACTACGAGGGTGAGCCCCAGCCGGGCCAGCTCTACCTGCTGGTCGAGCAACCCTCGGTCGCCTTGGCGCGGATCTGTGCCCGCATCGAACAACAGCTCTGGCCGCGCCCAGCTCCGGGGATCCACCCGACGGCCGTGGTCGATCACGGCGCCAAGATCGATCCGACCGCCACGGTCGGCCCGCTCTGCATCGTCGAGGCGGGCGCCGCCGTCGGCTCCGGCACCCACCTGCAAGCCCAGGTTTTCGTCGGTCGCAACGCCCGGATCGGCGCGAATTGCTGGCTGATGCCCGGGGTGGTCGTGGGCACCGAATGCATCCTGGAGGACCGCGTCCGCCTGCATCCCGGTGTGGTCGTCGGGTCTGACGGTTTCGGTTACGAGTTTGTCCAGGGCCGGCACGAAAAGGTGCCCCAGGTCGGCATCGTCGAGATCGGCAGCGACGTTGAGGTCGGGGCCAACAGCACGCTCGACCGGGCGCGTTTCAGCCGCACCGTCATCGGCGAGGGCACCAAGATCGACAACCTCGTGCAGGTCGCGCACAACGTGATCATCGGCAAGCACTGCATCCTCTGTGCCCAGGTCGGCATCTCCGGCAGCACGACCCTCGAGGATTATGTCGTTCTCGGCGGCCAGGCGGGCGTCGCCGGCCACCTGACGCTCGGCAAGGGCGTGAAGTCCGGCGGCGCCGCCGCCATCACCTCCAGCGTGGCCGCCGGTACGTTCGTCAACGGCGCTCCCGCCCGGGCCTACATGCTGGAACGCCGCCTGCAGGTCTTGTTCGGTCGGTTGCCCGAACTGTTCAAGCGTGTGGCGGAACTTGAGGCGCAGATAAAATTGTCTTCCGCCTGAGCAATCAGCCCGCAAGGATGCGCCCCATGAGCGCGTCGCGGCTGAAAATCCTCTCCGGAAACTCCAATCGTCCTCTCGCCGAGGAGATCTGCCAAGCCATCGGCGTGCCGCTCGGGGAGGCCACCGTCACGAGTTTTCCGGACGGCGAATCGTTCGTGAAGATCAACGAGAACGTCCGCGGCCAGGACGTCTTCATCATCCAGTCCACGTGCCCGCCGACGAATCACCATCTGATGGAACTGCTCATCATGATCGACGCCGCCCGGCGCGCGTCGGCGCAGCGCATCACCGCGGTGCTCCCGTTCTACGGCTATGCCCGTCAGGACCGCAAGGACCAGCCCCGCGTGCCCATCACCGCCAAGCTCGTGGCCAACCTGCTCGTCGCCGCCGGCGCCACGCGCATCCTGACGATGGATCTGCACAGCCAGCAGATCCAGGGTTTCTTCGATATCCCCGTCGATCACCTCTACGCCTCGCCGGTGTTCTTCGAGCACCTGGCGCACCGCAAGAGCGCGAACCCGCTCGTGGTCTGCTCGCCCGACGTCGGCGGCATGAAGATGGCCTCGGCTTACGCCGACACGATGGGCGCGGGTCTCTGCTTCGTGGCCAAGAAACGCAAGAACGCCACCACGGTCGAGGCGATGAATGTCGTCGGCGACGTCGCCGGCTGTGACGTCCTCCTCGTTGACGACATCACGGAGACTGCCGGCACGCTGACCGCCGCGGCCAAGATCCTCCGCGCGCAGGGTGCCGTCAGCGTCAGCGCCGCCGTCAGCCACTGCATCCTCAACGACGTCGCCATCGAGCGCCTCAAGAGCGGCGTCATCGACGAGCTCATCACCACCAATTCCACCCCGGTCACCCCGAACGGCCTGCCCATCACCGTGCTGAGCATCGCCAAGCTGCTCGGCCAGGCGATCGTCCGCATCACCAACAACGAAAGCGTCACCGGGTTGTTCAAGATCAAGGGTTTCTGAGTTCCGGGGCATTTTTCGTCGGCGGTTGCAACCTTTGGCTTCCCGCTTTGTCTTCTCGCACGCCATGAAACTTTCCCAGCTTCCCCTTACCCTCGGTTCTCTGGTGCTCGGCGGCGGCCTGTTGGTCGCCGCGGGCCTCACCCTCGGTGCGGCCACCGCCAAGCGTCCGCAGCTGAGCATCGACCCCACGCCGGTCAGCGAAGGCAAGGCGAACGCCTTGGTCAGCTATGCCGACGTCGTCGAACCCGTCCAAAAGGCGGTCGTCTCGGTCTACTCGAGCAAGATCGTCGCCCAGCGGGCGGCGCCCAACCCGCTCCTGCGGCAGTTTTTCCCCGATCTCCCTGATCAGGTGCGCGAGCGCAAGGAGGAGGGGCTTGGCTCCGGCGTCATCGTCACGGCCGACGGCTACATCATCACCAACAACCACGTCGTCGAGGGGGCTGACGAGTTGAGCGTCCTCCTGCCTGACGAGCGCGAGTTCAAGGCCAAGCTCATCGGTGCCGATCCGAAGACCGACGTCGCCGTCATTAAGATCGAGGCCGAAAACCTCCCGACCGCGACCCTCGCTGACAGCGACAAGATCCGCGTCGGCGACATCGTCTTCGCCGTGGGCAATCCCTTGGGCGTCGGCCAGACCGTCACCATGGGCATCGTCTCGGCCAAGGGCCGCAACAAGCTCGGCCTGCTCGAAAACGTCCAGGGTTACGAGGACTTCATCCAGACCGACGCCGCAATCAACATGGGCAACTCAGGCGGCGCGCTCATCGACGCGCGCGGCCGGCTCGTCGGCATCAACAGCGCCATCGTTTCCACGACCCGCGGCAACATCGGCATCGGCTTTGCCATCCCGGTCAACCTCGCGGCCTCGATCATGCACAGCCTCATCGAGACCGGCACGGTGGCCCGCGGCTATCTCGGCGTCATCACCGAGTCGGTCACGCCGGAAATCGCCGAATCCATGGGCCTGCCGAAGGACACCAAGGGCGTCGCGGTCGCCGACGTCACGCCCGACAGTCCGGCGGAAAAGGCCAAGCTGAAGCGAGCCGACGTCATCCTCGCCGTCAACGGTCGCGCGATCGCCTCCCTCGAGGATCTGCGCCTCACCATTGCGCAGTCGGTACCCGGCTCCGAGGTCACACTCAGCATCCTCCGCGACGGTAAGCCGCTGACGCTCAGCGTCACGCTCGGCACCCTGACCGAGAAGCCCAACGAACTCCTGGTGGGCGTCGAAGCCACCAAGCTCACCGACGAAATCCGCCGCCGACTCAACGTCGACTCGCGTGTCACCGGCCTCGTCATCACCAACGTGGACGAGAAGTCTCCCTATGCCGATCGGCTCGCGCCCAACGTGGTGATCATCGAGATCAACCGTATGCCGGTGGCCGATGTCGTGGAGGCCAAGGCCCTGCTGCGTCCGGGCGAGCGCAACTTGTTGCTCATCTACTTCCGCGGCGGCTACCGTTACGTGCCGCTGTTCGTGAAGTGAGGTGCCGTCGCTGCCTTCTGCCGTGCGGTCAGCTCCCGGGCTTCTGCACCGGGATGGCCGCGAGGGCAGGGGGAACGGCGTCGGCCGGATAGGTGGGGAAGCTGAGCTCGAGCAGCGAGATTGCGGGCACGTCGAAGCGGGACTGCCCGGCGCTGCGGTCCACCAGCATGGCGACGGCGACGGGAATCGCGCCGCCTTGGCGGACGATGTTCAGGCATTCCTGGACGCGGCCGCCGCGCGTGACGACGTCCTCGGCGATCAGCACGCGCTCGTCCTTGGCAAACGTGAAACCGCGGCGCAGGACGAGCTGGTTGTTCTCCTTCTCGGCGAAGATGTAGCGGGATTTCGACTGGCGCGCCAGCTCCTGGCCGATCACCAGGCCCCCCATGGCGGGTGCGAGCACCGTAGTGAACCGGTAATCCCGCAGTTTGGCGAGCAGGAGGCCGGCGAGGCGCTCGATCGCGTCCATGTGCTGCCCGACCTGGGCGCACTGGAAGTAGTGGCCGCTGTGCAGGCCGGAGCGCAGCACAAAGTGGCCTTCGAGCAGGGCGCGGGTGCGGGTGAAGATCTCAAGCACTTCCTTTTGGGTGGCATCCATGGGTGTCACACTGGGTGAACGCAGCGGGGAAAGAAAATCATTTTGTGCGGCGCGGGCGGCGCGGCATTCGGACCGAACGCGGGTGCCGGTGGCAACGAGGTAGAAATCGCAGTTGACATCACCGGTCGGATTCTGAGTTTTTCGTCCTTCTGTTTGGCTTCCTAGCTCAATGGTAGAGCAGTTGACTCTTAATCAATTGGTTCGGGGTTCGAGTCCCCGGGGAGCCACCAATTTTCGCCCGGCGAGCATTGGCAGGGTCGGGGTTCTTTTGTACGCATCCTCGCGGCGCGCTTCATGTTGCCGGCGTAGCTCAATGGTAGAGCACCTGTTTTGTAAACAGGCGGTTGCGGGTTCGAATCCCATCGCCGGCTCCATGCACCATTTGGGCCGTGTCGAGTTCAGCCCTGCGCGATGCGATTCACACTGCCCGATGGTGTAATGGTAGCACGAACGACTCTGACTCGTTCTGTCTAGGTTCGAATCCTAGTCGGGCAGCCAATTTACTTATCACCCGCATTCTCCCTCTGATTTATTTCGGAAGTAGGTTGACAGTGGTGTTTCGAATACCCTTTTTTCGACTTCCTTGCTTCGCAAATTCTACCAAATCGCTCCCCTTCCGATCAGTTTACGCATGCGGTTTTCGCCCGTCAGTTTCCCAAATCGTCAGCGCCAGACAAGATCCGCTCCATCAACCAAGTCCCCAGTGGCAAAATGTGCGTAGGTTTTGCCAAACTAAGCTTGCGAGTGAACCTTTCCAATCTCCCCATAACCTGATCTTTTACATCCCCCTCCTATGACTACTCAAATGCTGCCGTTTGCGTTCCTCATGAATCAGACTCCGATGGAGCTGTTCATCCATGGTGGTCCCATCATGTGGCCCATTCTGCTCGTTTCGTTCCTCGGCTTGACCGTCATCGTCGAGCGCCTGATCTTCATCATGCGGGAAAACGCGAGCCGCGAGAACGAGGTCGTGGAGAAGATGCTCGACGGCGTCGAGCGCAACGACATCGAGGGCGCGATCGCGATCGGCAAGAAGAGCAAGGATTTCGTCGCCCGCATTCTGGTGTACGCCCTGTCACACCGCTCCAGCTCGCTCTCCAACGCCTTCATTCGTGCCTCCGGCCAGGAGCTCAACCGTTTCAACCAGGGCATGGCCACCCTCGACACCGTCATCACCGCCGCCCCGCTGCTCGGCCTGCTCGGCACCGTCACCGGCATGATGCGCACCTTCGGCAACATGACGGGTGACCTCGCGACCGCCGCCGGTAACATCACCGGTGGTGTGGCTGAGGCGCTGATTGCCACCGCCTGCGGTCTGGCCATCGCCGTCACGGGCCTGCTGCCCTTCAACTATCTCAACGCCCGCGCCGAGGAGGCCAAGCACGAGGTCGCCGACGCGGCCAATGCGCTCGAGCTCATCGTCAAGAAGCAAGAGGGCGTCAACCGCTGAGCGCCTCACGCTCGCAACCCTGCATCGCATAAACGGCAGCAACCACGACCATGTCCGGACCAAGCTCAGGTGGCGGCGGCGGCAAAAAGAAGGCGCGCATTGAGATCATTCCGCTCATTGACGTCATCTTCTTCCTGCTCGCCACCTTCGTGCTGTTCACGCTCTCGCTGAACAAGTCGCAGGGTCTCAAGGTCGATCTCCCGAAGTCTTCCACCAGCGAGCCGCGCGACCCCGCCGGTTCGGTGACCATCACTGTGACGGCCGAGGGCACCCTCGCCTGGGACAAGGATCCCATCACGCTCGATGAGTTCCTGCTCCGCCTGGAGCGGTACAAGATGACGGAGCCCAATCCCCGCATCCTCATCAACGGCGACGAGAACGCGTTTTTCAGCCAGGCTATCTACGTATTCGACGAAGTCCGCAAGAAGGGCATCAACAAGGTCCTCCTGGAAACCAAGATTCGTCCCGCCGGCTCAACCTAATCGTCGGGTCAGCGGCGCTCCTCCGCCCCAGCCCCGGCAAATACAGTCCATCTATCCATGTCAGGCCAAAGCCTAGTCCCGCCCGAGACCAAGAAGAAGGCACGCATCGAGATCATCCCGCTCATCGACGTTATCTTCTTCCTGCTCGCCACCTTCGTGCTGTTCACCCTTTCGCTGGATAAGATCCAGTCGGTGGATGTTCAGCTCCCCGTGGCCAGCAACCAGCCTGGTCCGGCGTCGGACGAGGAAGAGACTGTCACGTTGCAGGTATCCGATCAGGGCACCTGCTATTGGAACAAGGATTTGGTCAATATCACGGAAATCAAGGCGTTGCTCCAGAATCACAAGAATCGCTTCCCGAATGCCCGCGTCCTGATCACCACCGATGACAAGGCCAAGTACGGCTTTGGCGTCCAGGTGCTCGACGAAGTGCGCGAGGCCGGCATCAGGCAGGTATCCGTCGAAACCCGGGTCCGCTCCACCGGTCGCTAAACCACCACCACCAGCCGCTCCAAATTCACCATGCGCCGGGATCTTATCATCGGTATTCTGGTTTCCGCCCTTCTGCACGGCGGCGTGTTCGCCAGCTCTTACATCAAGTCCAAACCCAAGAAGACTGCCATCGAGGAGGAGATGCCGACCATCGAGCTGATGAAGATGCCCGAGCTCGAGCCCGAGGAGCCCGAGGTGGTCGACGACGACGACGCCCCGGCGGAGAAGGTCGATTTTGCGCCCCCGATGGCGACGGACGTGCCCCAGCTCGTCACGGTCGATTCCTTCGTCCAGCAGATCCAGCCCCCGCCTCCGGAAGGCGTCAAGCCGGTCGCTGGCGTCATCGCGATCCCTCAGGGCCGCATGCAGGGCCTTGGCAAGGGCATCGAGGTCTTCGACATCAACACTCTTGACCAGAAGCCAACCCCGCGCGCCACGATCCCGCCGCAGTATCCCTTTGAAATGCGCCGGGCCGGCATCGAGGGCGAAGTCGTGGTCGAGTTCATCGTCGACACCAACGGTGACGTCCGTAACCCCTTCATCGTTCGCTCCACCCAGCGTGAATTTGAAGCCGCCGCCATCCAGGCGGTCAGCAAATGGAAGTTCCGCCCTGGCAAAAAGGGCGGTCGCGTCGTCAATACCGGACGTGTGCAGCAGTTGATCACGTTCAAAATCAACGATTAATCCATGGCCGCGCTTTCGATGCACTTATCCGTCTCCTCCCGCTCGTTCCTCCGTGCCTTGGTTCTTTGTGGAGCCTTTTGGGCCGTCGTTGGCCTCGGCACGGCTTCCGCGCAGTCGCGGGGCGACTTTGCGCTTTCGGAGCGCATTGGCGAAGAGCTGACCAAGCTTCAACCGATGGTTGACGCGAAGAATTGGGACGGCGCGGTCGGGCTCGTTTCCCGCCTCAATGCCTCGGCCGCCCCCAACAGCTACGATCAGGCCTTCCTGAGCGATCTGCTGGCCAAGCTCCATCTGCAAAAGGGCGAGTACGCCCAGGCCATCGTCCCGCTCGAGACCGCCCTCCGCCTGTCCGACACCTACGGTTATTTCGAGAAGCGCAACACCGAGATGATGTTGGATTATCTCTCGAAGATCTTCTACCAAGAGGGCACATCCACCAAGTCCCCGGCCCTCCAGCAGCAGTACCTGACGAAGGCCACCCTCTATCTCGAGCGCATCATCGCCGAGTCGCCCTCGCCGACGGCGGACACGATGCTCTTCTACACCTCGCTGCTCTACAACCGCGCGGTGCTGGACCCGAACAAGATCGACCAGAACCTCCTCAAGCAGGCCAAGGTCAACGCCGAGAAATCCCTCCTCATCAGCAACCACCCCAAGGAGAACTTCTATGTCATTCTCCTGGCCACCTTGCAGCAGCAGGGCGACTTCGCCCGCGCCGCCGAGTACTACGAATTGCTGGTCAAGAAGTACCCCTCGAACAAGAACTACTGGTCGCAGCTGATGGCGACCTACGTCACCCTGTCGCAGGATAACGACGAAAAGAAGGCCCGCTCGAACAACCTCCGCGCCGCCGTCACCATCGAGCGCGCCCAGGAGCGCGGCTTCCTCAATACGCCGAAGGACAACTTCAATCTCATCGGCATCTATTTCAACATCGGCCAGTACGGCAAGGCGACCGAGCTCCTGCACAACGGGCTGAAGACGGGGGGCATCGAGAATACCCAGAAGAACTGGGAGCTGCTCGCCTATTCCTACCAGCAAGTGAATCGTGAGAGCCAGGCCATCGAGGCCCTCGCCGAGGCCACGAAAAAGTACCCGAAGTCCGGTCAGCTCGAGCTCCAGATCGGTCAGATTTACTACGGCTTGGACCAGCTCCCCGATGCCTACCGCCACCTCAAGCTGGCGGTGGAGAAGGGTAACCTCGAAAAGCCCGCGTCAGCATACGGATTCCTCGCTTACCTTTGCTACGAACTCGGCAAGCTCGAGGAGGCGCTGGATTGCATCCGTACTACGCTCAGCCTGCCGGATGCGCCGACCGACGGTCAGCTCAATCGCCTGCGCCAGGCCGTGGAGGAAGGTATCCGCGACCGCGAAGCGGCCAAGAACGGTACCCGCAATACTTGATATCCTTTAGCCCAACTGACCCCCTTACAATATGAAGAAAGCCTACGTCATTTTCCCGGCGATCGCGATGCTGGTGTTTTTCGGCTTCTGGTGGAGCTTCCGCTCGGAGTACGAGGCCAAGCAGCAGGCCAAGATCCAGCAGGTCCGCAAGGAGAAGGAAGATAAACTCCGCAAGGAGGCCGCCGACCGCGAACTCGCCATCAAGAACGCCTACGCCGAGCAGGAGCGCCGCAAAAAGGCCAAGGAGGCCAAGGAAATCAAGGAGCGCGCCGACCGCGAGGCCCGGCAGGCGGCCGTCGAGGCCCGCAACAAGTCTTATCGCGACCGCGACAAGCTCGAGAAGCAGGTCGAACGCCTGAATGACGAGGTCAAGGCCGAGAAGGAGGCCATGGTCAAGCTCGAGGAGCAGAAGCGCAAGCTGGCCGATGAGGAGAGATTCCTCCGCACCTACGTCGGTCTCGCCGAGGCCAACGCAAAGAGTCTGGCCGATGTCATCGATGAGATCAACAAGGCCGAAGCCGCCCAGGCCGCCGCCGCCGCGGCCGCAGCCCGAGCCGCCAAGTCGTAATCCAACTCCCCCATTTCGCATCCCATGAAAAAGTGGCTCTATTTCATCTTCCCGCTGGTCCTCACGCTGATCTTCGTCTTCTTCTACCTGACGCACATCAAGGAGGCCACGGAGAAGGACCGTGTCCGCAAGGCCGAGGTCGCCCGTGTCCAGAAGGAAGAGGCTGATCGCAAGGCCGAGATCGAGGAGAAGGCCCGTCAGGACGCCTCCCGTCGCGCCGCCGAGCGCGCTGCTCTTGAGGCCAAGAAGGAGGCCGACCGCATCGCCGCCTCGGACGCCGTGGGCAAGGAAATCCAGGACGCCACGGACAAGAACAACGCTGAGGCCGATGCCTTCGCGCGTCAGATTGCCAGTCTCGAGATCGAGCTCGACGCGCTGCGCCGGGCCAAGGAAAAGCTCAACGCCGAGGTGCTGGTTCAGGCCAAGGCGGTTGAACGAGCCTTGGTTGACAAGCGCACGGCCGAAATTGAGGTCCAACGTCGGACAGAGATGATTCGTCAGCGCGTTGCTTCCAGCTCGATGACGAGGATGCCGGTGGTCGCGGCGCCCGCGCGCTGAGCGCCGGTCGCCAGCAAGGTTTCGCTGCCCGGAAAATCTCCGGATATTTCGGGCAGATTTAGTTTGCGGGGGGAAATGCCAATCCCTTTGCTGCTCGGTCCACAGGGTGCCAGCCACCCAGCAAATGCAATCGGGGCGTAGCTTAGCCTGGTAGAGCGCTACGTTCGGGACGTAGAGGTCGTCAGTTCGAATCTGACCGCCCCGACCATTTGACACCGCCGCAAGCACCGGCCCGCCAAGGGCCAACGCAGCTTCCCCTCCGGCCTGGCAGGACCCGCCCGCTCCGGGACCCAAAATTTCCCTTTACAGGAGCAGGCCACTGCTCTGTTTTCGACCACTCATTCCATGCAAAAGACCAAAAAGTCCGTTGCCAAGCGCTTCAAGCTGACTGCCAAAGGCAAGCTGTTGCACCGTTCGCCCGGGACCCGGCACATCGCCAACACCAAGTCCTCCAAGCAAAAACGGCGCCTCGGCAAGGCCAAGGTGCTGTCGGAGACGCATACGCCGCCCCTCAAGCGTTGTCTGCCCTTCGGTCTCTGACCGTCTGTCGCGCCTCTCATCAACCACGCCAGGCGGGTGATCAACCCAGCCGACCTGCCGGCGACATAAACACAAAGGAAAAACCAACATGGCTCGTGCAACAAACTCCCCCGCGTCGCGCAAGCGCCGCAAGAAAGTGCTGAAATACGCCAAGGGCTATTTCGGCAATAAATCCAAGCTGTTCCGCTACGCCAAGGAAGCGGTCCAGCATGCCTGGCAGTACGCCTACCGCGACCGCAAGAAGAAGAAGAGCGACTTCCGCGGTCTGTGGATCGTCCGCCTCAACGCTGCCTGCCGCAACGCCGGCATCAGCTACAGCCGCTTCATCGAAGGGCTCAAGGCCGCCAACATCGAGCTCGACCGCAAGGTCCTGTCCGACATCGCCATTCGCGATGAGGTGGCTTTTAACGCGCTGGTCGATCAGGCCAAAGCCGCGTTGAAGACCAAGGCCGCCGCCAAGGCCTGAATTCTGACAAACGCGAGCCGGCCCAAGGCTCGCCTCCCTGTCTGACTCTCCGGAGGACGGGCCTCGATCCGAGGTTCGTCCTCTTTTTGTTTTTCTTCGCCTAGCATCCGTTCGTCCGGTCATACTTCTCCTGCATGCAAGCCACCCTCAACGCCCTGGCCGAGAAGGCCGCCAGCGAGTTCGCCGCCTTGATGACGCGTCCCGAGTTCGAGGCCGCCAAGGCCCGCTACGTCGGTCCCAATGGCGAACTCACGGCCCTGATGAAGCAGATGGGCACCGTGCCCAAGGAGCAGCGCCCGGCCATGGGCAAGCTCATCAACGAGACCAAGGTGCGGGTACAGGTCCTCCTCGACGCCGCGCTCGAGCGCATCGCCGCCGCAGAACTCAAGGCTCAGCTCGGCGCCGCCGTCGATCCCACCCTCCCGTCACCCGACGTCGGCCCCGGCACCTACCACCCGCTCACCCTTGTCCGCGAGGAAATGTGCCGCATCCTTCGCAAGGTCGGCTTCACCGTCGCCGACGGCCCCGAGGTTGAGACCGAGTTCTATTGCTTCGACGCCCTCAACACGCCCGCCGACCACCCGGCGCGCGATGCGCAGGACACCTTCTACTTCCCCGAATCCGCCCGGTTCGGCAACGTGCCGAAAAAGTCCGCCGAGGAGAAATACCTCCTCCGCACCCACACCTCCTCGGTGCAGATCCGCACGATGCTCAAGGGCCCTCCGCCCATCCGCATCGTCTCGCCCGGCCGCGTCTACCGCCGCGACACGACCGACGCCACGCACTCGGCGAACTTTCACCAGCTCGAATGCCTCTACGTCGACCGCAATGTCACCGTGCGCGACCTCAAGGCCCTGCTCGACTACATCTTCGCCTCGCTCCTCGGCAAGGACACGAAGACCCGTTTCCGGCCGCACTATTTCGGCTACACTGAACCCAGTTTCGAAGTGGACCTCAGCGCGCAGCATCTGCCCAAGGTGAAGAAGGACTGGATCGAGATCGGCGGCTGCGGGATGGTCGATCCCACGGTCTTCACCGCCGTCGGCTACGACCCCGAGGTGTGGACCGGCTACGCCTTCGGCATGGGCCTCGAGCGCCTCGCCATGCTCCTCTACGGCATC
>CAYHEW010000050.1:0-18499 GCA_964355715.1 uncultured Opitutaceae bacterium | reverse complement strand
TCGTGGACGCCACCTCGGCGACGAAGATGGTGTAGTCCGCGGTCACGAACGGCTGCGCGTCGTACGACAGCGCCGTGTGCATGGCATGACCCGCCTCGTGGGCGAAGGTGAAGACTGCGTCGAGCGTGTCGTTGTAGTTGAGCAGCAGGTAAGGTCCGACCCCGTAGACGCCGGCGCAGTAGGCGCCGCTGCGCTTGCCCTCGTTTTCGTAGACGTCGATGCGGCCGCCGGCCACGAACTGGCGGTACTTGGCCACATAGTCGGCGCCCAGCGGGGCGACCGAGGCGATGACGAGGTCCTTGGAGGTGCCGTAGGGATAGACCTTGTCGCTCTTGAAGATCGGAATCTGACCATCGTACAGGTGGTACGATTCAAGCCCGAGGAGCTTCTTGCGCAGCTTGAGGTAACGCTGGAGCGGCGCGGTGCCGCCACGGACGGTCTCGACGAGGTTGGTGACGACGGCCGTCGGGATGTCGTTGCCGTCGAGGGCGGCCTCAAGGGTCGAGTTGTAGTTGCGCGCCTGCGTCGTGAACCAGCCGCGCTGCATCACGCCGTTGTAGATGGCCGCATAGGTGTTGGCGGTGGCGGCGTAGGTCTTGAGGTAGGCCTCGAAGGCCTTGGCGCGGTCGGCCTGCACGTGATTGGTCTGCAGGACCTGCTGGTAGGTGCCGGGCGTGAGGGTGATTTCCTTGCCGTCGGACAGCGTCACCTTCGGGAACTTGATGTCGGAGGTGCTCAGCTCCTGGAACGTGGCGGTGGGCGTCTGGTTAAAGCGCGTGGCAAACGACAGGAGCCGCTCACCCTTCTCGTCGAGCACGTGGGCCTGCTGGCGGTAATTGTCGAGGATCGTGAATTTGTAGATGCCGAGGGCCGGGGTCCGCGCGATCCACTCCTCCATCGTGGCCTGCGGGATCGTGAGCAGCTCGGGGGTGAACCAGGCCGTCGCCGTGCCGAACTTGGCGAAGACGGCGCCGACGCGCTGGAACTTGCCCGCGATCTCCTGGTTGCGCGTGTCCACGTCGCGCTGGAGCTGCGGGTAACGGTAGACCTTGTACTGCATCATGCCGATCTCGTCGAAGGCCTGGTAGGCCTTGAGCACCGCCGCGGGCCCGTCCTTGAGCGTGCCCTTGAGTGCGGCAAAGGCATCCATCTTCGCCTCCATCTCCTTCATGCCCGCATCCCAGGCGGCCCAGTCGGAATAGATGGGGGAGAAGTCCCAACGGTACTGTTCAGCGATCTCGGCGCGGACGCGGGTCTCGGGCTTGGTGGGTGCGGCGGTCATGGCGGTGGGCAACGCTGCCGCGATGAGGACGAGGAGCAAGCGGGGATAGTGCATGGGGCAAAACTTGGGGAGAAACCTCGCTTGCGTCGAGCCGCCGAAAAAGAATCGTGCTTTTATGCGCCCCGTCCCGGTCCTGTTCGGTCTCGCCGTCCTCTCCGCCGCGCTCCTGCCCGCGGCGGCCGATCGCGAAACCGTCCTGCAACAGATCGCCGCCGAAGCCCTGGCCCGCGGTCAGGCTCACGACCAGCTGCGCGACCTCCTCGCCCGCCATCCCGGCCGCCTCGCCGGATCGGCGGCGCTGGCCGGGGCCGTGCGGTGGAGCGAAGCCCGGCTCCAAACCCTGAGCCTCGACCGCATATGGCTCCAGGAGGTGATGGTCCCGCACTGGGAGCGCGGAAATCCCGAATCGGTCCACCTCCTGACCCCCGGCGCCGCCCCGGTCCGCTTGGCCGCCGCCGCCCTGGGTGGCACCGTCGCCACACCCATCGCGGGGCTCACCGCCAAGGTGATCGAGGTAACGTCGCTCGACGACCTGCTCGCCCGCGGTCCGGCGCAGGTCGCCGGCAAAATCGTGTTCTTCAACCGCCCGATGGACCCGGCCGATCCCGACCCCGGCCGCGCCTACGGTAAGGCCGTCGACCAGCGGAGCCGCGGACCGCGCACCGCCGCCAGCCTCGGCGCGGTGGCCGCCCTGGTGCGCTCGATGACGCAGGCACGAGACGATGTCCCCCACACTGGCGGCACCGCCTATGTGCCGGACGGCCGCAACATCCCGGCAGCCGCCCTCTCCGCCCTCGCTGCCGACCGCCTGAGCGCGGCGCTGCAGGCCCAGCCCGATCTGCAGGTGGAAATCAAGGTCCACGCCCGCTGGTACCCGGAAGCACTTTCGCACAACGTCATCGGCGAGATCCGGGGCACGGAAAAGCCCGACGAGATCATCGTCGTCGGCGCCCACCTCGATTCCTGGGACCTCACGCCCGGCGCGCACGACGACGGCACCGGGGTGGTGCAGGCCATCGAGGTCATGCGCATCTATCGCACCCTCGGCCTCCGGCCCCGGCACACGATCCGCTGCGTCCTTTTCGCCAACGAGGAAAATGGTCTCCGGGGCGGCAAGGCCTACGCCGCGCATGTGCAGGCAACCGGCGAGAAGCACGTCTTCGCCGTCGAGTCCGACGGCGGCGGCTTCGCCCCGCGCGGTTTCAGCCTCGGCCAGCGCGACGGCCCGGTGCACGAGCACGCCCGCCGGTGGCTGCCGCTGCTCGAGCCGCTCGGGATCCTGGCCTTCGCGGAAGGCCACGGCGGCGCAGACATCGGCCCGCTCCTGCCCCTCGGTGTTCCACTCGGCAACCTGCTGGTGGACGACCAGCGCTATTTCGACCTGCACCACACGGTGGCCGATACGATCGAACAGGTGCACCCCCGTGAGTTGCATCTCGGCGCCGCCGCGCTCGCGTCGCTCGTGTGGCTGGTGGACCAGGAAGGGCTTTAGCCCACGCCCATGAAGGAACTCCTGCGCGACCCGCGGATCCGGCGGCTGCTGCTCGCCAACATCACCGGCTCGATCGGCGCGGGCGTGACGATCATCGCGATCCCGTGGATCCTCATCCAGCGCGAGGGCGGCGAGCGCCTCTACGGCTACATCACCATCCTCAGCACCCTCGCGCTCTTTGCCATGGTGCCGCACTACGGCGCGTGGCTCGACCGCCATTCGCGCAAGGCCGCCATGCTGGCGGCCGAGGTCTTCGGCGCGGTCACCACCCTCAGCATGGCGACGTGGATGTTCGTCACCGGCGAGGCCGCGACCTGGCAACTGCTCGTGATCTTCTTCTGCGGCATGCTCTACTATACCCTGCACTTCCCGGCGAAGTTCGCGTTCGTGCAGCAGGTCTTCGAGCGCAAGCACTACCAGGCGCTCATGGGTCTGCTCGAGATCCAGGGGCAGACGGCCTCGATGCTCGCCGGCGGGCTCGCGGCCCTGATGATTGACCACGTGGACCTGAGCACGATCCTCCTGCTCAACGGCGGCACTTACGTCTTCAGCTACTTCATCCAGCGGCCCCTGCCCTACACGGCGTCGCACGTCAGCGCTGACCAGCCAAAGACCAGCGTCACGGCCGACCTGGTCGAGGGCCTGCGCTGGCTGGGCGCCCGGCCCGCGTTCACGACGTTCATCCTCTGCACGCTCGCGCCCTTCGTCGCGGTGATGGTGGGCAATTACCTGTTCCCGATCTACGTCCAGCACATCCTGCGCGCCTCGGCCGCGGTCTTCGGCACCGGCGAGATGGCCTTCGCCGTCGGCGCCATCGCCGCCGGGCTGGCGGGCCCGCCCTTGTTGACGCGCCTGCCCACGGCAACGGTCGCACTCGGCATGATGGCACTCTTCGTGGTCGGCCTCGCGCTGCTCAGCGGCGTGCCGACGGTCGCCACCTTCTATGTCGCCCTGCTGCTGATCGGCCTCGGCAACGCCGGGGCCCGGGTCGCGCGCGGCACCGTCCTCCTGCACGAGGTGCCCAATGCGCTCATGGGACGCGTCAATGTCGTGATCGCCGCCGTCGACCGCCTCGTCCGCACGCTGATGCAGTTCGCCGCCATCGCGGTCGTCGTGCGCGCCGACGCCGTGCTGGCCTTCGGCGGCCTGCTCACCTTCACCGGCGGCGCGCTCCTGGTCGCCTTCCTCACCCGCCGGGCCATCCCGCGCACGGTCTACGCCACGGTGGCCCCGCCATGATCCGCGCCATCGTGCTGGATTTCGACGGGCTCATCCTCGACACGGAGACCGCCCTGATCGCGGCGTACGGCGACGTCCATGCCGCCCACGGCCGGCCCTTCGACCGCACCGGCCTGCTGCGCGCCGTCGGCCACAACGAACTCGCCTTCGACCCGTGGCAGGCCTTCGGCCCTGGCGCCGACCGCGACGCCCTGGAGGCCGAGCGCCGCGCCCGCAACCACGTGCGCGACCTCGAACTCGCCATCCTGCCCGGCGTCGTCGGCCTGCTCGACGAGGCGCGACGGCTGGAACTGCACGTCGGCCTCGCCTCGAACTCCTCCCGCGCCCACTGCACCCGGCACCTGGCCCGGCTCGGGTTGCTGGAGCGTTTCGGCTTTCTCGCCTGCAACGGCGAAACCCCGCTGCCCAAGCCGGCCCCCGACCTCTACCGGCGCGTGCTCGAGCATTTCGGCCTGCGCGGCTTCGAGGCGATCGCGTTCGAGGATTCGCACACGGGCTCGCTGGCGGCCAAAAGGGCCAATCTCTGGTGCGTCGCCGTGCCCGGCTTGACGACGGCGGATCACGATTTCCGGCATGTGGACCGACAGGTGGCCTCGCTCGCGGATTGCAGGCTTGCCGACTTGATGACTGAGTTCACCCCATGAGTCCGTTCCCGCGGTACAACGTCCTCGGTGTCGGCGTCTCGGCCCTCACCCTGGCGCGGGCCACGGACTTGGTGGTCGGCGTGCGCGGCCGGCGACAGGCGGGCTACATTTGTCACGCCACTGTCCACGGCATCAGCGAGGCGCGGCGCGATCCGGCTTTCCGTCGCGTGCTCAATGGCAGTTGGCTCACGACCCCGGACGGGATGCCGCTGGTCTGGCTGGCGCACCGGCTGGGGCAGCGCGAGGTGACGCGGGTTTACGGCCCGGACCTGCTTCTCGCCGTCTGCGATGCGGGTCGAGCCGTGGGATTGCGGCACTTCTTCTACGGCGGCGCCCCCGGCGTCGCCGAGGAGTTGGCCCGTCGCCTCGGTGAACGCTTCTCCGGTTTGGCAGTGGCCGGCACCTGGTCGCCGCCCTACCGGCCGTTGACCGCGGAAGAGTTCGCCGCGCTGCAGGCCCGCATCGCCGCCGCCCAGGCCGACGTCGTCTGGGTTGGCTTGGGCACACCGAAACAGGACCGGTTCATGGCCGAGTCCTGGGAGCGCCTCGAAGCCGGGGTCCTGATCGGCGTCGGCGCGGCGTTTGATTTTCATTCCGGACGCCTGCGGCAGGCTCCCCGTTGGATGCAGCGCAGCGGCTTGGAGTGGTTGTTCCGTCTGTTCCAGGAGCCGCGCCGGCTCGCGGTGCGATACCTGGTCTACAATCCGTTGTTCGTCGTGCGCGCCCTGGCGCAGTTGAGCGGGCTCATGCGGTATCCGCTGGAGTAAAACCGCGCCTCCGCCGGATTCGGTGCTCGGTAGGCCGCGAGCTTGCTCGCGCTCGATCGGCAGGCGCACGCCAAACCAGCGCCCGCAAGCGGGCTGCCTACGGGGACGGGGCTTTGCCTCTCCAATCTAGAACAGGTTCCCCTGCCGCATCTCGTCGCGGCGTTCGCCGTCGAGCGTGCTGCGCGCGAGGATCTCAGCCAGGGCCAGCTGCGCATAGGCGGGATCCGCCGCCAGCGCCGATAGCAGCAAGGCCCCGGCCAAGGCATCGTACGGCGCGGCGTGGTACGCACGGCGCGAGGGCGGGCAGGCGTCTCCGGCGAGGCGATCGAGTTCCGCCTGCAAACCGCAGGCCGCCACCAGTTCGGCCAGCTTCAACGTGGGCGCCCCCGGACGCTGCTGCCGGTACAATGCGCCCGTGTCGATCCACGGGCCCCAGTCGGCGGTGGTTTCACCCGGTCGGGAAAAATCCGGTGCCGTGCGGCCGTAGGGCCACACCGACTTGATCAGCGAATTCTCCGCGCCGGCGAAATGCGCCGCAAACGGCCCCTGCGCACGCCACGTCGCGAAAGCCTCGAAGTCCACCGCGAACGGCGCACAGCCCGCGAGGGCGGTCTCGCCCAGTCCGTGCACCGCCGAATCCTCGGCCCGGATGCGACCGGTGGCCCGGCAGAGCCGCGTGTGCAGCGCGACCACCCTGCCTTCCTGCAGGGTCACGACACCATACTCGAGAATGCCCGACGACAGGCTGCCCTCGAAATCAACGAAATGAATGGGGTGTGCGGTCCACGGCATCGGTCGAGCCCTAACCCTGCAGGAGCGACTGCCCGCCGTCCACATACAGTTCCGTGCCCGTGACGTGGTCGGAGAGGTCGGACGCCAGGAACCAGACCGCCCGGGCAATCGGTTCGGCCGAGCCCGGGGGTCCACCGGTCAGCGGCACGGACCCCTCGGGATAAAGCACCGGGAGGCGCAGGTCGCTCGTCTTGTAGAAGCGCGTCCCCTTGATGATGTTGCTCAGGAAAGCCCCCGGGCAGACTGTGTTCACGCGGATTTTGTGCTTCGCAAGCTCGAGCGCGATCATCCGGCCGAAGGCTACCTGCCCCGCCTTGGAGGCCGCATAGGCGGTCGCACTGGTCACGGCGAACATCCGGTTGCCGAGCCCGGAGGAGATGATGACGATCGAACCCCGCCCTCCGCGCTTCAGCAGCGGCGTGCAGGCCCGGACCGTGAGAAACGTGCCTTTTAGGTTGGTGCCAAGGGTCGCATCCCAGTCCTCCGGCGTGAGCAGGTCCACGGGTGCCCAGGTGCCATTGATGCCGGCATTGGCCACGACGATGTCCAACCGCCCCCAGGTTTGCTCGAGTTTTTCCACCGCGGCCTGCAGTTGCTCCGGCACCGTCACATCCGCCGGCAGGGCCAGCGCGGTGCCGCCGGCGGCCGTGATGTCAGCGCACACTCTCCCCAATTGTTCCTCATTGCGGTCAATGGCCCCGATGCGGGCGCCGCAGGCGGCGAACAGGCGCGCCACGGCTTCGCCCAGACCGGAACCCGCCCCGGTGATGAATGCCACTTTGCCCTGCAGGGAGTCGGCGGGAGGATTCATGGGATGGTCTTTGGCCGGCGATATACGGGCACCCGCCTCCGACCGGCAAGCTGTAACCGGTGCTTTGGCTTGGACAAGCCGGGCGAATATTCGTCAGCGTAGGCCGCCATGGATCTGACGCCTTACCGCACGATGTTGAGCGAACTGGCCCGGGCCAGCGGCGAATTCATCCGGCCGCATTTCGGCGATCCGACGCTCGCCGTCGAGCGCAAGGCCGACGCCACACCGGTGACCGTCGCCGACAAGGGCGCGGAGGAACTCATGCGCCGGCTGATCGCGCAGCGTTTTCCCACCCATGGCATCATTGGCGAGGAACACGGGGCGGAGCGCGGCGACGCCGAGTTCGTGTGGATGCTCGATCCCATTGACGGCACAAAGAGTTTCATCACCGGCGTCCCGCTCTGGGGCACGCTCATCGCCCTGCTGCACCAGGGGCAGCCGGTGCTCGGGTGCATCCACCAGCCGATCCTCGGGCAGCTCATGGTCGGCGACGGGAAGGTCACCACGCTCAACGGCCGGCCGGTGCGCGCGCGGCGGACAATTCGGATCGAGGACGCCACGCTGCTCACGAGCGATCCGTTGAATCCCGCGAAATACCAGGACGGACCGAAGTTCGACGCCTTGATCCGCCGCGCACGGCTCGTGCGCACCTGGGGCGATTGCTACGGCTACCTGCTCGTTGCCGCCGGCCACGCCGACATCATGGGCGATCCCATCATGAATCCCTGGGACATCGCCGCGCTTGTGCCGATCATCCGCGGCGCCGGCGGCGTGATCACGGATTGGAAAGGCGGCTCGCCCTACCCCGCCGAATCCACCCTGGCCAGCGCCACGCCCGAATTGCACGAGGCCGTGCTGGCCGCGCTGCGTTAGCAGCCCCTTCCTAAATACCTATTTTCCTCAGAGCGGACCCACGACCGCGGCCGAGATAACGCAACCGGAAACCTTCTTTTCTCACGCGGAGGACGCAGAGACGGAAAACGACTGCTCCGCGCACACCGCGGCTCCGCGAGAAAATGGATCGGTGATCAGGCTTCCCTCTACTTCTTCCGCTTCGCCTTCCACTCCGCGGTGATGCGTGAGGTGAAGCCGCCGCGGGCCTTCCAGTCGGCGATGATCGTGAGGCTGCGCGGCTGGAGCGCGGCTCCGAGGTCGTCGCAGATCTTGTTCGTCGCCGCCTCGAAGAAGATACCCTCGTTGCGAAAGGCGTGGAAATACAGCTTCAGCGACTTGAGCTCGACGCAGGTCTTGTCCGCCACGTAGCGCACCGTGATGGCGGCGAAATCGGGATGCCCGGTCATCGGGCACAGCGACGTGAACTCATGGTGCGTGTGCTCGATCAGGAAATCCCGGTGCGGTGCGGGATTGGGAAAGGTCTCGAGGATCTTCGGGTCGGACATGATTTTTTCGGAAGTAGTGAGTAGCGAGAAGCGGGTAGCGAGTAGAATTTCCTCCGCGCGGCGCTGCCGAATGCTCGCTACTCACTAGTCCGAAACCGCGACCTCAGGTCGCGGTTTCGGTGAACCGCTGTTCGCGGATGACGGTGATCTTGATGGCGCTGGGGTACTGGAGCTCGTTTTCGATCCGCTGGCGGAGCTGCTTGGCGATTTCGCGGGCGCCATCGTCGGTAACGGTGTCGGGGGCCACGACGACGCGGATCTCGCGCCCGGCCTGGATGGCGAAGGCCTGCTGCACGCCGTCGACGGACTGGGCGAGCTTCTCGAGGCGCTCGAGGCGCTGGACGTAGGAGGTCATGGACTCCGACCGCGCACCGGGGCGCACGGCGGAGATCGTGTCGGCGAGGATCACAAGCCCGGCGTAGACGGTCTCGGGCTTCACTTCCTCATGGTGGGCGGCGACGGCGTTGACCACGATGGGGGTCTCGCCGTAGCGCTTGATGAACTCGGCGCCGACGTGGGCGTGGCTGCCGGCCATCTCGGCGGTGATGGCCTTGCCGATGTCGTGCAGCAGGCCGGCGCGCTTGGCGATGTTGGGATCGAGGCCCACCTCGCTGGCGATCATCGCGGCGAGCTGGCCGGTCTCCGCCGAGTGGTCGAGGGCGTTCTGATTGTAGGCGAAGCGGTACTTCAGCTTGCCGAGCAGCTTGATGATCTCCGGGTGCAGGCCGTTGATGTTGAGCTTGGCGACAGCCTCCTCGCCGGCCTGGGTGGCGTTGATCTCCACCTCGTCCTGCGCCCGCTTGACGAATTCCTCAATCGTGGCGGGGTGGATGCGGCCGTCCTTCACCAGCGCGAGCAGGGCGTTGTAGGCCACCTGCCGGCGCACGGGGTCGAAGGAGGAGATGAGCACCGTCTGCGGCGACTCGTCGACGAGCAGCGTGACGCCGGTCGCGGCCTCGAAGGCCTTGATGTTGCGGCCCTCGCGGCCGATGATGCGGCCCTTCATCTCCTCGCTCGGGAGCTGAACGATGGTGGCGGTGAGGTCGTTGTTCGGCTTGCTCGACAGCCGCTGCATCGTGGTGACCAGAATGCGCTGGGCCTCGCTGGTGAGCTCGAGCTCGGATTTCTCCACGGTCTCGCGCCGCAGAGCGCGGAGCTCGTCCTGGCATTCGAGCATTACCTCCTCGCGCAGCGCGCGGCGGATCTCGTCGGCATCCATCTGCGACACGCCCTCGAGGCGCTTGCGGACGCTCTTGGAAAGGGCCCGGATGGCATCGCGCGCCTGCTTGAGCGCGGCGTTCTCGCGGTTGAGGCGCTCGTGGCGCTGCTCCAGCTGGTAGTCGAGGAGGGCGAGCGATTCCTCATGGGCGCGGATTTCGCGCAGGCGCACCTCGCTGTCGATCTCGCGGCGGTCGAACTCGCGGGTGAGCTCGGCCCGGCGGCGCATGATCTCCTCCTCCGCCTTCTGCTTCATCACCTCGGCGGCGACCGCGGCCTCGCGCCGGGCCACCTCGACCAATTCCGCGGCGTTGGCGCGCGCCTCGCGCCGGATGCTCCGCGTCAGGATCCAGACGACCATGAACCCGAGGCCCAGGCCAAGGACCAGCGCCACCGTGAGCGGCCACTGCGCGAGGACGCTCTCGGCGATCAGGAAGGCGAAGTCGGCTGCGCTCACTGACGTCAAGGGACCGGCACCCTACGCCAGACGAATGAAAGTTCAAGCTTTCTGCCGGTCGCTCACCGCCGGGGCGCAACCTGTTGAAAGACAGGCACCGTCCCCGCCAGCAACTCCCGGATTCGCGCCAACGCCGCCTCCTCGCCGTCCTCGGCCCCGGTTCGGACGAGAATGTAGGCCCACCGGTCGGCCCGCCCGTGGCGCAGCCGCGCCCAGGCGCCCTGCGCCATGCGTTCCCAATGGGAGGCCACGACGTCCTCGCTGCTCACGAACCAGTAGGCGACGAGAGCCGGGACCGGCTGGCCGAGCTTGGTCCCGGTTTGCTCCAGGCGCAGCACGGTCGCCGGCAGGTCCGCACCCCCGGGAAGAAGGCCGGGAAAGCGGTGCAGGAAACTGTCCTTGATCGTCCAGCCCTGCCCTTCGACGCAAAGCTCGGGCCGATGGATCGAGGATCGGTCCCGGCCGCTCAGCACGATGGACAGCAGCACCTGGCGCCGCGGGTTTGCCACGTCGACATAGACTCGCCGCGAGAACCCGGTGTCGGGTGGGAGGATTTCCAGTTCGACCGCCGAGACCTCGATCCGGCGGCCGATCCATTCGGTGCCGACAAACGCGGGCAGTTCGACCGGGTTGCGGCCATCGGCCGACAGGCGCACGCCGGTCCCGGTGCGCACGGGCAGCGCATCCAGCTGGTGAGTGAACCCGGCGGTTGCGACCGCGGCCAGCAGCACCGCGACCGCGGCCCAGCGACTCCATGGCGGCTTTCCCTCCGCGGCGATGGGTTCGCTCCAAAAGGGTGTCGGCGCGGGATCCGCCGGCATCACGGTACCCGGCAGCCAGCGGCGCAGGAGATTCACGCTCAACGGCACGAGACCGAGCACGATCACGAACACCAAAAATCCGGCCCACTCGTGGACGACCATGCCGGCGTCCTGGCCGAACCATTCGGCCGCGACGATGATGGCCGTGATCCGCCCGACGTTGCCCACATAGGTGAAGGGGAAACTCAGCAGGAGCACGAACAGGCGCAGGCCCCAGGAACGGAAATTCAGGTAACCCACCAGGAGCGACAGGGCGGTGAGCGCCATCATCGAGCGCACGCCGGAGCACGCCGCCGCCACATCGTACTGGTAGGTGCCGTCCGGGGCGAAGAGCTGCGTCCCGCTGCGGATGACGCCGATCCCGCCGAGGTTGGCCAGGTCGTGGCTCGTGGCGATGACCGCCATCCGCAGCCAGAAGCCCGCGGTGTCGAGGATGTTGAGCGGCAGGGCAAAGACCATGAACGCGAGGGGGAAGGCCGCCGCCCGCCCCCACCGCTGCCCGCCAGCCAGCGTCAGGACGCCACCGGTGAACAGCAGGAATCCGAGGATGGAGATCCGGGTCTGCTGGACTGCGTAACCCAGGAGATGCACCGCCAGCCCGCCGAGCATCGCCGCCAGCGCGACGCCCGTCGCCGCCGGGTTGGGCGCCACCGGCTCCCGACGCACATTCTGCCAGAACAACCAGAGACTGAGCCCGAGGATCAACCACCCGTGCTCGGTCTCGGAGCCAGGGTTCCACCATTGGAACCCCCACCAGTAGAACAGGGAATCCGTCGGAATATAGCCCCGGGTGGCGTTGCCGAAAAACTGCAGCACCACGAAACCCGCCAGCGCGCACGCCATCACGGGCCAAAACCTTTTCCAGGCGGACTGCTGGTTACTTGTCACCGGCTGGATTGGGAGCTTATGTGGACGCGCTTGGCAAACCCAACCCCAGCATCCCGGCGTCCGCGCCTGCTTGTCCTCGAACTCTGGGGTCTCGGTGACCTGGCGCTGGCGCTGCCGTTTCTGCGCGCCGCCACCGAATTCGCGGATGTCGCGCTTCTCGCCAAGCCGCACGCCGCGCCCTTGCTGCGGCGCTTCGCGCCCGCCGTGGAGCTGATCGCGCTGGAGGCGCCGTGGACCGCCTTTCGGGACAAGTATCGCCTGCACCGCTGGCCCTGGCCGGCCTTGGCCACGGTCGTGCGCCAATTGCGGGCAAGGGATTTCGACCTCGCCGCCAGCGCCCGGCCCGACCCGCGGGATCACCTGCTCATGCGGTTAAGCAGTGCGCGCACGCGGTACGGTTTCGCCCGGGCCGGTTCAGGTCTGCTGCTTTCCCGGAAGGTTGCCGCTCCCCTCCGACCGCACCGGGCCGATTACTGGCGGACCCTGGCGGGCGACCTGGGTTGGGATGTGCCATCAGCGGGGCCGGCGCCGCGCCCCGGCCGGCACATCGTGATGCACACGGGCGCGGGCCAAGCCGTCCGCGAATGGCCGCGGGACCGATTTGAGTCCATCGCCGGACGGCTCCGAACCAAGGGCTGGCGCGTCACCCTGGTCGACAACTCGCTGGGCGACCTGGACACCCTGCTCGACACGCTCGCAACCGCCGACCGGTTCATCGGCAACGATTCCGGCCCGGGACATCTCGCCGCCCTGCTGGGCGTGCCCACCTTCACGATCTTCGGTCCGCAGCTGCCGGAGTGCTTCAGCCCGCAACACCCGCAGGCGGCGTGGATCGAAGGGGCGCCGTGTCCCTACAAACCGTGCCGCGATTATTGCCGTTTCCCGCAACCCAACTGTCTTCACGCCCTCACCGTGGAGAACGTCTGGGGCGCGCTTCAGTCATTCCTGCGGACAAAATCGTGATAGGCATCCGCGCCCACCGGCCGGCCGAGTACGGCCCCGCGCCAGAGGGCGGAAAGCGATTCACGCAGGGCGCCGCCGGCTGACCGGTGCCGCCGCCAGAAACGCCAGTGGTTGCCCGGCAGGTGGCGCAGGATGCGCCGACCATGCGGGAGGCGGAAGGTCATGAACGCGTTGTTCTGCAGCGACCACAGGTCCTTGCGCCGGCGCTGCTCCGGGGTTTCGGGCGGCGGCAGGTGCGGGCACACTGCCGCCGGCGCGAGCACGCACGGAAAGCGGGCGGAGAGCCGCAAGGTGTATTCGATGTCCGTCGATTGATACCAGAAATCCGTGCGCGGCAGTCCGACCGCCTCCACCGCCTCGCGCGTCACCAGCAGGCTCGCCCAGGTCGCCCAGTTCCAGCGCAGGGCGCCGTCGCCGCACCGGTCGCGGAATTCCCGGGGCGTCACGCCCTGGCGGATGACAGCCCACGCCGGCTGCGGGAGCGGCCCGGGAAACCAGGTCACGATGCCGCGCTCGTCGGGAACCAGCGGCGAAACCGCCCCGGCGCCGACGGCAACCTGCGCCTCCAGCATGGCCGCCAGCGCGCCCGGCGTGGCGCAGGCGTCGTCGTCCATGATCCAAAGATGCGTGGCGGTGGTCTCGCGCAACAGATGCGCGAACCCCAGGCCGAGCCCGCCGCCCGTGCCAAGATTCCGTCCGGGTGTCAGCACGACCGCCGGCACCGGCGAGGCGGCTGCGACCAGCGCCGCCGTGCCGGGCTCGTTCCCGTTGTCCACCACGACGGCGCCGGCGAGCCGTCCATTCTGTCCGGAGCATGAAGCCAGCAGGCGGCGCAGCAATTCCGGCCGCCGGTGGGTGGCTACGACAAGGTGGACGCGCGCGGCCGTCATGGCGGGAACGATGGCGCGGCCGGGCGCCTTGGCAACGCTGCTGGATTGTCAACGGAACCGGGAACCCCATCGTGCCAGACGTGGCCCACGACCCCACGCCTCCCTCACACTCCGCGCGTCGCACCCGCGCCGCCCGGCTGACGCTGGCCGGCTCGGCGGCGGCCAAGGGGTTTGCCATGCTCTGCACCTTTGCCCAGGTGCCCATCGCGCTGCGGCACCTCGGCGGTGAGGGCTATGGGTTGTGGATCACGCTGATGAGCGTGTTCGGGCTGCTGCATTTCGTGGACTTCGGCCTGGGCGTGGGCATGCAGCGGGAGATGTCCGCCGCCTTCGCGCGGGACGATCGCACCCGCCTGCGGCAGGCCTTCGCGTCTGGCTTCACCGCGTTGACCGTGCTGGGCGCAGCCTGCCTGGTGGTCGGCCTGCCGCTGGCCTGGTGGGGCGACTGGGGCGCGTGGTTCAAGGTGGCGGATCCCCAATTGCGCGCCGAGACGCCGGCGGCACTCGCGGTGCTGGTGGCGGCGTTTGCCTTCGGCTTGCCGGGCAATGCCGTCGCCCACCTGGCGGCGGCGGCCCAGCAGCATTGGTGGCACTCGTTGTGGAACGCCTGCGGCAACGGCCTGACGCTGCTCGCGGTCTGGCTGGCGGCGCGATGCGGGTGGAGCTTCCTGCCCTTCGTCGCGGTCACCGCCCTGCTGCCCGCGGTGCAGAACGCGGGCATGTGGTGGCAGCTCCGCCGCCGTTTCGGCTGGCAGGGGCGCGGGCCGGGCCTGCTCTCGCGGACCGAATTCGGCCAGATGCTGCGCGCGAGCTCCCTGTTTGCCGTGCCGCAACTGACCCAGGCCGCGCTCGGCTGGCTGCCGGCCTTCGTCATCTCGCTGGGCGCCGGCGCGGGCGCCGTCACCGCCTTCAACCTCGTGCAGCGGCTGTGCAGTCCCATCACGCACGGCCATGGCGTGCTGCTGATGCCGCTGTGGCCCATGTATGCCGAGGCGCGGGTGCGCGGTGATCGCGCCTGGTTGCACGCGGCCCGCGACAAGGCGCTGCGCGCCACGCTGGCCGGCATCGTCGGCATCGCGATCATCAGCTGGCAGGTGCCCGCCTTGGTGCGCCTGTGGGTGGGGACGACGGTCACCCCGCCGGCGGCCAGCCTCACCTGGGCGGCCGCGTCCTGGTTCGCGCTCCACCTGCTCAGTCGGCACCTGCATTACTACCTGTTTGGCTTGGACCGGCTGCGGCCGCTGGCCCTCTACTCCCTGCTCGGCTTCAGCGGCGCGGCGGTCGGCTTGCTGGCCGGCAGTCAACTGGGCGGAGCGGGGTGGACGATTGCCCTGGGCAGCGTCGGCTTCGGGTTGCTGGGTCTGCCTGGGCTTGCCCTCGCAAGCCGCGACCGGAACCCCGGGTCGCCCTGAACCGGCCGGCGCCAACCGCCCGGGTCACACGCCCGCCGGCCACGGCCCGCGGCGGCCGCTGACCGCGTGCCACGCGCCCAGCAAAATGGCGCGGAGCTTCGCGTCGCGTTGCTGCCCGTAAAGCATCAGTTTCAGGATCTCCTTCGGGTAGTACCACGCGTCCCGCAGGACCCAGCGCGGGGAGGAGGTCGCATAGCGCGCATACATGACGAGCCGGTTGCGCGTCTGGTAATAGCGCCGGGAGGCGGGGTAATCGTTGAACTTTGGGGTCAGCCAAAGGAACCGGCGACGGGTCCAGACGCCCTGCCGGTGACCCAGCGCGACCTCGCGCGTTTCCAGGATGATCCAGCCGCGGCGACGCAGGCGCAGGCTGAACTCGAGGTCGACGCAATCGATGAAGAAGTCCTCGCGGAACAACCCCGCGTCGCGCACGGCGCGGAGCAAAACCAGGTTGCCGGAGGTCATCGCGACCGTCGCCTCGATCGTCGTCCGGTCGTCGCGCTCCAGCCGGCGGCTCGCCGAGTAGACGAATCCGAGGTGCCGGTCATGATACACCGGGGCGACCAGGCCCACCCGGTCGCGGGCCGGATGGCGGGCATACGTGGCCAGCAGACCGGCGATGAAATCCGCCGGCGCCGTGCTGTCCTGATCGAAGGTCGCGACCCATTCCGCACCGGTTTGCAGGGCCACGGCCAGACCCTGGTTCAGGGCGGCCGCCAGCCCGCGGTTGGTGTCGTTGGCGATGAGCACGAACCCCGGGTCATCGCGCCACGGCGCGAACCGTCCGCGGCTTTCGGTCGTGGCGGCGTTGTCCACCACCACAAGCCGGTCCACCTGCGGCCGCAGCGCCGCCAGATTGGCCGCGACCTCGGGGGCCGGTTGGTAGGTGACCACGATCGCACAGACGCCGTTCATCGTCCACCGGGTGTGCCAGAGCCGGCCCGCCGGCGAAAGGCGTAAAATCGATCCCCGGGCGGTCGGCGGAAAAAAACTCGCCACTGCGGGACGGGCGGAACTGGATGCCGTCACCGGCAACATGGAGCCAAGAATGCGTCACACCCTCATCCTGCTGGGCTCGGCCGGAGTCGCAGTCTGGCTGGGCGTGCACCTGGCCAACGAGCACTATTTCTGGCCGTCCCTGGCGCTGTTTGTCACGCTGACGGCCGTGCTGGTGCGCCTGCTCCGGCTGCCGTTGGACCTGATCGCGGTCGGACTGGTCGTGTTCGGCTACCTGGTCGGCAACCGCGGTTTCGCCCAGCTGATGCCCTCACCGCAGGTTCCGCTCCTGCCGGCCGAGGCGGCGCTGCTGGTCGCCGGCGGCTGGGCCTTCGCGGCCTGCGCCTTTGAGCGGCGGGTGCCGTGGCGGTCAGATGCGCTGCACTGGTGCGTGCTGGCGTGGCTGGTGATCGGCCTGGCGCGGTTTCCGTTCGATGTGCGCGCGCACGGTTTCCTGGCCGTGCGCGATTTTGCCACCATCTACTATACGCTGTTCTTTTTCATTGCCCGGCGCCTGGCCGAGCGACCGGACGGACGGCGGTACCTCATCGGCTGCGTGCTGGCGGGAGTGGTCATCCTGCCGCCGCTGTACGCACTGTTCGAGCTCATCCCGGAGTTCTTCTACAACCACCTGCAGGTGCGCGGCGTGCCCCTGCTGCTCTACAAGAGCGACCTGGTCTTCACGTTCACCGCCGGCGGCCTGGTGCTGCTGTTCCACTGGGCGCAGGGTCGGGTCCGGTACTGGATGTGGCTGTATTGCACGGTCCTGTTCCTCGCCGTGATGACCAGCAACAGCCGGGCCTCGATCGTCGGGCTGATGGCGGTCGTGATCCTGCATGGCCTGACGAGACGCTGGTCCTTCCCCATCCTGCAGGGAGCCAGCGGAGCCGTGGCCGCGCTGGCGCTGCTGGCGGCGGCCACCTTCACGAGCAACCGCTGGGCGGACGAGCGGATCTCCGCGATCGGCGCCCACCTGAGCTCCATCGTCAACCCGGCCCGTTCCGTCAGCAACGTGTCCGAGGTCGGAGCCTACAAGTGGGACAACAACCGCTTTCGGTTGGTCTGGTGGAAGAATGTCGCCCTCGAGACCTGGGAGGAGAACCCGGTGGTCGGACTCGGCTTCGGCGCCGACTTGGCCGCAGCCTTCCTGCAGGCTTACTACCCGGCGGAGTCCGAGGACTTCAACACCCGCAGCCCGCACAATATTGCGCTGACCGCTTTCGGCCGGATGGGTCTGCTCGGCCTGGCCGCGTGGGTGGCGCTGGCCCTGGTCATCGTCCGCGAGGCGTGGAGCGCATTCCGGCACGACCCGGATCCGCCGACCTGGGGACTATGGAGCATGGTGCTCGTGGTCCTCGTCTCGGCCCACCTTGGCGTCGTGCTCGAGGGGCCCATGGGGGCCGTGCCGTTCTGGGTGCTCCTCGGCCTGGCGAGCGCGGGCCAACCGGAAGCGGAGGCGAAGGCGGCCTTGCCCCCGGACCGCGAACCCGATTCAGCTTGAGCCATCCGTGAAACTTGCCTCGCCCCTCGACAACCTGAGCGTCTTCAAGACGACGACACGCAGTCGATGGGACCTGCTGACCCCGTTCGCCCTCATCGGCCTGGGCCTTTTCGGGATCTTTTTCATCTACAGCGCCCAACTCTCGGTGAAGGGGGACAACTGGATCACCCAGCTGGTGTGGCTCACCGGCGGGGCGGTGATCTACGTGGCCGTTTCGCTGATCGACTACCGGTTCTGGCTCAGCGTCGCCCATTGGTTTTACGTCGCCGCGCTGATCCCGCTCCTCCTGGTCCTGCTGCCCGGCATCGGCAGCGAGCGCTACGGGGCGACGCGGTGGCTGGATTTCGGGTTCTTCGCATTCCAACCCTCTGAGACCGCGAAGGTTGCCGTGCTGCTCATCACCGCCAGCCTGCTCATCCGGTCGGAGATCGGGACGGTCCGGCAGTCCCTGGGGGTGCTGGGCAAATTGGCCCTTGCGGTGGGTCTGCCGATGGTGCTTATCCTGCTTCAGCCGGACTTGAAGTCGGCGATCGTGCTGCCCCCGATGGTGTTTTCGATGCTTTACGTATCCAAGCTCTCCGCCCGCTTTTTCGCCGGGGCGCTGGGCGCGTTCCTCCTCATCGTAACCCTCGTGGCGTGGGATACTTGGCGTTATGCCAACTTCATGGAGTCGAACAGCTACTCCTACATTTCCGACCGCGGAAAATACGAGCCCTACTCGATCGTCCCGCTGCACGACTACCAGCGCAACCGCATCATTTCCTTCGTCGCGCCCGACAAGATCGACCCCATGGGCATCGGCTGGAACCAGCGCCAGTCGCTGATCTCGGTCGGCAGCGGCGGCCTGTTCGGCAAGGGCTGGACGGAGGGGACGCAGGCCCAGCTCGGCTACCTGCCGCGCTCGGTCGCGCACAACGATTTCGTGT
>CAYHEW010000049.1:0-20476 GCA_964355715.1 uncultured Opitutaceae bacterium | reverse complement strand
GTCCTCCAAGGCCACCGACATCGCGCATATCTGCGGTCTCACCAACGTGAAGCGCCTCGAGCGCGTCATCGCCTATACGGTCGCCTTCGACAACGCCGCGCTGCGCCCCCCGCTCCACGTCGTCCCCGCCGCCCAGTTTGCCCTCCTCCGCGCCCGCCTCCACGACCGGATGACCCAGGTGGTCTTTCCCGATCTCGAGTCCTGCGCCGTCCTCTTCCGCCACGAGTCGCCGCGCCCTGCCACGACCGTACCGATCTTGGCCAAAGGCCGCGCCGCCCTGGTCGAGGCCAACACCGCCCTCGGACTCGCCCTGGCGGAGGACGAGATCGACTACCTCGTGGCCGCCTTCACGAAACTCGGGCGCGACCCGCACGACGTCGAACTGATGATGTTCGCGCAGGCCAATTCCGAGCACTGCCGCCACAAGATTTTCAACGCCACTTGGGAGATCGACGGCATCCGCAAGGACAAGTCGCTCTTCCAGATGATCAAGAATACCTACCAGTTGCACGCGGACGGTATTCTCTCTGCCTACAAGGACAACGCCGCCGTCCTCGTCGGCTCCCGCGGCGGCCGGTTCTTCGCGGATCCGCGCACGAACGAGTACGTCACGTCGGAGGAGGACATCCACCTGCTCTGCAAGGTCGAGACCCACAACCACCCGACGGCGATCTCGCCCTACCCCGGCGCTGCCACCGGCTCCGGCGGCGAGATCCGCGACGAGGGCGCCACCGGCCGCGGCGCGAAGCCCAAGGCCGGCCTCGTCGGCTTCAGTGTCTCCAACCTCCGCCTCCCCGGCGCCATCCAGCCCTGGGAAAAGGACCACGGCAAACCGGACCGCATCGTCTCCGCCCTCGACATCATGACTGAGGGCCCGCTCGGCGGCGCCGCCTTCAACAACGAGTTCGGCCGCCCCGCCATCAACGGTTATTTCCGCACGTTCGAGCAGAAGGTTCCCGGCGCCCGCGGCGCGGAACTGCGCGGCTACCACAAGCCCATCATGCTCGCCGGCGGCCTCGGCAACATCCGCGCCGATCACGTGCAGAAGGGAAAGATCAACCCCGGCGACCAGCTCGTGGTCCTCGGCGGGCCCGCGATGCTCATCGGCCTCGGCGGCGGCGCCGCCAGCTCCATGGCCAGCGGACACGGGAGCGAGGACCTCGATTTTGCCAGCGTGCAGCGCGACAACGCCGAGATGGAGCGCCGCTGCCAGGAGGTCATCGACCGCTGCTGGGCCCTCGGGGACGAGAACCCGATCTCCTTCATCCACGACGTCGGCGCCGGCGGCGTCTCCAACGCCCTGCCCGAACTCGTCAACGACGGCGGCCGCGGCGGCAAATTCGACCTGCGCCAGCTCCCCAACGACGAGCCCGGCATGTCCCCGCTCGAGCTTTGGTGCAACGAGTCGCAGGAACGCTACGTCCTCGCCATCCCCGCCGACCGCATCGACACCTTCCGCCAGCTCTGCGAGCGCGAACGCGCCCCGTTCGCCATCGTCGGTGAGGCCACGGAACAGAAGCAGCTCGTCGTCGAGGACCCGCACTTCCAGAACAAGCCCATCGACCTCCCGCTCGAGGTCCTGCTCGGCAAGCCGCCGCGCATGCACCGCCAGGAGCAGTCGCTCGCGCGCCCGCAGCAGCCCCTCGATCTCGGCGACCTGACCCTGCAGGAGGCGGTCCGCCGCGTCCTCGCCCACCCGGCCGTCGCCGACAAGACTTTCCTCATTGCGATCGGCGATCGCACCCTCGGCGGCCTCATCGCCCGCGACCAGATGGTCGGGCCCTGGCAGGTGCCCGTGGCCGACTGCGCCGTCACCGCGGCCGCCTTCGACGTCTTCACCGGCGAGGCCATGGCCATGGGCGAACGCACCCCCGTCGCCGTCAACAACGCCGCCGCCTCCGCCCGCCTCGCCGTCGGCGAGGCCCTCACCAATCTCGCCGCCGCCCAGATCGGCGACCTCGGCAAGGTCAACCTCTCGGCGAACTGGATGGCCGCCCCCGCCGTCCCCGGCGACGCCGCCGACCTCTACGCTGCCGTGCAGGCCGTGGGCCTCGAACTCTGCCCCGCGCTCGGCATCACCATCCCCGTCGGCAAGGACAGCATGAGCATGTCCACCGTCTGGCAGGACGGCGACAAGGCGAAGCGCATCACCGCCCCGATCTCGCTGATCGTGTCAGCCTTCTCGCCCGTCACCGACATCCGCCTGACACTTACGCCACAGCTGCGGTACGATCGGAATGCATTTTTACAGGAGGCAACAGAGGAAGCTGAGAGTGCGAGTGCTTCTGACTCCGCGTCCTCTGCGCCCTCCTGTGAAAATCCGGCCAGCATCGGCCATACCGTGCTGCTGTTGATCGATCTCGGACGAGGGCAAAATCGCCTCGGCGGCTCGATCCTCGCGCAGGTCGTTTCCCAGATGGGTGCAGCCACACCGGACGTCGACCGTGCTGATGACCTGAAACATTTCTGGCAGGCGATCCAGAAGCTCGGCCGCGAGCAGAAGCTGCTCGCCTACCACGATCGTTCTGATGGCGGCCTGCTCGCCACGGCGGTCGAGATGGCCTTCGCAGGCCACACCGGCGTGGATCTCACCTTGCCCCCCGGCCACGACGCCTTTGCGGCGTTGTTCAGCGAGGAACTCGGCGCGGTGATCCAGGTGCGCGAGTCTGACCTCGACACGGTGCTCCTGACCTTCCGCGAGCACGGCCTCAAGGCCTGCGTTTCGCGGATCGGCACCCTTAACGCCACGCACACCTTCCGCGTCACGCGCGGCAACAAGGTGCTGCTCGAGGAGGACCTCTTCGCCCTGCGCGCCATCTGGTCCGACGTGACCCACCGCATCGCCGCCCTCCGCGACAACCCGCAGGCCGCCGACCAGGAGCACATGCTCCGCCAGGACAAGGCCAACCCGGGTATCACTCCCACGCTGACGTTCAAACCAGCCAAGCCGGTTTTACAGGAAGCAACGGAGAAAACGGAGGGAAGTCCCAAGCTATCTTCGCCGGTCCCAGCCTCCGTTTCCTCAGTTTCCTCCTGTAAGAACAAACCCCGCCCCGCCGTCGCCATCCTGCGCGAGCAGGGTGTGAACGGCGAGGTCGAGATGGCCGCGGCGTTCGCCCGCGCGGGTTTCCGCGCCGTGGATGTGCACATGAGCGACATCCTCGAGGGCCGCGTGTCGCTGCGCGACTTCCGCGGTCTCGCGGCCTGCGGCGGCTTCAGCTACGGCGACGTGCTCGGCGCCGGCGAGGGCTGGGCCAAGAGCGTGCTCTTTCACGAGGGCGCGCGGGCCGAGTTCGCCGCATTCTTCGCCCGCGCGGACACGTTCGGCCTCGGCGTGTGCAACGGCTGCCAGATGATGAGCAACCTCAAGTCCATCATCCCCGGCGCCGAACTCTGGCCGCGCTTCGTGCAGAACCAGAGCGAGCGCTACGAGGGCCGCTTCGTGTCGCTCAAGGTCGAGTCGAGCCCGAGCGTGCTGTTCCAGGGCATGGCCGGATCCGTCATTCCCATCGCCGTGGCCCACGGCGAGGGCTACACGGAGTTCAGGGACGCCACCGCCGCGGAGGCTTTCAGCCACTCGGGCCTCGTTGCCGGCCGCTTCGTGGACAACCACCACCGGCCCACCGAGCACTATCCGCTGAACCCGAACGGCTCACCCTTCGGCATGACCGCTCTGACAACGACGACAGGCCGCGTCACGATCATGATGCCGCACCCCGAGCGCGTGTTCCGCTCCGCCTGCATGAGCTGGTCACCGTGTGAGTGGGGCGAGGACTCGCCCTGGATGCAGCTCTTCTACAACGCCCGCGCCTGGGTGGGTTGAGGTGCTCCGCTCAGTTGCCCGGCTGCGCCTTCTCCGCGTAGCGGTCGAACCGGTTGGAGAGGATAAAGAACGTCGGCGCCCAGAGGCCGACGAAGATGCCGGTGCGCTCCGCGTGCGCCTGGGCGACGGCGGTGTCGCCGTTCATCAGGTACCAAAGGGCGATTGACGTCGCGATCGAAACAAAACCGAGGGTGAAGCAAAGGTTACTGAGGGCCTTGAGTTGGGGTGAGGACATGGTTTTCGCCTACGCCTGACCGGGAGCCTTGGCAACAGGGATTGCGCCGCGCGGCGACGGGCCGCCACCCTTCACAAGTACCGCCACACCCAATACGCATGTGCGATGCCGACGTGCACCAGCATCATGGGCAGCGCGTGCTTCGTGTAGGTCAGGAAACGGAAGGAGATGCCGTTTCGTTCCGCGATGCCCGCCACGGTCAGGTTGGCGCTCGCGCCCACCAGAGTGCCGTTGCCGCCGAGGCAGGCGCCCAGGGACAATGCCCACCAGAGCGGCAGCAGCCCGTCGGGACCGCCGAAGGCCGGCGCCATCGCCTTGATCATCGGGATCATCGTCGCAACGAAGGGGATGTTGTCCACGATCGCCGACAGCAGCGCCGAGGACCACAGGATCCCCAGGCCCGTCGCCTCAAGGCGTCCGCCCGTCGCCGCCAGCAGTTTTCCGGCGAGCGTGTGCAGGACGCCGGTGTGCTCCACCCCGCGGACGACGACGAAGAGGCCGATGAAGAAAAACAGCGTCACCCATTCCACCTCGTTGAACACCTGGGTCACGTTCTCGGACTGCCGCGCCGCCGGCCGGCCCAGGTTGTCGAGCAGCAGCAGCAGCGCCGCGCCGCCGATGCCGATGGTGCCCGACTCGAGGCCGATGAAGCGCGCGCCCACGAAGGCCGCGAGCACGACAACGAGGACGGCCAGGGATTTCACCAGCAATCGCACGTCGGTGATGGCCGCCCGCTCGTTCATCGCCATGATCCGCGCCCGTGCCTCCGGGCTCGTCCGCAGGTCGCGACCCCAGAAGACATGGATCGCCAGGACGTGCACCACGAGGATGACCGCGATCACGGGCGTGAGGTTGTAGAGGAAGGAATTGAACGAGAGCCCGACCTGCGCGCCGATGATGATGTTGGGCGGATCACCGATCAGCGTGGCCGTGCCGCCGATGTTCGAGGCGATGACCTGCGAGAGCAAGAACGGGTACGGCGGCACCTTGAGTTCATTGCAGATGACCAGCGTGACCGGCACGATGAGCAACACGGTGGTGACATTGTCGAGGAGCGCCGAGACGATGGCCGTGACCAGCACGAGCAGCGCCAGGATCCCAGCCGGGCTGCCCCGGGCGAGCTTGGCCGCGCGGATCGCGAGGTACTCGAAGATGCCGCTCTTCCGGGCGATCGACACGATCACCATCATGCCCGCAAGCAGGCCGATGGTGTTGAAATCGATGCCCGCCACCGCCTCCTCCTGACTCAGGAGCCCGGTGGCGATCATGAGCACCGCCCCGAGCAGGGCGACGATGGCGCGGTTGAGCCGCTCGGTCATGATGACCGCATACGTCAGCAGCAAAATGCCAACCGCGAGCCACGTCGCCGCCGACCCGGTTAATGAGGCGAGAAAACCGCCGGCACTCATGACTCAGGCTCCTCCCCGCATGGTTTCCAGCACGTCCCAGGTGGACACGACACCCAGGAGTCGGCTGTTGGCCGGATCGACCACGGGCAGGAAATTCCGGCCGCGGTATAGATGGTAGAGGGCGGTGACGAGCGACTGGTCGGGCCGCAGCACCGGCGCGTCCTTGTCGAGATGGCTCGCCACCGGGTCCTGCGCGATGAGCGAATAGCGATCGCGGATGTCCCGCAGGTTGTCGCGCAGGAGGCCGGCATCGATCATGCGGACGACCTGGCTGAAACGGTCGCTGTGGATGGCCACCTGCGGGAGCACGGTGGAGATCACGAGATTCTTGCGGAACAGGCCGAGGTAGCGCCCGCCCGCGTCCACCACGGGCATGGCCAGCAGCCGCTCGTCGAGGAGCCGCTGCACCGCCGCCGCGAAGGTCGTCGCCGGCGCGAGGACCGCCGGCGCCGGGTCCATGATGGCGCGGCAGGTGACGTCGTAGGGATCGTGCGTTTTCATGGTGATGCGCCCGGCGGCAGGCCGGGGAACCCTCTGGTTACTCCGGACGTCCGGAGATGTCAGCGCCGGGCTCCGAATCAGGCGGTGTTAGCAGCCGATGCGATGCGGTGGCGTAGCGCGGCTGTTAGGCGCAAACGGGGCAAACCTCGCGTGCGACCCGACGCGAAAATCCTTTCCTCCGCCGGCCCGCGTCCGTTTCTTTTCCCGTGTGGCCGACCCCGCGCCTCCCGCACCTCCCATCCGCCGCACCTCCCTCCTGCCCGCCTCGCGCGCCGCGCGTTGGGGGCTCGTGGCCGTCGCGTGGGGCCTGGCGATGACCGCGCTCTCGCTGATCCAGGCCGAGCGCGCCACACCGCCGGCCAACCGCCCGATCCAGGTGCCGGCCGCCGACTACATCACGGCCGACACCTGCCGCGCGTGCCACCCCGGCAATCACGCGAGCTGGCATGCCTCCCACCACCGCACGATGACCCAGGTGGCGAAACCGGCCGCCTTGGCCGACAACATTGACGGCCTGAAGGTGAACTACGACGGCCTCGACTACCGCGTGGACCGCAAGGGGGACGCATTTTTCGTCCGCACCAAGCCCACCGCCGCCCCCGACTCCGCCTTCGGTCCGCCGCAGGAGGTCGTCCTCACGACCGGCTCGCACAACCTGCAGATCCTCTGGCTGGCCGCCGGCGAGGGCCGCACGCTGGCGCAGTTCCCTTACGGTTACCTCGTGGCCGAGAAGAAATGGGTCCCGATGGAGATGACCTTCCTCGTCCCGCCCGGCCCGAAGCAGGTCTACGACCGCGGCGACTGGAACAACGGCTGCATCAACTGCCACACCACCCATGGGCGCGCCCGGCCCGAGAGCAACGGCGTCTTCGACTCGCGCGTGGCCGACTTCGGCATCGCCTGCGAGGCCTGCCACAGCGGCGGCAAGGAACACGTCGAGCGCAACCGCAACCCGCTCCGCCGCTTCGCGCTCCACCTGACCGGCGCGCCCGACACCACGATCGCCAATCCCGCGCGCATGGACGGCCCCACCTCGTCGCTTGTGTGCGGCTCCTGCCACAGCATCTGGGCGTTCAAGAATCCCAACGACACGACCCGCTTCGACCGCGAGGGTGACCGCTTCCGTCCGGGCATGCAGGAGCTCGACGAGCGCTGGGTCTTCCAGCCGCACGGCACCGACCATTCCGACGAACGCGCCGCCCTGCTCGAGACGAGCCCCCATCCCTTCGGCGACAGCTTCTGGGGCGACGGCCAAGTGCGCGTGACCGGCCGCGAACTCAACGGCACCCAGGCGTCCCCCTGTTTCAAGGGCGGCAAGTTCTCGTGTCTGTCCTGCCACGAGATGCACCCGGAGCGCACCGACGCCGCCTCGCTCAAGGCGTGGCGGCCCGACCAGATGGCGCCGGGAATGGACGCGAATCGCGCCTGCCTCCAGTGCCACCAGCAGTACGCGGACACCGCCAAGCTGACGGCCCACACCCGCCACGCCCCGGCCTCAAGCGGCAGCAGCTGCTACAACTGCCACATGCCGCACACGACGTACGGCCTGCTCCGCGCCATCCGCAGCCACACCATCACCTCACCGACTGTGCGCGAGAGCGTGGAGGTCGGTCGGCCCAACGCCTGCAACCTCTGCCATCTCGACAAGCCCCTCGCGTGGACGGCCGACAAACTCACGGAATGGTACGGCCAGGCACCGGTCGCACTCACGCGCGAGGACCACGAGGTGGCGGCCAGCGTGCAATGGCTCCTCAAGGGCGACGCCGGCCATCGCGCGCTCATCGCCTGGAGCATGGGCTGGCAGCCGGCGCAGTTCGCCTCCGGCTACGAATGGATCTATCCGCACCTGATCTTCACGCTCAACGATCCGTACGCGGCCGTGCGCTTCGCCGCCGACAAGTCGCTGCAGTCACTGCCCGGCTTTGCGGAGCACGATTACGACTACACCGCGGATGACGCGCACCAGAAGGCCGCCGTCGCGAAGTCCTACCAGCGCTGGTGGTTCGAGATGCGCAACAAGCGCGAACCGTTCCGCCCCGAAGTCCTGCTCGAACCCGACGGCCAGTTCCGCCAGCAATTGCTCGAGCAGCTGCTCGACCAGCGCAGCACGCGCCGGATGATGCTCGTCGAATAGCCCCTCTCTCCCCATGAACTCCTCCGATCGACATCTGCGCTATGGCTGGTGGGCCGTCTGCATCTTCCTGAGCCTCGGCGTCCTGCTCGAGGTCCTCCACGGCTTCAAGATCGGCTGGTATCTCGACGCCAGTGCCGACATGCGCCGGCTCATGTTCACGCTCGCCCACGCCCACGGCACGCTGCTCGGCCTCGTCAACATCGCCGCCGGGCTGACCCTGCGAGCAGTCAAGGGCTTCGAGGTGACGCGGGCGCAATCTCAGTCGCTGCTCTGGGGTTCGGGCCTGCTGCCGGCGGGTTTCTTCCTCGGCGGCCTGATCATCCACGACGGCGACCCGGGTCTCGGCGTGCTGCTCGTGCCCGTCGGCGCGCTGCTGCTGCTGTATGCCGTCTGGGGTTTCGCGCGGACGCTGTCGCGGGTGAAGTAACGACGAGCGGGCTCTCGCGGAGACGCGGAAGCCGTGGAGTTTTTAACCACGGATTACACGGATCTGGCGGATCCGGCGGATGGATCGTGAGGGAATGGCCACAGAAGGCACAAGAGGCACATAAGGACCGGTATTTTCTGTGCCTTTTGCGCCTCTTGTGGCCATCCAACCACGCACCATCCGCCAGACCCGTGCAATCCGTGTAATCCGTGGTTAATGATTTCCGTGGTTTCGCGGGTGGTATTTCGCGTGCTGTGTGAGCAGGCGCTGGGATTCGACGGTGGTGTAGATCTGCGTCGTGCCGATGTGGGCGTGACCCAGCATCTCCTGGATCGCGCGCAAGTCGGCGCCGCCCTCCAGCAGGTGCGTGGCGAACGAGTGGCGCAGGAGGTGCGGCTTTACCTTCTTGGTGATGCCGGCGCGCTGGGCGTATTTCTGCACGATGAGCCAGAGCATCATGCGTGACAGCGCCGTGCCGCGCTCACTGAGGAAGAGCTGGCTGCCGGTGCGCGGCTTGACGAAATGCGGCCGGCCCGAGGCGAGGTAGGTCGCGATCGCGTCGGCTGCCTTCGTGCCTACCGGCACAACCCGCTCCTTCGAACCCTTGCCGAAGACGCGCAGGAAGCCGTGCTCGAGGTCCACCTGCTGGATGTTCAATCCCGCCAGTTCCGAGACGCGCAGGCCGCTTGAGTAGAAAAGCTCGAGCAGGGCGCGGTCGCGCAGCGAATAGGCGTCGCCGCCGTTCGGCGCCGCGAGGAGCCTCGCCACCTCGGCGGGGGTGAGCGTGCCGGGGATGCGGCGCACGAGCTTGGGGCTGGAGAGCAGCGCCGTGAAATCGCCGTCGCGAACCTTCTCCCGCACGAGGTGCCGGGCGAGTCCGCGCAAGGCGGCAAGCTTGCGGGCGAGGCTCGCGACCGTGTAGTCGTCGCCGCTGAGGGAGCGGATCCAGCCGCTCGCGTGCTCGCCGGTGACGGCAGCCCAGTCCTTGACGCCGTGGCGAGAGAGCCAGGCGGCGCATTGCTGCAGGTCGCTCTGATAGTTCTCGCAGGTGCGACGCGCGAGACCGCGCTCGAGTTCGAGGAAGCCGATGAAACCGTCGATCTCGCGGGCAAAGGCCGCGGCGGGTGGCGGACGGACCGGGGCGCGACTGGTGGGGCGGCCAGGCATGGCCGGCGGGCAGTTCAGTAACGCCGGCGCTGCGGCATCGGCGGCGGCGCCGAGGATTCCTTCATGCGGAAGGTGATGCGCGCCTTTTCCAGGTCGTAGGGGCTCATCTCCATCTTCACCATGTCGCCCGCGGCGATCTTGATGAAGTGCTTGCGGAGCTTGCCCGAGATATGGGCCAAAACCACGTGCCCATTGGACAGCTGTACCTTGAACATCGTGCCGGGGAGGACTGCGACCACCTTACCCTCAACTTCAATCGAGTTACCTTCAGCCATGGAGGGAGGGATGGGACAAGCCGGCGGTAGTTTGGTTCATGCAGATGTTCGGTACGGAAAAGCCACTTGTAAGCCTTATCTACCCCCCGTAAGTCAAGGCTTTAACCCAATCATGGACCAACCCGCGCCCGCCCTTCCCTGCCCATTCGAGAAGCGCTTCCCGTCGCAACTGGTGCGCGACGACGGGTTTTTCATGAGCCTCGCCTACAACCAGGCGATCGACGCCTGGCGGCAGGACGAGGTGCCGATCGGAGCCGTCATCGCTCGCGATGGCGAGGTCATCGCCGCCGCGCACAACACGGTCGAAGGTGCGCACGATCCAACGGCTCATGCCGAGATGCTGGCGATCACGCAGGCCGCGGCGAAGCTCGGCGACTGGCGACTCGAGGGCTGCACCCTTTACGTGACGAAGGAGCCCTGCCCCATGTGCTCGGGCGCGACGTTGATGTCGCGGTTCCAGCGCGTGTGCTACGCCGTGCCCGACCCGAAGATGGGCTGCCTCGGCGGCGCCACCGACCTCAATGCCCTGCCGCGCGTGAACCACCACCTCGAGATCACAGCGGGCGGCGTGCTCGAGGCCGAGTGTCGCGAGCTGCTCCAGGCGTTTTTCCGGCTCAAGCGCACCCCGGAAGACACAGGCGGCAGTTGACGCTTCCGCCGGGCGGTGCATCGTTGTTTCCTCCGTTTCGCAATCACACCAACCCTCCATTCATCATGGCCTACGAACTCCCGAAACTCGCCTACGCTCACGAAGCCCTCGTCCCGCACATCGATGCTAAGACGATGGAAATCCATCACGGCAAGCACCACCAGGCGTACATCACCAACGCCAACAATCTCCTCAAGGATCACCCCGCCCTCGCGGCGCTGGACGTCAATGCCCTGATCGCCGACCTCACCAAGGTGCCCGAGGCCATCCGCGGCGGCGTGCGCAACAACGCCGGTGGCCACAGCAACCACGCCTTCTTCTGGACCATCATGGGGCCGGGCAAGGGCGGCCACCCCAAGGGCAATCTCGCCTCCGCGATCACCGCGAGCTTCGGCGACTTCGACAAGTTCAAGGCCGCGTTCGCGCAGGCCGGCGCCACGCGCTTCGGCTCCGGCTGGGCCTGGCTTTACGTCACCGCCGACAAGAAACTCGCGATCGGCTCCACCGCCAACCAGGACAGCCCGCTCATGGGCAAGGCCGTCGCCGGCATCGAGGGCAAGCCCGTCATCGGCCTCGATGTCTGGGAGCATGCCTACTACCTCAACTACCAGAACCGCCGCCCCGACTACATCGCCGCCTTCTGGAACGTCGTCGACTGGGACGCCGCCGAGAAGAACTACACGGCCGCGATCGCCTGAGCATCGCGCCCCGCTGCAAAACAAAGCCGCGCCCAAAATGGCGCGGCTTTTTGCTGCCCAATTCGACAGCTAAGACGCCACCGTAGGCAGCGAGCTTGCTCGCGCTCATTCCGGTTGCGCACGCCGAGCGAGCGCCCGCAAGCGGGCTGCCTACCGTAGCGCCTACGGCGCCCACACGCTGGCCTGCAGCGCCGGGCCGAAGCTCGTCGGCGTGATCGGGATGCTGGCGCCGCTCTCGGTGTCGAGGATGCAGATGCGGCTCGTGGTGCGGTCGCGGGCCGTGTACACGAGGTGGCGTCCGTCAGGCAGCCAGCTCGGCTCCACGCCGTCGAACGGCGCATTGGAGGCCTGCTCGCTCTTGCCCTTCGAGAAATCGTGCACCGCGATCTGGTAGCCGCGGCCGATGCGCGCGGTGAAGGCGATCTTGTTCGAGTTGGCGCGCGACCAGTCCGGCTCGGCGCAGTAACCGCTGATGTTCGTCGGGACGCGCTGCATCGAGCCGCCGCCGACCGGGATGATGTAGAGCTGCGGACCGCCCGCGGCATCGGAGGTGAAGACGATGCGGCCGCCATCGGGCGAGAAGCACGGCGAGGCCTCGACCGCATCGGTGCGCGTGCGGCGCGAGACGCGCTTGCCGTTGGCGTCGCTCACGTAGATCTCGGCGTTGCCCTCGCCGGAGAGCACCATGGCGACCTGCGAGCCGTTCGGGCTGTAGCGGGCGCCGCTGTTCGTGCCCTTGAAGCTCACGAAGGTCGTGCGCTGGTAGGAATTCAGGTCGATCTGGAAGATGTCGGGAAAGCCGGACTTGTAGTAGCTCGTGTAGAGAAGCTTCGAGCCGTCGGGCGCCCAGCGCGGGCCGAGGGCCTGCGCATTGTCGCGGGTGATCTGCTTCACCTCGCCGAAGAACAGATCCGAGACGTAAATCTCCTTCTTGCCCGTGCGCTCGCCGATGAAGGCGATCTTGGCCGTGAAGTAGCCCTTCAGGCCGAGGCCGTTGGTCTTCTCGACGGCGACGTCGGCCGCCCGCAGCAGCGCGTTGCGGGCCGAGCTGCCCGTCGCGACCTCGCTGTGCACCGGCGTGCCGGAGCTGCGCGCGACCTCGACGCGGACCTGGGTCGCGGCGACGGGCGTGAACTTGATGTCGTACGTGTAGCCGCTCGCCACGACGCGGTAGCGGCCGTGCGAGCGGAAGGCCTGGATCGCGAGGGCGTTCAACTCCGGATTCGACGATGACACGCGCACCGGCACGGTCTTGGTATCGGCAGTGACCACCACTTCACCGATGTTGCGCTGGGCTGTCGCGGCCGAGAGGCCGAGCGAAAACAGCAGGGCGAGACGCAGGAATAAGGACATGAGCAGGCTGGGTTGAAGAAAACAGATTCCGGGGCATTTCTATTTACACCCCGCCCCCGCTTAACAACTTAAATCCCCTCCGGTTCCAAATTTTCGTCATGACACCCGAAGCCATCAAAGAACAGCTCAAGCAGGTGAAGTACCCAGGCTTCAGCCGCGACATCGTTTCGTTCGGCCTGGTCCGCTCCGCCGCCTTCGTCGATGGCACGGTCAAGGTCGCCCTTGCCGTCACCACCAGCGACCCCAAGGTGCCGCTGCACCTCAAGCGCGAGGTGGACCAATGCCTGCGCGCGCTGCCCGGCGTGAAGGACACGATCATCGACATCGCCGTCTCCGCCGTGAAGACCCCCGCCGCCGCGGGCGGTGGCAACCTCGCCGGCACCGGCAGCGCCCCCAAGACGATCAAGCACGCCGTCGCCATCGCCTCCGGCAAGGGCGGCGTCGGCAAGAGCACCTTCGCCGTCAATCTCGCCTGCGCCCTCGCCCAGGTCCTCGGCGCCAAGGGCCGCCACGGCCGCGTGGGGCTCATGGACTGCGACATCTACGGCCCCAGCGTTCCCCTGATGATGGGCCTCTCCGGCCGGCCCGAGGTCGAGGGCGACGGCGCCGAGGCCATGCTGATCCCGATGGAGCACCACGGCGTGAAGGTCATGAGCATGGGCTTCCTCGTGGATGACAACACGCCCGTCGTCTGGCGCGGTCCGATGATCATGAAGACGGTGCAGCAGTTCGTGCAGAACGTGAAGTGGGGCGAGCTCGACGTTCTCCTCGTGGACCTGCCGCCCGGCACCGGCGACGCGCAGCTCTCGCTCGTGCAGACGCTCCCGCTCGACGGCGCCGTGATCGTCACCACGCCCCAGCCGGCCGCGACCAACGTCGCGCGCAAGGGCGGCCTGATGTTCCAGAAGGTCAATGTGCCCCTCCTCGGCGTCGCCGAGAACATGAGCTATTTCCTCGATCCCGCCGGCAACAAGCACGAGCTGTTCGGCAGCGGCGGCGGCGCGGCCATCGCCGAGAAACTTGGCACCCTCCTCCTGGGGCAGGTGCCGCTGGTGCCCGCCATCCGCGAGGGCGGAGACGCCGGCCGCCCGGTGGTCGTCAGCGCCCCGCAGAGCCCGGTCGCCGGCGTCTTCCGCGATCTCGCGGCCACGCTGCTCCTCCGCCTCGCGCAGCCGCGGGTGCCGACCGTGTGACGATATGGCGACATTGCAGGCATTGACAGGCGCCGCGGCTCACTCTGATGATCCACCCAGGTGATCAACGCATGAGTCCCTCCGTTCACGAGCCCGCGACTTCCCGAGAATTCGTCAAGCAATCCAGCCTCTACCAGGAATTCCTGGCCGAACGGGAAGAGATCCTGAAGCACAAGTGGTTGGAATCGGAGCGCTTGGGCTACGACATCGGCTTTGAACGCGCCCTGCTCGACTGGATCCGCAAGCACCGCGAAGGCTGGCGCGCCGCCCGTCGCCACCACCAGCAAGGCGTCAGCGTCACCAGCAGCCCCGTCCTTCAGGAGCGAAAGTAGGCGCTTCCCGGTAGGGAAAATGAAAAAGCCGGGCGATTTGCCCGGCTTTGTGACTGTCCGAATAGGACGGAAAAGTTACTTGATCTCCTTGTGCAGCGTGTGGCGGCGGAGGAAGGGGTTGTACTTCTTCTTCTCGATGCGCTCCGTGACGGTCTTCTTGTTGCGCTTGGTGAGGTAGCGCGAGGCGGGTTTGCCCTCTTTCTTGGCTTCGGTGCATTCCAGGGTGACGACTTCTTGCATAGTTTTAAATGGTTGAAGGGTCAGAGCAAAGGCGCGGGTCGGGAGAGGGCAACCCCAAAGTTATTTATGTGCCTACCGCCGCTTTTCCGTCAGCGGCAGCATCACCCCGCGGCGGAAGAGCGTGACCTGGCTCGTGCTCGACGAGACGACGATGGCGATGCACTGGGCGGCCAGGCTGATGGCCGACGCCGCGGCGTGGCGCGTGCCCAAACCGCTGGGCAGGACGTTGTTGGTGTCGATCGCCTGGATCAGGCTGCCGGCCGAGATCACCACGCCATCGCCCCGGATCACGAACGCGCCGTCGATCGAGGAGAACTCCTTCACGGTCTCGTCCATGAACGGGTTGAGGATGTTGCGGTCCTCCTCCTTGTAGCCGTAAAACGGATTGAGCACGAGCGGCTTGCTGAGCTGCTCGACCGTGCCGGAGTCGCCCACCACGAAAAGGCAGCCGACCGGCTTCCCCTCCCGGCCCTCGACCGCGAGCTCGGTGGCGACGGCGATCACGCGCTCGAGGACCTCCGCCTTCACGTCCTCGGGGAGCAGCTGGCTCTGGCCGGTGAGCACCGACTGGAACTCGCGCTCAATATCCACCACCGCGAGCGTGTCGAACTGGTTGCTGCCCGTGACCCCGCCGATGCAGCACACCCGGTCGTTGTAGGCGACGATGCCGCGGGTCAGCGCCACGAGGATGGCGCTGCGGAGCTGGGCCATGCGCTGGGCCGAGAATGACCTCACCTGAATCGTCTCCGCGAAGTCTTTCTGGTCCTCGCTCGGCTCGATCGGATTGCGCGTGACGAGGATGGTCTTGATCTTCGCCTGGAGCGCCCCGGCCTGGATGCCGCCGACAAAGGTGTCGCCGAAGACCATGATCGCGCCGCAGTCCGCGCCCTTGGCGACGCGCTGGGCCTCGTTGAACATGATCTTGTTGATCCGGTTCTGCTGCGCGTGGACGGGCCGGATGCCGCCGAAGCCGCCGAGGAGCCGCTCGTACAGGGCGTCGAGGTCGGGCGCGCCGACCAGGTTCTCGACCAGGTCAGGCTCGCGCACCTGCCGCGCGATCGATGCCAGCACCTGCAGGTAATCGCGCGCCTGCTGCCCGGCGATGAGCATGAAGATGAGGCGCACCTTCTCGTCGTCCTTCGCGCCGTCGTGGCGGATGCCGGCGCGGCTGCGGCCGATGGCCAGGACGAAGCGGCGGTTCATCTTCACGCGCACGTGCGGCAGCGCCACCCCGAGGCCGAGGTAGGTGGTCATCGTGCTCTCGCGGGCCAGGAGGCCCCTCAGCAGCGAGTCGGGCTTGAGGTCGGGGAAGTTCTCGACGCAGACCTCGAGCAGTTCCTGCAGCGCCCCCTGCAGCGAGAGGCTGTGCAGGTCGACGATGCGGCTGCGGGCGATGATCTTGTCGAGACGCATGGCAGTGGGGTCAGTCGCGGGGCCGGCGTCGCGGGATCAGTCGCCGGTCACTTTTCCCATTCGAGGGCGCCCTTGCGGACCTCGTAGACGAGGCCGAGGACCAGCAGGCCGATGAAGAACAGGATCGGGCCGAGGATCGGGAGGTTCTGGGCGAGGAACTCGCGGTAGATGAAGGCCCACGGGATGAGGAACACGACCTCGATGTCGAAGATGATGAAGAGCATCGCGGTGACGTAGAACTTCACCGAGAAGCGCGTGCGGCCGACGCCCTCCGAGGCGAGCCCGCACTCGTACGCCGTGTCCTTGATGCGGTTCTTGGCCATGCGCTGACCGAAGAAATGACTCGCGCCGATGACGCCGCCGGTGATGAGGGCGGCCAGGACAGCCTGGATCAGGAACGGAAGGTAGTCGGATGCCATCGCCCCAAACCTGCGCGAAAGCCCCACCGGGCGGCAAGCGGTTTTATTGGTCGAGCCGCTTGATCCGGGCGGCGTCGGTGTTCATCGAACCGACGCCCAGCAGCTCGGCGAACTCGAGGGTGCGGATGTCCTCCGCCACGGGATTGAAGCCCGTGAGCTTCCGGAGGCGGTTGATGCGCTCGAGCATCAGGGTGTCCAGCAGCACCGGGTCGCGGCTCAGCCAGATGAGCGGCTCGGACGCCGAGTAGAGGGAATTGAAGAAGGGCCCGCCGATGTACTGGTAATGCTGCAGGCTGACGATGGTGCACGCCCAGGTCTCGCGGAGCTCGGGGATCGCGCTCATCTCGGCCACGGCGGCCGGGGCGTTGGCGGGACTGCGGAAGAAACGCGCGGTGTTCGACGCGTTCCAGAGGGTGGCGTTCACGAGCGCACCGTTGACCCCCAGCATGGGGTGATCGGTGTAGACGGGCAGGTTGATCCAGAAGTCGGCGTCGAGGAAGAGCGGCGTCGCGAGGAAGCTCTTGCGGTCCTCGTCCTTCGTGGAGGTGTTCGGCACGTCGCGCGTCTGCGACTCGATGAAGATGGGATCGAAGCGCTGCGGCAGCGGGCTGTCGTAGAACCACACCGGGTCGTAGAACTTGCCCGACTCGAGCACGAAGATCGGGTGCCCCGGGAACGGCGACTCACCGGTGACGAGCGACGGCAGGTAGCCCGTCATGCGGAGGCGGAGCTGGTTCAGGCCGACGAGGAAGATGTTCGACGTCTCGAACCCGCGGCGCTCGAGCGCGCGGATGACCGCCCGGACGAGCGGCAGCGGGGTCGCCATGCCCGGACCCGAATCGGCGTAGATCTTGAGGCCCACCTTCTTTTTCTCACCCGGGACCAGTTTCCGGCCGGTGACGGACTCGAATTTCGCGAGGAGGTCCTCGACCCTGGCGTCGTAGGTTTCTGAGGAGAAATCGGGCAACTGCGTTTCCCAGACCGGCTCGGCTGCGGGACGGACCCCCTCGGGGGTGGCAGCCGGGTCGGCCCGCATCCAGGGGATGAGGGCCAGGGTGAGAACCGTGAGAAGCTTGAAACGCATGTTGGTGTGTAAGTCGCCTAAACGGCGCCGATGTTTCCTCCGCGAGCCGCGAAACTTGACAGCCCTCCCGGCCGGTTGAAAGTGCATTCTTTGCGGTTCCGACCGTCCCCCGCCCGTACATGCCCGCCATCAAGCCCACCTGCGTCCGCGACCTGAAGTTGCGGGTGAACCTCGCCGACGTCATTGGGCGGGTCGTGACGTTGCGCAAGGCCGGCGGCTCGCGGCTCAAGGGCCTCTGCCCCTTTCACAACGAAAAGACGCCTTCCTTCCACGTCGACCCCGACAAGGGCTTCTACAAGTGCTTCGGCTGCGGCAAGGCCGGCGATGTCATCACGTTCGTGCGCGAGACCGAGCAGCTGGGCTTCACCGAGGCCATCGAGGCCCTCGGCCAGCGCTTCGGCATCGTGATCGAGTATGAGGAGGGCGCCGGCCCGTCGCGCGAGGAGCGCTCGCTGCGCCAGGAGATCTTCGAGATCCACGAGCTCGCCACCGAGCACTACCATCAGGCCTTCAAGGCCGCGACGCCCGTCGGCACGTTCATGCGCGAATACTGGACGACGAAGCGCAAGTTCGCCCCGGAGATCGCCGACGAGTTCAAGATCGGCGCCGCCGCCCCGGGCGACGACGGGCTCGGCGCGATGCTGCTGAAGCGCAAGTTCTCCGAGGAGGCCCTCCGCCAGTGCGGACTTTTCTTCGTGCGCGACGGCGCGATGTTCGGCCTCGGTTCGCTCCGCCCCCGCTTCCGCGGCCGGCTCATGATCCCGATCCGCGACCACCAGGGTCGCGTCGTGGCCTTCACCGCGCGCCAGACCGACCTCACCCCCGAGGATGATCCCGCCCGTGAGGCCAAGTACGTCAACTCGCCGGAGACGCCCGTCTTCACGAAGGGCAACCTGCTGTTCAACCTCGACCGCGCCCGCACCGCCGTCGGCGAGGGCCGCCCCTTCGTCCTCGTCGAGGGCCAGCTCGACGCCCTCCGCTGCTGGAGCGTCGGGCTAAAGACCGCCATCGCCCCGCAGGGCACGTCGATCACCGAGACGCAACTCGTGCTGCTGCGGCGCTACCACCTGCAGGTCGAGTGCTTCTTCGACAGCGACGCCGCCGGCCAGAAGGCCGCGTTCCGCTTTCTGCCAATGGCGCTCAAGGCCGGGCTCGAGGTGCGCTTCCTCCAGCTCGCCGGCCAGGAGAAGGTCGACCCCGACCTGCTCTTCCTCGAGCGCGGGCTGCCCGTCTACGCCGAGCTGCAGCGTGACGCCATGTCGGCCATGACCTTCGCCTGCCGCTCTGTTCTCCCACGGCCCGCGGGCGTCAGTTCCGAGCAGAAATCCCGCGCCGCCCAAGCCGTGCTCGAGCTGATCGCCGCCGCCGAGTCCGAGGTCGCGCGCACCGAGTTCGTCGCCGAGACCGCCCGACTGTTGCAGCTCACCCCGGCCGCGCTGCAGCGCGATTTTCAGAGCCTGACCGCCCGCCAGCAGCGCCAAAGCGCCGCGCGGCCCGCCACCGCCGCGAATCCGGCCCCGGCTCCGCGCGTCACAGCCGGGGTCACACCCGAGCACGAACTGCTCATGCTCTGCCTCCATTTCGAGGAGGTGGGCAAGCCGCTCAGCCGCCTGCTGCCCCACGAATGGATCGATCGTAACCACCCCGCCGGCGTGCTGCTCAACCGCTTCCTCGGCGAGTTCGAACACGACTCCTGGCCAGGGCGCGAGCACCTCGACCCGCTGCTGGAAACCCCTGAGGAAAAAGCGCTTGTCGCCTCCCTGCTCTTCGATACGCCTGGTTGCGATGATCCGGCCAAGAACGTCAGCGAGGGCGTCAGCCAATTGCGCCTCCGCGCCCTCGAGCCGCGTCTGCGGCAAATAGAACTTGCTTTGGCCAACATCGGTGCGGACAGTAATTCTGACCCAATTTCACTCTTAAAAGAACGCTCCGAGATTCAACGCCAGCTCCGCCAACCGCTCCGTCTGCCTGCCACCGCCTGAGGGCTGCCCCCTAATTTTCACCATGTCGCGTAAAGCCAAGTCCGCCAATTCCGAAGCCCAAGCCGAAGCCGTCGAGGCCGCCCTTGAAAAGACCGCCGAAGTCGGCGCGGGCGGCGAAATCACGGCCGGCAACGCCGGCATCAACGAGAAGATCCGCCAGCTGATCCGGCACTCCAAGGAACAGGGCTACCTGACGTTCGACGACATCAACGAGGCCCTGCCCGAGTCGGTCGAGAACCAGGAGGAAATCGACAACGTCCTCTCCATTTTGCAGAACCTCGAGATCGAGATCCTCGAGCCCGACCAGGTCGACGACTTCAAGCAGCGCATGGAGGAGGCCGAGGAGGAGGAGACCCGCTCCTCGCAGCACGACATCCTCGACGACCCGGTCCGCATGTACCTCAAGCAGATGGGCCAGGTCCCGCTGCTGACGCGCGAGCAGGAGGTCGAGATCTCCAAGCGCATCGAGAACGCCGAGCTCAAGGCGCAGACCGCGCTCTTCGAGGCCTCCGCCGTCGGCGCCTACATCGCCGGCCTGGGCGCCAAGCTCCTCACCCGCGAGGAACGCTTTGACCGCATCGTCATCGACAAGAAGATCGACAGCCGCGAGGCCTACTTCAAGTCACTCCCGAAGCTCGTCGAGACCACGCAGAAGGCCGAGGCCGGCGTCGCCGAGGCTTGGACGGAATACCTGAAGGCCCGCACCGAAGCCGACAAGAAGCGCATCCTCACCAAGTATCGCAAGCGCGAGAACCTCCTGCGAGCCAACTTCAGCAAGTTCTACTTCAAGCTCAAGGTCTACGAGGAATACCTCGAGGCGCTGCGCCCCGCGCTCAACGAGATCGAGCACCTCCAGGCCCAGCTCGAGCGCGCCAAGCACCCGAAGACCAAGAAGGACGCGAGCATCGACCCGAAGGTCATCAACACCCGCCTCAAGCAACTCGAGGCCGCGCAGCGCATCGCCCCGGCCCAGCTCCTCGCCGTCGTCGGGCAGACCATGGTCCACGTCCGCGAGGCCCACAAGGCCAAGACCGAGATGGTCGAGGCCAACCTCCGCCTCGTCATCTCCATCGCGAAGAAATACACGAACCGCGGCCTCTCCTTCCTCGACCTCATCCAGGAAGGCAACATGGGCCTGATGA
>CAYHEW010000048.1:0-21721 GCA_964355715.1 uncultured Opitutaceae bacterium | reverse complement strand
AGATGCTCGAGCCCAAGTGGGTCATCGCCATGGGCAACTGCGCCCTCTCCGGCGGCCCCTTCAAGTTCGAGGGCCAGTACGCCGTGGTCGAAGGCGTGGACAAGCTCTTCCCCGTCGACGTCTACGTGCCCGGCTGCCCGCCGCGCCCGGAGGCGCTGATCGAGGGCATCCTGCAACTCGAGGAGAAAATCACCGGCAAGCGCCGCTTCCCGGTCGCCAAACTGAAGGAATGAAAACCTCCGCCGAACGTCTCACCGGCCTCTTCGTCGAGCTCCTCGGCCCGGAGGCCCTCCAGCCCCGCCCGGCCCCGCCGGCGCCCCCCGCTCCGCCCGCACCTGCGCCTGCTCCCGCGGCCGCCCCGGCCGGCGCCACCGCTCCCGCCGCCAAGCCCGCTCCGGCCCCCGCGGCCCCGGCCCCGCTGCCGCCGCCGGTCCAAACCGTCGCCCATGCCGCCAAGGGCTGGGACTTCGACGCCGCCGTCGCCCCCGCCCAGGTGGTCGCGGCCGCGCAGATCATGGACCGCGAGGGTTTCGCCCTCGACGCCGTCACGGGCGTCGACTGGATCGCGCAGAACGAGATGGAAGTCGTCTACGACTTCTTCCACCCGACCGACGCCATCCGCGCCGTCGTCCGCACCCGCCTGCCCCGGGCCGAGCCCGAGGTGCCGACCATCAGCCCGGTCTTCCCCGGCGCCAACTGGCACGAGCGCGAGACCCACGACTTCTTCGGCATCCGGTTCGCGGGCCATCCCAACCTGAAGCCCTTCCTCCTCCCCGAGGACGCCACCTTCCATCCGCTGCGAAAGGACTACCAGCCATGACGGCCACTAAGGAAATCGCCCCGGCAGCCCCGGCGGACCACACGCCGCACGAGACCTTCACGCTCAACCTCGGCCCGCAGCACCCCGCCGCCCACGGCGTCCTCCGCGTGCTGATGACCATGGACGGCGAGTGGATCCAGCGCGCCGAGCCCATCATCGGCTACATCCACCGGATGCACGAGAAGATGGGCGAGAACCGCACGTACGCCAAGTTCCTGCCCAACACCAGCCGCATCGATTACCTCTCGGCCATGCACTACACCCACGCCTTCGTGGGTGCCGTCGAGCGCGCCGCCAAGATCGAGGTGCCGGCCCGCACCGAGTACATCCGCGTCATCACCTCCGAGCTCAACCGCATCTCCAGCCACATGGTCTGGTGGGGTGCCCTCCTCCTCGACCTCGGCGGCTTCACGCCGATCCTTTACGCCTTCGACGACCGCGAGAAGATCCTCGACCTCCTCGAGGGGCTTTGCGGCGCGCGCCTGACCTACTGCTACTACCGCTTCGGCGGCCTCTCCAACGACGCCGACGATGCCTTCCTCAAGGGCACGCGCGATTTCGTGAAGCACATGCAGCCCCGGCTGCAGATGTACCGCGACCTCGTCACCGACAACATCATTCTCCGCAAGCGCCTCACCGGCATCGGCCCCATCAGCGCCGACGTCTGCCGCAGGTACGGCGCCACCGGCCCCGTCATCCGCGGTTCCGGCGTCGCCTACGACGTGCGCCGCGACGAGCCGTACTCGGTTTACCCGCAGCTCGACTTCAAGATCCCGACCTACCCCGAGTGCGACTCGATGGCCCGCTACCTCGTTCGCATGGATGAGATGGAGCAGAGCCTCCGCATCATCGAGCAGGCCCTCGACCTGATCCCCGCCGGCCCGTTCCAGGCCGCCAAGGTTCCGCGCGTGCTCAAGCTCCCGCCCGGCGACACCTGCTACGCCGTCGAGGCCGCCCGCGGCCGGTTCATGGTTCGCATCGTGAGCGACGGCAAGGACCAGCCCTACCGTGTGAAGCTCCGCGCGCCCTCGTTCTCCAACCTCAGCCTCTACGAGGAGGCCAGCAGGGGCATGATCCTCCCCGACGCCCTCGCCATGATGGGCAGCCTCGACCTCGTCATCCCGGACATCGACCGATGAACACCGTGTTGAACTATCTCAGTCTCGAACCGATCCGCGTCCTGCTGTACCTCGTCGGAATCTGCGCCTTCGTCGGAGGCAACGCCGCCTACCTCGTCCTCGCCGAGCGCAAGGGCGCCGGCCGCATCCAGCGCCGGCCCGGCCCCAACGAGGCCGGCTGGGCGGGACTGCTCCAGCCCGTCGCCGACGGCATCAAGCTCCTCGCCAAGCAGGTCATGGTCCCGCCCGGCACCGACTCCCTGCTCTTCCGCGCCGCGCCGCTCATGGTCATGGCCCCGCCGCTCATGTGCCTGGCGACGATCCCGTTCTCCGACACCCTCGTCGCGCGCAACCTCAACATCGGCCTCCTTTTCGTCTTCTCGTTCGGCTCGATCAACGTCATGGCGCTGATGCTCGGCGGCTGGGCCTCGCGCAACAAGTACGCCATCATCTCGGCCGCCCGCGTCGTCTCCCAGAGCGTCGCCTACGAGATCCCGATGCTCCTCGTCGTGATCACCATGCTCATGGTCGCCGGCACGATGAACCTCCAGGAAATCATCGTCCAGCAGGCCGGCGGTTTCTGGCACTGGAACCTCTTCAAGGTGTGGGTCAACCCGCTGATGCCGGTGACCTTCGTGATCTTCTTCACCTGCATGCTCGCGGAGACCAACCGCGCGCCCTTCGACATGGCCGAGGCCGAGAGCGAGCTCGTCGCGGGCGCCTTCACCGAGTACGGCGGCATGGGCTTCGGCGTCTTCTTCATGGCCGAGTACGCCAACATCGTCGTCGGCTGCTGCCTCGCCACGATCCTCTTCCTCGGCGGCTGGCAGAGCCCGATCGGCATCCTCTCCGGCGGCCTCTGGGGCCTCGGCTGGTTCCTCCTCAAGCTCTACGCCCTCATCTTCACCGTCATCTGGATCCGGTGGACCTTTCCCCGCACCCAGTTCTACAGCCTCCTCAACCTTTCCTGGAAGATCCTCATCCCGCTCTCGCTGGTCACGCTCCTTCTGACCGGCGTCATGATAAAGCTCCCCCTGCTCTTCCGGTAACCACACCCACCATGAGCCTGTTCTCCGCCATCCGCGACACCCTCTCGGGCTTCAAGAGCCTCCTTGTCGGTATGCGCATCACCGCCAACGAGGCCCGCCAGCCGACGCTCACCGTCCAGTATCCGCACGAGACGCTGCCGATGCCTCCGCGCTTCCGCGGGCACATCAAGCTCGTGATGGACCCCGCGACCGGGAAGCCCCTCTGCACCGCGTGCACGATCTGCGAGCGCGCCTGCCCCAGCGGCTGCATCGACCTCGATGGCCTCAAGCGCGAGGGCGACAAGCGCAAGTCTGTCTCCAAGTACATGCTCGATTTCACGACGTGCAGCCTCTGCGGCTCCTGCATCGAGGCCTGCCCGAGCGGCGCCATCGAGTTCTCCAAGGAATACAACGTCGTCAGCCGCAACCGCGACGTTTTCGCCAAGATGGACCTCTACCAAAAGGTCCTCGCCGAGGGCGAACAGTGGACCAAGACCCACCCGACGCCCCCGCCCGCCGCGACGCCCGCCACCCCGGTCGCTCCCGCGACTTCGGCCCCCGTTGCCGCCGCGCCCGCCGCCGCCCCGGAGACGCCCAAGTCATGAACGCCGCCTTCCCCTTCGCCGACTGGGTCGTCCTCGCCGCCTTCGCCCTTGCCGTGGGTCTCACGCTCGCGGGCGCCCTGATCGCCGTCCTCACCTCCCGCATCATCCGCGGGGTCGCCGGCCTCATGATCTGCTGCGTCGGCCTCGCCGGTCTCTACTTCTTCCTCAACAGCCCCTTCCTGGCGCTGATGGAGATCCTCATCTACGTCGGCGCCGTCTGCGTCACCATTGTCTTCGCGGTCATGATGGCCGAGCCCGACGAGCAGCCCTTCCACGCGACTCGGAAATCCCACCTCGCGTGGGGTGCGGCCTCTACCGTCATCGCCCTGCTGATCGGCGGCGCCCTCGCCTACGTCGCCTTGAGCGGGCCCTGGCCCGCCCGCCCGGAGACGCTGGTCAATGACGGCTCGGTCGCCGCCCTCGGCATATCGCTGCTCACGACCTACAGCCTCGCCTTCGAGGCCATCTCGCTCGTCCTCCTCGTCGCCATCCTCGGCGCCCTGGTCCTCGCCCGCGGCGGTCGCACCGCACCCGGCCTGACCACGCCGACGCCGCCCGCCGACCGCTGAACGCCATGAAGCTGCTCCTCGTCCACCAGCAACCCGCGATCTACCTCGTCCTCGCGGCGCTCCTCCTCGCCATCGGCATCTACGGCCTCCTCCGCCGCCGCACGCTCATCGGCATGCTCATCTCCGGCGAGATCATCTTCGCCGCCGCCTCGCTGAATCTGATGGCCGCCAACCGCTTCTTCGCCCCCGACCCCGCCGCCGGCCAGATCTTCGTCCTCTTCATCATGGGCCTCGCCGCCGCCGAGGTCGCCATCGCCCTCAGCATCATCATCGCGGTCTACCGCAACTACCGCTCCATCACGCCCGAGGAGCTGACCGAACTCAAAGGCTGACCCGTGGACGCCACCAACGACATCCGCCTCCTGCTCGCCCTGCTCGCCCCGCTCGTCGGCGCGGGCCTCGTCATGGCGACCGGGAAAAAGCCCAACCTCCGCGAGACCGTCTCCCTCGTGGCCGCGGTGACGCTCTTCAGCCTCGTCGCCTCGCTCGTGCCCGCCGTCCGCGGCGGCACCACGCTGCACTACACGCTCTTCGAGCTGTTCCCGGCTGAGCAGGCGCAGTCATTCACCTTCGCCGCCCAGGCCACCAGTCTGTCGATCGCACTGCGGGCCGACGCCCTCTCGATGATCTTCGCGGTCATCGCGTCTTTCCTGTGGTTGCTGACGGTCTTCTACTCCGCCGGCTACATGCGCAGCCTGCACGAACACGCCCAGACCCGCTTCAGCGCCTGCTTCGCCCTCGCCCTCTTCGGCGCCATCGGCTGCGCCTTCGCCGACAACCTCCTCACCCTCTACCTCTTCTACGAGGTCGTCAGCGTCTCCACCTACCCGCTCGTCGCCCACCATCAGGATGAGGAAGGTTACGAGGGCGGTCGCAAGTACCTGACCTATCTCACCACCACCGCGAAGGCCCTGATCTTCCCGGCGATGGTGCTCATCTTCGTCCTCTCCGGCACGCTCGATTTCGCCAACAACGCCAGCACCGGCATCATCCCGGCCGCCGTCCACAACGGCGTCGTCACGATCCTCTACATCTGCTGCCTCCTCGGCTTCGCCAAGAACGGCATCATGCCCTTCCACCACTGGCTCCCGGGCGCGATGGTCGCCCCGACGCCCGTCAGCGCCCTGCTCCATGCCGTCGCGGTCGTGAAGGTCGGCGTGTTCTCCACCGTGCGCGTGATGCTCTACGTCTTCGGCGTCGATTGCATGCACGAGCTCAACCTTGGCCTGCCGACCGCCTACTTCGTCTCCATCACGATCCTCGTCGCGTCCATCATCGCCCTCAGCAAGGACAACCTGAAGACCCGGCTCGCCTACTCCACGGTCAGCCAGCTCTCCTACATCATCCTCGGCGTCGCGCTGCTAACGCCGACCGCCGTCGCCGGCGGCCTGGTGCACATCGCCAACCACGCCTTCGCCAAGATCACGCTCTTCTTCTGCGCCGGCGCCATCTACGTGGCGACGCACAAGAAGAACATTTCCGAGATGAGCGGACTCGGCCGCACGATGCCGTGGACCTTCGGCGCCTTCGCCCTCGCCGCCCTCGGCATGATCGGCGTCCCGCCCGTCGGCGGCTTCATCACCAAGCTCTACCTGCTCGTGGGCGCGCTCGACGCCGGGACTATCGGCATCCTCGTCGTCCTGATCGCCAGCACGCTGCTCAACACCGCGTACTTCGCCCCGGTCGTTTATCACGCCTTCTTCGGGAAGGCCCCCGCCGGCGAACATCCCCACGGCGAGGCGCCGCTGGCCATGCTGATCCCGCTCTGCCTCACCGCCGTGATCTCCGTCCTCGTCGGCATCTTCCCTGATTTCTTCATGCGGTTCGCCACCGCCGTCCTCCCATGAACCAAAGTAGCGAGCATCGAGTAGCGAGTAGCGAGCAAGGCGCTCCGCGCCGGACTCCTACTCGCTACTCGCTACCCGCTACTCGCTACTAGCCCGCCATGCTCCTCCGCCTCATCGAATTTCTACGCCAGCGCCTCCGCCAGGTCATCATCGTCTCCTGCGGCATCCTGGCGCTCGTGGCGTTGTTCGACGTCTTCGTCGACAAGCACCACGCCCACACGAAGGTCGAGCACCTGCCCGCCTTCTGGTCGGTGTTCGGCTTTCTGGCCTGCGTCCTGATCGTCATCGCCTCCAAGGCGTTCGGCAAGGCCGGCATCATGACCCGCGAGGACTACTACGATGAGTGATCTCTGGTTCCACCCTTCGCTCGTGCTCCTCGCCGGCGGCCTGCTGCTGCCCCTGGTGCCCACCGGCGCGAAAAAGGCCTGGCTGCTGCTGGTGCCGCTCCTGACGTTTGCAAGCATCGTCCTGCTGCCCCAGGGCACGCACGGCGTCGTGAGCTTCCTCCAGTTCACGCTGGTCTTCGGCCGCGTCGACGCGCTGAGCAACGTCTTCGCCTACATCATGGGCCTGATGGCTGTCATCGGCTCGCTCTACGGCCTGCACGTGAAGCGCGACGTCGAGCACATCGCCGCCTGGACCTATGTCGCCGGCTCGATCGGCGCCATCTACGCGGGCGACCTGCTGACCCTCTTCCTCTTCTGGGAGCTGATGGCGTTCTCGTCCGTGTTTCTCATCTGGTTCCGCGGCCGCGAGGAATCCCTCGGCGCCGGCTTCCGCTACCTCCTCGTGCACGTCGCGGGCGGCGTCTCGCTCCTCGCCGGCATCATTTTGCACTATCACGCGAACAACGGCGACCTGACCTTCGGCCTCTTCGACGTCGCGCATCCGACCCCCGCGGCCTGGCTGATCGTCCTCGGCTTCATCCTCAACGCCGCCGTCCCTCCGCTCCACGCTTGGCTGCCCGATGCCTACGGTGAGGCGACCTTCAACGGCTCCGTCTTCCTCTGCGCCTTCACGACCAAGACCGCGGTCTACGCCCTCATCCGCGGCTTTGCCGGCCTCGATATCCTCGTCGTGCTCGGCGTGATCATGGCCCTCTACGGTGTCGTCTACGCCGTGCTCGAGAACGACAGCCGCCGCCTGCTCGCCTACCACATCATCAGCCAGGTTGGCTACATGGTCGCCGGCGTCGGCCTCGGCACCACCCTCGCCATCAACGGCGCCTGCGCCCACGCCTTCGCGCACATCCTCTACAAGGGCCTGCTCTTCATGGGTTGCGGCTCCGTGCTCCACATGACGGGCAAGAGCAAGTTCACCGACCTCGGCGGGCTCTATCAGAAGATGCCGTGGACCTTCGTTTTCACGCTCATCGGCGGACTCTCCATCTCGGCCTTCCCGTTGTTCAGCGGCTTCGTGTCGAAGTCCATGATCGTCCAGGCCGGCTTCGAGGACCACAAGCTCTGGGTCGGCTTCCTCCTCCTCCTTGCCTCCGCCGGTACCTTCCTGCACACCGGCCTGAAGGTCCCGTACTTCATCTGGTTCGGGAAGAACCACTGCAGCAAGGAGACCTGGGAGCGCGCCGCTGAGCCACCGTGGAACATGATGACGGCCATGGCCGTCACGTCCTTCCTCTGCATCTTCATCGGCTGCTACACGCCGTATCTCTACCGGCTGCTGCCGTACCCGGTGGAGTTCGAGCCCTACACGGCCTACCATGTCTCCGAGACGCTGCAGATCCTCCTCTTCACGGGCCTCGGCTTCTTCCTCCTCATCAAGAAGCTCGAGCCCGAGGCCAAGATCAGCCTCGACCTCGACTGGCCGTACCGCATGGGCGGTCGCGCGTTCCTCTGGCTGGCCCGTAAGCCCGTCCAGGCGATCGACAATGCCGTGGGCGAGATTCACCGCGCCGGCGGCCTGGTCCCGCTCATGCGCTCGGCCAGCCTCGTCAACGTCTTTGACAACCGCGTGATCGACGGCGTGGTTGACGGCTTCGCCGGCACCTTCCGCTCCCTGGGCGAGCGCCTCCGCGGCGCCCAGCGCGGTCCCCTCCAGCAAAACCTCGCCATGGCTTTCGCCGCGGCCGCGATCGTCGTCCTCGCCCTGGTCTTTCTGAACTAGCGCCAGCCCCTACTCGCTACTCACTACTCCCCCGCCCATGTCTCCCGCCTCCGCCACCGGCTTCCCCTTCCTCAGCGTGCTGATCTTCAGCCCGCTGGCGGCCGTCGCCGTCCTCGCGTTCGTGCGCGACGAGCGTCTGGTGCGCTGGTGGACGCTGGTCTCCTCCTCGGCCCTGGGCCTGTTCTCGCTCGCCCTCCTGCCGCGCTTCGACACCACGACCGCCGCCTTCCAGTTCACCGAACACACGCCGTGGATCGCGCGCCTGCAGATCAATTACGCCCTCGGCGTGGACGGCATCAGCCTGCTGATGATCTTGCTCACGACGCTCATCACCCCGCTCTGCGTGCTGGCGTCGTGGAACTACATCAAGACCCGCGTGAAGGAGTTCATGATCGCGGTGCTCTTGATGGAGACGACCATGATCGGCGTCTTCTGCGCCCTCGATACCGTCCTCTTCTTCGTGTTCTGGGAGGCCATGCTGATCCCGATGGCGCTCATGATCGGCGTCTGGGGCGGGCCGCGCCGCATCTACGCGGCGCTAAAGTTCTTCATCTACACGATGGCCGGCTCGGTCTTCCTGCTGGTCGCGATCATCGCCCTGCGCCTCCAGACCGGATCCTTCAGCCTCGTCGACACCATGGGCGCGCCGCTCGCGCCCGGCTTCCAAGCCTGGGTCTTCGCGGCGTTCTTCATCTCCTTCGCGATCAAGGTGCCGATGTTTCCGTTCCACACGTGGTTGCCGGCGGCGCACGTCGAGGCTCCCACGGCCGGCAGCGTGTTCCTGGCCAGCGTCCTGCTGAAGATGGGCACGTACGGCTTTCTCCGCTTCGCCCTGCCGATCACGCCGCTCGCGGTGCATCAGTTCGCGCCGTACGTGATGTGGCTCTCGGTCATCGCCATCATCTACGGCGGCTTCGCGGCGCTCGCGCAGACTGATCTCAAGAAGCTCGTCGCCTACTCCAGCGTGAGCCACATGGGCTTCGCCACCCTGGGCATCTTCGCCCTCAACCCGGCCGGCATCGAGGGCGCCACGCTCGTCATGCTGAACCACGGCATCACCACGGGCGGCTTGTTCATGGTCGTCGGCCTCATCTACGAGCGCCTCCACACCCGCGACCTCGCAGCCGCCGCGGGCATCGGCAAGTACATGCCGATCTTCGCGTTCGTGTACGGCCTCTTCTGCCTTTCGTCCCTCGCCTTCCCCGGCACGAACAGCTTCATCGGCGAGTTCCTCGTCCTCGCCGGCGGCTTCAAGGTGTCGAAGCTCATGGTCGCCTGCGCCATCCCCGGCATCGTCGCCGCCGCGGCCTACAACCTCCGCATGCTGCAGAAGCTCGCCTGGGGCGGCGTCAACAACCCCGACCACACCGGCCTGAAGGACCTCAACTTCCGCGAGATCGTCATGTTCGCCCCGCTCGTCGTCTTTGTCCTCTGGATCGGCCTCGCGCCCCAGCCTTTCATCCGCCTCATCCACGCCAGCGTCCTCCACCTGGTCCAACAGGCCAACCCTGCCGTCCTGCCGTGAACGCCCTTTTTCCCTTCCTTCCCGAACTGGTGATCCTTGCCGGTGCCCTGGTCCTGTTCTTCCTGACCCTCGGCCCGGGCCGCGAGGCGCAGGCGCGCTGGCTCAGCATCGGTCTTGCCGTCGGTGTGTTTGCCACCGCGCTGCTCACCTATAAGTGCTCGGCCACGCTCTTCGACGGGGCCTACCGCGTCGACGCCTTCTCCCAGCTGCTCAAGGCCATCATCGCGTTTGGCTACGGCTGCATCGCCTTCCTCAGCGGCGGACTCCGCGACATCCGCACCGAGGCCCGCACCGAGTACTTCCTGTTCCTGGCGCTGAGCGTCACCGGCCTCCTCCTGCTCGTGAGCAGCGTGGACGTGATCACGCTCTTCATCGCCCTCGAGCTTTCCTCGTATCCGCTTTACCTGCTCGTCCCGATGCGTCGTGAGCGCACCGGCCAGCGCAGCCAGATGGAGTCGGCCGTGAAGTACATCATGTTCGGCGTCGCCGCCAACGGCGTGATGCTCTTCGGCCTCGGCTACATCTACGGCCTCACCGGCTCGACCTCCCTCCCGGTCATCATGGCGAAGCTGCCGCCGCTCCTCGGTTCGCCGCTCGCGCTCACCGGTCTCGCCCTCACCTTCGCCGGGCTGCTCTACAAGCTGGCCATCTTCCCCTTCCACTTCTGGACCCCCGACGTCTATCAGGGTGCGGCCAACGAGACCACGAGCCTCATCGCCTCGCTGCCCAAGGTTGCCGCCGTCGCCGTCCTCGTGCGCTTCGTCTCCCTCGCCTCGCCCGAGACCTCCGCGATCGCCCTCCTCCTCACCTGCCTCGCAGTCGCCTCGATGGTCTACGGCAACCTCATCGCCCTGGTGCAGACCGATCTCAAGCGCCTGCTCGGCTTCTCGGGTATCGCCCACGCCGGCTACGCCCTCGTCGGCTTCGTCGCCCTCGACCAGGCCGGCTACGCCGCCGCGCTCTACTACATCACGGGCTACATGGTCATGGTCCTGGCCTGCTTCGTCGTGATCTGCCACGTCTCCCGCGACGGCACCAACGTCGCCATCAGCGAACTCGCCGGCCTCCACCGCCGCGCCCCGCTCCTCGCCCTCACACTGCTCGTGGGCATCTTCGCCCTCGCCGGCATCCCGCCCTTCGTCGGGTTCATGGGCAAGCTGGGCCTCCTCACCGCCGCCCTCGCCCGCGGCCACACCGCCCTCGTCATCATCACGGTCATCAACTCTGCGGTGGCGGTTTACTATTACCTCCGCATCGTCCGCGCGACGTTCTTCGGCGAGACCGAGGGCGAGCAAACGAAGATCACGCTCACCCCGGCCGCCATCGGCCTGTGCGTTGTCCTGATGGTCGTCACCACCGCCCTCGGCGTCTTCCCCGCCCAGGTTGTCGACGCCATCGCCAACGCCCTGCCGGCGGCAATTGCACTGGCGCCGTAGGCACGGTCAAACGGGTCTCTCGCGGAGACGCGGAGGCCGCGGAGTTTTTGACCACGGATTTCACGGATTGCACGGATTGCAATTCGGGCATCAATCTATGGCCACAAGAGGCACATAAGGCACAAAAGGATAATAAGCTTCTGTGCCTATCGCGCCTTTTGTGGCCATCTCTCCCCGCCCCATCCGCAAATCAGCCAATCCGTGATATCCGTGAAATCCGTGGTTAAAAAATCCGCCCCCACTCCCTCCAAGCTCGCCCTCAACGGCGGACCAAAGTCGGTCACCCAGGACCACAAGGACATGTTCCACTGGCCGATCGTCACCAAAGAGGACGAGAACGCCGTGCTCGATGTGCTCCGCCGCGGGGCGATGAGCGGGACCGACATCACCAAGCAGTTCGAGCGCGAGTTCGCCGCCTGGATCGGCCGCGACTACGCCCTCGGCTACTGCAACGGGACCGAGAGCCTGCGCGCCGCGCTGTGGGCCTGCGGCGTCGGTGCGGGCGACGAGATCATCTGCCCCGGCATGACCTACTGGGCGAGCTGCACCGCCGCCCTCACGCTCGGCGCCGCAGTCAACTTCGCCGAGATCCTGCCCGACACCCTCTGCATCGACCCCAAGGACATCGAGCACCGCATCGGCCCGCGCACCAAGGCGATCATGGTCGTGCACTACTGCGGCTATCCCTGCGACATGGACGCGATCCTCAAGATCGCGCGCAAGCACAAGGTCAAGGTCATCGAGGACGTCTCCCACGCCCACGGCGGCCTCTACAAGGGTCGCAAGGTCGGCACCTTCGGCGACATCGCCGCCATGAGCCTCATGGCCGGCAAGAGCCTCGCGATCGGCGAGGCCGGCATCATGGTCACCGACAACCGCGATCTCTACGAACGCTGCGTCGCCTACGGCCACTACGAGCGCACCGGCCTACCCAGCAACTACAACGCCGTTGACCGCAGCATCTTCAACCCGGAGCTCAACAAATTCGCGGGCCTGCCGCTGGGCGGCTACAAGCACCGCATGAACCAGACGTGCTCCGCCATGGGTCGCGTGCAGCTGAAGCACTACGACCGGCGCATGCAGGAGATCCAGGACGCCATGAACCGCTTCTGGGACCTGCTCGACGGCGTCCCCGGCCTCAAGGCCCACCGCCCGCCGGCGAAGAGCAAGTCCACCATGGGCGGATGGTATGCCTCCCGCGGACTCTACCGCGCCGCCGAACTCGGCGGCCTGTCCTGCGAGATATTCTGCGAAGCCGTCCGTGCCGAGGGCGTCCCCTGCGGCCCGGGCGCCAACATGCCGCTGCACACCCATGCCGTGTATCACGACGCGGACATCTTCAATCACGGCAAGCCCACCATGATCGCCTTCGGCCAGCGCGACGTCCGCCAGGGCCCCGGCACGCTCCCCGTCGTCGAGAGTATCCGCGACATCGCCTACTCGATCCCGTGGTTCAAGCACGACCGCCCGGCGATCATCAAAAAATTTGCCAGCGCCTACCGCAAAGTCGCCGAGCACGCGGACGAGATCGGGAAGTGACAATCAGGAACCACGGATTACACGGATGGCACGGATTCGGCGAATGAGGCGTGGCAGGATGGCCACAAGAGGCACAAAAGGCTCAAAATCCTGATTCCGGTTCTGTGCCTTTTGCGCCTTATGTGGCCATCTCAACCGGCTCCATCTGCCTGATCCGTGTCATCCGTGTAATCCGTGGTCAAAAATTCCGGGTCTATCCACGGTGAAGTTAACTCCTTATGGAGTAAGGGTTCGTTACCGACTTTTGTCATAAATGGGTTAGGCTTGGGGCAACAAAAGCACCCCATGTCCAAGCTCACCGACTCCGAAACTTCCCGTCTGCATCCCGAGACCCTCGCGCTCAGCTACGGCTTCGATCCGTTTCTCAGCGAGGGCGCGGTCAAACCGCCGGTTTTTCTCACCTCGACCTTCGCCTTCCACAAGGCGGCCGAGGGCAAGCAGTTCTTCGCGTGGGCCCACGGCGAGGGCGGACCGCGCAGCAAGTACAACATGGGTCTGATCTACTCTCGGCTCAACAACCCCAACCTCGAGATCTTCGAGGACCGCATCGCGCTCTGGGAGGGCATGAAGGACGCTTACAGTTTTTCCAGCGGCATGGCCGCCATCTCCACCACGCTGCTCGCGACGCACCGGCCGGGCGACGAGATGATCATCTGCGCGCCCGTCTACGGTGGCACCGATGGATTCGCCCATCATTTCCTCAAGGAGTTCGGCATCACTGCGCACTTCATCCGCGCCGGCGTCGACGCACCCGCCCAGGCCGAAAAGCTCATCACACCGCGCACGCGCTCGATCTTCGTCGAAAGCCCGGCCAACCCGAACAACCGCCTCACCGACATCGGCGCATTGAAAGCCCTCGCCCTGCGCCACGCCCCAGCGCCCACCGACGGTAGCAGCCGGATATTGGTGATCGTTGACAACACCATGGCCGGCCCCGTCTTCGCGCATCCCGCCAAGGTCGGCGCTGACATCGTGCTCTATTCGGCCACGAAATTCATCGGCGGCCACTCCGACGTCGTCGCAGGTGTGGCCCTCGCCAACGATCCCGCGATCCTCTCCGCCATCGCGAACCACCGGGCGATGCTCGGCGGCATGCCCAACCCGTACACAGCCTGGCTGCTCACGCGCTCGCTGGAGACGCTGAAGATCCGCGCAGAGAAGGCACAGGCCAACGCCATGCAGGTCGCCGCCTTCCTTGTCGCGCACCCGAAGGTCCGCAAAGTGAACTACCTCGGACTCCTCCGTGCCGGCGACCCCGAGCACGCCATCTTCCTGAAGCAGCAGAGCGGCCCGGGTTCGCTGATCTCGTTCTACATCCGCGGCGGCGAGAAGGAGGCGTTCGCCTTCCTCGATAGCCTCAAGCTTTTCCGCCTCGCGGTCTCGCTCGGCTCAACCGAGTCGCTCGCGCAGCACCCGGCCGCGATGACCCACTCCGGACTCACTGCCGAGGACAAGGCCCGCGGCGAAATCTCCGACGATCTGGTCCGCCTCAGCATCGGCATCGAGCACCCCGACGACCTGATCTGGGACTTGGACCAGGCGCTGGCACAGGTTTAGTCACGGAAACGCGGAGTTTTTTTACCACGGATTACACGGATTGCACGGATTTGGCGGATGCGGCTGGTAGAGATGGCCACATAAGGCACAGAAGGCACGAAATCCAAATCCTGCTTCTGTGCCTTTTGCGCCTTATGTGGCCATCCAGTCACGCTCGATCCGCCGGATCCGTATCCGTGAAATCCGTGTAATCCGTGGTTAAAAACTCCGCGGTCAGACCTTCCAGCTCTGAAGGATCTTCTGGTAATTCGCGCGCTCGTGGGCGGCGGGGTCGGGGCAGCGGCGGAGGTTCATCGCGCCGCGGAACTCGTCCACGTTGGCATACCCGTGCGCGGTCATCCACTCCTGCAGGCCTTCCAGCAGCAGCGTGATCGTGCGCGGTCCCTGCCGCAGGATGAGCGAGACGAGTTGCACCGAGTGCGCGCCCGCCAGCAACGCCTTCACGAGATCCTCGGTGCTGTGCACGCCACCGGAGGCCGACAGCGATGCGCGCACGTGCGGCGAAATGATCGCCAGCCAGCGCAGCCGCATCAGGAGCTCGCTCGAATCGGAGAGCTTCAACTGCGGCTCCACCTCGAGATCCTCGATGTTGAAGTCGGGCTGGTAGAAACGGTTGAACAGCACGATGCCGCGGGCTCCGGCTTCCTGCAGGAGCAGGGCGAAGTTCGCCGGCGCCGTGTGAAAGGCGGAGATCTTGACCGCGACCGGGATGCGCACCGTCGAGGTGACGCTGCGCACGGTCTCCAGCATGTCGGCTTCGACCTCGTCGCCCGGCACCTCGGGATCGGTCACGAGCTGGTAGAGGTTCAACTCGATCGCGTCCGCGCCGGCCGTCTCGAACTTGGCGGCGTAATCGGTCCAGCCACCGGGCCGGCAGCCGTTGAGCGAGGCGATGACGGGGATGTTGAGCTGTTTCTTCAACCGCTCGATCTGCTTCAGGTACAGCTCGGGGGCGAGCTGGTACTCGTCGTAGGCCGGGAAGTACGAGGTGGCCTCGGACACGCTCTCGGCCGGGGTCTCGAGGTGATAGGTCAGCGCACGCTGCTCGGCGTCGATCTGCTCCTCGAAGAGCGACCGCATCACGATGGCGGCGGCGCCGGCCTCCTGGAGCTGGTGGGCCGCGCTGCCGTTGTCGGCGAATGGCGAGGCCCCGACGATGAGCGGGTTGCGGAGTTTGAGTCCGAGATAGTCGGTCGTGAGGTTCATGACTTGGCGGGGGCGGCCGGGGCCGTGGGAGGAGTTGAGGTCTTGCCGTTGGTGCCCGCCGGTTGGGCGAGCTGCTGATAGATGGCGTAGTGCTTGTGCACCTGGGCCTGCGCCAGCACGGCCAGTTCCGAGGCCCGGACCGGGTCGACGTTCTTCAGGATGCCGAAGCGCGTCTCGTTGCCCATGAACCGGCTGAGCTCGGTCTTGGGCGCGGGCGAGTCGAGCCGCAGCGGCACGCCGCCCTGCTCCAGCACGCGCGGGTCGTGGCGGAAGAGCGGCCAGTAGCCGGTATCCACCGCGAGCTTCTGCTGCTCGAGTCCGAGGTGCAGCGGGAAGCCGTGCGCGATGCAGTGCGAGTAGGCGATGATGAGGGCCGGGCCGTCGTAGGCCAGGGCCTCGCGGAAGGCCATGACCGTCTGGCTGTCCTTGGCGCCGAAGGCGACGCGGGCGACATAGACGTGGCCGTATTGCATGGCCATGAGGGCGAGATCCTTCTTGGCGACGCCCTTGCCGCCGGCGGCGAACTTGGCCACCGCGCCCATCGGCGTGGCCTTGGAGGACTGGCCGCCGGTGTTGGAATAGACCTCGGTGTCGAGGACGAGCACCTTGACGTTGGCGCCGGAGGCGAGGACGTGGTCCAGGCCGCCGTAGCCGATGTCATAGGCCCAGCCGTCGCCGCCGATGATCCAGACCGTCTTCTTCACCAGATCGTCGGCCAGCGCGAGGAGGCGGGCGACATCCGGACCGCTCGAGCCCTTGAGGGCCTGGCGCAGGGCGAGCACGCGCTCGCGCTGGGCCGCGATGCCGGCCTCGTTGGACTGGTCGGCGTCGAGGATCGCCTTGGCGAGCGTGTCGCCGAGGCGCGGGGCCAGCTTGGCCACGAACTCGCGGGCCGTGCGGTGGCGCTGCTCGACGGCGAGGTGGATGCCGAGACCGAACTCGGCGTTGTCCTCGAAGAGCGAGTTGGCCCAGGTCGGGCCGCGGCCTTCACGGTTGGTGCAGTAGGGCGTGGTCGGCAGGTTGCCGCCGTAGATCGAGGAGCAGCCGGTGGCGTTGGCCACGAGCAAGCGGTCGCCGACGAGCTGCGTGAGCAGCTTGATGTAGGGCGTCTCGCCGCATCCGGCGCAGGCGCCGGAGAACTCCATGAGGGGCTCGAGGAACTGCGTGCCCTTGACCGTGGTGAGATCCACCTTGGTGCGATCCGGATCCGGGAGCTTCATGAAGAAGTCCCAGTTCGCGCGCTCGCGCTCGAGGAGCGGCGGCTGCGCGACCATGTCGATCGCCTTGTGGCGCGGGTTGGTCTTGTCCTTGGCCGGGCAGACCTGCACGCAGATCGAGCAGCCCGTGCAATCCTCGGGTGCGACCTGGATGGTGTACTTGTGGCCGGGGAAATCCTTGGCCTTGAAGTCGGTGGACGCGTAGCCGGCGGGCGCCGTGGCGAGCTCGGCCGCGGGATAGACCTTGGCGCGGATGGCGGCGTGCGGGCAGACGAGCACGCACTTGTTGCACTGGATGCAGATGGAGGCGTCCCAGGCCGGGATCTCGAGCGCGATGTTGCGCTTCTCGAAGCGGGCGGTGCCGGTCGGCCAGCAGCCGTCGAGCGGGATGGCGCTGACGGGCATGAGGTCGCCTTCCTCGGCGAGGAGGCGGGCGGTGACCTTCTGCACGAACTCCGGCGCATGGCTGAAGCTCGGCGGGACCGAGGCGACGGCATCGGCCGCCGCTTCCTTCGGGATGGCGACTTCCTTCAGGCCGGCGAGCGCCGCGTCGACCGCGGCGTAGTTCATCTTCACGATCTGCTCGCCCTTGCGGCCGTAGGTCTTGTCGATGGCCTTCTTGATCTGCTTGATGGCCTCGGCCTGCGGCAGGACGCCGGAGAGCGCGAAGAAGCAGGTCTGGAGGACGGTGTTGGTGCGGCGGCCCATGCCGCTCGCCTGCGCGACCTGCGTGGCGTCGATGACGTAGAGCTTGAGGCCGCGGGCGATGATCTTCTGCTGCCAGTCGAGCGGCAGCTTTTGCCAGGTCTCCTCGGGGCTGTACGGGGAGTTGATGAGGACGGTCGCCTTGGGGCCGGCGTATTTCAGGACGTCGGTGCGGCCGACGAAGCTGAACTGGCTGCACGCCACGAAGTCGGCCACGCTGATGAGGTACGGCGCCCGGATCGGCCGCGGGCCGAAGCGCAGGTGCGAGATCGTCATCGAGCCCGACTTCTTCGAGTCGTACACGAAGTAGCCCTGGGCGTAGTTGGAGGTCTGCTCGCCGATGATCTTGATGGAGTTCTTGTTCGCGCCGACCGTGCCGTCGGCGCCCAGGCCGATGAACACGCAGCGGCGGACGTCCGCGGCCTCGATGTTGAACTCGGCCTCGTATGGGATCGAGGTGCCGGTGACATCGTCGACGATGCCCACGGTGAAGTGGTTCTGCGGCTCCCAGGCATTGAGGTGGGTGAAGACGCCGCGGACCATGCCCGGGGTGAATTCCTTCGAGCCCAGGCCGTAGCGGCCGCCGATGATGCGCGGGGAACCGGCGAGGGGCGAACGGCCCTCGGCCAGCGCCGTCTGGACGTTGAGGTAAAGCGGCTCGCCGAGGGAGCCGGGCTCCTTGGTGCGGTCGAGCACCGCGATCGCCTTGGTGGACTTTGGGAGGGCGGCCAGGAAAGACTTCAGGTGGAACGGCAGGTAGAGGCGGCAGGCGATGACGCCGACCTTCTCGCCCTTGGCGACCATCCAGTCGACGGTCTCGCAGATGGTCTCGATGCCGCTGCCCATAGCGATGATCACGCGCTCGGCCTCGGGGTGGCCGTGGTAGTCGAACAGGTGGTACGAGCGGCCGGTGACGGCGGCGAACTGGTCCATGATCCCCTGCACGATGCCCGGGAGGGCGTCGTAGAAGCGGTTCACGGCCTCGCGGCCCTGGAAGTAGACGTCGGGGTTCTGGGCCGTGCCGCGAAGGGTCGGCTTGTCGGGCGACATGGCGCGGGCGCGGAAGGCGGCGATGTCCTCCTCGGGGACGATGGCCCGGATGTCGGCGTCGGAGAGCTGGGCGATCTTGGCCGCCTCGTGCGACGTGCGGAAGCCGTCGAAGAAGTGGATGAAGGGGATGCGCGACTTGTAGCTGGCGGCGTGGGCGATGAGGGCGAAGTCGTGGGCCTCCTGCACGGAGTTGCTGCAGAGGAGCGCGCAGCCCGTGGCGCGGCAGGCGTTGATGTCGGAATGGTCGCCGAAGATCGAGAGGCCCTGGGCCGCGAGGGCGCGGGCGCTCACGTGCAAGGTCAGGGGCAGGAGCTCGCCCGCGATCTTGTACAGGTTGGGGATCATCAGGAGCAGGCCCTGCGAGGCGGTGAAGGTGGTCGTCAGCGCGCCGCCCAGGAGGCCGCCGTGCACGGCGCCGGCGGCGCCGCCCTCGGATTGCATTTCAACGACGCGCGGCACCTCGCCCCAGAGGTTCTTTTTGCCGGCGGCGGCCCATTCGTCGCAGAATTCCGCCATGGGTGACGAGGGCGTGATCGGGTAGATCACGACCAGCTCGTTGAGCCGGTAGGAAGTGGAGGCGACGGCCTCGTTGGCGTCGCACGTGACAAAGACGGGATTGGCGGTCGGACTGGGCATGGTATGGATGGCCGCCGGAGAGGAGTCCCGGTGACCGGTTCCAAGCATGCCAATTAACGCGCGCTTATGCTGCGCATATCTTGGCATTCGCGATGCGAGGATTGGCAGACGGAGGGATTTTGAGGTGGCGCCGGACTGCGCATTATTGGCTCGTTCCGGTTGGCGATTGATCCCACGAATCTACCCCGGAGGCGCGGTCCGCCGGGCGATTGCGGCGCCGCCCCCGCTCCATGCTCTTCACCCTCAAGAAAATCGTTTCGTATTTCCTAATGCCCCTGCAGTTCGGCCTCGGGCTAATACTTGTCGGCGCTCTCCTCGGCCTCGCCACGCGCCGGGTCCGGCTGGGGCGGATCTTGGTCTTCGTCGGCGTCGGCCTGCTGCTGGTGCTGAGCCACAAGCAGGTCGGCATAGCGCTGCTGCACCCGCTCGAGACCCGCCACCCGGCCATCCCCGACGTGGCACCCGGCGCGCCGATCCCGGCCGAGCTCGCCGCCTGCCGCGCCGTGGTGGTGCTGGGGGGCGGCCATTCCGACACGCCCGGGCTGGCCGCGTCACACCGCCTGAGCTCCTCCGCCCTCGCCCGCGTGAGTGAGGGCGCCCGGCTCGCCCGCCTCGTACCCAAGGCCCGCGTGATCTGCAGCGGTCCCGGCCAGGACGGGCATGACAGCCATGCGGCCGTCCTCGCGCGCGCCGCCGCGGCCCTTGGCGTGGATCCCAGCCGCATCGACCTCATCGCCGACGGCCGGGACACCGATGAGGAGGCCGCCGCGCTGGCCCGCCGGTTCGGCGCCGAGCCGATTGCCGTCGTGACCTCCGCCTGGCACATGCCCCGCACCGTGGCGCTCCTGCGCCGGCACGGGCTCAACGTCCTCCCCTGCCCGGCCGACTTCACCGCCCGCCCCAACCCCGATTTCCGCTGGACCGACTGGACCTGCGACCTAAGCGGCCTCGAACGCAGCACCAAGGCCGTCTACGAATACCTTGGGATCACGTGGGCCAAGCTGCGGGGACGCGCGTGAGGCGAAGCCAAGACATCTTGACCACGGATTTCACGGCTCAGGCGGATGGTGCACGGTTGAATAGCCACAAAAGGCACAAGAGGCACAGAAGGATTGAGGTTATTTTGAGCCTTCTGCGCCTTTTGTGGCGATCTCACCAAGCAGCAATCGCCGGATCCGTGTCATCCGTGCAATCCGTGGTTTAAAAACGCCCGCCCGGAATGAATTGTTGCACGTTCGTCACAAACGTCGCTACTCAAGGACCGCATGTTCTCGCTCAAAAAGCTATTCGGCAAAGACGACAAGTTTTTCGATCTGCTGGAGGAAGGAGCGGACGCGGCCAACACCAGCGTCACCCTGCTTGGCACTTACCTGCAGCATCTGGCCTCCGGGGCCTCGCCCGCCAACCTCGACGACTTTGTGCAGAGCCGCCGCAAGGAAAAGCGGGTGCGGCACGAGATGACCGAGGCGCTCAGCAAGACCTTTGTCACGCCGCTCGAGCGCGAGGACATCGAGGAGCTCTCGTTCGCGCTTTACCGCATTCCGAAGGCCGTCGAAAAGATCGTCGAGCGCTTCGCCATCTACCCCGGCAAGATCCCGCACGCCGAGTTCCAGCGGCAGGCCGAGCTGCTGAAGGTCGCGGCCGACGCCGTGGTCTTCATGGTCAAGGAGCTGCGCGGCGGCACCAACATCGAGCGCATCCGCGAGGCCAACGACCGCCTGCAGTTCGCCGAGGGCGAGGCCGACAAGGTCATGCTCGAACTGCTCAAGCAGCTCTACCAGGGCCCCTGCGACGCCAAGGAACTCGTCATCCTGCAGGAGATTTACGAGCTGGTGGAACGCGCCGTCGACCGCTGCCGCAACGCCGGCAACGTGGTCGTCCAGATCGTGCTGAAGCATTCCTGAGCCGCCGGCGCCATCCCCCATGACGCTGTTCCTGGTCGTTCTACTGGCCGCCCTCGTCTTCGAGTACATCAACGGCTTTCACGATGCGGCGAATGCCATCGCGACGGTCGTCTCGACCAAGGTCCTGACGCCCCGGCAGGCGATCGCCTGGGCCGCCTTCTGGAACCTGGTCGGTGCGCTCATGGGCACGGCGGTCGCCTCCACCATCGGCCGCGGCCTGGTCGACACGAGTTTCGTCAACCTGACCACGGTGCTGAGCGCCCTGATCGCCGCCATCGTCTGGGGCCTCTTCACGTGGTGGCTCGGCCTCCCCTCCAGCTCCAGTCACGCGCTGGTCGGCGGCCTCTGCGGCGCCGCCCTCGGTGCATCCGACGGCAACTGGAACGCGCTCAAGTGGCACGTCGTGGACGCCAGCGGCAACCACAGCGGCCTCTGGCCCAAGATCGTGCTGCCGATGATCTCCTCGCCGGTCCTCGGCTTCATCATCGGCGCGGCGCTGATGTACGTGCTCATCATCGCGCTGCAAAAAGCCACCCCGCGATTCGTCGGCCTGATCTTCGGCAAGGCCCAGCTCCTGAGCGCCGGCTTCATGGGCTACAGCCACGGCTCGAACGACGCCCAAAAGACCATGGGCATCATCACGCTCGCCCTCTTCACCGGCACGCAGGCCGGCATTTTCGCCAACCTGCCGCCGGGTCTCGGCTTCCTCGAAACCCCGGAGTTCATCGTCCCGCGCTGGGTCATGATCACCTGCGCCCTCACCATGGCCGCCGGCACCGCCGGCGGCGGCTGGCGCATCATCCGCACGATGGGCCACAAGATGGTGAAGCTCCAGCCG
>CAYHEW010000047.1:0-22058 GCA_964355715.1 uncultured Opitutaceae bacterium | reverse complement strand
CTGTCGCCGCCGCCCACGCGGTCGAGGATCTCGAGCTCGGGGTACTTGCGGCTCTCGTGGAACTTGCCGTCGTGCCAGAGAATCGCGCCCCAGTCGTTCTTCGTCGCGGTGATCACGCGGCGGAGGGTGGTGGCGGCGACCTTGAAGTTCGGGTACTCCTTCACGGCGGTCTCGATCATGGCCTTGAAGGCGTCGGTCTCGACGTGGGAAATGTTGGCGTCCATGCCCTTGACCTCGAAGCCGAGCGAGGCGGTGAAGTCCTCCTCGTTTCCGACCATGACGTCGACGTACTTGGCGATCTCGCGGTTGACCTCGCGGGCCTTTTTCTGGCCGCCGATGGTCTTCCAGAGCGAGGGGCGGTAGTTTAGGTCGTAGCTGACGACGGTGCCGTATTTGTTGGCGGCCTTGACCGCCTCGATCGTGAGGGCGGCGGTCGTCTCGGAGAGGGCGGCGAAGATGCCGCCGGTATGGAACCAGCGCACGCCGAGTTTGCCGAAGATGAGGTCCCAGTCGAAATCGCCGGGCTTGAGCTGCGAGGCGGCGGTGTTGCCGCGGTCGGAGACGCCCACGGCGCCGCGCACGCCGAAGCCGCGCTCGGTGAAGTTGAGGCCGTTGCGCACGGTGCGGCCAATGCCGTCGTCCTCGCGCCACTTGATGAAGTCGGTGGCGACTCCGCCCTGCATGATGAAGTCCTCGATCAGGTGGCCGACCTCGTTGTCGACGAAGGCGGTGCAGACCGCGGTGCGCAGGCCGAAGCACTTGCGCAGGCCGCGGGCGACGTTGTACTCGCCGCCGCCTTCCCAGGCCTGGAAGAAGCGCGTGGTGCGCACGCGGCCCTCGCCGGGATCGAGGCGGAGCATGATTTCGCCCAGCGAGAGCTGGTCGAACTTGCAGTCGGAGGCGGGTTTGATCGTGAGGCTCATGGAGGGAAAGATGCGGAGGCGAATTGAATGGCGGCGGGGGCAGAGGGGTCAAGGGAACGCTGCACTGATCCTCGCCTATCCAAGTCCACGGAATTTTACAGGAGGCAACAGAGGCAACGGAGACAAACCCTGAGGTTGCTGATTGGGTTCTCTGTTTCCTCCGTTACCTCCTGTAAGAATGATCGGTCTGAAGGTTTCTGTCATCTGCGTGGATCAGCGCAGATTAGCGTTCCCCCTTTCCGTTTAATGTATTTGGAATGGCCCATGCCCGGATTTGCCGCCGCCACCCGTGAACTCTTGCGCCGCCTCGGTGCGGATGTCGTCCGCACGGACGCGGCGGCGCTCGATGCGGCGTCTTACGACAGCAGCAAGATCCCGTTCCGGCCGGAAGCGGTGATCAAACCGCGGCGCGAGGCGCAGATCGGCGTGGTCCTTGCGCTGGCCAACCGGCACCGCGTGCCGGTGACGGTGCGCGGGCGCGGCACGACCCTGACCGGCGCCGCGGCCCCGCGCAGGGGCGGGTGGGTGATCGACATGCTGCGGCTCAACCGCATCCGCATCGACGCGGAGGCCGGCATGGCGCACGTGCAGGCCGGGGCGAAGATCGCACCCATCCAGGCCGCCGCGGAGGCGGCTGGTTGGTTTTATCCGCCGGACCCGTCGTCGAAGGCCTATTGCACCATCGGCGGCAACGTCGCCTGCAACGCGGGTGGCATGCACGGCGGCAAGTACGGCGTCACTCGCGACTTCGTGATCGCGCTGCGCGGTTTCTTGCCGACGGGCGAGTACGTGGAGTGGGGGACGGCGACGAAGAAATTCGCCGCGGGCTTCAACCTGCGCGACCTGTGGATCGGCAGCGAGGGCATGCTCGGGGTCGTCACTGGCGCCGTGCTCAAGCTCATCCCGCAGCCGGCGGCACGGTGGACCCTGTTGACGGCGTTCAAGGATGAGACGACGGCGCTGGCGTCGGCGCGGACGCTGTTCCGGGCGCGTGTGCAGCCGGCGATCTGCGAGTTTCTGGACCGTGACAGCGTGCATTGCGCCGAAAGCGCCACGGGCCGGACGGTGTTTGCCGGGCAGAAAGACCGCGCGGTCATTTTGCTGGAGCTGGCCGGTTCGGCCAGCGAGGTCCGCGAGGTCAAGGCGGTCGTGCTCGCCTGGGCCAGGCGGCACGCCGTCGCCCACCGCGCCGCGCGCGACCGGGCCGAGGCGGAGGAGTTGTGGGCCGTGCGCCGCAAGTGCTCGGGTGCGATGTTCGAGCTGGGCGATTCCAAGCTCAACGAGGACATCACCATCCCGATGCGCAGCTACGCGGCCTTTGCGAAGTTCCTCGCCGGTCTCAAGCGCAGCTCGGGCCTCGCGATCCCGACCTTCGGCCACCTGGCCGACGGCAACCTGCACGTGAACATCATGTACCACCGCGCCAACCGGGCGGAGTCCCGTGCGGCCGAAGTCGCCGTGGACGAGCTCATGCACAAGGTTGTGGCCCTTGGCGGCGCCATCTCCGGCGAACACGGCATCGGCCTGGCCAAGACCCCGTTCCTCCGCATCCAGCACTCGCCCGCCCAGGTGAAAGCCATGCAGGCGGTGAAAAAGGCCCTCGATCCCAAGGGCATCCTGAACCCCGGCAAGATGTTCGAGATCTTCCACGTCTGGCAGCACCCGCGCCTGGCGGTGAAGCTGCCTTGGGATCATAAGTAGAGGCGGGAAGGAGGTAGGAGTGGTTTCCTCCTCAGCCTTGGCCAAACCTCCCGAACGGGCCAACCCGCCCAAGGCAAGCCCGCACACGTTTCACCTAGGATATTTTTGCATTTGCGGCGCCGGGGTGACGCGTCTCAATCGGGTGCTCTTTCATGTATCTCAAGGCGCTCAAGCTCCACGGTTTCAAGTCCTTTGCCGATCCCACCACCCTCCGTTTCGAACCCGGCGTCACCGCCGTCGTCGGACCCAACGGCTGCGGGAAATCCAACATCGCCGACGGCATCCGCTGGGTGCTCGGCGAGCAGAGCGCCAAGGCCCTGCGCGGCGGCAAGATGCAGGACGTCATCTTCGAGGGCGTCGACACGCGCAAACCCGCCCAGATCTGCGAAGTGGCGCTGCTCCTCACCGATTGCGAGAAGCAGCTCGGCAGCGAATTCCATGAGATCGAGATCATGCGCCGCGTCCATCGCGACGGACAGAGCGAGTACTTTTTCAACGGCCAGGCCTGCCGGCTGAAGGACATCCACAAGCTCTTCATGGACACCGGCGTCGGCCGGACGAGCTACTCGATCATGGCGCAGGGCCAGATCGACCAGATCCTCTCCTCCAAGCCCGAGGAGCGGCGCGCCGTCTTCGAGGAGGCCGCCGGCATCACGAAGTACAAGAGCCAGCGCCGCGAGGCCCTGGCTAAGCTCTCGCTCACCGACCAGAATCTTGCGCGCGTGGCCGACGTCATCGGCGAGGTTTCCCGCCAGATCGGCAGCCTCCGTCGCCAGGCCGCGAAGGCCATGCGCTACAAGCGCCTCAGCCACCGCCTGCGCCACCTCAGTCTCGCCTGGAGCGGCTACCAGCACGGCACCCTCAGCGCCACGCTCGGCGAACTCGAGGCCAAGGTCGCCGCCTTCCGCGCCGAGGCCGACGCCCGCCGCGCCAAGCTCGAGACCGAGCAGTCCGCGCTCGACGAGCGCAAGGGTCGCCGCCTCCAGCTCAACCAGCGCGTGCAGGACGCCCAGCAGGCCGTCTACGACGTGCGCTCGCAGAAGGAGGCCGCCGAGAACCAGGCCAATCTCGCCCAGATCAAGCGCAGCGGGCTCGAGGACCGCCTCGCCTCGTCGCGCGACAACCTCGGCGAACTCGAGATGCAGCTCCGCGAGGTCACCGCGCAGGCCGACACCGGCGCGCAGGACAAGCAGATGCAGCTCGGCCTCCTCGGCAGCAGCGATGCCGTCTTCCAGCAGCGCAACCGCGAGCTCGCCATCGCCGAGGGCGAACTGAGCAAGCTCGAGCAGGAGCTCCAGCAGGCCAAGTTCGAGCTCCTCCAACTCGAGAGCACCGTCGCGCGCCTGCGCACCGACTGCTCCGGCTACGAGGTCGACCAGAAGACCAGCGCCCACAAGCACGAGGCCCTCGCGCAGGACCTCGAGGGCGTGCGCCAGCAGGAGACCGCCACCGCGCAGGTCGCCGCCGAGCTCGCGGCCCGCCTCGAGCAGGCCCTCGCCGACAAGTCCCGCACGCACAACGACTCCGTTGCCGCGCAGCAGGCCATCACCGACCTCACCCGCGAATTCCGCGACGCCCAGCGCAAGCTCTCCGAGATCGACCGCACCCTCGCGCAGCGCACCGCGCGCCTCCGCCTCCTCCAGCAATTGCAGGAGAAGTGGGAAGGCTTTGGCGAAGGCGCCAAGGCCGTCCTCCAGGGCCGGCTCGACGCCGCGCTCAACGGCGCGAAGGTCACGCCCATTCTTCAGGGCCTCGAGGTGAAGCCCGACTGCGGCAAGGCCGTCGAGGCGCTCCTTGGCGCCGCCGCCGAGGCCATCAGCGTGAGCGATGTCGCGACCGCGCAGCGCATTTTGGCCCAGCTCGAAAGCGAACAGATCGGGTCGGCGGTATTGCGGATCGCGGAATGCGGAAACCGGAATGAGGGCGGCGCGGATCTGCCAGCCGGCCTCGTGCCGGCGCTTGATGCGCTGCACGGCGTCGACCCGGCGCATCCCGCGGTGAGCGTGCTGTCGGCCTGCTATCTAGCCGATGATCTCGGGGCGTTCCTCGAGTATTGGAAGGCCAATCCCGCCTTCGGCTTCCTCGCCGTCGCGACGCGCAAGGGTGACCTCGTGGACCGCCGCGGCCTCGTCTACGGCGGCCACCACAGCAACCGGAAGTCCGCCAACAGCCTCGTCCAGCGCGAGATTGACCTGCGCGAGACAGCCCGCGGCCTGGCCGAAGACCAGAAGGCGCACGACGACCAGAAGGCCGTCATCGACAGTCTCAACCAAAAGCTCGCCCAGGCCGAGCAGACCCTCGAACAGCGCCGCACCGACGTGCTCGCGGCCACGCAGGCACTCGCGGCCGTGCAGGCCGAGCAGCGCAACGGCCAGCGCGCCCTCGACGACGTCCGCAACCGGCTCGCCCGCATGACGACCGAGCTCGCGGCCCTCGAGCAGGCCAAGGACGAGGCCCACTCCCGCTGGGAAAAGGCCCAGGCCGGCCTCGCCGAGGCCGATGGCGCCGCGGGCGCCCACCGCGAGAAGATCGCCCAATTGGAGACCCGCATCGTCGCGGTGCGCACCGACCGCGACGTGAAGCGCGAATCCCTGGCCCAGGCCCGCCTCGAGCTGGCCGAACGCCGGCAGAAGGTCGAGGTCCTCGACCGCGGCCTCGGCGAGATGGAGCGCCGCCGCCAGCAGCTTTCCGACCTCCTTGTCCAGCGCCAGCAGGAGATCGAGGTGTGGACCGAGCAGGTCGGCGAACTCGAGCAGGAATCCGCCGCCCAGCGCGAGCGCGGGGCCCAGCTGGCCGAGACCCTCGTGGTCGCCCAGGCCCAGGTGGAGAAGGCGCGCATCGAGCTGCTCGAGCTCGAGCGTGAGATCACCGCGGTCGAAGGCACCCAGTCCGCCCTGCGGGCCGAGTCCGACCGCACCCACGACGAGCTCAGCACCCACGAGATCAAGCTCGCCGAGACCCGCCAGCGGTTGCTCTTCCTCACCGAGGAGGCCCAGCATGAATTCGCGATCGACCTCGCCGCCGTCGACTGGAAGCTCCAGCTCTGGCACGCCGACGACGAGCCCGAGGGCCTGAAGCCCCTCGACCTCGACGAGGAGGAGGACGCCGAGAACGGCACCCCGGCGCCCGAAGCCGCGGCGGCTGACGCCACAACCAACGCCGAGGTTTCCGCCCCGGCCCCCGAGGCCGCGCCGAAGCGCCGCCGGAAGAAAAAGGAGCCGAAGGGCGAGCCGACCGAGCAGGATCTCGCCGCGCTGGACCAGACCGACTGGACCGCGATCAAGGCCGAGGTCGACGCCCTGCGCGCCCGCCTCAACAGCATGGGCGCGGTCAACCTCGTCGCCATCGAGGAATACGCCGAGCTCAAGCAGCGCCACGACTTCCTCCGCGCCCAGTGCGACGACCTGACGAACGCCAAGGCCGAGCTGATCAAGGCGATCGACGAGATCAACCAGACCTCGCTCAAGCAGTTCGAGGTCACCTTCGAGCAGATCAAGAAGAACTTCGCCTACACCTTCCAGACCCTTTTCGGCGGCGGCCGGGCGGAGCTCGAGCTCATCCAGGCCGAGGACATTCTCGAGAGCGGCATCGAGATCGTGGCCCAGCCCCCGGGCACCAAGCTCAAGAGCATCACGCTCCTCTCGGGCGGCCAGAAAACGCTCACCGCCGTGGCGCTGCTCTTCGCGCTCTACATGGTCAAGCCGTCGCCGTTCTGCCTCCTCGACGAGCTGGACGCGCCGCTCGACGAGTCGAACATCGGTCGCTTCACGGACCTCCTGAAGAAGTTCGTGAGCGAGTCGCAGTTCATCATCATCACGCACAACAAGCGCACCGTGTCGGCCGCGCAGGCCATCTACGGCGTGACCATGGAGGAGCGCGGCGTCTCGAAGACCGTCTCGATGCGCTTCAACCATGACCGCGGCGAGACCGAGGCCGAGGCGGAGACGGTGACCCCGAACATCGCCGAAGCCGTCACCGGCGCGAAGGTCTGACCGCGGCCATGAACATCGGCTCCCGGCGTATCAAGTTCATCTGGGGCGCGGGCAAGGTGGTGCAGGCGCATTGGTGGTTCGGCCTGTTCGGATTCTACGAACACATGAAAGGCTACCAGCGCAGCGGGCTGGTATTCAGCGTGCGGGGCCTGCTGACCCTGGCGCTCATCCTCGCGGCCCTCGGCTACGTCGGCGGCGCGACGGCCTTGTTCCTCTGGCTCGACCGCGCGCCGCACAACTACGTCACCTACTCCGACACGCTCCTCTGGCCGCTGCGGCGTGACGTCATCCGCGAAAAGCGCGGGCAGGCCTACATCGACGAAGGCATCGCCGATCTCAAGGCGCAGCGCTGGGCGCAGGCGGAGATGAAGCTGCGCGTCGGCCTCCTGCGTCTGCCCACGGCCCTGCGCGCGCGGCTGGCATTGGCGGAATTCTACGTGGCCACGCAGCGCCTCCCGCTCGGCCTCAAGGTGCTGGAGGAGGGGATCGAGGCGTCGACCGAGTATCCGGGCCGGCGCTACCTCAACAGCTACTTCACCCTCGCCCTGCAGGGCGAGGACTACGCCCGCGTCCTGGCGGCGACCGAGCGCTACCTCGCGGACGCCGCCGTGTCGGAGAAGGAGCAGAAATGGCTGCAGCAGCAGAAGATGCTCATCCTGCTCACCGAGGGGCAAGCCGCCGAGGTGATGCGGCTGCTCGATGCCGCCCCGGCCGATCCGTTCTTTGACGAGCAGCGCGTGCTCGCCCTGCTGGCGCTCGGCCGGCCAGTCGAGGCGGTGCAGTTCCTGGCGGGCTGGCACGAGCGCGCCGGGGCGACGGGCCAGGTCCTGCGCCTGCAGGTGCGGGCGTACCGCGAGACCGGCCAGTTGGCCGAGATGGAGGCCGCGCTGGTGGCCCTGCGTCGGCAGACGCCGACGGATCCGGCGCCCTATGCGTACGGCATCATCCAGCGGGCGATGGCGGGCCAGACCGAGGCGGCCGCGGCGGCGCTCGGCGACTATTTCCTGCGCTTCGGCGCCAATGCGCGGAGCCTGCAGCCGGTGGCTCAGCCGCTCGCCGACATCGGTGCGGTCGACCTGCTGCAGACATTCATCCAGCGGCTCGCCGAGCAGGGCCACGACCAGCGGGCGGCGCTGCTGATGCTGGCACAGGCCCAGCTCAAGCGCGGCCAGTGGGCGGAGGCTGGGGCCACGGTGACCCGCATTCGCACCCTCGGTGGCAACGCCCGCACGCCGCCGCCGCCCGGGCTCGACCTCATCGATCTGCTCGCGCAGGTCGCGGGCAACCCGGCCGAGGGGCCGCAGGTGCAGCTGCTCGATCACATCAACCGGCAGATGTTCCCGCTGAAGGGCTACCGCATGATCATCGAGATCCTCCAGCAGGCAAAGCGCCACGGCGTGGCGCTGGAGGTGGCGGGGCGGGCCGACCGGCTTTATCCGGGGCACCCGTCGCTGCAGACCCTGCGCACCGCGATCGACGCCGCACTGGCCGCGGAGGCGGCCAAGGCGGCCGCCCAGGCGCCGGTGGTCGGGACCGACGACAAGGGCCCGGTGCTGACCGAAAAGGGATTCTTTGGCCGGGTGGATGCCGCGATGGGCGAGGGCCGGTGGGCCGACGCGCAGGCGGACCTCCGCGCCGTGCAACTGGCCAAGCCGGGATGGATGGACCGCCGCCAAGTGGACGTTCTCACGCGGCAGATGCGCATCGCGCGCGAGCTGCGGGAGCTGCCGGAGATGGCCCTGGCCGCGCGCCTCCTCCAGGACGGCGGATTGGCCCGGGCGCAGCTCGTGGTGGATTACGCCACAAGCCTGCAGGAACAGGGTGCGACTTCCGATGCGGTGCTGCTGCTCAGGGAAGTCCTTCGCCGCATCCCCAACCACGCGCTCGCCCGCCGCCTGATCGAACAGTGGCAGAAGAAGCCGGAGCTGGTGCTGCCGCCCAAGCCGGTGGTGGAAGAGACGGAAGTCGCAGCGGAGCCCGAACTCAGAGAATCAGATCCGGCGGGACGTTGACGAGGGCTTCCTCAATCGTGGTGAGGCCCATCTTTACCTTGAGCATCGAATCCTGGTGGAGGGTCTTCATGCCGTTCTTCATGGCGATGCGCTTGAGCTGCGCGACCTCGACCTCCTTGTTGATGCCCTCGGTGAGCTCCTCGCTGTTGATCATGAGCTCGTGGATGCCGACGCGGCCCTTGTACCCGCTGCCACTGCAGGTCGGGCAGCCCGAGGGGTTGGCCTTGTAGACCTGGCCGCTCCAGCCGATGGCCTTCTGCAACAGCTCGGCCTCGCGCTCCTTGGGTTCGTAGGGCTGCTTGCAGTTCTTGCAGACGCGGCGGAGCAGACGCTGGGCGCAGACGCAGACGAGCGCCGCGGAGATGTTGAAGCACTCCACGCCCATTTCGCCGATACGGGCGACGGTCGAGGGGGCGTCGTTGGTGTGCAGGGTCGAGACGAGCAAGTGACCGGTGAGCGCGGCCTCGACCGCGATCTGGGCGGTTTCCTTGTCGCGGATTTCACCGACGAGGATGATGTCGGGATCCATACGGAGATAGCACCGCAGCGCGCGCTCGAAGGTGAGGCCGATCTGGCGGCTCATCTGCATCTGATTGATGCCGGCGAGGGTGTACTCGATGGGGTCCTCGGCGGTCTGGATGTTCACGTCGGGGGTGTTCACCTCGCCGAGCGCGGAGTACAGGGTCATGGACTTGCCGGAACCGGTCGGCCCGCAGTGCAGGATCATGCCGTAGGGCTGGCGGATGCACTCGCGGTAGCGGGAGAGGTTCTCTTCGGAGAATCCCAGGGCGGGCAGGGGCAGGGTGGACTTGGTCTTGTCCAGGATACGCATGACCACCTTCTCGCCGTCCTTCATGGGGGCGGTGGCGACACGAAGATCGATGTCCATGTTCTTCTTCGTGTAATTCTTGAAGACGATACGACCGTCCTGCGGCAACCGGCGCTCGGCGATGTCGAGGTTGCACATGATCTTCAGGCGCGTGACGAGCGCATTGGAGACCTGCTTGGGCAGGCGCAGCTTTTCCTGGCAGAGACCGTCAATGCGGTACCGGACCAGCAGCTCCTTTTCCATCGGCTCGACGTGGATATCGGAGGCGCCCGAGACGTAGGCATCCTCGATGATGCGGTTGGTGAGCTGGATGATGGGGGCGGAATCCTCGCTCTCGAGGTCGGAGGCCTTGACGTCGCTCTTGCCGTCCTCGGAGTAGGCGGTGCTGATGACGTCGGCGACCGAGCTGATGTCCACCTCCTCGTTGCCCGGGACGGCGGCCTTGACCGCCTTGAAGAACTTCTGGAGCAGGGCGTCGAAGAGCGTGGCGGAAACGACGCGCACCTCCTCGATGTGCATCTCGGTGGCCTGGGAGAAGGACTCGCGCTTGGAGAAGTCGAGTGGGTTGGTCATCACCACCGCGACCGAGTTCGGGCTGAGGCGCTTGTGGGGGAAGATGCCTTCGCGGCGGATGATGGCGTCGCCGGTGACCTCGATCAGTTTATCGTCGATCTCCAGTTCCTCGATCTTGGAGACGAGCGGGAGGTCGGTGAGCTTGGCGATGAAGCGGGCGGTGTCGTCGGCGCCGAGCTGGAACTTCGGATCGACCATGCGCTGGATCAGCGCGGAGGAGTACTCGGCGACTTCCTTGAGGAGGGTGAGGTCCTTGTCGGTGAACTGGCCGTCGGTGCCGGCGGAAGGCTCCTTGTTGAGGACCTGGATCGCGCCGATGACGATGTTGGTCTTCAGCGGCACCGTGACCATCGAGTTGACCTCGAAGCCCGTGGTCTTGGCCATCGACATCAGGCTGGCGGCGTCGGCGCCGCCCTTGTTGAAGAAGAGCGCCTCGCCGGTCTGGATGACCTTGCCGACGTTGCCGGTGCCGAGCGGGAGCTTGAGCGCGAGGAGCTTGGCCTGGGTCTCCTGAAACTGCTTCTCCCTGTCCTTATCCTTACCCCAGAGGGTGGGGGAATAGTAGACGTGCTTGAAGGCGATGTCGTTGCCCTCGACGAGGTAGAACGTCATCGACTGCGCCTGCAGGGCTTCGACCACCTTGGAGGCGGTGAGCTCGATGACCGAGGTCAGGTCCTCGCGGCTCGGGGCCGGCTTCGAGATGACCTTGATGAGCAGGGAACGGCGCAGGGCGCTGGCAAGATTGGGTGTAGCCATTTGGATGTAATCCGAGCTGGGGGCGTTACTGGGGAATTGTCAGCACCCGGAGCATGCCGCAATGAGAAATACATGCAACCTCAACGCGCATGACAATTTGGCGGGGCCTGTTTGGCGGCGGGTCGGAGGCGGGTGACACCGGGGCGCGGGGCGAGCGGCGGGCGGAGGCCTTCCTCCGGCATGAGCGCGGCTATGCGATCGTCGCGCGCAACTGGCGGAATCCCCGCGACCGCCGCGAGGAGCTCGACCTCGTCTGTCGCGACGGCGAGGTGCTGGTGTTCGTCGAGGTCAAGGCGCGCGATGCCGCGGCGCTGGTGCCGGGCTATTTCGCGGTGGATCGTCGCAAGAAGGCGGTGCTGCGCCGCGCCGGCGCGGCCTACCTGCGCAGCCTGCCCGTGCCGCCGCGGACGTACCGCCTCGACATTGTGGAGGTCGCCTTCCCGGCCGACGGCGGCGACCCCGTGGTGAATCACTTCGCGAACATCCCGCTGTTTCCGCGGTTTCACCGGCCCCGGTGAACCATTTCCCTTGCGACGCACCGGGCCGCGAACGAGGATGCGCGCCCGTCACACACCATGGCCGATCCCCAGCGTCATCCCTTCCTGCAAGGCTTGAGCAAGCACCGCGGCGCACCGCCCACCGTCGTCGTCATCTTCGGCGCCTCGGGCGACCTGACGGCCCGCAAGCTCATCCCGGCCGTCTACAACCTCGGCCATGACAACCTCCTGCCCGCCGACTTCCACCTGGTGGGCTTTGGCCGCAAGGCGATCCCCGACGACGAATTCCGCCAGCTGGCCGCCGCCGCCATCAAGGAGTTCTCCCGCCGCGAGCCCGACCCCGCGGTCTGGCAGCGTCTCGCCGCCAACACGACCTACGTGGCCGGCGGTTACGACGAGAAACCGGCCTTCGACCGCCTCGCCGCGCACATCGACGCGATCGAGAAAAGCACCGGTCGCGACGTGCAGGTGTTGTTCTACATCTCGACGCCGCCCACGGTCTTCGCGCCGATCCTCCTCAACCTCGGCGCCAGCGGCCTCGCCCACCGCCACCTCGACCAGCCGCACCACGCCAAGGTCATCATCGAGAAACCCTTCGGCCGCGATCTCGCCTCGGCCCACGCGCTGAACGCCACGATCGGCTCGGTCTTCCAGGAGCGGCAGGTCTTCCGCATCGACCACTACCTCGGCAAGGAGACCGTCCAGGACCTCCTCGTCCAGCGCTTCGCCAACGCCATCTTCGAGCCCCTCTGGAACCGCAACTTCATCGACAGCGTGCAGATCACGGTGGCCGAGGAGGTGGGCGTCGGCTCGCGCGGCGGCTACTACGAACAGAGCGGCGCCCTGCGCGACATGATCCAGAACCATACGATGCAGCTCGTGGCCCTCACCGCCATGGAGCCGCCCGTGTCGCTCCACGCCGAGGCCATCCGCGACGAGAAGGTTAAGCTCCTCCGCGCCATCCAGCCCCTCGCCCTCGGCCCCGGCGGCGACGTCGCCCGCGCCCAGTACACGGCCGGCCTCGTCGGCGGCAAGAGCGCCAGGGGCTACCGCGAAGAGGAGGGGATCGCCCCCGAGTCCGCGACGGAAACCTATGCGGCGATGCGCCTCAGCATCAACAACTGGCGCTGGCAGGGCGTGCCCTTCTACCTGCGCTCCGGCAAGCGCATGGCCCGGCGCGTCTCCGAGATCGCGATCAACTTCAAGTGCCCGCCCGGCACGCTTTTCGCCGCCGGCGACCGCTTCGACCTCGCGGGCAACACGCTCTCGTTCCAGATCCAGCCCGACGAGGGTCTCAGCCTCATCCTCAACACCAAGATCCCCGGTCTCGAGACCCGCACGCAGCCGGTGAAGATGAGCTTCCGCTACGCCACGACCTTCGGCTCCAACACGCCCGAGGCCTACGAGCGGCTCGTGCTCGATGCCATGATCGGCGACGGCACGCTCTTCATCCGCGGCGACGAGGCCGAGACCTCGTGGAAGCTCTGCACCCCGGTCCTAGAATCGTGGGCCGCGGCCGGGCGCACCGGCATGGACGCCTATCACGCCGGTTCCTGGGGACCGGCGGCGGCCGATGCGCTGCTGGCCAAGAACGGCCACGTCTGGCGCCAGCCCTGAGCCATGCCCGTCATATTCGATGTCCTGCCCGGCCTCGAGGTCCCGGTCGGTGCGATCGCGAAGAGCCTGGGTGAGATGTGGAGCACGCCCGCCCCGGCTGGCGGCAATCCTGTCGCCAACGACGATGCCAAGGCGACGCAGGTCAATTTCGTCCTCCACCTCGGCTTCGGCACGACCCCCGAGGATGCGTTGGTCCAGTTTCGCACCGCCGTGCGTTTCTCCCAGCGCTGCCCGAGCCGCATCGTCGTGCTCTGCCCGATGGTGCGCGAGACGGGCGTGAAGGACATGCGGGCCAAGATCTACGGCGAATGCCACCTCGGTCGCAGCAAGGGCGACAAGCGCTGCGTCGAGTTCGTGATGCTCAATTACCCGCTGGGCGCGCGGTTGCACCTCGAGGATCAGGTGTCGGTCTGCCTCTCGACCGACCTGCCGCTGTATTATTGGGTACACCGCTTCACCGACAGCTCGCGCCTGGCCGACTACCGTTACCTGCTCAGCCGCGCCAAGCGCGTGCTGATCGACAGCGCGATCGCCCCGCCCGACACGATGACCTATCCGTGGCCGAAGCCCGCGGCCCTGCGCGACCTCGTCTTTGCGCGCCTGCTGCCGATTCGGCAGACGATCGGGCAGTTCCTCTCATCCTATCCGCCGGCGGCGCTCGTGGATGGCCTGCTGGAGGTCACCCTGACCTCGGGCCGCGACCTAGGTGCCGAGGGCTGCGTGCTCGGTTCCTGGCTGACGGAGCGCCTCCGCGAATGCGGGGCCGCGGCGCCCGCGGCGACCATCCATCATCGGCTCGGTTTGGCGCAAGTTTTCACGCTGGAGTTCAGGTATGGGGATCCGAAGCGCTATTTCCGCTGGTCCGGCAGCCTGGCCGATAACCACGCCCGCTTCGCCGGCGACTTCGGCGCCGGCGGTACGACGCTGCCGGCCTCCATCGGCCTGCTCTCGCCCGAGGCCGCGCTGAACGAGGCGATGTTTTTCTGAGGAGGGCGGCAGTCAGACTGTAGCCGGGGTCGCTGACCCCGGTCTGTCTCGAAGCGCTGGCCTGCTTCGACCGGGGTCAGCGACGCCGGCTACAGCCTGCATTAAACGGCATTAATAGCCGAGGGCCCGTGCCAGCACTTCCGGGGCATCTGCGGGATTACCCGATGCGCGCTGGATCACCGGGACGTCCTTGTCGCGGGCGGCGGCCACGGCGATCTGTTCGCGCTCGGCCTCGGCCGGAGTGAGATCGGGCTGAATCACCGACGGCAACACGACCACGCAGTCCCAGCCCGTACCATCGAACCACTGCGCGCGGTTGAGGATGCCGCCGAAGGTGCGGTAGTACGGGATCCCGGGTGTCGGTTCGGCCGACGCCGGCACGGCGACGAGGACCAGGTCGGGTGGGGTCAGGCCGGTTTGGTTGCGGTATTTCATCCAGCCCTCGGCGGTCGCGTCGGATTCGAGGGCGGCGAGGGACTTGCCGGTGGTCTCCCAGCGCGTGACGTGAACTTTCGCATGGGGGTAGAGCTGGCGCAGGGCCGGGGCGATCAGCGTATCGAGCGGCGCCATTGCGAGCACATGCAGCGGTTGACCGGCCTGCAGTTTTTCGCGGGTGCGGGTGAAGGCCGCGAGGCCGGGTTGCCGCAGGGGCGGGACGTGCGCCGGGCCGACGGGCCGGCCGGTGAGGGCGGCGGCTGCGGTGGCGGCGATGAGCGCGTGGCCCCGCAGATTGGGGTGAATCGTGTCGCTCATGAGCCGCAACCAATCCGCCGGCGCGCTCGCTTGGACTCTAGAAAAGGCCGCATGGACATCGGCGACCGGAAGACCCCGTTCGCAACCCACCTCGCGCACGATCGCGGCGTAGGCGGCCACCTTTTCCGGGGGCCGTCCGGCGTCACCGGTTTCGACGGCATTCGGGGTGAGCAGGAGCAAATCGCTGCCGGCAGCGCGGATCCGGTCGCACAGCGTGTGAAGATTGGCGCGGAAAGCATCCGCCGTCAGCCGGGCGGTGTCATTCATGCCAAACTTCATCACGACGAGATGGGGACGGTGTGCGAGCACGTCGGCGTCGAGCCGAGCCAGCGCGTCGGCGGTCGTGTTGCCGCTCACGCCGGCGTTGAACAGAACCAACCGGGCGCCGGGCCAGGCCTGCACGAGCTGGTCGCCGAGCAGGTGGCTCCAGGCACGGTGGCCGCCCGTGTGGTAGTAGATGCCGGTGATGCTGTCGCCGAAACAGACGATCCGCGCCTCATCCCCGGCGGCGATGCGGTCGGCGAGGGGTGTGGCGGCGGTGGACATGGTGGCGAACACGAGGACAAAAGCCCCAATCGTGGCGCGCGAGAAGCCCGTTTTCACAGCGCAGACTTAGGCGCGTGCGCCTGCGCTGCCAAGGCGAACCGCGTTAATCGGTAAAATCCGCTTTGCTTCACCCGACGATTGCGCCTCGTATTATGCCATCATGAACCCTGAAGCCAAACTGGCCGAACTCGGCCTCACCCTCCCCAATCCGCCTGCCGCCGCGGGCAGCTATGTGCCCACCGTGCGCACGGGCAACCTGCTCTACTGCGCCGGCACGATCTGCATGGTCAACGGCCAGATGACCCACGTCGGCCAGGTGGGCAAGGAGCAGACCGTCGCCACCGCCGCCAAGGCGGCCGAGATCTGCGCGCTCAACACCCTTGCCAACATCAAGGCCGCCGTCGGCTCACTGGACAAGGTGGCGCGCATCGTTTTCGTCACGGGCTTCGTCAACGCCGTGGACGGCTTCACCGACAGCCCGGCGGTCATCAACGGCGCCAGCGACCTCTTCGTGAAGGTCTTCGGCGAGGCCGGCAAACACGCCCGCGCCGCTGTCGCGACCAACGGCCTGCCCAAGGGCACCACGGTCGAGGTGCAGGTCGTGGCTGAGCTCAAGGCCTGAGGATTTGAATGTGGAAATCAGGAACCCGGGAAGAATACCCAAACCCAGGTTTTTCTTCCTGCTTTCCTGAGTTCCACATTCAACCAGTTTTTGCCTCTCTCCCCGTCTCTGTTTGCCCCTCCCCTTTCCCCATGAAAAAACTGCTTTCTCTCCTCTTGCTCCTCGTGGCCACGGCGGCCCTCACCGTCCGAGGCGAGACCTACCAGGTGGCCGTCATCCCAAAGGGCACGACGCACGAGTTCTGGAAATCCATCCATGCCGGCGCGATCAAGGCCGCGCAGGAGCTCAAGGCTGAGGGCGTCGAGGTGAACGTCATCTGGAAGGGCCCGCTGCGCGAGGATGACCGCGAGCAGCAGGTGCAGGTCGTGGAGAATTTCATCGCGCGGCGCGTGAGCGGCCTCGTGCTCGCTCCGCTCGACGCGCGGGCGCTCGTGGCGCCGACCGAGAGCGCGGTGCGCGCGGGGGTGCCGGTGGTCATCATCGACTCGGCGCTCAATTCCAAGCTGCCGGTCAGCACGGTCTCGACCGACAACTACAAGGGCGGCGTCCTCGGCGCCCGTCGCCTCGGCGAGGTGCTTGGCGGCAAGGGTAAGGTTATCCTCCTGCGCGTCCTGGCCGGCTCCAACAGCACGGAGCAGCGCGAGGCCGGTTTCCTCGACACGGTCAAAAAGGAATTCCCCGGCATTACGGTCATCTCGAGTGACCAGCACGCCGGCCCGACGCGCGACACCGCCTACCGCGCCGCGCAGAATCTGCTCAACCGCTTCGGCCGCGACGTCGACGGCATCTTCGCCCCCAACGAGTCCTCCGCCACCGGCATGCTCCTCGCCCTGCGCGACGCGGGCCTGGCCGGCGGCAAGGTGAAGTACATCGGCTTCGACAGCGGCAGCCAGATCGTCCCGGCCCTCAAGGCCGGCGACATGCAGGGCATCGTCGTCCAGAACCCGCTGAAAATGGGCTACCTCGGCGTGAAGACCCTCGTCGCCCACCTCCGCGGCCAGCCCGTCGAGCGCGATATCGACACCGGCTGCGAACTCGTCACTCCGGAAAACATGGACAACCCCGCCGTCGCCGACCTCCTGCGCCCGCCGCTGGAGAAGTATTTGAAGTGAGGATTTCGCCAACGTGAGCGCCCCGCGCCTTCGCCTCACCGGGATCGACAAGGCCTTCGGGGCCACGCAGGCGCTGCGTGGGGTTTCGCTGGAGGTGGCGCCGGGTGAGGTGCATGCGCTGATCGGCGAGAACGGGGCGGGGAAGAGCACGCTCATGAAGGTGCTCAGCGGCGTCATCCGCGGTGATGCCGGGACGATGGAGATCGACGGTGCGCCCTACACACCCTCCGACACCCTCGATGCCCGCCGGCGCGGCGTGGCGATGATCTATCAGGAGCTGAGCCTCGCCCCGCACCTGAGCGTGTGGGAAAACATCGTCCTCGGCGCCGAACCCAACCGCTTCGGCTGGCTCGACCGCACCACCGCCCGCGGCCGCGCGCGCGGCGTGCTCGCCCGACTGGCGCACGAACACCTCGATCTCGACCGACCCGTGGGGCAGTTCTCCATCGCCGACCAGCAGGTGATCGAGATCGCCCGCGCCCTCCTGGCCGAGCCGCGCGTGCTCGTGATGGACGAACCCACGAGCAGCCTCACGCAGGCCGACACCGAGAAACTCTTCGACGTCGTCGCCCAGCTCAGTGCGCACGGCGTCAGCGTGATCTACATCAGCCACTTCCTCGAGGAGGTGCGGCGCGTCGCCCGGCGCTTCACGGTGCTTAAAGACGGCCAGACCGTCGGCGCAGGCGAGGTGGCGACGACCACGCAGGATGAAATCGTGCGCCTGATGGTCGGCCGCGAGGTCACTGATCTTTACCCGGCGCGCCAGCCGCAGGTCGGCGGGCCGATGTTCACGCTACCCGCCGGCGATCTCACCGTGCATGCCGGCGAGATCCTCGGCATCGCCGGCCTCATCGGCGCCGGGCGCACCGAGCTCCTCCGCGCGGCCTTCGGCCTCGACCCGAGCCAGATCGTCCGCACGACGCCCGCCCGTCGCTGGGCCGAGGGCGTCGGCTTCCTGAGCGAGAACCGCAAGGAGGAGGGCCTGATGCTGCCGCTGTCGCTCGCTGAAAATACTTCGCTGCCCAAATACGCCACCCTCGCGCGCCGCGGCTGGCTGCCGGCCAAGGTGCTCGCCGCGGCCACCGCGCCCTGGCTGGGCAAACTCTCGATCAAGGCCCGCGACGTCCGCCAGGGCGCCGGCGAACTCTCCGGCGGCAACCAGCAAAAGGTCGCCCTCGCGCGCCTGCTGGCGCACCCGGCGCGCGTGCTGCTCCTCGACGAACCGACCCGCGGCATCGATGTCGGCAGCAAGGCCCAGATCTACGACCTCATCGCCCGCCTCGCCGCGGAGGGCTGTGCCGTCGTCATGGTCAGCTCCTACCTACCGGAACTTTTCGGCCTCTGCGACCGCATCGCCGTCATGCGCCGCGGCACCGTCGTCGCCTGCCGGCCGACCGCGGAATGGACCGAGCAAACCCTGATGACCGCGGCCATAGGGGCGGATGCGGCGTGAAATTTTGACCACGGATTACACGGATGACACGGATAGGTAATGCAACCCACACGATGGCCACAGGAGGCACAAGAAGCACAAAAGTCCGGAATCAGAATTTTGCGCCTTTTGCGCCTTCTGTGGCCATCCTCTGAGCATCCCTAGCATCGATCCGCGAAATCCGTGCAATCCGTGGTTAAAAATCTCCCCGCATGAAATCCCTCCTTTCCCGCTTCGGCCCCTTTCTCGGACTCCTCCTCGTCATCGGGCTGTTTTCGCTCTCGAACGAGATCCGCGGGTATTTCCTGAGCTATGCGAACTTCAAGATCATCCTCACCCAGACGGTGATCGTCGCCATCGGCGCGCTGGGGATGACCATGATCATCATCAGTGGCGGCATCGACCTGAGCGTGGGTTCGGTGATCGCGTTCTGCGGGGTGGTGGGGGCTTTGCTGATCCAGCTGGGCTGGCCGGCGCCGGTCGTGGTGTTGGCGGTGATCGCGGCGGGCGGCCTGATCGGACTCCTCAACGGTGCGGCCATCGCCGGCCTGCGGATGACACCCTTCATCATCACGCTGGGCACCCTCGGCATCGCCCGCGGCGCGGCCAAGTGGCTGGCGAACAATGAAACGGTCAATTACGAGGCCTCGCCCATCAACCAGTGGATGACGACCGCCGACCCCTTTGGCTGGGCGCTGCCGGCCGGGGCTTGGATTGCGCTCGTGCTGGCTGTGCTGACTGCCGTGATGCTGCGTTCGACGGTCTTCGGGCGGCACATTTTTGCCATCGGTTCCAACGAGGCCACCGCGCGGTTGTGCGGCGTGGCCACGGTGCGGACCAAGATCCTCATCTATGCGCTGGCCGGGTGTTTCTTCGGGCTTGCCGGGCTGATGCAGCTCTCCCGGCTCCGGCAGGGTGACCCCACGGTGGCCGTGGGCGTCGAGCTCGACATCATCGCCGCCGTGATCATCGGCGGCGCGAGCCTCAACGGCGGCGTCGGCACCGTGCTCGGTTCGATGATCGGCGCCCTGATCATGGCCGTGCTCCGCAACGGCTCGCAGCAGATGGGCTGGCCGACGTATTTTCAGGAGATCATCATCGGCGCCGTGATCATCGCGGCCGTGTTCCTCGACCGCCTGCGGCAGGCGAAGCGGGAGTGAAGGCGTGAACCAGCCAAGCCCGCCAAGGTAGGCAGCCCGCTTGCGGGCGCTCGTCACGCGTGCGCACGCAAAACCAGCGCCCGCGAGCGGGCGGCCTACCGCAGCTGTGTCGGTACAGCCTACTCCAGAAAGAACGTTCCCGAGGCCGGAATGTTCGCTGTCGTGCGCCAGTCGGGTTGCCACCAGAGCTGGGCCTGTTCCTGGCCGTCGCGGTCGTTGATGGCGACGTTGAGGCGGATGCCGTGCTGTTTCCAGGCGGGGCCGTTGCGGTCGGTGAAGGCCTGCAGCGGGATGGCGACTTCGAAAACGTAACCGGTGGCGGTCCGCAGGTGGCGGTGCCGCGTGCCCGGGGGGAGCGAGGCGGCGCCGCGGAGGTATTTGGCCTCGTCCGCTCCGGCGGGCGCCGGGCTTGAGGCGACAAAGGTCAATCCGCCTTCGGAAGTCAGGCGCGCGACGTTGCGCTCCTTCGGCGGGCGCGCGTCGATGCGCAGTTCGATGCCGTCCTGGTTCCAGGGTGGCGTGTCTGCGCGGGAGACGACCTCGTCGTCGGTCACGTCGACGATGACGTAGAGATTCTGGTCATCGCGAGCGACGCCGAGCCGGTAGCTGCAATCGGCTGGTCCGGTCCAGGTCTCGAGTCCGCGCAGGAAATGCGGCGGGGCCGCAAAGTCATGCCACGCCGCGACCGGCCAGTCCGTGGCGGAGGCGTCCACCGTCGGGGCCGGGGCGAGCCGCGCCGGCGCGAGGCGCGGCACGATCGGCACGATGAGGCTCTCCTGCAGGTGGATGGGTTCCATGCCGGCCGGGCTGAAGTCGGCCTCCCACTTGAAGGCGGCCGCCACCTGCGCCTGGTGGGCGTGCGTGGGCAGGTCGCCTTCGATCCGCAGGTCGAGGCTGCGCGTGGACTTGGGCTGGAGGACGAAGGTCTGGCGGCCGTCGGCGGCGGGGGCGAAGCGCGGGGAGAGGTCGGCGCGGATGCCGGCGGCGGTGGTCAGGTGATAGGTGAGCTTGACCGGCAGATCGAGCGGGTTGACGCAGCGGATCTCCGTGCGCGTGGCCGGCTTGGCGCCGACATCGTGCCAGAGGATCTCGGTCTGCACCGCGCCGGCTCGGTTGATGGCCTGCACGAGTTCGCGCGACTCGGGGGTGCGGATGTCGTCGGTGCGGATGCCGTCGAGGAGAAGGTTGGCAACGAGCGGGCCGTCGCTGGTCATCGTCACCCAGGCAACCTGGTCGAACTCGCCGTAGGCCGGACCGCGCAGCGCGCTGCCGCCGCCGGTGGTGGCGAGGATGTAGTACCGCGAGTCGTGGCGCACCCGGCGCAGGTAGTCGTGGTAGTGCCCGGCGAAGATGGTGTACTTGCGTCCCTGGAGCGCGGCTTCGATGGCGGGCCAGCCGCTCTTGTCGGTGTATTCCTCCTCCCAGAGGGGCGTGTGCAGGAACACCAGCGTCCAGCGCGCCTCGGGGTGGGCGGCGAGGGTGTCGCGCACCCATTGCACCTGGGCTTCGCCGATGCGGTGCATGGTTCCATCCTGGGCGTTGATGCAGAGGAAGAGGACGTCGCGATAGACGAAGCTGTGATAGGATGCGCCGAAGCGCTCGCGCCAGATGCCCGCCTGCACGGGGTTGGACTGGTCATGGTTGCCCGGTACGTAGAAGAACGGCATCTCGAGCCGCCTGATGATGCCCTGGAACTCGTCCCACTGGCGGTTAACGTCGGCGACGTCGGTCGAGTAACCCTCGATCAGGTCGCCGACGCTCATCACGAACTCGGGCTGGAGGAGGTTGAGCTTGCCGACCGCCTTTTCGAACACACCGGCGCGGATGCCGCCGGCGCGGTCGGAGACGACCGCGAACTGGAAGGCGTTGGGGTCGTTGCGGAAGTCGAGGTGGTTCCAGGGGTTCACCTTGCCGTCGGGCGCCTGGGTCACGCGGATCGTGCGGACCGGCGTGGCGCCGGCGGCGTGATCGTGCCCGCGGTCGTGGACGCAGCCGGTGAAGGGCAGAAGGGCGAGAAAGGAGAGTGCGGGGGCGAGGCGCGACGAGTTCATGGGAGCAGGCCTACATCTGACACGGTGACGCCGTTTGCACAGGCCAAATTGCTGCGCGCATTTTGCGGACGTGCCCGCAAGCGGGCCATCGTGCGGTGGGCGCACGCTGCCCGGAGCGCGAGCGAGCTCGCGGCCTACGGGTGGCAGGTGGCGCTCACTCCAGCACCTTCAGCAGCACCTTGGCGTTGCGGCCGCTTTCCTCGTAGAGCTTCAGGCGGGCTTCGGGCAAAATCGACTTGTCGGCCTCCTCGAAGCCGCAGGTGTTCGTGAAGAAGCCGAAGCTCTGCGTGGAGAGGGCGATGATCTGGGCGGCGTCGCGCTCCTTGGCCATCAGGCAGGCGTACTCGACCATCTTCTTGCCGATGCCGCGATTGTGGTAGAACGGCAGCACGTAGAGCGAGCCCAGCTCGGCGAGCACTGGCTTGCCGGGGTAGAGGATGAGGGTGACGCAGGCGATGATGTTCTCGTCGATCTCGAAGACGTAGAACTGGTCGA
>CAYHEW010000046.1:0-27392 GCA_964355715.1 uncultured Opitutaceae bacterium | reverse complement strand
CGGCGACGGCCTCGATGCGGCGGGTGCCGGCGGCGATGGCCATCTCGGCGACAATCTTGATGACACCGATCTCGCCGGTCGTGGCGACGTGCGTGCCGCCGCAGAGTTCGCGGCTGTAGCCGCCGATGTCGACCACGCGGACGATCCGGCCGTACTTGTCGCCGAAGAAGGCGAGGGTGTCGGCGGGCTTCTTGTCGAACTCGGTCTCGTAGGCCTCGACGCGGGCATTCTCGATCACCTTGGCATTGACCAGTTGCTCGATCTCACGGAGCTGCTCCGGCGTGGCGGCTTCGAAGTGCGAGAAGTCGAAGCGCAGGCGGTCGGCGGTCTTGGATGTGCCGGCTTGGCGGACATGCGTGCCGAGCACCTTGCGCAGGGCCCAGTGGATGAGGTGGGCGGCGCTGTGGTGGCGCGAGATGGCTCGGCGGCGGGCGACGTCGACTGTCAGGGTGGCGTTCACGTCGCGAGCAAGCTCGCTCCTACAGGCTGCAATCGAATCCGCGGAGATCTTGTGCAGGTGGCGGCCCGATTTGTCCTTGATGCAGTCGACGATCGTCAGCGTGTGATCGCCGATGGTGGCCGTGCCGGAATCGCCAGCCTGTCCGCCCATCTCGGCGTAAAAAGGCGTCTGGTCGAAGACGAGGAAGGTGTCCTTCTCGGTCTTGAGCACCTCAAGGACCCGCGCGGTCGCCGTGGTCTCGGCGTAGCCGATGAACTTGGTCGGCTTGATGTCGGTGGCTTCGCCCTCGGTGGCGGCGACGACGATCTCCTTCTTCTGTGCGGCGCGGGCACGCTCGCGCTGCTGGTCCATGAGCTTCTCGAATTCGGCCGTGTCGACGGTGAGCCCGCGCTCAGTGGCGAGGAGCTGCGTCATGTCGAGCGGGAAGCCGTAGGTGTCGTAGAGTTCGAAGGCGGAGCCGCCGCTGATCTTTCCGGCGGCGGTGGCCTTGGTGAAGATCTGCAACCCGCGATCCAGGGTGCGCCCAAACGACTCTTCCTCACTGCGGATCACGCGGCGGATCATGTCCTGCTGCTGTTTCAGCTCGGGGAAGACGTGGCCGAGCGAATCGACGACCGGGGTGACGAGTTGCTCGAAGAAGCCGGTGTTCAGTCCGAGCTTCTTGCCGTAGAGGATGCCGCGGCGGAGGATGCGGCGGATGACGTAGTTGCGGCCTTCGTTGCCGGGGAGGATGCCGTCGGCGATGGCGCAGCTGATCGTGCGCGCGTGGTCGGCGAGCACGCGGAAGGCGACGTCGGTTTGCTCCTGGTCGGTCAGGCCCTCGCGCCTGGTTGGCACGGTGCGGGCGTAGGTCTTGCCGGAGAGCGCGGCGATTTTGGCGAACAGCGGCGCGAACACGTCGGCGGCGTAGTTGGACGGATCCGCGCTGAAGTCGGTGAAGCCCTTGGTCGTGGCGTAAATGCCGGCGACGCGCTCGAAGCCCATGCCGGTGTCGACGTGGCGCGCGGCGAGCGGCGAGAAGGTGCCGTCAGTGTTGGCATTGAACTGGATGAAGACGTTGTTCCAGATCTCGATGCAGCGCGGCGAACTGGAGTTCACCAAGGTGCGGCCGGCAGCCTCGTCGTCGGAGGGCAGGAGGTTGATGTGGATCTCGGAGCACGGGCCGCAGGGGCCGGTGTCGCCCATCATCCAGAAATTGTCCTTCTTGTTGCCGTGGACGATGTGCACGGCGGGATCGAGGCCGGCGCGCGTGAAGATGCCGGCCCAGATATCGTAGGCCTCCTGGTCAAAGTCGGCGGGGTCACCCTTGGTCTTGTCCGGGGCATAAACCGTGGCGAAAAGGCGCTTGGGTGGAATGCCCCAGACTTTGGTGATGAGTTCCCAGCCCCAGGTGAGCGACTCGGGTTTGAAGTAGTCGCCGAAGGACCAGTTGCCCAGCATCTCAAACAGGGTGTGGTGGTACGTATCGTAGCCGACGTCCTCGAGGTCGTTGTGCTTGCCGCCGGCGCGGATGCACTTCTGCGTGTCGGCCGCGCGGGTGTCCTTGCCTGGGCGGGCACCGGCCCACTTGGTCACGTCGGGAGCGCGGTCGCCGAGGAATATCGGCACGAACGGATTCATGCCGGCGTTGGTGAACAGGAGCCCGGGGGAGTCGGGCAGCAGCGACGCCGAGGGCACGATCGTGTGGCCGCGCTGGGCAAAGAAATCGAGGAAGGACTGGCGGATCTCGGCGGAGGTCATGGAAAGGCAGAAAACTGGGGAGAACAGAGCCGGCAGGCAACACTGGCAAAATTACAGCCGCGCTATGACCGCGTCGGCCATGGCCTTGGTGCCGACCGACGGGCGGCCGAAGGCGATGTCCCCTGTGCGCGTGCCCGAGGTGACCGCGGCGCGGACGGCCGCCTCGATGCGGGCGGCGGGCTTTTCGAGGCCAAAGCTATAGCGCAGCATGAGGGCGGCCGAGAGGATCTGGGCGCAGGGATTGGCGATGCCCTTGCCGGCGATGTCGGGAGCCGTGCCGCCGGCAGGCTCGTAGAGACCGAAGGGGAGGCCGAGCGAGTTCTGCTTCGCACCGAGCGAGGCGGACGAGAGCATGCCGAGGGAGCCGCAGATGACGGCCATCTCGTCGGAGAGGATGTCTCCGAACATGTTTTCGGTCACGAAGACGTCGAACTGGTTCGGATCCCGCGCGAGTTGCATCGCGGCGTTGTCCACGTACATGTGGCTGAGCGTGATGTCGGGCGCATGTTTCGCCACGTACTCGGTCACGGTTTTGCGCCAGAGGACGGAGGTTTCGAGGACGTTGGCTTTGTCGACCGAGCACAGTCTTTTCTTCCGCGCCCGGGCCGCGGTGATGGCCGTGGCGGCGATACGCTCGATCTCGCTGCGGCGGTACACCATCGTGTCCACAGCCTGGACATCGCCATCGGGCAGGGTGGTCGTGGCCTTCGGCTGCCCGAAATACACGCCGCCGGTGAGTTCGCGGATGCAGACGATGTCGATGCCATCCGGAATCCGCTCGCTCTTCAGCGGCGAGGCATCGGTGAGTTCGCGGTAGAGCAGCCCGGGGCGGATGTTGGCGAACAGGGTGAAATGCTTGCGCAGGGGCAGGAGCGCGGCGCGCTCGGGTTGCTGGTGGGGCGGGAGTTTCTCCCACTTGGGACCGCCGACCGAGCCGAAGAGAATGGCATCGGCGGCGGCGCAGGTCTGCAGGGTGGATTCCGGCAGGGCGGCGCCGTGCCGGTCGATGGCGGCTCCGCCGACGGCGGCCTCGGTGGTGTCGAGGGTGAGGCCTTCCTGCCGGGCCACGTGTCCCAGCACGCGGAGGGCCTCGGCCATGACCTCGGGCCCGATGTAGTCCCCGGCGAGAACGGCAAACTTGAGCGTCGGCATAGGGCGAACGTGGTAAGGGGCGCCGTCGGAAAGGGGAAGGGGAATTTTCGCCTTTGCGCCGGAAGCATGATCCGCATGAAGTGGAGCGTTCATGAAGCTTTTTGTCCTGCCGGCCGGACCGATCCAGACCAATGCCTACCTGCTGTGCGAGCCGGCGCGGCATGAGGCCGTCCTCGTCGATGCGCCCGGCGGGGTGTGGGCCGAGGTCGACGGCATCCTCGCGCGTGAGGATTGCCGCCTCCAGGAGCTTTGGCTGACCCATGGGCACTGGGACCACATGCAGGGGGCCGCCGAGGTCGTGCGCGCCACCGGGGCGAAGGTGCGGGGACACGCCGAAGACCGGCCGATGTTCGCGACACCGCAGATCATGCGCGCCTATCTCCTCGCGGGCATGAAGCTCGAGCCGGTCAACGTCGATCACTGGATGAAGCAAGGCGACGCCTTCAACGCCCTGGGCCAGACGATCGAGGTCCGGCACGTGCCGGGGCACTGCCCGGGCAATATTCTGTTCCACCTGCCCGCAGCCAAGCTGGCACTGGTCGGCGACGCGCTCTTTGCCGGCAGCATCGGCCGCACTGACCTGCCCGGCGGCAGCGCGGAATTACTGGCTGACTCCATCCGGCAACAGATCTACACCTTGGCGGACGACACGGTCGTATATCCCGGTCACGGACCGGAGACGACCGTGGGCGAGGAAAAACTGCACAACCCTTATGTCCGGGCCTGAACACGAGTATTTCATGCGGCGCGCGCTGGAACTGGCGCGGACGGGGTGGGGCCGCACGCATCCGAATCCGATGGTCGGCTCGCTGATCGTCGAGGAAGGCCGGATCGTGGCCGAGGGGGCGCACGCCGAGGACGGCGGGCCGCACGCCGAACGCCTGGCGCTCCTGGCCCGCGGCAAACCGCCGCGTCCGGGCGCGACGCTGTACGTCACCCTCGAGCCCTGTTCGACGGCCGGGCGCACGGGCGCGTGCACCGATGCGATCATCGCGTCCGGGATCCGGCACGTCGTCGTCGGCGCCACGGATCCGTATCCGGCCCACGCGGGGCGCGCATTCGAGGTGCTCCGGCAGGCGGGCATCGAGGTCACCACGGGCGTGCTCGCGGACGATTGCCGCGACCTCAACCTGATCTTCAATCATTGGATCACCACCGGCGGTCCGCTGCTCGCGGCGAAGTCGGCGGTGACCCTCGATGGCATGATCGCCTGCCGCACCGGCGACTCGAAGTGGATCACCGGCGAAGCGGCCCGGAATGACGTCATGCAGTGGCGGCGGCTTTTCCCGGCGATCGCGGTCGGTGCCGGCACGGTGATGAAGGACAACCCCAAGCTCACGGCCCGGGTGCCGGGGGCGGAGCCCTGGTGCCCGATCCGGTTCGTTTTCGACGGCCTGCTCCGCAGCGTGACCGACCGGACCATGCCGCAGGTCTACACCGACGAGCACCGCAACCGCACCATCGTTGTCACCACGCCCCATGGCGGCATGGGCTATGTGCGCAAGCTGCGCGAACTCGGCGTGCAGGTCTGGATCCTGCCGTCCCCCACGCAGCGGGTGAGCCTCGTCGAGTTTCGCCGCCAGTGTGCGGCGGAACGCATCAGCGGCGTCTATTTCGAGGGTGGACCCACGTTGGTGAGTCAACTCCTGCGCGACCGGCAGATCGATTACCTGTTCGTGTACCGGGCGCCGGTCGTGCTGGCCGATGGGCGCGCGAAGCCCATGCTCACGGGTCTCCGCACGGAGCGCATGGCGGATGCGGTGCGACTGGCCGACGTCCGGCACAGCGTGATCGGCGACGATACCTTGACGCGCGGACGCGTGTCCTATCCGGAGCGCATGTTTGTCGATGAAGCTGTATTTGGCCTCGGGTAACACGCACAAGGCGGGTGAGTTCCAGGCGCTGGCCGCGGCGGCCGAGCTCCAGGGCGTCGAGATCCTTTCCGCCCGGGCGGTGGGCGGCATGCCGGCGGTGGACGAGGATACCGGCACCTTCATCGGCAACGCCCGCAAAAAGGCGCAAGCGCTGCGCGGGCTCGTGCCGGCCGACGCCTGGGTCCTCGCGGACGACAGCGGCGTGTGTGTGGACGAGCTGGGCGGTGGGCCCGGTGTGGAGTCGGCCTATTACGCCGGTCCGCTGGGCGATGCCGCCGCCAATCTGCGCAAGCTCGTCGAGCGGATGCGCGGGGTGCCGGATGCCCGGCGCGGGGCGCAGTTCGTCTGTGTGCTGGTGCTGCTCGGGCCGGATGGCGGCGAGCACGTCTTCGAGGGTCGTTGCACGGGCCGGTTGCGGCATGAACCGGCCGGAGGTGCCGGATTCGGTTACGATCCCGTCTTCACGCCCGACGGTTACACGCAGAGCTATGCGGAACTGGGCGATGACGTGAAGAACCGGATCAGCCACCGGGCGCGCGCGTTCGCGGCCATGGTGAGCTGGCTGCGGCGTTAAGACTTCCGGCGTATTCGAAGCAGACGGGTAGGGGTTTCGCGGCCTTCGCGCGTTTATACAGGCGTGTCGCTGACCATGACCGGCCAGCGCGCAAACAAACCACCTACCAAACATGAAGTGTCTGCAATCTGCCAACGCGCGCCTGATCCTGGCGATAGGCGCCCTGTTTCCTGCGGTGCTGGCCGCCCACAACCATGAGGCGGCGGCCGAAAACAAAGTCCGCGACTGGGTCGGAGTCGTCGCGGCCGATTACGTCGAGACCGACGTGCGCCTGCGGCTGTTCACGACCAAGGCATCGCAGCCGACGTCGGTCTTTCAACCGGTGCTGACCGTCAGCCCGGGCTACGCCACCAATCCCGCGCTCGTCTCCGACGGCACTGGCGCCTACTTCGTTGGCTCGGCGTTGGCGTTCGGTTACGAACGGCGCGATCCCGAGCGGAACACGGCCTGGTCCGTGGGGTACGAGGTCAGCGGTTTGTTCTTCGAGACCGAAGCCGACGAGAACAACGAGGTCGACCAGGTGCTTTCCGTCGCTTACCAGCGGAAGCTCGCCTGCGGCACCCAAGTGCGGTTCGGAGCATCCGACACGCAGGTTGACGTGGATTACACGGGCCTGCTCAACGTGGCGGCAGCCGGTTTCGATGTACGGATGCCGCTGGGCGAGAACGTGGTCGCCGGCTTCGCCTATACGCACCAGATGCGCGAGGCGCTGCTGCCGGTGTCCCTTGCGCGGCGCGATCCCGATGCGGTGCGCCGGGTGCCGGCGGTGCTGCTGGGCACGGATCTGTCGCGTTATGGCGCCGGCCTGCCGCAGGTGACGGTGACCTATGCCAATTACTGGAACCTAGCCGATGGTGCCGATGAGGACTTCGAGGCGCGGCGCGTGGCGCTGCGGGCGGCGAACTGGCGCCTCGGCGAGGTGGTCACGGCCGATCTCGATGCATCCTATGAAGACCGCACGGGCGAGAACTACTCGTCCCGATTTACGGGCCTGGTGCGGCGCGAGGATGTGCTGACGCGGGTGAACCTGACGCTGAACCATCGGATGCCGGTGTTGCGCGATGTGCCGGTGAGCCTGTCGGTGGGTTACGAGCGGTCAGAGTCGAACCTCACCGGCGCCAACTACGACGGCTGGACCTTCGCGTATTCGTTCGTGAAGGCGTTCTGAGTTTTTCCGGATTGCCGGCTCTGCCTGGGGGCGGAGCCGGATGGGTAGCCAAAAGAGAGAGCAACAAAGGTGGGTGCGGATCCCGTTGGACCCCGACGGCGGTCCGCACCCACTCCGTTTAGTGCGGCAACGCCTCGATCGTGGTCTTCATCGTAGTGTATTGCGCGGCGGTGATCTCCTTGAAGCCCAAACGCCGGGCATTGATGAGCATGGGCTCGAGCGGGAGGTCGTGGTTCACGTTGCGCAGGGATTGGTGCAGGCCCCAGTAGCGACCGGCGCCGGAGTAAACCCGGATGCTCCACGGCTCCATGGCGACGCGGCTCTCGAACATGGCGACCATCGAACCGCGGATGTAAAGGCCGGTGCCACTCCAGTGCTCGCTCAGTCGGGGGTAGTTGTGCACGCCGCCGCTGGTCTGGTTGTTGGCCCCGGCACTCGGTGCCCCGTCGGTCAGACCGGAGGGATTGTGACCAGTGGGCACGATGCCGATGAGGAAGCAGGCGGAGATCTCGGTCACCGTGGGCGCGAACTTGCTCGTGCGGCTCGAACCACTGCCGGCGGCGACGAGGTTGGGCATGGCGCCTGGGACGATGCTCGCGTTGATGCCGTCGAGGCGATTGCTGCTGCTCGGGTTGGTGGTGCGCCAACTCGAACTCCAGCTGAACGTGTCGTCGCGGCGGTTGGCGCTGAGGGAATCCGACCACCCGGAAGACTGCGCATGCGAACCGCTGGAACTGAACACCGGCTGCGAGAGGATCGTGATCGCATCGCCAAACACCGAGCAGAGCATTTCGGAAGAGGTCTCGGGATAGCGCGCACTGTAGCCGCCGGGATTGGTGCTGGAGGTGGAGGTGGCGTTGATTGAGCCGTCGGTATTGAAGTGGCCGACGACATAGGCGGCATCGTTGGTGCCGAAGCTGAAGCCGGTGCGGCCCGGATAGGAGGTGCCGCTGAGCGATACGATCGGGCCGCGCCCGTTCCAAAGGCGGACGCCAGAATCGACGCGGACCGCCATGCCGGATGACAGGGTGCGCGTCTCGGCGTCGACGGAGTGGAGGTAGATCGTGATACCGTCATACCAGGGCGACTGGCCGGTCGATGTCACGAAGGTCGAACCACCGGTCGCGTAGTTGGCCGGGGTGGTGGCGATCGCGGTGATCGCGGACGTGTCGGTGGGGTCGAGCGGGGCGAAGTAGATGCGGAACGGATCCGCGGCGTCGAGCGTCGTGCTGGTCGGGAAAGTCGTGAAGGCAGCGCTGGCGAGGCCCAACCCGTAACTGGCGCGGGACGCGGAGGCGTTGAAGATCGAGTCGGTCCACAAGGCCGAAGTGGTCGGTTGCCCCGGGTAGTAGATCAAGCTCGTGGTGGCGGTGGCGTTGATGCTGCCGGCCGTGGCGGATAGGGTGCGCTCCACGGTCATGCGGAACCGGGTGAGGTCGAAATCGATCTTGGCGATGGCCCTCGGCGTGTAGCTGTTCGTGGCGGTGCGGCCGAAGGGATACCCTTGGTTGCCGTTGGCGCGGCGCAGATCGTAGAAGTAGGCGTCGTTCAGGTTCGGAAAGGATGGCACGGTGCCGGCCGTGTGGGTGTAGCCGGCCCCATCGGGCAGGGTCGTGGAATTACTCACGACCCAGGAGGTGCCGTTCCAGACCTTGACCTTGGCGTACGCCTGCTGGGGAACGCGCAGCACCTGGTTGTGGCCGACGGACGTGTCGGTGCGGTACCGGTTCGGCAGGTTGTTCTGGTACATGTAGTCGTCGGTCGAATCCGTCGGCGTGCCATTGTTGTTGTAGCCGTAGCTCGGCTGGCCGGGCAGGATCACCTCGGTGATCGTCTGGGTGCCGTCGGTCGCCACGGTGTTGAGCCAGCAGCGATAGGAATGGCCGAGCATGGTGACGGCGGTGCCGTCGGGCTTGATGCCGCTCCGGGCCGTGTCGTCGGGGTTTACGATGATGTACAAGCCGGCCTTGCGGGAAAACTTGGTCTCCATGAGGCCGGCGGTGTCGTCGGACGACGGCGGCTCGATGATCTGGCGGCCGTTGTCGCGCTCATCCACGTCGTCGGTGGCCGCGTCGTCGGTCTCGGCGTAGTCGGCAACGTCGGGGAGGACGAGGTTGGTCACGCCGTGCTCGGAGGTGCGGAGATTGATGCCATAGGTGTTTGTCGCAAATACCTTGAAGTTGTTCCGCGTGGTGGTCGTCTCGGTGCTGTTGCCGTATTTGTGGTCGCGCCAGGTGCTGCTGCTTTTGATGTTGGTTACGGTACCCGTGGAGGAGTGTTGGAAGTTGAGCGGACCGGTGCCGCCGGGACCGGCGTCCTCGGCACCATTGTCCATCCAGGTCGAGCCCTTGTAGCCGGTATCGGCGTAGAAACCGCCGGAGGCGGAGACGCGGTCGGTGAACTGGACCGTGTTGGTGAATCCCGTCTGGCAGCGGGCGATGAAATTGCCGTTGGTGTGGACCGGGCCGCTGACGACCATGTCGGCACCGGGGCCGAACTCGAGGTCCATGTTGTAGAAGATCGCGAACTGGAAGAGCGGGATCATGTCGACGGCGAGGTCGTTCTGCGTGTAGGCGACGACCGACCCGAGCGACGGGTGGGTGGCGGTGGCCTTGGTGATGATGGGCACACTGCACGTGTTGACCTGCAGGCCGGCGTTGGCGTTGCCGGGGTTCGTGGCCGGGTCGATGAACGCGAGACCGGTGGCGGTGGTGAGGCCGGCGCGGACTTCCATGCCGGTGTCGGCGGAGGTGAAGGCGGAGTCGAGCACGTCGTCCGGCGGCAGGCTGACGGCGTTGGACCCGGTCATGAAGGCGACGGGCGTGCTGCTGCGCGTGCGGTAGAGCTTGGTGCTGATCTGCTCGGCGGCGTAGAGGGAGATGTTCTCCGCCATGTTCTTGGCGCGCAGGATGAGGCGGTTGCGCTCGTTGCCGCGGCGCTCGTTGAGCGTGTAGGAGAGCATGCTCGCCGTAAGCAGGGCCAGCATGGCGGTCAAGATGACGACGGTGAGCAGGGCGGATCCGCGGGTACGGGGGCAGGAGGAGGCAGTCATGGCGTTATCTCCGGGGCGAAATCGTGTAGTTGAAGCTGCTGCTCGAGAGCAGGTTGTTGGTGGTGCTGCCGTTGATGAACTCGAGGTTGATCGAGATGAAGCCGTTGGTCGGCGTGGAGTCCGGCGACTCGGTGCAGAACACCGGGTAGCGGTCGCCGGCAGTGTAGCCGGTGTAGGGGGTTGGGACCTTGCGCCCGACGGTCCGGTTGCTGATTTGGCGCGAGCCGCTGAGGAGCGGGCTCGCGCTGAGGTTGATCGCGTTGAGTTCGGTGGCGAGGTTGGTGTGACCGTTGGAGGTCGAGGCCGTGCCTTCGCCCCAGTCGGTGGTCTCGTAGTAGCGCAGCGCGACCTCGGCGTTGCGGGTGGCCTGATTGGTGGTGAGCCGGTAATAGATGCGGATCTGCCGGATGTCGGTCGTGCGGTGCGTCGAGGTGCGGGTGACGAGGACCAGGCAGTCGCCGTGCGCGACCCACTTGTCGTAGTCGTTGTCGGCGGCGTCCTCGATCTGCGCCATCGACGACGGATCGGTTGTCAGGTTCACGCTTCCATCGAGGGCGGCGTAATAGGGGAAGACGTAGAAGTACGAGGAATCCAGCGTCTCCTTGGAGATCTGCGCCATGAAGCTGCGCAGGCTGGCATTGGTCGCGAGGCGCTGCGTGTCCTTGTACATCGTGCGCAGGCCGAACAGGAAGGTGCTGAGGCACATGCCCATGACGAGGCTGACGATGGTCATGCTCACCATGACCTCGACGAGGGTGAACGCGGCGGCGCGGGCGGTTTTCATTGGTCGAAGCGGGTGCGAAGGAAGACCTCGCGGTCGCGGACGACGCGCTCGACCGAGCCGTCAAGGTAGCTGTAGGTGTAGACGATCGTGACCTTCTTCACCTCGGAGACGTCGCTGTCGGTGTCGGGGATCTCGTCGATCCAGATCCAGATATCCAAGTTGATCTGCTGCGAGGTCGTGCCCGTGACGGTCGAGAGCGGGATGGCGCCGAGGAAATTCGCCACTCCGCCGACACTCGCCGCGGTGGCCGATGGCGCCGGCGTGGTGGTCGGCCCCTGCGGGGTCGTGGGCGCGGCCTCGGTCGAAGCCAGCGTGTGCACGACCTGCAGCCAGACGACCGTTGACTGGTTCAGGCGCACGCGGATGTAGGGCGGCGTCTTGGCGGTCGGCGCGAACGGGTCGGTCTCGTAATTCGGCAGGAGGGTCGCGTAATCGAGCTGTTTGATCTGCTCGATGATGCCGTAGATCATGCTCGTCGCGGCGGCATGCAGCACGGACGACTCGGTGACCCGGCGGGACTGGATGTTCGCCCCGAGGAAGCCGACCATGACCGTCGCCATCAAAAACAGGGCGACCATCACTTCTACCAGGGTCATACCCCGGGCTGGGTGGGTTGCAGTTGGTTTGCGCACATCAGGATGCTATCACCTGACGCGGTAGGCCATAAGAGGCGTACGGTCTGACAAAAGCCTCTGAAAACCGTAGGGCCGAAGGACTCTAGCGGACAAATTTTCCCACTCTAGCCCGGCAAGCGCTTCTCCTGCGCGAACAGCGCGGCGGCTTGGGCGCGGCGGGTCACGTGGAGCTTCTCGAAAATGTTGCCCAGGTAGTTCTTGACCGTCTTTTCGCTCAACCCGAGCTCGGCCCCCGCCTCTTTGTTGGTCTTGCCGGCGGCGATGCAGGCGAGAACACGGCGTTCCTGAGTCGAGAGCGTGGAGAGATTGGCGCCGGCCGAACCGGATCCGCTGCGGACCAGCTGCAGGACCCGGGCGGTGATGGCCGGGTCGAGGATCGATTTGCCGTCGGCGACATCGAGGATCGCCTGGATGAGTCCGCGGGCGTTGATCTCCTTGAGCAGGTAACCGTGCGTGCCGGCGCGGATGGCCTCGTCGACCATGCTCTCGTCGACCACCGAGGTCAGCACCAGCACCCGGACCTCGGGTTGCCGCTGCAGGATGCGTCGGCAGGCGTCGAAGCCGGTTCCGTCAGGCAGGCGAATATCGAGCAAGATGACGTCGGGGTTGAGGCGCCCGCTGGCTTCGATGGCCGCGGCGACGCTTCCGGCTTCGCCGACCAGGTCGAGCCGCGCATCCCCGCTGAGCAGGGCGCGCAGACCCGCGCGCACGAGCTCGCTGTCGTCGACGAGCAGGACACGGACGGGACTGGCGGTCGGTTGGGTCATCGGTTCAGGAAACGGGAATTGTCAGGACCACACGTGTGCCATCGCCGGGTCGGCTGTCGATGCGCAAAACCGCGCCGAGGTGGGCGGCGCGAGCGTGCATGTTGCCCACGCCGTGACCGGTGCCGGCGCGGCGGTCCGTGTCGAAACCGGTCCCGTTGTCCTGGATCAACAGGCCGACCTCGTCGCCGCTGCGGTGCAGGCGGACGCTGAGGCGGCTCGCGTTGCCGTGGCGCAGGCTGTTGCTGATGGCTTCGCGGGCGATCTGCAGGACTTCGAGGGTCCGGTCGGCGGGCAGGGCGGCGGCGGCGTCCTCGTCGATCGTCGGATGAAACTCGACATCGCGTCCGGCCCGGAGTTCGCGGATGAATAGCTCGATGGCCGCGCCGAAGCTCAGGCGGCGCAGCTCGTTCGGCGCCAGGCCGGTGATGTAGTTGCGCACGTTGCGGATGGCGGCATTGAGCTGGCCGAGGCACTGTTCGAGGCGCCGGTCGGCCTCGGAGGGATGAGTCGGGATCAGCGGCCGGATGGATTCGAGGGTGAGCCCGGCGGCGTAGAGTGACTGGATCAGGCCGTCGTGCAGGTCGCGGCCGAGGCGGATCTTTTCCTCGAGCGACTGGTTGAGCAGGCGCTGGTTCAACAGGAGGTCCTGCTCGGTGCGCTGCTGCACGTCGCGCGCCTCGGCGAGGGCGGTGCTTTGGGCGGCGGAGACCTTGGCCAACTGCTCGAAGCTGCCCATCTCGCGTTTCGTGACGCGCCAGGGTGTGCGGGAGTCGCCGGCGGTGCTGCCGATCTGCCGCGGCCACAGTGTCGCGAGGGCGACGAAGAGCAGCATGATGGCGAGGGCCAGCACGAGCAGGAACGCCCACGTGCGAAAGTGGATCAGCGGCAAGCGCAGGAGCGGCGGCAACGCGAACGACACGGCCACCCGGGTGGGAGCGACGGCTCCGGTCGGCGCCAGCTTGGCAACGAAGCCGAGATTTCCGGCGGGCACCTCGGGCGCCACGGATCCCGTCACCAGCACGGTGACCTCGGCGTCGATCGCGGCGGCGAGCAGGTCGCGCTGGTGCTCGGTCCAGGCCGATGGCGCCGCGGGCAAGAGGGCAGCCGCCTGCACAAACTGGGCGCGGCGGGTCGCGATGGCCTCGGCGCGAAGTCGGTCGTCCTGTCGACGCAGCCACCCCTGCGCGACCAGCACGGCGACCAGGAACAGGCCGAGGAGCACGGCGGACATAACTAGCAGGCGGGCGAGGCTGGGCATGCGCGGTTGCGCCAACCTGCGTCCGGCCGGCCCGGTACGCAAACCGTTTCCCGGCCGACGGGCTGGTTTAGCAAAACTTTCGACATTTGGCGCCGGCCACGTTTCCTTGTCCCGCTCATCACATGAACTCGTTCTACATCACCACCGCGATCGACTACGTGAACGGTTCGCCGCACCTGGGTCATGCCTACGAAAAGGTGCTGACGGACGTCATTGCCCGATATCGCCGGATGATGGGTGACCAGGTGCACTTCCTGACGGGCGTGGACGAGCACGGCCAGAAGGTCCAGCAGAGCGCCCGCAAGCGCGGGGTTTCGCCGCAGCAATTCGCCGACGAGGTGAGCGCCGAGTTCCGCGCGCTCCTGCCCAAACTCAACATCTCGAACGACGACTTCATCCGCACCACCGAGGCACGGCACAAGGTGGTCGTCGCGGATATCCTCCAGCGGCTCTTCGACCAGGGCCAGATCTACCTTGCGGAGTACAAGGGCTTCTATTCGACCCGGCAGGAGCAGTTCCTCCAGGAGAAGGACCGCAATCCCGACGGCACCTGGCCCGAGATCTTCGGCGAGGTCAGCGAGATCACGGAGCGCAACTACTTCTTCAAGCTGAAGCAGTACCAGGACTGGCTCGTGGACCACCTGACCAAGCACCCGCACTTCATCTTCCCGGCCTTCCGCCAGAAGCAGGTCCTCGAGTTCCTCAAGGAACCGCTCAACGACCTCTGCATCTCGCGGCCGCGCGAGCGGCTGGAGTGGGGCATCACGCTGCCGTTCGCGCCCGACTACGTCACCTACGTCTGGTTCGACGCCCTGCTGAACTACTATTCGGCCGTGGCCGACCGGCCCGGCGTGTGGCCCGCGAACTGGCACGTCATCGGCAAGGACATCCTCGTGCCCCCGCACGCGGTCTACTGGCCCATCATGCTCCACGCGGCCGGCCTCCCGCTGCCGGGCGGCATCATCGCCCACGGCTGGTGGCTGCAGAGCGGCGCCAAGATGTCGAAGAGCACCGGCAACGCCCTCAACCCGCTCGACCTCGTGGCCGAGTTCGGCGCCGATGCCTTCCGCTATTTCCTGATGCGCGAGATGAACGTCGGGCAGGACAGCGAGTTCACCCGCGAGCAGTTCCTCGTGCGCTACAACAGCGAGCTCGCCAACAACCTCGGCAACCTCGTCAACCGCACCCTCAACATGACCAACCGTTTCGCGTCGGCCGTGCTGCCGCCGGCGGAGGTCACCGAGGACCCGGAGCGCGAGCTGCATGCCCTGTGGGCGGCGACCCGCGACGAGGTGCTGCCGCTCTGCGAGGGCTTCCAGTTCCACACTGCGCTGGAGCGCACGTTCCAGTTCGTCACCGCGACCAACGCCTACATCGAGAAGCGCGCGCCGTGGAAGCTGGGCAAATCGACCGAGGCCAAGGACCAAGCCCTCCTGCGCACCTCCCTCGCGACCATGGGCGAGGCCCTGCGGCTGGCCAACGCGCTGCTGCGTGCCGTCATGCCCACCGCCCACGACCGCATCAACGCCGTCATCGGCCACCAGCCGGGCACCGACTGGCGCGCGGAGCTGCACTGGGGCGACCGCCTCACCGGCAACAAGGTCGCCGAGGCCCTCGTCCTCTTCCCGCGTCCGACGCCGCCGGCGAAGGCGTAGCGGGTGTTTGCGGCCATGACGATCCTCCCGCTCGATCCCGCCGCCAACGCCACGCCGGAGGCCCTGCATGCGTTCCTGACGCAGTGCCGGGCCGCGGCGACGGCGCGCGGGCGGCCCCAGCTGGTGAGCATCTCGCTGCAGGTGGACGCGCTCGATCCGCTGGCCGTCCTCGAATCGATTTTCGAATCGAACGAGCCCCACTTCTACGCGGAGCGACCCGACATCGGCAGCGCCCTCGCCGGTGCGGAGACGGCCGCGGCCTTTGCGACCGAAGGCCCCGATCGCTTTGCGGCGGTGCAGCGCTGGGTCGACGAGATCCTCGCCAACACGATCGCGGTCGGTGACGTCAACGCCCCCTTTGGCGGCCCGCATTTCTTCGCCGGCTTCGCCTTCCACGACCGGGTCGAGGCCGGCGAACCGTTTCCGGCGGCGCAAGTCTTCGTGCCGCGCTGGCAGGTGGCCCGCGCCGGGGCGGTGACGACGGCCGTGGCCAACTTCATGGTGGCGCCAACCGGCGACCTGACGGCCCTGGCCGAGCGTGTGTGGCGCGCCCACGGCAAATTCCGCGGCTTCACCTATCGCGAGTCCGCGGCCGCCGCCGCGTTGCCGAACGTGGCCCGCCGTGAGGTGCAGGAGTCGGGCGACTACCGCCGCGCCGTTGCGCAGGCGCTCAGCCGCATCGCCGACGGTGAGTTCCAGAAGATCGTCCTGGCCCGCGCGGTCGACGTCACTGCCGGCTCCGCGCTGCATCCGCTTCAGATGTTGAACGGACTGCGTGAGCGCTTTCCGGATTGCTACGCTTTCTCGATGGCGAACGGCCAGGGCCAGAGTTTCATCGGGGCCAGCCCGGAGCGGCTCGTCCGCGTCAGCAAGGGCCTTCTCGAAACCGAGGCCCTCGCCGGTTCGATCCGCCGCGGCGCCGGCGCCAGCGAGGATGCCGCGCTCGCCGCCGCTCTCCTGCACAGCGAGAAGGACCTGCGCGAGCAACAGCTTGTGGTGGACGCCATCGCGCGCCGGCTGACGGCGCTGGGGCTGGCGCCGGAGCACGCGGCAGCGCCGACGTTACGCCGGCTGGCCAATGTGCAGCACCTGCATACGCCGATCCGCGCGGAGCTGAAGGGTGGGGTGCGACTGCTCGATGCCGTGGCGGCCCTGCATCCGACCCCGGCCGTTGGCGGCACGCCGCGGGAAGCAGCCGTGCGCCGCATCCGCGACCTCGAGGGCTTCCCGCGCGGGCTCTACGCCGGCGCGATCGGCTGGCTCAATGGCCGGGACGGGGGCGAGTTCTTCGTCGGCCTGCGCTCGGCGCTCGTCGAGGGGGCGCGCGCCCGGGTTTTTGCCGGCGCCGGTATTGTCGCCGGTTCGGCGCCCGAGAAGGAGTTTGCGGAAACCGAGTTGAAGTTTAAGGCCATGTTGGACGCCCTCCTGACCCCATGAGCCTGCCGACCTTGGATTTTCGCAACACGAACACGCTCTGGGGCAGCGTCGTGGCTGAGACGCTCGTGCGCTGCGGCGTGCGGCAGGCGGTGGTCTCGCCGGGTTCGCGGTCGACGCCGCTGACCGTCGCGTTCGCGCGGCATCCGGACCTCGAGGCGATTCCGGTGCTGGACGAACGCTCGGCCGGATTTTTCGCGCTCGGCCTGGCCCGGCAAAGCCGGCTTCCGGTCGCGCTGCTCTGCACGTCGGGCACGGCAGCCGCCAATTACCTTCCCGCCGTGATCGAGGCCCGCGAAAGCGGCGTGCCGCTGCTGGTGATCACGGCCGACCGCCCTCCCGAACTGCGGGCCTGTGCCGCCGGCCAGGCCATCGATCAACAGAAGCTCTACGGCGGCTACGTGAATTTCTACCATGAGCTGGCCGTGCCGGAGGCAAATCTCCGTCTGCTGGCCTACCTGCGGCAGACGATCGCGCAGACCTGCGCGCAGACGCTGCGCCCGGAGCCGGGTCCGGTGCACCTCAACGCGCCGTTCCGCGATCCGCTGGCGCCGGTGGAGAATGAGACCGCCAAGCCGCTCGCGGCCGCCCTGGACGAGGAATTCTTTGCGCATCTGGCCCCGGTGCAGCGGGTATCGGTGGCGCCGCTGGCCTGGGTGCCGCCCGTAACCGGACGCGGCCTCATCGTCGCCGGTGAGGACACCTGCGACGATCCCGTTGCCTATGTCGCAAAGGTCGGCCAGATCGCCGCGCGCACCGGGTGGCCGGTGCTGGCCGATGCGCTTTCGGTGCTGCGACATCATCACCCGAAGGGCGCGGTGGTCGTGACGGCCTACGATGCACTGTTGCGCAACCGGGCCCTGGCGCGCGAGCTCGCGCCACGGACCGTGCTCGTGCTCGGCAATTGGCCGACGAGCAAGGTCGTCCGGCAATGGCTCGAGGCGGTCGATGCCGAGGCCGTGCTTGTCAGTCCGCGCAGCGGCAACCGCGACGCGCTGCACGGTCGCACCCGCCACCTGTCCGTCACGGTCGAGGCCTTGGTACTCGAGGGGAACGGCTCGGGCGACACGGGTTATCGGGAGCTTTGGCATCGGGCCGACCTGGCGGCGGCGAGCGTGCTCCGCGCCGACCGGACGGCGGCGCCGGGGATCTTTGAAGGCGATGTGACCCTGATGCTGGCGCGCGCGCTGCCGGACCGCACCCCACTCTTCGTCGCGAGCAGCATGCCGGTGCGCGATGTCGAATACCTCTGGCCGGCCGATGGCCGGGGACGCCGGTTCCATTTCAACCGCGGGGCCAATGGCATCGACGGCACGCTGTCGACCGCGCTCGGCGTGGCGCACCGCAACCAGCCGGCGGTCCTGCTCACGGGGGATCTGGCGCTGCTGCACGACACCAACGGATTCCTCATCGGACCGAAACTCACGGGTTCGCTGACCATCGTGCTTATCAACAACCACGGCGGCGGCATCTTTGGGCACCTGCCGGTGGCGCAGTTCGAGCCGCCGTTCGAGGAGTTTTTCGCGACGCCGCAGGCGGTGGATTTCTCGCGGTTGTGCGCCGCCTACGGAATCGAGCATGTGAAGATCGGCAGCCTGGCGCAGCTGGGCGAACTGTTGTCAAAGCTTCCGGAGAAAGGCGTGCGCGTGCTCGAGGTTTGCACTGACCGGAAACAGGACGCGCAGACACGGAAAAAGTTGTTCGCGGCCGCGGCCGCAGCGACGGGTGGCTGATTGGCGGCCATGCCACGGCAGCGGTAGGCAGCCCGCTTGCGGGCGCTGGATTGGCGGGCGCACGCCGCCAGGTTGCGAGCAAGCTCGCGGCCACATCGACGTTGCCGGCTCAACAACCGCAGGAGCCGCGCTGCATCACCACGAGGTCGTCGCGCACGGCCCAGCCCTCGTGGAGCCAGAAGCTGCGGCCGGCCTCGTTGGTGGCGAAGAGGTAGATGTTGCACTTGGGGATGCCCTGCGCGCGCAGGCGGCGGAGGCATTCGTTCACCAGCAGCCGACCCAATCCCTGGCCGCGCTCGACCCGGTCGACCGCGAGATGGTGCAGGTAGCCGCGGCGTCCGTCATGGCCGCAGAGCACCGCGCCGATGATGCGGCCATCAGGCGCCGCGATGACGAGGCTCAACTCCGGGTTGCGCTCCAGGAACAGCGCGATGGCCTCGCGGGTGTCGGACTCGTTGAGCCCCATGCCCTCGGTCTGTTCCCAGAGCTGGCGGACCGCGTCGTAGTCGCCGATCGCCAGGGGCCGAAGCGTGATGCCGGTGGCGGCCATGGCTCAGAGCTGGATGGGGAGCCCGACCTCGATGATCTGCATGGGCGGCAGCTGGTAGTAGTCGCGGGCCTGGCGGGCGTTGCGGCTGAGGAAGGCGTAGAAGTGCTTCTGCCATTCCCACATGCGCGCGTCGCCGCCGGTGATGACCATCTCGCGGTTGAAATAATAGGTGGCCTCGGACGGCTTGAGCGGGACGCCGGCCGCGCGGATGCGCTGGATGAGCGAGGCGACGTCGGGCGATTCCATGTAGCCGTACTTGGCAATGGCGCGCCAGACCCCGCGGCCAATCTCGCGAACCTCGAGGCGCTCGGTTTCGGTGACGAATGGCACCTCCTCGGTCAGCACGCTGAGCAGGACGACCGTCTCGTGCAGGACCTTGTTGGACTTCACGTGATGCAGCAGGACCAGCGGCGTGCCGCGGGGGTTGCCAGCCATGAAGACGCCGGTGCCGCGCACGCGGAGGATGTGCTTGCTGGAGGCGATGTCACAGAGCTCGGCCTCGGTGATCTCGTTGGCGTAGACGCGGCGGAAGATCTCGTGCTTGCCCTGCTTCCAGGTCGTCATGACGGCGATTAGGCCGAGGGCGATGAAGACCGGCAGCCAGCCGCCGTCGGCGAACTTGTGGAGGTTGGCGCCGAAGAACGTGACATCGATCACCAGGAAAAATGCGCAAAGCGGCAGGGCCTGCCACCACGTGAACGACCAGGCGCGGCGCATGACGAGGAACAGCACAAGCGTCGTCACGATCATCGTGGCCGTGACCGCGATGCCGTAGGCGGCGGCGAGGGCCGAGCTGGACTTGAAGCCGTAGACCGTGGCGATGGAGCCGATCGCGAGGACGGTATTGACGAGCGGAAGGAAGATCTGGCCCGACTGGTCGGCGTTGGTGTGGCGCACGAGCAGGCGCGGGAAGTAGCCGAGCTGGATCGCCTGGCGGATGAGCGAGAAGGCGCCGGAAATCAGCGCCTGGCTGGCGATGATGGCCGCTACAATCGAGAGCGCGAGCAGGCCGTAGCGCAGGATGCCCTCGGGTGCGAGCGAGAGGAAGGGATTGTCAACCGGACCCTGGTGCGAAAGCACAAAGGCGCCCTGGCCGAAGTAGTTCAGCGTGAGCCCCGGGAGGACGACCCCGTACCAGCTGAGCCGGATGGCGTTCCGGCCGAAGTGGCCCATGTCGGCGTAGAGCGCCTCGACGCCGGTGATGGCGAGCACGACCGAACCGAGCAACACCGTGGCCTCGCGCGTGTGATTGACGAGCAGGCTGATCCCGAGTGCGGGATTCAAGGCTTCGAGGACGACGGGGTTCTGCCAGACATGCCAGAGGCCAAACAGGCCCAGCACGAGAAACCAGATCAGCATGATGGGCCCGAAGATGCCGCCGATGAACTTGCTGCCGCGGTACTGGAAGGCGAAGAGCCCGGCCAAAATCAGGCAGGCGATCGTCACCACCCAGCCCTCGACCCCGGGCCAGACCAGCTTAAAGCCTTCCGTGGCGGAGAGGACAGTGATGGCCGGGGTGATGATGGCTTCGCCGCAGAGCATGGCGGCGCCGCAGAGGACCACGATGACGCCCACGCTGAGTCGGCTCTTGGCGTTGCGGTCGATCTGGGAAAGGGACAGGAGGGCGAAGATGCCGCCTTCGCCGCGGTTGTCGGCGCGGAGCACGAAGACGGTGTATTTGACGCTGACGACCAGAATCAGCGACCAGAAGACCAACGAGAGGACGCCCAGGATTGCCGTGCTGTGTTCGGCGGCGGGCAGCACAGCCAGGCACTCGCGAATCGTGTAAAGCGGGCTGGTGCCGATATCTCCGAACACGACGCCCAAGGCTCCGAGAGCCAGCCCGGATTGCGCCAGATTGCCGGGATGCTGGACGTTGTTCTGCATGGAAAGGGTCGTATCTTGCGGATGAGCCCCCGAGCTCCAAGCCGATTCTGCGGGCCGGTTCGGGGCGCCGTCGCCGCTAAAACATTTGCGATCAGCATTTTTCCGAGCTGAATGCTGCCATGGCAACCGCGTGGAAGACCGTCAAAACATACTCGGATATCCTCTACCAGAAGGCGGATGGGATGGCGAAGGTCACCATCAACCGCCCCGAAAAGCGCAACGCGTTCCGGCCCGAGACCGTCGCCCAGATGTACGAGGCGTTCAGCGATGCCCGTGAGGATCAGTCGATCGGCGTGGTGCTCCTGACCGGCGCCGGGCCCCATACCGACGGCAAATACGCCTTTTGCGCCGGGGGTGACCAGTCGGTGCGGGGTCACGCCGGCTACATCGGGAAGGACGGGGTGCCCCGCCTCAACGTCCTCGACCTCCAGAAACTCATCCGCTCGATGCCGAAGGTCGTCATCGCCCTCGTCGCCGGCTACGCGATCGGGGGCGGCCATGTCCTGCATGTAGTGTGCGACCTCACGATCGCGGCTGACAACGGCATCTTCGGTCAGGTGGGCCCGAAGATGGGCAGCTTCGACGGCGGTTTCGGCTCCAGCTATCTGGCTCGCGTCGTGGGCCAGAAGAAGGCCCGCGAGATCTGGTTTCTTTGCCGGCAATACAACGCCCAGGAGGCATTGGGAATGGGGCTTGTCAACAAGGTCGTGCCCGTGGCGGAACTCGAGGCCGAGGGCGTGGCCTGGGCGCAGCAGATCCTGCAGCACAGCCCGCTGGCGATTCGCATGCTCAAGAGCGGCTTCAATGCCGAGCTCGACGGCCAGGCCGGCATCCAGGAGCTCGCCGGCAATGCCACGCTGCTTTATTACATGAGCGAAGAGGCGAAGGAATTTCACTCCGCGCAGCGCGAGAAGCGAAAGCCGAACGCGAGGAAGTTCCCGTGGTTGCCTTAAGTATTCCCTGTCCATGGCGCTGATCGGCCAACGCAACCGGCTCACCATCGTGCGCGAGGCCCCGCCGGGGTATTACCTCGATGGAGGCGAGCATGGTGAAATCCTGCTCCCAGGCGCCTACATTCTCCGCGGCTCGCGACCCGGCGAGATCATGGATGTCTTTGTCTATCGCGATTCCGAGGACCGCCTCGTGGCGACGACGGAGCGGCCCTATGCGATGGTGGGCGAGTTCGCGTCCCTGCGCGTGGTGAGCGTGAATCCGCGTGTCGGCATCTTTCTCGACTGGGGTTTGGGCAAGGATCTGCTGCTGCCCATTCGCGAACAAAAGGAAGGGCTGCAACTCGGTTACTGGGTGGTCGTGTACGTGATGCTCGACGAGAAGACCGACCGCATCATCGCCTCGGCCCGGATCAGCCGGCATTTGAATCGCACCCCGCCGGCTTACACCGAGGGGCAGGCGGTCTCGCTTCTGGTCACAGGCACCACACCCCTGGGTTACAATGCGATCATAGAGAACGCGCATAACGGATTGCTTTACCGGGGCGAACTCGCCGCTCCCTTGAAGATGGGGCAACGCCTGACCGGCTACATTCGCAGCGTGCGGCCCGATGGGAAAATCGACCTGGGACTCGACCCGGCCGGTTTCCGCCGCGTCGCCAGCTATACCGAAGATATCATCCAAGCCCTACAGAAAGCCGGCGGTCGCATGCCTTACCATGACGACAGCTCGCCTGAGGCCATTCGCGCGGCCTTCGGAATGAGCAAGAAAGCCTTCAAGCAGGCGATCGGCGCGCTCTTCAAGGCTCGCCGCATCATGATCACCAAGGACGGCATCCGATTGGCAGACGCAAAAAACTGATCTCCATGTCTGATTCCACCTCCTCATCCGACAAGCCCGTCATCATCAACGCCGAGCCCATCGAGCTTTGCCAGTTACTGAAATTCAGCGGCCTCACCGAGAGCGGTGGCGCCGCGAAACAAGCCATCAGCGAAGGCTTGGTGCAGCTCAACGGCTCGGTCGAAACCCAAAAGCGCAAAAAAGTGATGGCGGGGGATCGCGTGACCTACCGTGGGACAACCCTGCGCGTCAGGGTGGGCCGTTAAGGCGGGGACCGGCCATGCCATTTTCCGCCCTCGGCCTGTCGACCCCGCTCCTCCGCGCACTGTCCGGGCGCAACTACACCGAGCCAACCCCGGTGCAACGGGAGGCGATCCCGGCTGCACTCAAGGGGGCGGACATCGTTGCCCAGGCCCAGACCGGCTCGGGCAAGACGGCGGCCTTCGCTCTGCCGATTTTGCAGCATTTACCCTCGGTCGCGAGTGCGGCCGCCCGGCGTATTCAGGCCTTGGTATTGGTCCCGACCCGCGAACTGGCCCTGCAGGTCGGCGAATCCTTTCGCGCCTACGGCCGCTATCTTCCACTGCACGCCAAGGTAATCACGGCCTACGGCGGGGTTTCCATCAATCCGCAGTTGCTGGCCCTGCGCGGCGGGGCCGATGTGGTAGTCGCCACGCCGGGGCGCCTGCTCGATCTGGTGGATCACAACGGCCTGAGCCTGGCTTCCCTTTCGACCCTCGTCCTCGACGAAGCCGACCGACTCTTCGATCTCGGCTTCGAGGCCGAACTCACTCGCATCCTCTCATTGCTGCCGGTGCGTCGGCAAAATCTGCTGTTCTCCGCGACCTTCCCGCCGGCAGTGGGTGTGCTCGCGGAGCAGCTGTTGCGCGACCCGGTGCGCATCGTGGTGCCAGCTTCCTCCGCCACCACACCCGATATCCACCAGCGGGCCATCGAGGTTGATGCGCCGCAGCGCACCCAACTCCTGCGCCATTTGATCCAGGAAAACGGATGGACGCGGGTGCTGGTTTTTGTCGCCACCAAATATGCCACCGAGCATGTCGCGGAGAAATTGCGCCGGGCCGGACTCAAGGCGGGCGCCCTGCACGGCGAACTCAGCCAGGGTGCCCGGACTCGGGCTCTGGTGGATTTCAAGGCGAGCGAGCTGCAGGTCCTCGTCGCCACCGACCTCGCCGCGCGCGGACTCGATATCGCGCAATTACCCGTCGTGGTGAACTACGACCTGCCGCGCTCAGCGGTGGATTACACCCATCGCATCGGCCGGACCGGTCGCGCCGGGGAAACCGGGTTGGCGGTCAGCTTCATCAGCGCAGATACCCATGCGCATTTCCGCCTCATCGAGAAAAGGCATCGGCTCGATCTCGAGCGCGAGCAGATAGCCGGATTTGAACCGCAGTATTCGGCCGTTCCACCGCCGTCTACCGGGGGCGTGAAGGGCAAACGCAAAAGTAAAAAGGACAAACTGCGCGAGGCGGCCGCGGGCGTGATACCGCCAACCGTAAACGTTACCACACCTGCTGGCAGTTCCGTGCGTTGGCACCGGATGCCGCCGGGGCGGCGAATGCGTTGAGGCGATCGGGCTTTGGGCAGCCGGCGTCAGCCGCTGGTGCCGGCATCGGCCGCCCAGACGACCAGCCAGCCGCTCTCCTTGTCCACGTACACCATCGTCGCGGCCGCGGGATTGCCGGCCTCCACATAATCGGCATGAACGGCCATGGCACTTTCGCTGACGGTCGGCACGGCTGGATTCAACAGGACAATGGCAAATGTTGCCGCCGCCGCCAACGGGGCGCTGATCCACAACAACGGGGCCAAGCGGCGCGGGGTCCGTTTTGCCGACTGACTGAGCAAGGGGCGGAGTTCTTCCCAAGCCGCATTCTCATCGGGAATGGCGACTTGCGCGGTGTCCGCCCTCCACGTTACCCGCATCGTCGCCAGATCCGCTTGCAGGCGGCGACATTCCGGGCACGCGGCCACATGGGCGGCGACCTCGTCCTGCCAGCCGGGTGAAGGCGGCGCGCCGCCTTCACTGAGGATCAGACGCGTGCACTCGGTGCATTTCATGGTCGGATGGTCCGAAGCTGGCGGCCAGGTCAGCGGTTGTACGCGTAGCGATGGTCGCGCCTGCCATGCCGGTCATGGCGGTCAACGCGTGAGTCGGTCACCCAAACGCGATTGATGCGCCATTCATGGCGGCCGGCGACATAGTAGCGGGAACGATGGTGGCCGCGATCATGTGTGGTCACCCAGTGACCGGGGATCCAGACCTTGACGCGAACTTCCTTCCAGTAACCGCAGTCGCGATCACGCGAGTCGTAGACCACGACGGTACCGCGTTCGGGCGGGCAGGTGGATTCATGGCTTTCGGCGATGGCGTGCCCGACGATCAGGCCGCCAATGAAACCGCCGATCAGGGCCTTTTCCTTCGAGCCGGCGTAGGCCGCGCCGGGCGCAACGGCCAGGGCTCCGGCGGTGAGTAGCGTGATGGCTGTGAGCTTGTTCATGGTGGGTTCCTCCGTGGATGGGGGTTGGATCTGCCCATGAGACGCCGCTCGCGCGTCGTTTATTCAAAGAAAACGCGCCTCAGCGCCCAATCACGATCACAGCGTAAACTTCGCCGTCGCCCCGGCGCGGTCCGCCGAGCACGGAGGGCACGCCCGGTCGCTGGGTGATGACGGTGCGCATGAGAATCTCGTCTCCGTCGTACCAGGCGACGCGCAGGCGGATGGCGCCCTTGCCCGAGCCTTCGGTCTCGACTTCGAGGCGGTGCCCCTGGCCGAGCGACAGCGTGCCCTCCTCGGGAACGCCGAGCGTCGCGGAGCCTTCGCCGAGGAAGCGGTAACTCTCGAAACGGAGGATGCTGCGCAGCGTCGGTTCGTAGGCGGCGAGGCGGCGGTCGCTGGCGCCTTTTTCGTTGGAGGCGGCGACGAGGATAGCGCGGAGCGAGGTGCGTTCGGCGGCGCGCAGGGAGCAACAGGCGGTGGCGGTGAGGACGAGGGCGAGCAGCAGGCGGAGCGTTTTCATCGGGGTTCCTTCAGTTTTTGCGCCAGGAGACGGCGGGCATGATAAAGGCGGGACATCACGGTGCCAGCCGGAATCCGGACGGCGCGGGCGATTTCCTCATAGGACAGCCCCTGCACCTCCCGCAGCGCCAGCACGGTGCGATGGAACGGCGGCAACGCGGCCAGGGCAGCGTCAAGGCGGTCGCGGCGTTCGGCGGTGGCGGAATCGTCACGCGGATCACTGTCCGCCGCGGGCTCGAGCATCGTGCCGTCCGGGCGGGTGGCGAACGGAAGAAACCGGTCAAACCAGCGCCGGCGCTTGCGCAGATGATCGAGAGCGCGGCGGGTGGCGATGGGGTGCAACCACGTGGTGAACTTGCCGGTGCCGGCGTAGGCCGGGAGCTTTTGCCAGACCGTCAGCCAGACTTCTTGGCAGATGTCATGGGCGTCGTGATCATGGCGGACGATGGCCCAGATGAGACGGAACACGTAGCCGTGGTAAGCCTGCATCAATTGGCCGAAGGCAGCCTCATCGCCCTGCCGGGCGCGTTGCAGCAGGTCGTTCTCGTCGGCCGGCTGGAGCGGGGCAGGGGAGTCCACGACAGGCCGATGGGACCGGTCGTGCGGAACAGTTGTTCCCGCCGCGTCGCCGGCCGTCAGCCGCGACGGCGGCGGTAGTACCCGATCCCCGTTATCGCCAGTCCCACGCCGAGCAGGGAGAGGGTGCCGGGTTCCGGGATCGCGGTGATCTGGTAGCCCCGGTAACTGTCAAGGCCGCTGTCGTAGACGAAGAGCAGGTGGTTGGCGTAACCCATGCGCCACTCGCCTGGCGACGGCAGCGTTCCCGGCAGCGAAATCGAAGTGACGAATGCGCCGGTGGTGGGATTGAAGGCCAGGGCGCGGGCTCCACCGGTCGTCGTATAGGTGATCAACGCATCGAGCGTGGGCTCGTAGCCGATGACGTGGGTCGGGATGCTCGGCGAGCCGGCTGCGGTCAGATCTAGCGTAATCGTGCTCGTGACCGCGCCGGTCGCCGGGTTCACGGCCTTCACGGTCGACCCGCTTTCGAAGGCGTAGAACAGATTGCGACCGGCGTCATAAGCCGGCGCGACCTGGTCGGAAGGCAGGCCGGAAAGCGTGACGCTGAAATTGGTGTACGAACCGGTGAAGAGGCCGCTCGCATCGAGTCCGACCGTGCGGCGCCCGGAAGAGCTCATGTAGGCGGCGTAGGCGATGTTCTCGAGGTTGCCCGTGTTGGAATTGTAGTAGAAGCTGCGCAGGTCGGTGTTGATCGGCGCCAGCGTCTGGATGATCGCTCCGCTCGCGCTCCACACGCGGCCGCCGTAACTGGAGCTGCCGCCCCGGCCGCCATAGTACTGCTGGAAACTCGGGTGCCACGCGATGTTCATCGGCGTGGAACCGCCCACGTTGGACATCGACAACGTGATGCTTTCGACACCCGTCGTCAGAAATTGCGCTGGCAGGCTGCTGCACAGGGCGCAAAGCAGGATCAAAGCGCGAGGTGTGGTAAATGCCATAATTTGGCTTTAGGCTATTTGGGACCGAAAGCGAGTCGCAATCTAGGGAGCTTTCCCCGGGGGCGGGCGCAAAAAAGGGCAGGTCGGAGACCTGCCCTAGGTGGAGAAACAGCCTAACCCTTATTTCCCGAGGCTCTTGCGGAGATCGTCGAGCTGATTGGCGCTGCCGAGGAGGACGTTGCGGCTGGCGATGAACTTGGCGTACTCGTCGATGAAGATCTTGCCCGGCGGGCGGAAATCGAAATCGCCCGGCTTGTCGCGGAAGAACTCGCGGTGCACGCGGGTCCAGACGAGGCGGCCGTCGGTGTCGATGTTGA
>CAYHEW010000045.1:0-29456 GCA_964355715.1 uncultured Opitutaceae bacterium | reverse complement strand
GAGGAGGTTGTGAATGTTGGCGAAGACGTAGCCGCTGTCCTGTGCGAGGACGGGGACGGTGCGCGCGACCTCGCGCTCCACGTCGGCCACGGTGCCGAGGGGCAAAGTATGCTGCGAATCCACGCCGCCGCCCCAGAGCGCCATGCGACCGCGGACCTTGTCTTTCCACTCGCGTGGGGTGTGGCCGCCGGCGGGCCATTGGACCGGGTTCAGGATGTCGACCCCGGTCTCCATGATGAGGTCGAGGAGGCTGTAGAGCGCGCCACAGGAGTGGAGGAACGTCTTGCAGCGCGGCGCGAGGCGGTGGATCTCGGCGATCTGCTGGCGGCGGTACGGGAGGAAGAGTTCGCGGAAGGTCGCGGGCGAAGCCATGAGCGACTGCTGGTTGCCCCAGTCGTCGGCATCGGTGCCGATGATGTCCACGTAGTCGCGGATCGCCGGCAGAATGCTGCGGGCCTGGCGCAGCGCGTACTCGAGGTGCAGCGCGTGCAGCTCGCTGATGAAATCGGGATCCTCGAGGCACAGCATGGGAAACACGGCCAGCCCGCCGTAACCGTGGATGCAGAGACCGGAGCAGAGTTCGCCCCAGTAAAACACCGCCCGGTCGCTGCTCTCGCGCACACGGCGGCACGTGGTGCGGAGCGTTTCGATCTGCGCATCTGTCAGCAACGCGGCCTCGAGGCGGCGACGCACCTCCTTGAGGTCCGGCCGCGGGAGTTCGCCATCGAGGATCAGGTGCTGGCCGGCGTGCTCCTCATTGAAGACATGGGCCCCGGGCGGCATGAGCGCCGCTGCGCCCGACTGGATCGTGCCGTCGGGCAGCAGACGGTAGCGCGCAGGGTCCCGCACCTGGGCACCCGGGATGCGGCCGAAGAAATCGAAGTCATGCCACAGCTCGGGTTGCTCGAAGGCATTGGTGAGATTGTCGCCTTCGATAATGACCACGTCGCAGCCGAGCGCATCGAGCACGTCAGTGTGCGGCAGCGCCAGCATCTGCCCGATGTCGTGCACCCGCGTCGGCTTGAACGGCAGCGCCAGCGCGCGGCGCAGCGCCTGGTAGGCGAACGCCGAGATGCCGGTGGAGCGCATGCCGGCGAGGTCCTTGGGCAGCCGGTCGACCGGCTGGAAGTTGAGGGCGGCCAGGACGCGTTCGCGGGAGTTCATTTTGACCACGGATTTCACGGATACCACGGATCCAATCCGAATACCATCCGGGCGTTCCAGAAGAAGAAACCGCTGATCCACGCTAATGAACGCTAATCCTGATCAACCTCTTTGAACCACGAATGGACCGGATGGTGGGCTTGACCCCCTACCCGCCCATGGGAAGGCTCGGCGCGCTTCGCAAAACCTCAGCCCCCTCTGCCCATGACTGGCTTGGACTGGTTCATCATCGCGGCGTATTTCCTGTTGCTTGTCGGCATCGTCTGGTGGTCCTCGCGGCACCAGGACACGACGACCGACTACTTCCTCGCGGGGCGCAACCTGAGCTGGTTCGTCGTCGGGTGTTCGCTCCTCGCCTCGAACATCGGCTCCGAGCACATCGTCGGCCTCGCCGGCAATGGCGCCACGAGCGGCATGGCGATGGCGCACTGGGAGCTGCACGCGTGGATCATGCTGATGCTCGGCTGGGTGTTCGTGCCGTTCTACTACCGCTCGGGCGTGTTCACGATGCCGGAGTTCCTCGAGCGCCGCTTCGACAGCCGCTCGCGGTGGACGCTGTCGGTCGTGTCGCTCGTCGCGTATGTATTCACCAAGGTCTCGGTCACGGTCTACGCCGGAGCGGTGGTGTTCATGACGCTGCTGCCGGACACCTTCGGCACGCCGGAGAACGCGTTCTGGGTCGGGGCGCTCACGACCGTCGTCCTGACCGGCATCTACACGGTCCTCGGCGGATTGCGCGCCGTGGCATACACCGAGGTCGCGCAAACCGGGCTGCTGCTCTTCGGGTCGGCGATGATCACGATCTTCGGCCTGCAGCAGCTCGGCGGCTGGGGTGAGCTCAAGGCGATCCTCGCGACCGACCCGGCCCGCGTGGCCCTGTGGCGGCCGCTGTCAGATCCCGACTTCCCCTGGCTTGGCATCATGATCGCCTCACCCGTCGTGGGCATCTGGTACTGGTGTACCGACCAGTACATCGTGCAGCGCACACTCGCGGCGCGGTCGCTCAAGGACGCGCGGCGCGGCGCGATCTTCGGCGGCTTTCTCAAGGTGTTGCCCGTGTTCATCTTTCTTGTGCCCGGCATGATCGGCTTCGCGCTGCACGCGAAGGGCGTGATCGCGATCCCGGCCAAGGCCGACGGCTCGGTGAACGGCGACATGGTGTTCCCGACGATGGTGGCGTCGCTCCTCCCCGCCGGCTTGCGCGGCATCGTAGTGGCGGGGCTCCTGTCGGCGCTGATGAGCTCGCTCGCCTCGCTGTTCAACAGCTGCGCGACGCTGTTCACCGTCGACATCTACCGCAAGCTGCGGCCGGACCGCTCCGAGGCCGAGCTCGTGCGCGTCGGCCGGATCGCCACGGGCTTCGTCGTGGTCCTGGGCATCATCTGGATCCCGGTGATGAAACTCGTCTCGGGCGGCGGCCTCTACCAGTACCTGCAGAGCGTGCAGGGCTACCTCGCCCCGCCGATCACGGCGACTTTCCTGCTCGGGCTGTTCTCCCGCCGCATAAACGCCCGCGGCGCCTTCGCCGGACTCACGATCGGTTTTGCGGCCGGCATGTTGAAGCTGACGCTGCAGGCTCTCGACGGCAGCGGCGCCTTTGGCGACACCGGGCTGCTGCATGCGATCGGCTCGTACAATTTCCTCTACGCCTCGGGCTGGCTGCTGCTGCTGAGCGTCGTGGTCGTGGTCGGCGTGTCGCTCACCGCCCCGCCGCCCGATGCGAAGCAGATCGAAGGCCTCACCTACCGCTCGATCACGCCCGCCCAGGCCGCCGAGAACCGCGCCAGCTGGGGCACCGCCGAGGTCGTCGGCACCGCCGGCGTTCTGGCGCTCGTGCTGGGGATCTACGTGTACTTCAGCTTCTGGCTTTAGCGACGGACTATTTTACCACCGATTACACGGATATCACGGATTGGTTTCTGGCGGATGAAGCGTGGTTGAATGGCCACAAAAGGCACAGGAGGCACAGAATAGGACAATCCGTTTTTGTGCTTTCTGCGCCTTTTGTGGCCATCCATCCAAGCCCGATCCGCCGAATCCGTGTCATCCGTGTGATCCGTGGTTAAAGCTAATCCCCCGTTGACCCTTGGCTCGGTCTGGGGCAGTTGACAGTACGATGCCGCACCGGCTTTTCCGCTCGGGTGTCGCATCTTAGTATCATCCTCGCCCCCATGAGCTTCACCCTCGGTATCGACTACGGCACCAACTCGGTGCGCGCCCTCGTGGTGCGGACCCGCGACGGCAAGGAGTTCGGCTCGGCCGTCGTCAATTACCCGAGCGGCCACCAGGGCATTCTCCTCGACCCGCGCGACCACAACCTCGCCCGGCAGCATCCCGGCGACTATCTCTTCGGCCTCGAAAAGAGCGTGAAGGCCGCCCTCGCCCAGGCGCGGAAGCAAAAGGGGTTCGATGCCAAACAGGTCATCGGCCTTGGCGTCGACACCACCGGCTCCAGCCCGATCCCGGTGGATGCACAGAACGTCCCGCTCGCCCTGAACAAGAAATGGGCGAAGCACCTCGCCGCCCAGTGCTGGCTCTGGAAGGACCACACCGGCCACCGCGAGGCCGCCGAGATCACCGCGCTCTCCGCCAAGATCCGCCCGCAGTACATCGCCAAGTGCGGTAACACTTATTCCTCGGAGTGGTTCTGGTCGAAGATCCTCCACTGCAAGCGCACTGCCCCCGCCGTGTTCGCCGCCGCCTACTCCTGGGTCGAGCTTGCCGACTGGGTGCCGTCCGTCCTCGCCGGCATCACCGATCCCCGCGCCATCAAGCGCGGCGTGTGCATGGCCGGCCACAAGGCGCTGTACGCCGCCGACTGGGGCGGCCTGCCCGACAAGGAGTTCCTCGCCCAGCTCGACCCGGCCCTCGCCGACCTGCGCGACCGCCTCTACGACCAGGCCCACGACGCCACCACCGCCGCCGGCAAACTCGGCCCGGAATGGGCGGCGAAGCTCGGTCTCCCCGCCGGCATCCCCATCGCCATCGGCGAGATGGACGTGCACTACGGCGCCATCGGCTCCGGCGTCTGCGAGGGCACGATCGTCAAGGTCATCGGCACCTCCACCTGCGACTGCGGCGTGGTGTCGGCCAGCAAGGCCGTGCCCGACATCCCCGGCATCTGCGGCATCGTCAAGGGCGCCATCCTCCCCGGCTTCTACGGCCTCGAGGCCGGGCAGTCCGCCGTGGGCGACATCTTCAAGTGGTTCGTCGAGGTCGTCTGCGCGGGCAACGACCAGACCCACGCCGCGTTCACCGCCCAGGCCGCGCAGCTCAAGCCCGGCCAGAGCGGCCTCCTCGCCCTCGACTGGAACAACGGCAACCGCACCATTCTCGTCGACCAGCGCCTCACCGGCCTGCTGCTCGGGCAGACGCTGCACTCCACGCCGGCCGAGATCTACCGCGCCCTCATCGAGGCCACGGCCTTCGGCGCCCGCGCGATCATCGAGCGCTTCAAGGAATACGGCGTGCCGATCGACCGCATCGTCTGCGCCGGCGGCATCGCGGAGAAGAACCCGCTGCTGATGCAGATCTACGCCGACGTCACCGGCTGCACCATGCGCGTCGCCGGCTCCTCGCAGGCCTGCGCCCTCGGTGCCGCCGTGAGCGCCGCGGTCCTCGCCGGCGCCCACCCCGACTTCCCCGCCGCCCAGGCCAAGATGACCTCGCTCAAGAAGGTCGCCTACAAGCCCAAGGCCGCCGCCCAAAAAACCTACAGCGAACTCTACGCCCTCTACCGCCAACTCCACGACGCCTTCGGCGGCCACACCCCATCGGCCGACCTCGGCCCCGTCATGAAGCGGCTGCTCGAAATCAAGGAATCAACCTAAACTACGATCTTGTTTAACCACGGATTACACGGATCAGAGGATAGCCACAGAAGGCACAAAAGGCGCATGACGAACCGGATTTCACAGGAGGAAACCGAGGACACAGAGGTCTGGGATCCCAATCCCCGTTTTCTCAGTTCCCTCCTGTAATGAATGGTTCAGATCTTCTTGAGCATTCTGCGCCTTCTGTGGCCATCGGTTTCCTTCCATCCGTGAAATCCGTGAAATCCGTGGTTAAAGAAAATTTCCCCATGCACCTCCTCTCCTCTCCTGAAATCTGGTTCGTCTGCGGTTCGCAGCACCTCTACGGCCCCGGTCCGCTCAAGCAGGTCGCGGCCAACGCCCAAAAGGTCGCCGCCGCCCTCGCTGCGGCGAAGGCGCTGCCGCTCAAGACGCGCTTCAAGACCCTCTGCACCACGCCCGACGAGATCACCAACGTGATGCTCGCCGCCAACAGCGACGCCAACTGCGCCGGCCTCATCCTGTGGATGCACACGTTCTCGCCGTCGAAGATGTGGATTCGCGGGCTCACCGCGCTGCAGAAGCCCTTCCTGCACCTGCACACACAGTTCAACCGCGACCTGCCGTGGGGCACGATCGACATGGATTTCATGAACCTCAACCAGGCCGCCCACGGCGACCGCGAGGCCGGGTTCATCCACACGCGCATGCGCCTCGGCCGCAAGGTGGTCGTCGGCCACTGGTCCGATCCCGAGGTGCACGACCGCATCGGCGCCTGGATGCGCGCCGTCCGCGCCTGGCACGACTGGCAGGGCGCGAAGTTCATCCGCTTCGGCGACAACATGCGTCAGGTTGCCGTCACCGAGGGCGACAAGGTCTCGGCTGAGATGAAGCTCAGCTTCGGCGTGAACACCTACGGCGTCGGCGACCTCGTCACCCGCATGGCCGACGCTGCCATCGACCCGCAGGCGATCAACGACCTCTGCGCCGCCTACGAGAAAACCTACCAGGTCGCCCCCGCCCTCCGCCGCGGCGGCGCCCGCCACGAGGCGCTGCGCTACAGCGCGCGCATCGAGCTCGGCCTGCGGAGCCTCCTCGGCGAGCACGGCGCGAAGGGCTTCACCGACACGTTCGAGGACCTCCACGGCCTGCGCCAGCTCCCCGGCATGGCCGTGCAGCGGCTCATGGCCGACGGCTTCGGGTTCGCCGGCGAAGGCGACTGGAAGACCGCCGCGCTCGTCCGCGCCATGAAGGTGATGGGCGCCGGCCTCCCCGGCGGCACCTCGTTCATGGAGGACTACACCTACCACCTCTCGCCCAAGGGTCACCAGGTCCTCGGCGCGCACATGCTCGAGATCTGCCCGTCCATCGCCGCCGGCAAGCCGCGCGTCGAAATCCATCCGCTCGGCATCGGCGGCAAGGAGGACCCCGTGCGCCTCGTGTTCGACGCCCCGGCCGGCCCGGCCCTCAACGCCTCCCTCGTCGACCTCGGCAACCGCTTCCGCCTTCTCGTCAACGAGGTCAAGGCCGTGAAGCCGCCCGCGCTGCCCAAGCTTCCCGTCGCCCGCGCCGTCTGGGAGTGCCGCCCCGATTTCAAGACCGCCTGCGCGGCCTGGATCTACGCCGGCGGCGCGCATCACACGGGCTACAGCTACAGCGTCACCACCGAGATGCTCGAGGACTTCGCCACCCTCGCCGGACTCGAGACCGTCATCATCCGCGACGGCACCACCCTCCCGCAGCTCAAGCAGGACCTGCGGAACAACGAGGTGTATTACCACCTCGCGGGTGGATTCCGCGCCTGAGGGCGCTGCGCCCAAAGTAGCGAGTAGTGCGTAGCGGGTAGCGAGCATTCCGAAACAGCCACTCGCTCACGCTCGCAGCCACCCGATCAAAACTACTCGCTACTCACTACCCGCTACTCGCTACTCCTTCCCCATGCTCACCGAACTCAAACGCGAGGCCTACGAGGCCAATGTCGCCCTGCCGCGGCACGGGTTGATCAACCTCACCTTCGGCAACGCCAGCGCGCTCGACCGGGCGCGCGGGATCTTCGCCATCAAGCCGAGCGGCGTGCCGTATGAGGCGCTCAAGCCCACCGACATGGTCCTCGTCGACCTCGAGGGGAAAATCGTCGAGGGGAAGCTCAACCCCTCCTCCGACACGCCCACGCACCGCCGGTTGTTCCTCGCCTTCGCCGAGATCGGCGGCGTGGTCCACACGCACAGCTCGCACGCCACCGCCTTCGCCCAGGCCGGGCGCGCCATCCCGATCTTCGGGACGACGCACGCGGATTATTTCAATGGCGACATCCCCGTCACCCGCCGCATGACGAAGGTCGAGATCGGTCGCGACTACGAGTGGAACACCGGCGAAATCATCGTCGAGGGCTTCGCCCGTGACCAAATGGACCCGCTCGATTTCCCCGGCGTGCTCGTCAACCGCCACGCCCCCTTCACCTGGGGACCGACGGTCGCCAAGGCCGTCGAGGTCGCCGTCGCCGTGGAGTGCATCGCGCACATGGCCCTCATGTCGCTGCAGCTCGCGCCGAAGCTGAAGACCATCGAGCCCGAGCTCCTCGCCCGCCACTTCAAGCGCAAACACGGCCCCGGCGCGACCTACGGACAGAAGGGCTGACCCACTCCATGAGCATGTTCAACACCCTCGGTCGCAGCGCGGACCCGGCGGCGCGCAAGGAGAACACCCGGCGCAAACTCGAGCGCATGCACCGCGCCCTGCATCACCAGGAGCCCGACCGCGTTCCGATCAGCGATTTCTTCTGGGGCAGCTTCACCCAGCGCTGGCAGCGGGACCTCGGCCTGCCCGCCACCGCCAGTCCCTACTACCACTACGACCTCGATTGGATCGTCACCATCCCGAACATGGATCCGTGGATCCGGCCGTTCGAGACCGTGCGCGAGACGCCGGAGGAGGTCACGGTCCGCACCGGCTTCGGCGCCCTCATGCGCAAGTGCCACGCACTGCCGATGCCGGAGATGAGTGCGTGGGAAACCGACACGTTCGAGAAACTGCAGCAGGCGGTCTTCGATCCGCCCGACGACCCGCGCCGCTTCTTCAGCGCCGGGGACAACCAGATCGCCGGCGTCGGCGACGGCTTCCAGCGGAATTCCCCGCCGTGGATCGAGTCGGTCCGCTCCCTGTGGCCCGACTTCCCCGTCTACGGCAGCATGATCGAGGCGAGCGAATGCCTCACGCGCCTCATCGGCCAGGAGAACGCCCTCCTGTGGATGGGCGAGTATCCCGACGAGATGGGCGAGGTCATCAACCGCCTCGGCGCCTATTACCTCGCCATGGCTCAGGCCGAGATCGCCGCCGGCGGCGGCCTGCTCGACGGCTTCGTGATCTGGGGCGACGTCGCCTACAAGCAGGGCCTGTTCTTCTCGCCGGCCTACTGGCGGAAATACTTCAAGCCCTGGGTCGCGCGGATCACCGCCGCCGCCCACGCCGCCGGCCTGCCCGTCATCTACCACGGCTGCGGCAACGTCCACGCCATCCTCGCCGACTACGCCGAGATCGGCATCGACGCCTACAACCCGCTCGAGGCCAAGGCCGGCATGGACGCCGTGGACCTGCGCCACCGCCTCGGACACCGGCTCGCATTCTGCGGCAACAGCGACATGCAGGTCTGGGAAAGCGGCGACCGCGCCGCCATCCGCCGCGAGATCCTGCGCAAGCTCAACGCGGCCCGCGGCGGTGGTTTCATCTTCCAGAGCGACCACTCCGTGACCAGCGGCGTGTCCGGACAGACCTACGACTACATTGTGAAATTGGTCCGCGAGTATGGGCGCTACCCGCTCAAGCTCGACGAATTCGACGAAGTCCCTTGAAAATACTGTAGCCGGGGTCGCCGACCCCGGTTCACAATTCCACGCACCATCCCCCGGGGTCAGCGACCCCGGCTACAGCCCAACCCCCTTTCCCCATGAAACGCTACGGCTCCGTCCTCGCCCTCCACCCCGAAAAGGTGGCCGAATACAAGCAACTCCACGCCGCGGCCTGGCCCGACGTGCTCCGCATGATCCGGGCGTGCAACATCCGGAACTACTCGATCTACCTGCGCGTCCTCGATGACGGGCAGCCGTACCTCTTCAGCTACTTCGAGTACGTCGGCACCGACTTCGAGGCCGACATGGCCCGCATGGCCGCCGATGAGACGACGCAGCGCTGGTGGACCTTCTGCAAGCCCTGCCAGAAGCCCCTCAAGAACCGCGCCCCCGACGAATGGTGGGCGGGGATGGAAGAGGTCTTCCACACGGATTGAGGCAGACAAACCCTACCCGCGCTGCACCAAGCGCACCATGGTCTCATAATTCGCCAGCGTGGTGGGCGTGATGGTGCGGCCGTAAGGTCCGGCTGAGGGCAGGAGCACGAAACCCCGACCCTCGCCCGCGGTGCCGTCGCGCAGCGACTGCGCCACGACCCGTTCGAATTGCGGCGGGCTCAGGTTCTCGATGTCGGAGACTTCCAGGTTGCCGAAGAGGACGAGATCCTTGCCGTAGTCGCGCCGCACCTCGGCAAGCGAAATGTCTCCCTGCGGCGGCGGCTCGATGGGATCAGTGGCCGTGGCGCCCATCTTCACGAAGTGCGGGAGGAGGCGCCGGATGTGACCGTGACAGTGGACGCGCGCAAACCCGCCGTAGCGCTGGATCAGCTCAACCATCGGTCCGGTGTAGCGGCATACGTATTCCTCGAACAGCCGGTTGGGCAGAAACGGCTCCGAGGCATATTCCGGTCCGTAGATGCGCCAGAGGTGGCCGGGAAACTCGCGGGCCACAATCTCGGTGCGGCGGTGCAGCAAGCGCGAGAATTTCTCCAGTAGGCGGTGAAACAGGGTGGGCTCGGTGAACGCGATGACGACGTAGTCCTCCATCGAGAACAGGGCCGCCGCGAGGCAGATCGGGTCCGGCGTGTCGACCATCACAATGCCGCGGTCGCCGACCCGTTGGTCGGCCGCGAAAAGTCCGCTCACATCGACTTCCTCGGCGAAGGCCTCGTCCGGGATTTCCAGGTAGGCCTTCAGGTCATCCACATCCTTGAGCAGGTGCTCGGTCACCCAGAGTGTGTTCACCTCACGATCGCGACGCGTGAGCGATGTGAGGGTGCGGCCGGCAATGCGGACCGTCGTGCGGGTCAGCCGCGACCCGCCCTCCTCGCGAGTCTCCGTGGTGAAGTAAGGCGTGGACACCTGGCTCAACTGCGGCAATCGCATCCAGATCAAGTCGGTCTGTTCCTCCGCCAGTTTCAGCAGGGGCCGCCAGGACGGGTCGTTGTAGATGTTGTACGGGTCCGGATCGCTTGGATCGATGTTGAAGCCGCCAATCTCATAAAAACTGACCGCCGGCCGGTCCACGGGCCGGCCCTGCAGCGTGGCCATCAGCCGTTCGCGCCGGGTCATCATAACCGCACCGCACGCTCCACATACTCCCGGAACAGCCGCATGTAGATCCGGTAATTATCCAGCGACACTTCCGGCGGCGTCTGGTGATCCACCGACGGGATGTAGCCGCCCGAACGCATCACGGGCAGGAGCCGCTCGAATTCCGTCCGCATCGCGGCCTCGCCGCGCGACATCACGAGTTTGTCGTAGCCGCCCATCATGATAAGCTGGGGATGCAGCTGCCTCAGCTTCACCACATCCACCCCGGCCTGACGCTCGAGCGGGTAAACGCCCTCGATGCCGGCGTTGAACAACCAGGGGATCATGGTCGTCACGTCGCCGTCCGTGTCCACGAGCACCTTCACGCCGTGCCGCTTGATCGCCGGCGCCGTGCGCCGGTAGTACGGCAGGAGAAACTCGTCGAAGCACGCCCGCGAGAGCATGGGGCCGTGGTTGTAGGACATGTCCTCCGCAAAGCCCACCATCTCGGGCCGCAGGACGGCGCAGATTGCGTCGATCATCCGGCAATTGAAGTCGGCGAGGTCGCTGTTCATGCGGTGCATCAGCGCCGGCTGGTCGTAGAAGGCCAGCATGTGCGGCTCGATGCCGAAGAGCTTGCGTGGAAACCAAAAATACCCGTCGAGCCACACGCGGATCGCGATCTCACCGCGATCATGCCGGGGCTTCAGCTGCCGCGCCACCCGGACCGCCTCGGCAATCATCGCATCGGTGAACAGATAAGGCCGCAGCGCATCGTAGGAAGCCTCGTCCGTCACGATCGGCGCGACGTCGGAGGATGTTTCCGAAGGCCCGGCCGTCCCCACGATGAGCACCAGCGGGTCGAGATCGAAAAACGCCAGCGATTGGTCCCAGTCCAGCTCCGGCGGCATCCCCTCGGTCTTCCACCGGTTGATGGTCAAGTCCCACCATGCCGCCCACTCGACCAGCGGCAGGCGGTCGGGGCAGCGCTCGAAGGCGAGCGTGCGACGAAAGCGTTCGCGGGGCGTCATGGCTTTACCACCGCTCGATGCGCTTGAGCACGGCCTTCTCCGCCTCCGGCGCGACGCCGAGGCAGAGGAAGACACCCTCGCGCGGCATGCAGTCCATGAACTCGTCGAGCTCCTCGATGGGCACATCCACCATCACCGACTTGCCGGCCGCGAGGATGCGGCGGAGCAGCGGCACCCATTGCATGATGGGCCAGTCGGCGCCAAGGCCCTGCACCCACTGGATGGCGTGGATGTCCGGGCGCTCGAGGATGAGGTCGAGGTGGTTGGCCACGCCCTTGCCGTCGACGTGGTAGATGGCGCGGTCCATGCCCGCCATCTCGACCGACAGGTTCGCGAGCGAGAACCGCGCGAAGTGCGGCGTCGCGATCATGCACGAGACGTCGCAACTCGGGATGTGGAACCGACCCGCGCAGGGCAGATTCATCCACGTGCCCGAGGGCTGGCCTTCCGCTTTCAGCATCGCGTCGAAGTGGCCGAAGATCCGCTGGAAGTCGCGCACCGACAGCGCCGACAGCTTGGCCAGCTTCTCCGGCTCCTCCGCCATCGCGAGGAATAGCTGGTCCATGCCGCACCACGCAGCGACGCAGTCGAGGTTGGGATGGAAATCGGAGTACCCCACCCAGTAGCGATCGCCGCAACGCGCGAGGGCGGCGCGAGTGAGTTCCTCGAGCTTGCGGAAGTAGACGTTCTGGAACGGGTCGCCGCCGATGGGCGACAGGTCATCGAGGTCGGTCACGACCGGCTCGTACCACGAGGTGACCTCGGAGTAGATCAGGCTGCCGCCGTAGAAGGCCGAGTACACGCTCGGCCCGAGGTTGGGCCAGAAGAAGGGGAAAGTCTCGGCGATCCACTCCTTGCCGGCGATGCCCTGCTCGAAACTCGTCACCTGGTAGTCCACGTCGAACCAGCGTGCCTCGAGCGAGGGCCAGCGGCGGCGGTCGAGCGGTTCGCCGGCCTCGAATTGCGCGTTGTGCTTGTAGAAGCGCACCGGCGGCCGGTCGACGACAGCCTGGTTCCACCAGGCCTCGATGCGCTCGAGACAGCGCGCGTAATCGGGTTTCGTGGCGAGCGGGGTGAGCGGCGCCGCGGAGAGGGGGGCGAGGGGCGACATGGCTAAGAACCGCGCCACCAAACCATGGCCAACGCGGCGCCCCGAGCGTGCCGGGCCCGCCGCCCGAGGTCGAGCGCGCCGGTCCGGAATAAGGCGGCATGAGTACGGAGGATGCGCCGCTAATGGATTGCCCTCGACGCCGCGCGGTCTAGAATCCGGGGCCTCCCAACGTTTGTCCCCATGAACAGCCCCATATCCGCCCTGCTGGATAGCAAGGATTCAGCGATTCATACCGTGCCCCCGCACGCCACGGTGTTCGAAGCCGTGCAAAAGATGGTGGAAGCCCGCATCGGTGCCGTGCTCGTCGTCGCCGACGACAAGCTGGTCGGCATCTTCTCCGAGCGCGACGTGCTGGTCCGCGTCGTCAGCCTCCACCGCGATCCGCTCACGACCCCGGTCGCGCACGTGATGACACTCGACCCCGTGACCATTGACGCCGGCACGCCAGTGGAGGACGTGCTCGACCAGCACGCCGGCAAGGAATTCCGCCACCTGCCGGTCCTGGACGACGGCCACCTCATCGGCATGGTCTCCGTCCGCGACCTCCTCCGCTGGGTCGCCCAAAACAACAACGCCCAAGTCGACTGACGGGCGGACCAATCTTTTTAACCACGGATTACACGGATCGCACGGATTCGGCGGATGGTGCGGAGTCGGATAGCCACAGAAGGCACAAAAGGCACAGAAGGGATATTAAAGGTTCTGCTCCTTATGTGCCTTTTGCGCCTCTTGTGGCCATCGAGCGATGCCCCATCCGCCAGATCCGTGAAATCCGTGTAATCCGTGGTTAATAACCCTTTCGATCATGAACCGGAAACTGAGCTTCACCCTCACTGAGGAATCCAATCCGCTGCGCACGCGGTCGATCGTCGACCTCTGCGATTATCTCACCGACAAGTTGTTGGTGCCCCGCTTCGCCGCCACCGGTGCGAAGTGGCGAGGGGAGTTCATGGATTTCTTCACGTTCGACAACACCTGCGATCCCCTGCAGCCCACCGGCACGATCTACTTCCATGTGCCGCCGCTCTTCGCCGGTTGCACGGCTTCGCTGGAGCGCGCCGTGGTGGACGAACTGGCGAAGCTCGGCATCAAGGTGGGCCACGTCTCGACCGAGCCCAACGGGGCCGGCCCCGGGTCCCTGGTCCTGCGCATCCCCATCGTCGCCAACCCGACCGCCCAGCTGCAGCCGCCCGACGTCAACATGAGCCGCACGCGCGGCACCGTGGTCCTGCGCGACCTCCTGCACTATCAGCCGAACAACGGCCGCTACGAGTTCACGGCCGAGGACGTGCTCCAACGTCTCGACACCGTGACGGAGCCGGCGATTGCCGCCTGCACCGCCAGCCCCGTGCGCGAAACCCGCTCCGCTGCCGCGGTCCGCCGCCTGCCGAGCCCCATCAGCACCGGCGCCGTGCGCCGCTGCCTCGACGAGATCCGCCAATTCGCCCGCTGGGCCCTCGAGCACGATTACCACCGGCTGGCGGCGGGTTGAGATTTAACGTCCCGCTTCAAGATTCGCCCAGGTAGGCAGTCCGCTCGCGGACGCTCGTTTGACCGGCGCGCGCCGCAAGAGCGCGAGCAAGCTCGCGGCCTACGTCGGTCAGTTCTGCCAAGCTCCGACCAGTGCGACCACCCGCTCCACTGCGAGCTCTACGGCCGGCATCACTGCCGCCGTCGGCTCGGTGCCAAGCGTATATGGATCCGCCACTTCGATGGCGATCACGCGCACCCGCCCCGGCATGGCCAAGCCGAGGCGGCGGCCGAACCCCAGCGTCTCGCCCACGCCGATGAAATGCGGCGACGTCGCAGTGACCTGCGGCAGATCGGCAATGTCGCATTCGTGGATGTGGCCCGGCGGCGCCCGACCGGTCTGCACGGCATCCACTAGAACCAACGCGTCGAAGTCCGCGATCTCGTCGAGCAGCGCGAGTCCCATCTCAGTCGTCTCGCGCACCGCGACCGTCGGATCTTCACCGAGCCGCTCCGCCACTGCGCGCGCCACGAGCAGGCCGACGGCATCGTCGGTGAGGATGTCGTTGCCCAGCCCGAGCACGAGGAGCCGACTCTCGGCGACGGCAGTCATTCCTGGACCAACTCGCGCACCACCTGGCGGTGATGGTCGTAGATGCGCGCCCGCAACGGCAGGTGGCCGGGCAGCGTGTGCGTCGCGCAGCCGAGGCACGGATCGTAAGCGCGGAAGGCCATCTCGACCTTGTTCAAGAGCCCCTCGGTGACCACGCCGCCCTTGATCAGGCCCTTCGCGGCGCGCTCGACGCTCATGGCGATGCGGGTGGCGTTGTTGCCGGTGGCGACGATGAGGTTGGCCGCGGTGATGATCCCGCGCTCGTCGGTCGTGTAGTCGTGGAAGAGCGTGCCGCGCGGCGCCTCGACGACGCCGATGCCCGTCCGTGGCACCGCCGTCGGCACGCACCGCACGTCGGGGCTCGTGATCGCGGGGTCGTGCACGAGCTCCAGCATCCGCTCGGCCGCATAGAGCATCTCGATCACCCGCGCCCAATGGTTGGCCAGCGTGTGGTGCACGGGCTTGCCGCCCAGCACGCGGTAGAATTCCTCGTACGCGGCCTGCGCCCGCGGGGTGGCCATGCCATCCGCGACGTTGAGCCGCGCCAGCGGCGCGACAGCATACACGCTCGTGTCCGGACCCTCGGTGAACCCCTGCCAGCCGCGTGGCCGCAGGTAGGTGAACTTCATGTAGCTCCAGGGCTCCACGTGCTCGGCGATGAAGTCGCGGTACTGCGCGGCCGCGAAGGTCGCGATCTCCCGCCCCTCACAGTCCACGACCCGCAGCTTGCCATCGTAGAAGTTCACGCGGTTCTGCGCGTCCACCATCCCGAGGTAACAGGTGCGGTGCGTGTAGGCGTCGGACGTGATGAGCTTCACGTAGTCCGGGTTGCCGAGCACGAGCTGGTGGAAGACGTCGAGGGTCCACGCGGCGAAGTCCACCGCATCCTGCGCGAGCTGGCGGAACTTGGGGAGGTCGGCCGGATCGAGCGCCTTGCTCACGCCGCCGGGCAGGCCGAGGACCGGGTGCACCGCCTTGCCGCCGAAGTACGCGATGAGCTCGCGCAGCCGGCGGCGCGTGGCGATGACGCGCTGGCCGGCCTCGATGCCGACCTTGCCGATGACCCCAAGAATGTTGCGCTCCGCCGCCGGCGCCTCGGGTCCGACGATGAAATCCGGCCCGCCGAGGATGAACACATGCAGCGCGTGGTCCTCCAGCATGAAGGCATGATAGACGAGTTCGCGGATCAACCGGCCCGTCGGCGTGGGCTCGACCTGGTAGAGGGCATCGAGCGCCTTGGTCGCCGCCATGTGGTGCGCCGTCGGGCACACGCCGCAGATGCGGCTCGTGATCTGCGGCATGTCCTCGGCCGGGCGGCCGCGGCAGAACACCTCGAAGCCGCGCAGCTCCGGCACCTGGAGAAAAGCGCGCTCCACGTCGCCTTTGTCATCGAGGTAGATGTCGATCTTGCCGTGACCCTCGAGACGTGTGATCGGGTCGATGGTGAGGTGGCGTTGCATTTCACTCATGGGGCAGGTCGACCCGCCGCCGGAGGAGACTCGCGGGGAGGGCGTAACGGTAGAAGGTGCCGACCGGATCGGGGATGCCCTGGAGGGTCGGCTGGATCTCTTCCGGGGTGCGGCCGGCGACGTTGGCCGCGAGCGACGACAGGATCTTGGCGCCCTGGTCGCGCACGCGCGACGTCGGGCCGAAGCAGCCTGTGCAGGGCATGTTGCCGGCGGGGCACTGCGCATTGCAGCCGCCGCGCGTGGCCGGGCCGAGGCAGACGACGCCCTGGGCGAGGAAACATTGCTCCGGATCGAGCAGGTGCTGGTGCGGCCGCCGAAACTCGGTGAATTTCACGTCCGCGGGCTTGGTCGCCCGGCGCGGACACGTCTCGCAAAGCGCGGTGTCGGGCGCCAGTACGCTGCCCTTGGGTGGCAGTTTGCCGCTGAGGATCGCGGCGACGGCGGCCTTGGTGAGCTCGGGAGTCGGCGGACAACCCGGCAGGTAGTAATCCACGTCCACGACCTGATCGAGTGCACGCACGACCTGGTGCAGCTCCGGCAGGTGCGGGCGGAATCCGTTGATCTCGGTGACCGCCTGCGGCCGGGTCTTCGCCTCGTTCACGACGGTGGAGGCCGTCTCGTAGTTCGACCGCAGGATGTCCTCGCGCTCGAACTGGTTGGCGAGCCCGGGAATGCCGCCGAGATGGGCGCACGCACCATAAGCGACGAGGAGCTGGCTCTTGCGCCGGAGGAGTCGCGCCATCGCCTCCTGCTCGGTCGAGCGGATCGCCCCGTTGAGGAACGTGACCGCGATCTCGCCGTCGGCGATCGCCTCAAGGTGGTGGTACTTGAAATCCATCGCCACCGGCCAGAGCACGATGTCGACCTGGGCGACGACGCCGAGAATGTCCTCGGCGAGGTCCACGACCGTCTCCTCGCACCCACCGCAGGACGCGCACCAATAAAAGGCGATCTTGGGCTTAGGCATGGATCGTCTCCGTTTCCTTCGCCGCCTCCGCCTGCACGGTCGCGGCCAGCGTGGCGATCTCCTGGTCCCAGTCGGCGAACTTCCCCGGCAAGTCGAGCGGGCCGAGGGCTTGGAGCTGCTTGGTCATGTCGTCGATGACGGTCTTCACGCGCTCGCCCTCGGCGGCGGAGATCCACTCGAGGCGCACGCGCGCCGGCGGGATGCCGAGGTCGGCGAGCATCCGCTGCAGGAGCCCGAAGCGGCGCAGCATCTTGTAATTGCCCTCGACGTAGTGGCAGTCGCCCGGGTGGCAGCCGCCGATGAGCACGCCGTCGGCGCCGCGGCGCAGGGCGTCGAGGATGAACTGCGGGTCCACGCGACCCGAGCACATGAGGCGGATGACGCGGACGTTGGGCGCGTACTTGAGCCGCGAGACGCCGGCGAGGTCGGCCGCGGTGTAGGTGCACCAGTTGCAGAAGAAGGCCACGATGCGCGGGGTCCAGGCAGGCACGGGGGAGCTGGCGGCGGGGGCGTTCATGGGGTGGCGGCCGGGGTCGGTTCCGGGTCGGGGGCCAGCAGGCCGGCGATCTCGCTGAAGATCTCGTCGTCCTCGAACAGGTGCTGCCCAATCGAGCCCGACGGGCATGCGGCGACGCAGGTGCCGCACCCCTTGCAGAGCGCCTCGTTGATGACGGCCTTGTGCGTGGCCTCGTCGAAGCCGATGGCGGTGTACGGACACAGCGGGAGGCACGACTTGCAGCCGGAGCAGTCGGCGAGCACGTGGGCCGTGTTGGGCTCCTGCAAAATGTGGCCGCGGTCGATGAGCGAGAGCGCCTCGGCGGCGGCGGCGCCGGCCTGGGCGACGGTGTCGGGGATGTCGCGCGGACCCTGGCAGCAGCCGGCGATGAGGACGCCGTCGGTAAAGGTGCTCACGGGCGCCAGCTTCGGGTGGCGCTCGAGGAAGAAACCCTCGGTGCCGCAGCTCATGTTGAACAGGCGGCGCACGTCCTGGGCGTCGGCCTGCGGCTCGAGGCCGGTGGCGAGGACGACCATGTCCACCGGGATGCGGCGCACGACGCCGGCGAGGGTGTCCTCGACGCGGATGACGAGCTTGCCCTCCTCCTCGGGGATCATGGCCCAGTCGGTGACCTCCCCCACCCGCCCGCGGATGAAGTGCACGCCCTCCTCGTTGAGCTTGTCGTAGAACTCCTCGTAGCCCTTGCCCGGCGCGCGGATGTCGATGTAGAAGTTGTAGAGCTCGGCGCCGGAGTGCTCCTTCAGCAGGTGCGCGAGCTTCATCGAGTACATGCAGCAGACGCGCGAGCACCAGCGGTTGGTCTTCTTGTCGCGCGAGCCGACGCAGTGGATGATGGCGATGGCCGACGGGCGCCGGCCGTCGCGGAGGACAATCTCGCCGGCGGTCGGGCCGGAGGCGTTGACGAGGCGCTCGACCTCGAGGGCGGTGTAGACGTTGGGATAGGTGCCGTAGCCGTACTGCGGCACGCGGCGCACGTCGAAGGGCTTGAAGCCGGTGGCGACGATGATGGCGCCGACCTGGATCTCCTTCGTCTCCTCCTTCTGCGTGAAGTCGATGGCCTTGCGGTCGCCGCAGGCCTCGACGCAGGTCTTCTTGCATCGGTCGGTGAGGACGCCGCGCTTGAAGTTGAGGCACACCTGCGGATCGATGAGCACGACCTGCGGGGTCGCCTGCGGGAACGGGATGTGGATGGGCTTCCGCTTGCCGAGGCCCTCGTTGAACTCGTCGGGGAACTTCGGCTCCTTGTAGATGCAGTTGCCGATGCACTCCTGGCAGCCCGTGCAGAGCTCCTCGTTCACGTAACGCGGGTGGCGGCGGACCTTGACGGTGTAGTTGCCGACGTAGCCGTCGACCTGGACGACGTCGGAGTAGCTCCAGAGCGTGATGTTGGGGTGGGTGCCGACGGCCGACATCTTGGGCGTGAGGATGCAGGCGGCGCAGTCGAGGGTCGGGAAGGTCTTGTCGAACTTCGCCATGTGACCGCCGATGGAGGGCTCGCGCTCGACAAGCCACACGTGCTTGCCGGCCTCGGCGAGGGTGAGCGCGGCGTGGATACCGGCGATGCCGCCGCCGACCACGAGGACGCCGGGGTTGATCGGGATCCTGCGCTGCGGGAGCTCGCGCGAGAGAGCGGCGCGGCGGATGGCGGCGCGGGCGAGGGCCTTGGCCTTGGCGGTGGCCGCGGCGCGGTCGGTGTGCACCCACGAGGCGTGCTCGCGGATGTTGACCATGTGGAAGAGGAACGGGTTGAGCCCGCCGGCGGCGACGGCGGCGCGGAAGGTGTGCTCGTGGAGGAGCGGCGAGCAGGAGGCGACGACGATGCGGTTGAGGCCGAACTCCGCGATGTCCTTCTGGATCAGCTCCTGCCCCGGATCGGAGCACATGTACTTGTAGTCGCGCGCAAGCACGACCCCCGGCAGGCGCGAGACGTAGGCGGCGACGTCCGGGCAATCCACCATGCTGGCGATGTTGTGCCCGCAGTGGCACACATAGAAGCCGATCCGGATCTCGGGTTTCAGGCTGACCATGTTAGGCGGGGTTGGATGCCACCTCCGGGACCGGCGGGCGCCAGCGGAGGGGGACGGCGGCGCGGTGGAGGCCGAGTTGCTTTTCGGGGAGGCCGAAGGCGAGGCCCATCAGCTGCGTGAAGTAGACGGTGGGCACGATGATGTCGCCGTACTCGGAGCGGACCTGGACGTGGTACGCGTCGAGGTTGAACTGGCAGAGCGGGCAGACGGTCGCGAGGCAGTCGGCGCCGCGCTTCCGGGCCTCGTTCAACAGGATGTAGACCATGCGGATCCCGGCCTCGGGGACGGTGCCGGTGAGACTGCCGCCGCAGCACTTCGTCTTGAGCGGATACCGCACGACGGTGGCGCCGAGCGCCTCGACGAGCCGGTCCATGGTCACGGGATTGTACTGGTCGTCGAACGTCGCGTAGGGCCGCACGAGCTGGCAGCCGTAATAGGTCGCGACCTTGAGTCCGCGCAGCGGGCGCACGACCTTCTGGCGGATGGCGTCGAGGCCGACGTCATTGACCAGCACGTCGAGCGGATGCCGCACCGCGGTGTCGCCGGCGTAGGCGAGGTCCACGGCCGCGAGGGCCCGGTCGATCGTGGCCTTCATCGCCGGGTAGTCGTGAAAGTAGTGCTTGGTCTTGTTGAGGACGAGGTAGCACGCCGCGCAGGGGGCGAGGAGCTGGGCGCGGCCCGATCGCTCGGCGAGGGCGAGGTTGCGCGCGGCGAGGACGCAGGCCTTGGCCTCGTCGACCGCCATGTAGGCGGTGGCCCCACAGCAGTTCCAGTCGTCGAGCTCCTCGAGCTCGACGCCGAGGTGCCGCATGACGGGCAGGAGCGACTCCTCGTAGGCGCGACCGAGACCCTTGAGCGAGCAACCGGGGAAATACGCGAATTTCATGGGGACGGTCGCTTGGGCTGGTCCACGGCGTCGAGCATGCGGGCGATGTCGCCGTGGCGGCGGATGCGCTCGGTCAGCAGCGAGAAGCGGCCGGTGCGCATCAGGTCGAGGCCGAGCCGCCAGTTGCCGAGGGCGGCGAACCAGTCGGTCTTGAGGAAGAGGCGGATGACGAGCACGAGCTCGGTGATCCGGCCGTGCTTGCGCACCATGCGCGTGAACTCGTGCGCGAGGACGGGGATCGGGAAACGCCGCGGATAGATCCCGGCGTCGATCGCGCGCTGCTTGAGCTCGTACATGATGTCGGTGATGCGGATCTGCTGCGGGCATTCGACGGTGCACGCGTAGCACGAGGCGCAGAGCCAGATGGTGTGGCTGCGCAGGACCTCGTCGCGGAAATCGGCGCGGGTCAGGGCCATGACCTGCCGCGGCGAGTGATCCATGTAGATGCTCAGCGGGCACACCCCCGAGCAGGTGCCGCACTGGATGCAGTTCTCGAGCTGCTCGCAGCCGGGCACGCGCATGACATCGCGGCCAAAGCCGACGCTGCGGTCTGATTCGTACTTGATCGTCCGCTCGATCCGGCGCGTCGACCAATTCTTGCCCCCGCTACCCGCCGGGGCCGCCGGCGGCGGTCCGGATTTCAACTCCACACGCTCCGCTGGGGTCGCGGTCGCAGGCATGACGAGTCGTGGCGGAAGAGACGTTGACTTAGCTCGGGTGGATCAGTCGGCGGATGAGTCGAGGGGGGTGGTTACGTAAGGGCGCGGTCGCGGCGGCGAAAAAAAACGCGCGGGACGCCACGAGGCTAGCCGCCGTCTCACGGTGGTCAATTGGTGCATCCGGGCGCCGGACTCTATTAGACGCGCTGAGCCCATGGAATCAGCCTGTTAATGCAAATGCCACCCCAGGCGGCCGCCCGGGGTGGCTTGGCAGTTACTGACCCGTCGCCGGATCAGTAAAAATAGAACCAGCCGGAGAAGCTGCCGGACGCGGTGTACGGCAGGCCGCCGTGGGTCTCCCAGTCGAACCAGGGCACGACCGAATCCAGATCCTGATAGGGCGTCGGACACGTCCATTCGCAAAACAAGGTGGTCGAGAGATAATACAGCAGGAACGAACCGCGATAGCGGGCGGCGTAGTCCGCGTTTTCCGACAGGTAGGTATCCCAGACGGCGTAGGGATCGAGGTAGGTCGTGGTCACGAAACCCGTGTTGTGGTCGAGCTCCACGCTCTGGTAGGGGTCGGCCTCGATGGTGGCCACCCGCACCTGGCCGGCGCCTTCACAGCGGGCGTACTGGTTTTCGTCGACGTCGACGACGGTGCGGCCGTTCGATTCCCAGGTCAGGCAACGGTAGATTTCGGCGCGGGCGGGCAAGGCGCCGGCGGCACACAGTCCGAGGAACAGCAGAACACGGGCAGTCTGTTTGATTTTCATGGTTGGGGTTTTTGGGGTTACTTCGCGTCGGGGACGCCAAGGCGTTTGGTGAAATCCGTGATGCCATCCTGCATGGTCCGCTGCTCCGGGCTGAGGCTGGCCTTGAACTGCGCCGTGGCCTCGCCGCGGCGCTTCCGCTCGACCTCCTGCTCGGGCGTGAGCTGGCCATTCTGCACGCGCATCATCGGGTTGCGCTTGATGGCCTCGTAGGCGGCCCGCTGCTCGTCGGTGAGCGAGGCCTCGAAATCGCGGCGATTCGCCGACATCGCGGCGCTCCGCTCCTTCTCGTAGATGTTTTCCCAGTGAAACGAGCTGCTGCGGCCGACGGTCTCGACGCCGATGAGCTGCCAGCCGTGCTTGAGGTAATAGTCGATGACCGCCTCCTTCTGCTCCTTGGGGAGCTTGGGCCACTCCATGACGATCTCGATCGGCAGCTGCTGCATGACGTTCACCATCGGGTTTTCGTTCGAGTTGATCCACGCCTTGGAAAAGGGCACGCGGGCCGGGCTGTTGGCGGCGACGGCCGCCTCCGCCGAGGCCTCTGCACTTGCTTCCGCCGCGGCCGCGATCGGCCGGAGCGTCTGCTGCCGGCCGCTTGGGCGGTGGCGCAGGACAACCTGCTCCGCGGTGATGTCGTCCACCACCTGGTCGCCGAAGACCTCGTGCAATTGACACCAACGCCCGTGCGGGGCGTACGGACCCTTGAGCGAAGCGTAGAAGACGGAGCCGATCTGGACGATGCCGTGGACCTGATACGTGCCGCCATCGGCCGGCAGGCCGGGCGGTGCGAGCCGGTGCGCGGCCTGTGCGCCGGCGGGCGGCTCGGCGGCGGCAAGCGGGAGCGGGGCGATGACGAGGAGGACGCCGAGGAACAACGGGGAACGCGCAGGCAGAGATTTCATGGTGGGAAAGGATTGGAACCGAATGCGGGCGCACCAATGCGCGATGCCGGGGGCCGGCGTAAAGGCGGCGGCTGTTTAACTGTGTTGGACCGAGGTGCACCGGGTCAGTTCGAGGCGCCAGCGGACCAGATTACGCCAACCGGCGGAGGAACCGGCCCGGATCGGGCTTGTCTGCCGCGGGTAACAGGTTCAACTGATTAAACATTCAGCCATGACCACCGCCACCCCCGGATCCCGTTATGAAAAGCTAAGCTGCTGCAAGTCAGTGGGTTTTCGGCCCGGCGAGGAACTCCGGGCCGAGTTGGAGAAGCTCTCGGCCGAGCTTTCGTGCTCCGGGTCGATCCTGACGATTTCGGACATCCTCCGCGAAGGCGTGAGCGCCTACTGGATGCACATCCGCGCCTACATGCGCGCCAAGGCACGCAACCGCGGCATCGCCATCGAGGTCGTCGACCGCATCGTCGCCGCCAGCATCAAGGCCCACCAACTCGGCCTCGATCCACAGGAGATTGACCGCGCCCTGGACCAGGCGCTCGCGCGCAAAGGCGGCGTCACCAGTTGAAACTCACGCCCACGCTGCCGCTCGCGCCGGGCATCGGGTAACCGAATTTCTGCTCGTAGTCGGCGTCGCCCAGATTCTCCCCGGCCACGAAGCACTCGCCAGCCGGATGCCAGGGCGCTGCGTCGAACGCGTACGCGAGCCGCGCGTTGAGCAGCATGTAGGACCCGAGGCGCGCGGCGTTGAGCGCGTTGATGTCGCGATTGCGTGCGAGCACCGAACGGGCGCCGACAACCTGGCCGTCCACGCTGAGCCGCACCACCCGCGTCAGCCGCCAGTTGAGTCCGCCGCTCGCCGACCACTCCGGCACGTAGGGCAGGTCGTCCGGCGTCGCGCGCATCGCGGTGACCGCGGCGTAGAGCGCCCACGTTTCCTGCGGCGCCCACGACACGGCCGCCTCGACGCCCTCGGTGCGGAACTCCGCGAGGTTCTTCCAAACCGGCGGAAACGGCGGATACGACGTGACGATGCGGTCGGCGCCGTCGTCGCGGAACACGCTCACCTCCACGCGCACGGTCTCGCCGAGCCGCCGACTCACCCCGATCTCCGCGTGGTCCACCGTCTCGGCCGACAATTCCCGGTGGCGGTTGTTGCCCGGCGGGATCGCCATCACGAACAGCCCGGGATAATTGATGCCGCGCGCGGCCGAGACATGCCACTCGGTCGTGCCATCGGTCGCGACAAGCCCGGCCTGCGGCGCAAACTCGTCGGCAAAGACGCTGTGATTGAGGTGCCGCGCACCGAGCGACGGCCGCACCGTCCAGCCGCCGCCGAGCGCCCACGTGTGACTGACCGCACCGTAAACCGAATCGAGGTGCACCGCGGTTCGCGGGAAACTCCCCGCCACGCCGCCCGTGAGCGAGCGGTATTGCCCCGCGATGCGGTCGAGATCGACGCCGCCGATGATCTCGGTGGCGGCGCCGGGACGGTACGTCTCGCGCAGCCGGAGCCCGCGGTTGGCGTACTCGGTCACGGTGACGTTCTCATTGCGGGCCGTGGGCGCATGATACTGGCCGGTCCAGTCGAGCTTTCCGCGACTGGAGTACGCCTTGAGGCTGCCCTCGAGACCGGGGTCGCGGTGCGTGACCGTCGCCACGACGAGGTCGTTGCCGTCGGCGAAGCGCCCGTTGCCGAATCGCAGCGCCGGCGGGACGCGCGCCGGGTCGGGGCCGGGATCGTCGGCGTAATTGCTGGTGCCGTTGTAGAAGACATGCGCCGACCAGCGCTCGTCGAAGGTCCAGCCCAGGCGCACATAGGCGGCGCGCAGGCGGCCGTCGGCATTCGCCCGGTGACCATCGGAGGCGCGCGTGCTGGCGAGGACGTAGGTGTCGAGCGCCTCGCCGCGGTATCCGCCCTCGGCCGTGGCCGACCAGGTGCCGAACGACCCGGCCGTCAGCGTGACCGCCCCACCCTGCCCCGCCTCCTCGCGGAACTTTGGCGCGAGGTCCACGACGGCGAAGGCCATGTTGCCGAAAAGCACCGGCTGGGCGCCCTTGTGCACGTCGATGCGCCGGGCGAGGTCGACGTTGAGCATGTCGAGGACCGGGTGCGTCCAGATGGAGTTGAAGCTCGGCACGCCGTCGATCGAGAGCTGGATCTCGGCGCCCGGCCGCGCCGTGCCCATGCCGCGGATGAAGACCGCGCCGCCCTCCGTGCCGCCGAAGCTGCCAACCGTATTGAAATGGGAAACGACCACGCCCGGGACGCGGCGCAGGGCGGATTGCAGGTCGCGGGCGTTGAGCTCGATCAGCTGCGCCGCGGTCACGGCGGTGACCTTGCTTGCCAGGACATCGAGCCGGGTCTCACCGACGATCGGCGTGGCGGCGACCACGTAGTCGTCGAGGCGCACGACGTCCGCCGCCGAGGCCGGCAGGGCGAGAACGAGCGACAGGAGCGGGGGCAGCGGCAGTTTCATGCGCGGGCGTGGGCGGTGTGGACCCGCGCCATGGGAATGGCTTGGCGCCATTTCGCCAGCCTGAAGATGCACCCTGCCCTCTACCGCACCGTCATAAAGCTCAGCGCGTTGAACAACCAGCCGATCAGGGTCGTGCCGACGAGGACGACGGCGGCAAAGGTGACGATGAGCCGCAGCGTCATCACGCTGCGCAGGAGCACCAGCTCGGGAAACGACACGCCCACGGCCGAGAGCAGGAACGCGAGCGCGGTGCCGAGCGGCACGCCCTTGGCCACGAAGGCCTCGAGCAGCGGGATGGTGGCATTGGCGCTCACGTAGAGTGGCAGACCCACGAGGGCCGCCAGCGGGACCGTCCACGAACCGCGCCCCGCAAACAGCCGCTCGAAGAAATCGTCGGGCACAAAGCCGTGCAGCCCCGCGCCGAGCAGCAGCGCGGCGACGAGCCAGGGGAAGATCTTCCGCAGAATGTACCAGCTCGTGTCGGCCGCATCCACGACCCGGGCCTTGAACCCGTGCGGCGGCGGCGCGTCGTCTTCATCCGCCGGCGCCGTCGCGCCGGGCACCAGCCAGCGCTCGGCCCCCAGGAAGCTCAGGGCGAGTCCGCCGGTGATGCCGAGGCCGACGCCCGCCGCCGTGTAGGCGAGCGCGAGCTTCCAGCCGAAGGTCGCCGCCATGAGCGCGACGGCGATTTCGTTCACGAGCGGCGACGTGATCAGGAAGGCGAAGGCCACGCCGATGGGAAACCGCGCCTGCACGAAGCCGAGGAAGATCGGGACCGACGAGCACGAGCAGAACGGCGTCAGCGCTCCGAACAGCGCCGCGGCCGGGTAACCGAGCAGCCGTCCGCCGCGCCCCTCGAGTTTCGCGCGCAACCGCTCGTGCGGCAGCGCGCCGCGCACGAGCGCCATGAGGAAGGCCACGCCGGCCACGAGCACGACCACCTTCAGGAAGTCGTACACGAAGAAATGCAGCGCCGCCCCCAGCCCGCGCGCCGCATCGAGGCCGCAGAGCCGCACGATCTGATCCGCGATGAATTCGGCCCAGGTCCACATGGTTCACCTCAGTTCCTTCCCCGCGCGCAGGCCCGCCGCATAAGCCTCGAACACGAGCTTGATCTGGTCCCGCACGCGGCGGAACACGGCGAGGATCTCCTCCTCGGTCCCCGTCGCGTGCGCCGGGTCGTCGAAACCCCAGTGGTGCCGGTGCACCTGACCCGGGAACACCGGGCAGGCCTGGTCGGCGTTGCCGCAGACCGTGATCACGGTGTCGATGCGCTGGGACAGGAAATCGTTCAGGTGCTTCGAGCGGTGACCCGAAATTTCGAGGCCGATCTCCTGCATCACCTGGATCGCCTTGGGGTGCACGTACCCCGCCGGTTTCGAGCCGGCGCTGTGCACGTCGACGAGGTCGCCGGCCGCGGCGCGGAGGATGCCCTCGGCGAGGTGGCTGCGGCAGGAGTTGCCGGTGCAGAGGATGAGGACCTGGGGTTTCATGCGGAGGCGGGCGGGAGGGCGCGGGCATACCACGCGCGGGTGTCGTTGCAGACGCGGCAGACAGAGAGCATGACCGGCACCTCGACGAGCACGCCGACGATCGTCGCGAGCGCCGCGCCCGAGGTCGGGCCGAAGAGCGTGATCGCCACCGCCACGGCCAGCTCGAAGAAGTTGCTCGCCCCGATGAGGGCGCCCGGCGAGGCGACGTTGTGCGGCACCTTCAGGGCGCGCATCACGAGGTACGTCAGGCTCGAGTTGAAATAGACCTGGATCGTGATCGGCACCGCAAGCAGCACCACGGCGAGCCAGTTGCGGATCAGGTTGTCGGCCTGGAAGGCGAAGATGAGGACGAGGGTCGCGAGCAGCGCGACGATCGTCACCGGCTTGAAGACCGGCAGGAACGCGGTGTTGAACCAGTCCGCGCCGTGCGTGCGGACCAGCGCCGTGCGGCTGAGCCAGCCGGCGGCGAGCGGGATCACGATGAAGACGACCACCGAGGTGATCAGCACGCCCGTCGGCACCGTGACGCCGCTGACGCCGACGAGGAACATCACGATGGGCGCGAAGGCCACGAGCATGATGAGGTCGTTGATCGCCACCTGCGCGAGCGTGTAGGCCGAATCGCCGTCCGTCAGGTAGCTCCACACGAACACCATCGCCGTGCACGGCGCGGCGGCGAGGATGATGAGGCCGGCGATGTAGTCCTTGGCCGCGTCGGGCGGGATGAGCCCGAGCACGTCGCCGAAGAGCACGCGGATGAAGAGCCAGCCGAGCAGGGCCATGCTGAAGGGTTTGACGAGCCAATTGACGACCAGGGTCACCACCAGCCCGCGCGGCCGCTGCACGACGCCGGCGAGCCCGCCGAAGTCGATCTTCAGCATCATGGGGTAGATCATCAGCCAGATGAGCACGGCGATCGGGATGTTGACGTGCGAGTCCTGGCCGAACTCCCACCCGCTGAGGGTGGCGGTGAGGCCGGGGAGCAGTTTGCCGAGGGCCACGCCGACGATCATGCACGCGAGGACCCAGAGGGAGAGGTAGCGCTCGAAAAAATCGAGGCGTTTGGCGGAGGACATCATGGGTGGCGGGGTTTCAGTTCAAAGGCAGCGCGCCGCCGGATCGCGCACGCACGGCGGCGTCTGCGGCCCGAAGGAGTCGCGCAGCCGCCGGAGCCGGGCGGCATCCGCGCGGAACACCGGGTCCTCCTGGGCGCAGTCCTGCAGGCAGGCGAGGTTGGCCTTGAGCTGCGCCGACGGCTTGGGCGGGAGGCGGTAGATCATCATGTTCGCGCAGCGCTCCGCCGCGACCAGGCCGTTGGCCTTCAGGTAACGCAGGTGCTTGGAGATCTTCACCTGCGGCTCCCTGAGCACCGCCTGGAAGTGGCACACGCACAGCGGACCCGACAGCAGCAGGTGCAGGATCCGCAGCCGGGTGCGGTCGCACAGGCACTGGTAGATCGCGACGAGTTCCATGCCCGCCGGGTATATTCCTATAAAGGCATATATCAAGCCCCTTTTGCCGTCGCCTCCGCCGCCGGCCGGGGCGGCAGAGATTTCCTGAAGGGTTATGCGCCCGGGCGGTGTTTACCTCCATGACCGCGTGTCGTCCGCCCCCGCGAATGGCACTGACATCATGCCGACCTCATTCCGAAACCAGACCTCTCGTGGCGATCGTCCGCCCCGCGGCAGCCGGCGCATGCGTGCGCCGCATTGCCCTGGGCGCCCCACTTTCTCTGCGTTCGCTCCGTCGCTGCTTTCTGAACGCTTCCAGCCGTCTCTGGTTTCTCGGCTGAATGCCACCGGGGGGTGGTTTGTTCCGGGAATGGCCGTGGACGGACGCAGAGTCCCTTTGCCCCAGCTTTAGGCTCCGCTCTCTCGGAGCCGGTCAGCGCAACCCAAAACCCAAATGAACCCAGCAAACTACCCAGCAGCACCGGTGGCCAAACGATATCTGGCCGCCTGTTTGGCCGTTCTGATCGGTGCCACCGCCGCCCCCCTTTGGGCGCAGCCTGTCGCCGTCACGGAGGTCGATGACGAGGAGGTGACGAAGCTCACCCCCTTCGAAGTCTCTTCGGAAAAAGACTACGGCTACCTGAAGACCAACGCCGCCACGGCCACCCGCATCGGCATGGAAATCCAAAAGGTGCCGATCAACATCTCGGTTATCTCCCGCGAGTTCCTCGACGACACCAACGCCCGCTCCCTGACGGATCTGTTCCGTTACTCGGCCGCGGCCGCTGGCGACACTCGCTTCAAGATGCGCATTCCCGCCAACGAAGCCACCCCCCAAGGCGGCTTCACCATGCGTGGCTTCCAGGTCAACACCCTGATGCGTAACGGTGTCTTCCGCTACATCTCGCACAATCTCGACAACGTCGAGCGCGTCGAGGTGGTGAAGGGCCCGGCATCCGTGTTCTTCGGCCAGGGCTATCCCGGTGGCGTCATCAACTACATCACCAAGCGCCCGTCGTTCACGAAGGTCCCGACCGAGTTGACCTTCCAGATGGACGACAACTCCGGCCAGAAGGTGAAGGTCGACCACAATGCCGTCCTCGGCAAGAAGGCCGCCTTCCGTTTCGTCGGTGCCTGGCAGGATCTGCAGGGCGAGCGTCGCTTTGAGTACCACAAGAACTTCAACCTCACGCCCTCGCTGACGTTGAAGCCCCTGGACAGCGGCAAGCTGACCCTGAACGTGGAATTCGAATACCTGAAGGAACGCTACAACGCCAA
>CAYHEW010000044.1:0-29784 GCA_964355715.1 uncultured Opitutaceae bacterium | reverse complement strand
AGCACGCCGGTCGAGGCGCGCACGACGTTGGGGTTGAAGATGTCCGTCACCGGATCGCACACGATCACGGCATCGCAGCCGGCCGCGTCGGCACTGCGGAGGATCGTGCCGAGATTGCCCGGCTTCTCGATGGCCTCCACGACGAGGAGAAAGGGTGTCCGCGCGGTCGGTACCGCCGTGCCCGGGTAGGCCGCGGGCTCGGTGCGCCCGTCCATGAGGCGATCGAGATCGGCCAGCGTCCGCCGCCACTGCGGCGCCACCGCCAGCAGGCCGTCGGGGCGCTCGCGATAGGCAACCTTGGCGAAGGCCTCTTTCGACAGCTCGAGGGCCTTGGCGCCGGCCGCCTTCGCCTGCGCGATCAGCGCAGGCTCGTTCTCCCCCAGGAACCAGTCCGGGGCATAATACAGCTCCTGCAGCGTGACGCCCTTCTCCAGCGCCCGCCGGATCTCGCGGTAGCCCTCGACGAGAAACACGCCCGCCTCGTCGCGCGGTCGCCGGTCGCGGAGCTTCACGAGCTGCTTGATGCGCGGATTCTGGAGACTGGTGATCTTTTCGTCAGGCATGGCCACGATAAGGCGATAAACCGGAAAGGAGTCGGAGGAAAACCTTTAACCACGGATTTCACGGATAACACGGATCAGGCGAACGTGGCGGCACGAGATGGCCACAGAAGGCACAAGAGGCACATAAGGATCAGGGTGTTTTCCTGTGCCTTCTGCGCCTTTTGTGGCCATCCCACCAAGCTTCATCCGCCTGATCCGTGTTATCCGTGAAATCCGTGGTTAAAATGATTGGGCCTCTCTGCATTTTGTGAATTGGTGGAGTCACACGTGGCCAAGAAGAAATTCAACGACCGTCCGTTTCCGTACCATCACGAGCTGGAGCTCGAGATTGCGACGCTGACCAATCTCGGCGTCGGCCTCGGCCGCACGGCCCTGCCGGGCGAGTCCGAACGCAAATGGGTGGTGATGGTGCCGTTCACCTTGCCCGGCGAACGCGTGCGGGCCCGCGTCTTCCGCAACCAGAAGAATTTCTCCGAGGCCGACCTCGTCGCCATCCTCACGCCATCGCCGCATCGCATCGCCCCGCGGTGTCCGCTCTACGGCCGCTGCGGCGGCTGCCAGTACCAGCACCTGACCTACGCCGAGCAGCTCGCGTGGAAGCGCCGTCAGGTGGAGGAGCTCTTGCAGCACATGGCAGCGGTTTCGTTCCCGGTCGCGCCGGTCATCGGCTCGCCACGCGAGTTCGGCTACCGGTCGAAGATCACGCCGCATTTTCATCCCGGAAAGCGGATACCGGAAACCGGAGAGGTTAAGCCCCAGCCCATAGGATTTTTGAAGCAGGGGACACGGTTCGACATCGTGGACGTGCCGGCGTGCCCGATCGCGACACCGGAGATCAATGCCCAGCTGACCGAGGTGCGCGCCCGCACGCAGAAGCGCCTCGCGGCCGGCGAATACGAGCGCGGCGCCACACTCCTCCTCCGCCACGCGCAGGAGGGCGTCGTCACCGATTACGACGCCGTGATCCACGAGATCATCGATCAACTGCCCTCTCCGGTCTCCGGTGTCCGCAATCCGCCATCTCTCCGTCTCCACTTCCTCGCCCGCGATTTCTTCCAGAACAACCCCTTTGTTCTACCCGCGTTCACCGGCTACGTGCGCGACCAGGCGGCAGCCAGCGGCGCGCGGTATCTCGTGGATGCCTACTGCGGCAGCGGACTCTTTGCCCTCAGTGCGGCGGGAGCCTTCACGCAGGTTGCTGGAGTTGAGGTGAGCGAGTCCTCCATCCGGTTCGCCCGCGAGAATGCCGCCGCCAACGGCATCGCCAACGCCGCGTTCCAGGCGGGCGACGCCGCGGCGATCTTCGCCGGGCTGACGTTCCCCGCCGCCGACACCGCCGTGATCATCGACCCGCCGCGCAAGGGCTGCGACGAATCCTTCCTCGCCCAGCTCTTCGCCTTCGGCCCGCGCACCGTCGTGTATGTCTCCTGCGATCCCGCGACGCAGATGCGCGACCTGCGCGGCTTCCTCGCGGCCGGCTACACGTTGTCCGCCGTGCAGCCCTTCGACCTGTTCCCGCAGACGCGCCACCTCGAGTGCGTCATCACCCTGCAGCGCGGTTCCACATCCTCCGCCACCTGATACGGGCAGGGGTTGCCATCCGTATCCCGTCCGCCTACTAATCGGCCAAAATCCTCCCCCAATGTTCACCCAGAAAAGCTCCCACGTCTGGAAATTCTTCCGCACCGGCGGCATCGACCAGGTCTCCCTCGAAACCGGCACCGACCTGCTGAATCTCGAACATCTCGACCAGAAGCTGTGGGTGGCGCTGAGCTGCCCGGTCAAGGGACTGGAGCTCGACGAGAAGACCCTCGCCCTGATCGACACCGATGGCGACGGCCGCATCCGCGTGCCCGAGCTCCTCACCGCGACCCGATGGGCCGCCGCCCGCGTGAAGGATGCAGGCCAGCTGCTCAAGGGTGACGACGCCCTGCCACTCGCCGCGATCAACGACGCCGCGCCCGAGGGGCAGGTGCTGCTCGCTTCCGCCCGCCAGATCCTGCTCAACCTCGGCCGAAAGGACGCCGCGGCGATCACGGTCGCCGATGCCGCCGACACGGCGAAGATCTTCTCCGCCAGCTCCCTCAACGGCGACGGCATCATCCCGCCCGACGCCACCGACGACCCCGAGGCGCAGGCCCTCATCAAGGACATCATCGCCTGCCTCGGCGGCAACAAGGACCGCACCGGCGCCCTCGGCATCACCGCCGCGCAGGTGGAAACGTTCTTCAAGGAACTCGATGCCTACATCACCTGGGTCGGCCAGGCCGGCACCAAGGACATTGCCGTCCTCGGCGACGCCACGGATGCCGCCTGCAGCGCGCTCCGCGCCGTGCGCGCCAAGGTGGACGACTTCTTCGCCCGCTGCCGTCTCGCGGCCTTTGACGCCCGCGCCATCGGTGCGCTCAACCGCAATGAGGCCGAGTATGCCGCCATCGCCGCCAAGGACCTGCAGTCCGGCACGGCCGAGATCGCAGCCTTCCCGCTGGCCACCGTCGCCGCCGGGCGCGCGTTGCCGCTGGCGAGCGGTATCAACCCCGCCTGGGCCGCGGCCATCGCCACGTTGCAGAGCGCCGTCGTCACCCCCGTGCTCGGCGCCGGCAAGACGGAGCTCACGGAGGCTGAATGGCAGTACCTCAACTCGCGCTTCGCCGCCTACGAGACCTGGCTCGGCGGCAAGGCCGGCTCCGCCGTCGAGAAGCTCGGCCTCGCCCGCGCCCGCGAGCTCGCCGCCGGCCAGGGTCGGGCGGTCCTCGCCGACCTGCTCGCGCGGGACCAGGTCCTCGAGCCCCAGTTCAAGGCCATCAGCGACGTCGAGCGCCTCGTGCGCTACCACCGCGACCTGCGCGCGCTGCTGTACAACTTCGTCAACTTCGCGGATTTCTACTCGCGCGATCGCGATGCCGTCTTCCAGGCGGGCACGCTTTACCTCGACAGCCGCTCGACCGAGCTCTGCATCCGCGTTGACGCACCCAATGCCCTCGCCGCCATGAGCAAGGCCTACATCGCCTACTGCACCTGCACGCGCACCGGCGGCGTCACCATGACCATCGCGGCCTGCTTCACGCAGGGCGACGGCGACTACCTCTTCCCCGGCCGTCGCGGCGTCTTCTACGACCGCGCCGGGCGCGACTGGGATGCCGTCATCACCAGCATCGTCGACAATCCCATCAGCATCCGGCAGGCCTTCTGGTCGCCGTACAAGAAGTTCATCCGCATGATCGAGGAGCAGGTCGCCAAGCGCGCCGCCGCCGCCGAGGCCGCCTCGTCGACCAAGCTCGCCACCGCCGCCGAGACCACGGCCAATGCCGACAAGGCGAAACCGGCGGAAGGCCCGAAAAAGATCGATATCGGCACCGTCGCCGCCCTCGGTGTCGCCGTCGGCGCCATCGGCGGCGCCCTCGCCACCCTGGCCACCGGGCTCGCGGGTCTCGCCCCGTGGCAGCTGCCCCTGGTGCTGGTGGCCGTCATGCTCGCCATCTCCTGCCCCTCGATGGTCATCGCCTGGCTCAAGCTCCGCCAGCGCACCCTCGGCCCCATTCTCGAGGGCAACGGCTGGGCCGTGAACGGCCGCGTGAAGATCAACATCCCCTTTGGCACCGCCCTCACCGCCGTCGCTAAGCTCCCGCCGGGCGCCCGCCGCTCGCTCGAGGATCCCTACGAGGACAAGGAGGCCGTCCAACGGCGCCGCCAGTTCATTCTGGTGCTGCTGCTGCTCCTGCTCGCCGCCGTCGCCATCCGCTGGGATCACAACCGTCGCGGCCGCTATTTCTGGCAGGCCGAACCCCCGGTACCGGTCGCGGCCGAGACCGTGCAAAAAAACTGAAACTCCGGCTCGCCCCGGGTTTCAGAGTGCACAGCTTTTCCGGGTGATGCCCTCCGCCTTGCGCCAAAGTCTCTATGCCCTCGCCGCCGGTCTCGCCGTGGCCTGCGGCGTCTGGTTCATGCTTCCCAACCCCCAACCGCCGCCGCAGGCCCTGGCCCTGCTCGATGACGGCACCCGCATCGTCTACGTCGAGCCCGCGACCGGCTTTTATGGCATCGAACGCAAGTCCGGCCGCCGCTGGGCCTGGGCCGGCGGCCCGGCCACGCTCGTGCTGCGCCGCCTCGATCCCGGCGCCGATCCGCTGACCGTGCACCTGCGCTTCGACCTGCACTGCCAGCCGCCGCGCGAGGTCACGCTGCGCTACGGCGACTTCATTCTTTGGAAAGGCCTCCTGAGCGAGAAGAAGACCCTGGTCGACATTCCGGTCTTCACCCTGACTGGGCCCGTGACCGAGCTCACCCTCACCAGCGACCGGCCCGGCGTCCGGCTGGGGGGCGAACAGGACCCGCGGCTGCTGGATTTTGCGGTCTACGACTTCGAGATCGCCACCGCCGACTAGCGCGCGTCCCCAGGTGCAGTATCGGTAGGCCGCGAGCTCGCTCGCGCTCCGTATGGCGTGCGATCGCCCAACGAGCGCCCGCGAGCGGGCTGCCTACTGTCGCCTGTCCGGGTGCTGACTCAGCGGCTCTCGTTCCACTCCGGCGTCGCGTACTGCTCGGCCAGACCCTCGACCTCGTGCTCGGCCAATTCGGGCCAGGGCACCGCCTCGGCCTCGACGGCCAGCGCCGCCGCCAGTTCCGCGATGAAATCCTCGCGAAACTGATCCCAATCCACCGCCGCGCCCGCGGCCGGCCGCCAGATCGATCCCTGGAACAGCAGACCGTGCTTGTTCCGCTTCTGGGCGGCACCCGCAATCTTGGCCCCGGTCGCCGGATTGATGACGTCGTAGAGTTCGGCCTTCTGGAAACACACGCCCGGCGCCGCCACCCCCGCGCCTTCGGTCGGTTCCGGGTCGGCCGCGACCTTGGCCTCGGCCGCCACGCCCTGCCGGCGCAAGGCCGCCGCCAGCGCCTCGTGGATCGCGCGGTAGCTCTGCACCGCTGGCACCTCCTCGAGCCGATGACCGCGCGGGATAACCAGCGCATACGTCCAGTCCTCGCGATGATCCACGACGCCGCCCCCGGTCGGGCGTCGGCAGAGATCCACCGCCGCCGGGTCGCCGGCCAGCGCCGCCACCTGCGCGCGCACAAACGCGATCTTCTGACTGTAGCCGAAAGTGAAGGCCGCTCGGCGCCATTCGTAGTGGCGAAATCTTACCGCGGGGTGCGGGTAGCGCTGGAGCAGCAGGAAATCCATCGCCATGTTCTCGGCCGCGGCGCCGGTGCGATCGGGGAGGGTGTGTAGCTTCATCGTGATGACAGGTATCGCTCAGCCGCGACCAGCTGGCGGGGTGGTGAGTTCCGCGAGTTGCACGGCGAAGGGCTGCGGCGCCAACTGCAGCTCGGTCGCCAGCGGCTCCACCGCCAGCGCCAGGCAGGCCGGGCGCGTCGCCGCGGCCGCCGGGGCGTCCGACCGCGCCACCGCCACGATGGGCGCCGCCTGCTCATCCAATCGGAAATGCGCGCGGATCCGGCACCCGATCTCATGGCGCGAGAGCAGTTCCGCCCCAGCCCAATGCCGGATGCCAGTGATCCCCGGGCGTCCAATCAGCGCGAGCAGCACGGCGGCCACGTTGGCCGCCGTGCAGGTCTGGCGGAACTCGTCGGTGAACAGCCGGGCCGTGCGCCCTGCCTTCCAATCGAGCAGCAGGCGCTCGTGCAGGCTGCGCTGCCGGTTGAAACTGTCGCCCATGAGCAGCGGCAGCCGCACGACCACTGCGCGCTGCGGCGCCGCCGCCAGTACCGCCCGCTCGCCCGCGAGTTTCTGGCGACCGTAAAGGTTGATTGGCCGAGCCTCGTCCGCCGGCGCAGAGGATGCGGTGCGATCGCCGGCGAAGACCTGCTCCGAGGAAAGGTGGATCAGCCGGAGGCCCGACTGCGCCAGTTGTTCGGGCAGCCGGACATTCATGGCCTCCGCGCCGGTGGGATCCGCGAGACAGGCGCCGGGTTCGGACACGGCCGCGCAATTCACGATCGCATCCGGCCGGGCCGCCCGCAGGGCCGACGCCACGGCCCCGGGGACCGTCAGGTCGAGAATCTCCATCCGCGCCAGCCCGGGCACCAGCACCTGGGCTTGCCGCCAGACCGTGCCGGTGACCTCGTGCCCGGCCGCCTCCGCCGCCCGCGCCATGGCGGCACCGACCAGTCCCGATGCTCCGGTGAGGAAGATCCGCATGCGGATGACGGTCTCAGGCGTCCAGGAGCCGGCGGGCCGCGCGGACAAATTCGCTCAGGGCATACGGCTTGGGCAGCGAACACTGGTGCTCGGGGGCCAGCCAGACGAGCGTCTGCGGGGCGTTCTGCTGGCAGGTGTTGAGCACGCGCAACCCGGGTTGCTCGGCATGCAGGGCACGCGCGAGATTCGTGCCGGCCCCGGCCAGGTCGGCGACGAGCAGGCGCACGCCGCGGGATTTCGTCCGCAACTTGGTGCGGGCCTCGGCCGGCTGCCGGGCCTCCACGACGCGGTAACCGTCGGCCTTGAGCACGCTGGCGATCATCCGGCGTAGCACGTCATCAGGCTCCACCAGCAGCACGGCCTCGGTGCCGCGCATCCGCGGCACCGCCGCCACCGGGGCGACGCCCGGCCGGGCTGATAGCGCCTCGCGGGCCTCGGGCAGAATGATCTCGAACGTCGAGCCCACGGTCGGCTCGCTCCGCACGTTGATGAAGCCGCCGCTCTGCTGCACCACGCCGTAGACGAGCGCGAGGCCGAGGCCCGTGCCCTGGCCCTCGGGTTTGGTGGTAAAAAAGGGCTCGAACAGGTGCTTCTGCGTCTCGGCATCCATGCCGATGCCGTTGTCGGTGACCGTGAGCGTCACGTAGCGGCCCGGCGGGCAATCAGTGAGGCGGCGGTTGAAGAGGGGCCGGATCTCGCGGTTGGCGGTGCGGATCGTCACCCGGCCGTGCTCGCGCAGGGCGTCGCGGGCGTTGATCGTGAGGTTCAGCAGCACCTGCTGGAATTGCGCGGGGTCGGCCCGCACGTTGCCGAGATCCGCCGCGAGCTCGAGGGCGAGGTGGCCGGCGCTGCCGAGCAGGCGCTCAAGGATCTCGGCGTTGTCGCGGACGATCTGGTTGAAGTTGACGACCCGCGCGTCCATCGCCTGCCGGCGGCCGAAGGCGAGCAGCTGGCGCGTGAGGCCGGCGGCCTTGCGCCCGGCGCGGTGGATCTCGCCCACCTCGTGAAGGGCCCGGGGCCGGTCCGACACCTGGGTGGAGAGGAGCTCGCAGTAGCCGTTGATGACCGAGATGAGGTTATTGAAGTCGTGCGCCACGCCACCGGCGAGGCGGCCGAGGGCGTCGAGTCGCTGGGCATGCACCAGCGCCTCCTGGAGGCTGCGCTTCTCGGTCATGTCCCGATAGGCCGCCACGTAATACCGCCCACCCCCGGCGGGGATGCGGCTGAAGGTCCACGCCGTGTAGATTATCGACCCGTCCTTGCGGAGCAGGTACCCCTCCCCGGCGAGCGGGCCGGGCCGGGCTTGGCGCAGCCAGCGCCCGAGGCGATCGCGATCGGTTCGCTCCATGTGCAAGTTCGCCTGGACGCCGTCGGCGAGCTCCACCGGCGTGTAGCCGGTCATCGCGCAGAACTGGTCATTGGCGAACACGAGCTCACAGGTGCTGTGGTTCGGCGCCCGGCGGCAAATGAGCACACCCTCGCCTTGGGCGCGCAGGGCGGCGGCCAGCAGCGAGGCGGGCGCGCCAGCCGGAGCTGGAGCGGTGCGGCGGCGTTTTTTCACGGCGCGAGGCGTTCGACCAGCCAGCTGCCGTCAGTTTCCCGGCGGTAGCGCAGCCGGTCATGCAGGCGGTTGCGCCGGCCCTGCCAGAACTCGACGGTTTCCGGATTCAGGCGGTAGCCGCCCCAGTGCGGGGGCACCGGCACGGGCCGGCCGGCGTGTTTCTTTTCCAAAGTCTTGAAGTTGTCCTCGAGCACGCTGCGCCCGGGAATGATCGTGCTCTGCGGCGAAGCCCAGGCGCCGAGTTGGTGCGCGAGCGGCCGGCTGTGGAAATACGCCTCGGCCTCCTCGCGGGCGACGCGCGTGACCGGGCCCTCCACGATCACCTGCCGCTCCATCGCGATCCAGGGAAAGACCAGCGCCGCCCGGGGGTTCGCCTCGAGTTCGCGACCCTTGCGGCTCTCGTAGTTGCCATAGAACACGAACCCGCGTCCATCCACGCCCTTCAGCAGCACCGTGCGGGCGCTGGGCCGGCCGTCGCGGTTCGCTGTCGCCAGCGTCGCCGCATTGGGCTCGGGGACCTTCGCCGCACCCGCCTCGGTGAACCACTTGTCGAACTGGCGGAAGGGATCCTTGGTGAGGTCCGACTCGGCCAGACCGGCCAGGGTGTAATCCTTCGTGAGGTGCGCCAGCGACATTGTGCCACCACCCTGACCCGCCGGCCAGAGCCTGTCAAAAGTCATCTCGTCAGCGCGTGCACGAGGCGCGCCGCCGCCGGAAACGCCGCGAGCAACACGTCGCGCCGGCCGGGCTCGAAGCCCTTCTCGTCCCACGCCGGACTCATCGTGCAGCCGACCAGCGCCCAGCCGCGCGGGTGCGGACACGCCGCGAGGCGCGCGCCCTGCCAGACCCCGGTCGGCACCACGAGACTGCGCCGCACGCTGTGCCCGAGCGTCTGCACCCGCGCCGAGCCGTCGCGCGGATCCAACGACACATGTTCGACCGGATCGCCGGCCTGGAACTCCCAGCGTTCCGGCGCGTCCAGCCGATGCAGCGCCGAAAAATCTCCCTCGGTCATCAGATACCAGATGTGCGATCCGGTCGGACGCCCATCGGGTCGCAGCTCGGCGCTCAGCCAGGTCCGCCGGTAGAAACCGCCCTCGACCGGCAGGGATTCCAGCCCCATCCGCGCGATCATTTTCTGCGCCCCCGCATTCATATCTCCCAGCTAGCACGAATCTTGCCTGCAATTCCAGCCTCGGCCGGAAAAAAGGCGCTCGCATCAGCCTACCGGCCTTCGCGAGCATGGGACCCACACGGTTCTTCGCTCCGCCCAGGCCGCCGTTCGATCCCACCCTCAACCCGCTTCCACCGTGACACCTTCCGCCTACATCGACGCCCACGCCTCCGATCTCGTCGCCCGCCTGCAGCAGCTCGTCGGCATCCCCACGGTCAACCCGCCGGGCAAAAACTACGATGCCATCACGTCCTACCTGGCCCACGAGCTGACCGCCGTCGGCCTGCAGACCCGCCGCTACGCAATCCCAGCCCGGTTGTTGCGCCGCGCCCTGCCGCCGGAGCAGCACGGCTGCCCCCGCTTCAACGTGCTCGGCAAGCTCGCGGCGCGCGGGGCGAAGAAGACGATCCATTTCAACGCGCACTACGATGTCGTGCCCGTCTCCGGCGCGTGGCGCCACGGCAGTCCGTTCAGCGGTGCCGTCGAGCGCGGCTGGATTTTTGGTCGCGGCACTTCCGACATGAAAGGCTCCATGGCGAGTCTCCTGCTCGCGCTGCAGTCCCTGCGCGCCACGCGCACGGCGCCGCGGATGAATGTCGAGGTCTCGTTCACCGCCGACGAGGAGACCGACTCCGTCCTCGGCTCCGGCTGGCTCGTGAAAAACGCTCCCATTCGTCCCGACTACGCCATCGTCATGGAAGGCGGTGAGGCCAACACCGTTTGCTGCGGCCACAACGGCGTCGTCTGGCTCGAGGTCACCGTGCACGGCAAGGCCGCCCACGGCTCGGTGCCCGAGAAGGGCATCAACGCCCTCGAGAAGATGTCCGCCCTCGTCATCGGCCTCGACGCCTACAAGCGCCAGCTCGCGCGCCGCCGCTTTGTCACCCCCGAAGGCCGCACCATGCGGCCGACCCTGAACATCGGCGGCGTCTTCAGTGCCGGCGAAGGCGGCAAGATCAACACCGTGCCGGCCCTCGGGAAATTCTCCATCGACCGCCGGGTCCTAGCGATCGAGTCCGTCGCCGCCGCCGAGCGCGAGCTCCGCGCCGCCATGGCCGCCGCCGCCCGCAAGATTCCCGATTGCCGCATCACCGTGGCGAAGGTCTCCGACAATCACCCGTGCTTCCACGCCCCAACGCACCCGTTCTTCGCCGCCATGGCCGGCTGCGTCACCCGCGTGCGGAAGCAAAAGGCGGTCTTCAACGTCTCGACCGGGTTCAACGACATGCACTTCTTCGCCCACCACCTGAAGATCCCGACCCTCGGCTACGGCCCCGGCGGCGAGGATTACCACGCGGTGAACGAACGCGCGAAGCTCAGCGAACTCGTCGCCTCCGCCAAAATCTACGCGGAGCTGCTGACGACGTTCGCAGGTTGATATCGGAGGCTCTCGCGGAGACGCGGAGGGCCCCTTTGCCCATCCGCCTCACCCGGCCCAGCCGCGGCGGATCATGCTGATCGCGATCGCGGCCAACAGCATCGAGATGATCTTCGAGATCGCCCGCATGCCGGTCGGGCCGATCTTGCGGCCCAGCCACTCGCTGTAGTGCAGCGCCAGCACCACGAGCACGAGGTTCACCACCAGCGCGGCCAGCGTCATGACGAGGCCCTGGGTCTGCGCCAACAGCAGCAGCGTCGTGATGGAGGCAGGCCCGGCGATGAGCGGCATGCCCAGCGGCACGATGCCGAAGTCGTCCGGCAGCTTCTCCGGTTCCGCCGCCGACTGGATCAGGTCCTTCGCCGCGAGGATGAAGAGAATGAGTCCACCCGCGATCTGGAAGTCACCCACCGAGATGCCCAGCGCGGTGAATACGCTCTGCCCGAGGAACAGAAACCCTAGCGCGACCAGGCCGCCCGTCCATGTGGCCTGATCGGCGATCTTGTGCCGGCGCTCCGGCGTCACGCCCTGGCCCATCCCGAGAAACACCGCGGCGAGCCCGATGGGGTCGATCGCGACGAACAGGGGAATGAACGCCAGGATAAACCGTTGGAGCAGGTCGGCCATGCACCCGAGTATCCCGAGCGCCGCATCCCCTGCAAGCTCGGGCAGGGCCCCCAAACCGTCCGATGCTTTTCGCCCTTGTTTCGCTCCCGCGGAAGCCGCAAGGTGCCTCCCCGTTTTTATGAAAATCGACGCCAAGCTTACGCCACAGAAGCTGCAAAAGAAGGTCGCCCGCGTGTTCGAGCTCGCCGGACAGAAGATCCGCGCCATCGACGCCGCTTGGGACTCCGCCAAGGGCACGCCCGTCTTCACCGTGAAGGGCAAGTACACCTCCCGCGGCTGGACCGAGTGGACCCAGGGCTTCCAGTTCGGCATGTCGTTCCTCCAGTACGACGCCACTGGCGACGAGAGCTTCCTCCAGCTCGGCCGCGAGAAGACCCTCAAGTACATGGCATCGCACGTCTCGCATGTCGGCGTGCATGATCACGGCTTCAACAACGTCTCCACCTACGGCAACCTCCGTCGCCTCATGCTCGAGGGGAAGATCCCCTGCGACCTGAACGAGCTCGCCTACACCGAGATCGCCCTGAAGGCCTCCGGCGCCGTGCAGGCCGCCCGCCACGCCGCCACCAACGTCCGCACGCCCTGGTCGCCGCTCCCCGGCAGCCCCGGCGTCGTCCCGAGCGGCTACATCTACTCATTCAACGGCCCGCAGTCCCTGTTCTCCGACACGATCCGCTCCATGCGCGCCCTCGTCGTCGCGCACCAGCTCGGCCACGTGCTGATGGGCGAGGGCGACAAGCCCACCAACCTCCTGCACCGCGCGATCGAGCACGCCGCCACCACGGCCCGCTTCAACGTCTTCTTCGGCCAGGGCCGCGACAGCTACGACGTGCGCGGCCGCGTCGCCCACGAGTCCATCTTCAACCGCAACGACGGCCAGTTCCGCTGCCCGAGCACCCAGCAGGGCTACTCGGCGTTCACCACGTGGACCCGCGGCGCCGCCTGGATCATCTGCGGCTACGCCGAGCAGCTCGAGTTCCTCGAGACCGTCAAGGGCGCCGACCTCGACGCCGTCGGCGGCCGCCGCGCGGTGACGAACCTCTTCCTCGAGACCGCCCGCGCCGCGAGCGACTACTACATCGACGGCTACTCGGCCCTCGACGGCGTGCCGTACTGGGACAGCTGCGCGCTCAACACTCACAAGCTCGGTGACTTCACCAAGAAGAAGGCCGACCCGTACAACGACCACGAGCCGGTGGACAGCTCCGCCGCCGCCATCACCGCCCAGGGCCTCCTCCGCCTCGGCAACTACCTCACCGCCAACGGCGAGAAAGCCGCCGGCCAGAAGTACTTCCAGGCCGGCCTCACCATCGCCAACACCCTCTTCGCCGAGCCCTACCTCTCGACCGACAAGAAGCACCAGGGCCTGCTCCTCCACAGCGTGTACCACCGGCCAAACGGCTGGGATCACATCCCGAAGGGCCGCAAGGTCCCGTGCGGCGAGTCCTCCATGTGGGGCGACTACCACACGATGGAGCTCGCGCTGCTCATCCAGCGCCTGGCGCAGGGGCAGTACTACACGTTCTTCTGATCCGACGTGTCCGCGCCGCTCCTCTACGAATCCCACTGCCACACCACGCTCTGCAAGCATGCCATCGGCACACCGGCCGAGTATGCCGCGCAGGCCGAGGCGCGGGGACTGAAGGGGATCATCTTCACCTGCCACTGCCCGCTGCCCGATGGCATCTCCGCCGCCGTGCGCATGGCGCCGGAACAGTATGAGCACTATGTTGCGCTGATCGCGTCGACCCGGGCCCAGTTCGCGGGCCGGGTCGACGTGCGCCTCGGGCTCGAGAGCGATTTCTTCCCGGGCACCGAGGCCTGGCTGGAAAAACTGCACGCGCGGCATCCGTTGCACCATGTGCTCGGGTCCGTGCACATGCAGGTGCCCGAGTACCGGGCGCGCTATTTCCGCGGCGACTGGTTCGACTACCAGCAGACGTATTTCCAGCACCTCGCCGACTCGGCCGAGACCGGCCTGTACGACACGCTCGCGCACCCCGACCTGGTGAAGAACGAAGCCCCGGCGGCGTGGCAGTTCGAGCGCATCCGGCCCTTCATCGCCCGCGCCCTCGACCGTATCGCGAAGACCGGCGTGGCGATGGAGCTCAACACCAGCGGACTGCAGAAGGCCATTTCCGAGATCAACCCGAGCCCCACGATGCTGGGCATGATGCGCGAGCGCGGCATCCCGGTCGTGCTCGGCTCCGACGCCCACGTCGCCCACCGCGTCGGCGACGGCTACGCGAATGCCCTGCGCACGCTGCAAGGCGTGGGCTACACCGAGATCAATTTCTTCCTCGAGCGAAAGCGCCAGACCGTGCCGATCGCAGCCGCGCTGGCGTCGCTGCGGTAGTAGAACACCACCCGTAGGCCGCGAGCTTGCTCGCGCTCCGAATGGCATGCGCCCGCCAAACGAGCGCCCGCGAGCGGGCGGCCTACCGCGGCTTGATTACGCCGGTTCCGACTCAGCCCAACGTCTGCTCAATGAAGGCCATATCCGCCGCGCTGAGTTCGCGGTCGGCGCCGGCGAGGTTGCAGGTCACCTGGCGCTCGTTGCGGAAGCCGGGGATGACGCAGGCGACATTCGGATGATTCAGCACGTAACGCTGGGCAACGGCGGCGAGGTCCTCGGTGGTGGCGCCGAAGCGGGCCTTGAGTTGCGCGAGTTTCGGTTTCAGCGCCCGCAGCTTTTCCGGGGTGAACCGGTCGCTATTGCGGCGGTGATCGCCCTCGTCGAATTGCGGCGGCTTCTCGGGATCGAACTTGTCGAGCAGGAGCCCCTGCGCGAGTGGACTAAAGGCCACGAACGACATCCCGTGCTCCGCCAGCAACCGCGGTACCACGCCGCCCGGCCGGATGAAATCGCGCGCCAGCGCGTGCGCCCACGACTGGAGCACCGCCGGCTTTACCACGGGCACCGCACGGGCGAAATCGGCGTCGCTGTAGGCGCTTTGGCCCTTGAGCCGCACCTTGCCCTCGCGCACCAGCGCATCGAGCACGGCGGCGGCGCGGGGCAGCCATTCGGCATTGGGGCCGAAGTCGCCGTGGTGGAAGTAGTAGATGTCGATGTAGTCACGGCCTAGGTTCTTGAGCGATTGTTCGCATTGGTGCCGGATGTGCAGCGGGTCGAACGCGTGCTCGGCGGTGCCGGGAAAATGGCCGACTTTGGTCGCGATCACGTAGTCGGTGGACTTGAGGCCGAGTTTCTTCAGGACGCGCGCCAGCATGCGCTCGGCCTTGCCGTTGCCGTAGACGTCGGCGTTGTCGAAGTGGTTCACCCCGGCATCCACCGCCCGCTTGATGGCGGCGGTGATCTCGTCCTCGTTCACATTGGCCCAGCCGTTGGCCTGGCCGTTGACCCAGTTGAGGCCACCCATCGTCCAGCAGCCGAGGCTGATTTCCGAAACGTTGACGTCACTCTTCCCGAGGGGGCGGTATTTCATGCGGGCGAGCAAAGCCGGTGCGTGGCCGACGACAACCCCTCATATTACGAACCGTCCGAACCAGTAACCACGGATTACACGGATACCACGGATTAGGCGAATGGGTCACCGTTTGATGGCCACAGAAGGCACAAGAGGCACAAAAGGTTCGGAGTCTTCTTGTGCCTTCTGCGCCTTTTGTGGCCATCTCACCACGCTCCATTCGCAGAATCCGTGGTATCCGTGTAATCCGTGGTTAAAAACTTCTGTCTTTTATCTCCGTAGCGCCTATGCCCCTCGTTGTGTCCGCTGCGCCGACCAACCTTTACGATCTCACCCGCGACGAACTCACCGCGCTCTTCGCGCGCTGGGAATTCAGTCCGGTGCATGTCGCGCGGCTGTGGAACTACCTTTACTGGGAGTGCGCCGACGGCCTCGCGGCCATGCCGGAGCTGCCGGCCAAGGTGCGCAAGCGTTTGGAAGCCGAGACCCGACTCGGCGTGCTGCCCGTGGCGATTGAGACCGACTCGACCGACGGCTTCACGCGCAAGTACCTCCTCAGCCTCGCCGACGACGCGCGCATCGAGACCGTGCTCATGCGTTTCACTGGTCGCGTGACCGCCTGCATCAGCTCGCAGGTTGGCTGCGCCATGGGCTGTGTCTTCTGCGCCACTGGCCAGATGGGCTACACGCGCCACCTCACGCCCGGCGAGATCGTCGCGCAAGCCGTGCATGTGCAACGGGCGCTGCGGCCCCACCGCCAGCGGCTGCGCAATGTCGTGCTGATGGGCATGGGCGAGCCGTTGCACAACTACGAGGCGGTGATGAAGGCCGTGGACATCATGCGCGACCCCAACGGCCTCGCGCTCGGTGCGGAGCGGATCACGTTGAGCACGGTCGGCGTCGTGCCGGGCATCCTGCGGCTGGCGCAGGAAATGCGGCCGGTGCACCTCGCGGTCTCGCTTCACGCCGCCACGCAGGCCGGCCGCGCCACGCTCGTGCCGGCGGCGAAGAAATGGCCGCTCGACGAGCTCATGGCCGCCTGCCGCACCTACAGCGAGACCACCGGCCGGCGTATCTTCTACGAGTGGACACTGATCGAGGGAAAAAACGATTCTGCCGAGGACGCCCGCGCGGTCGGCCGCCTGCTGCACGGCCTGCCCGCACAGGTGAACCTGATCCCGCTCAATCCCACCAACGGTTACGCCGGCGCTCCGACGCACACGGCAGCCGCGAAGCACTTCCAGCACATCCTCATGCACGAGTTCGATCTCCCCAGCACCGTCCGCCAGCGCCGCGGCATCGACATCGCCGCCGGCTGCGGGCAACTGGCCGTGATGGCGTAAAGCGGAGCCCCCAGTCCGCCACCGTAGGCAGCCCGCTCGCGGGCGCCCGTTTGGCCTCCGCACGCCCCGCACGCTCTTTGGGCGCGAGCAGGCTCGCGGCCTACCGATGCTCTACTTTTTTTGTCGCCGGGTTTCCACGGCGGCGGCGAACTCCGCGAGCACCGGCAGCGTGGCCTCCCAGGCGAGGCACGGGTCGGTGATGCTGCGGCCGTGCACCAGCGGCTTGCGGCGGTAGTCCTGGCTGCCGCCGAGGAGATTGCTCTCGATCATCACGGCGCACAGGGCGCGTTCGCCCGCGGCTATCTGCGCCGACAACTCCGCGGCGACGCGAGGCTGGCGGTCGGCGTCCTTGCCGCTGTTGGCATGGCTGCAGTCCACCATGATGAACGGCGGCAGGTTGTGCTTCCGCAGCAGTTCGGTCGCGGCGTGGACATCCGCGGCGGAGTAATTCGGCCCGTGCGATCCGCCGCGCAGCACGAGATGCGCGTGGTCGTTGCCGGCGGTGCCCATCACGGCGGCGACACCGTCGCGGGTGAGAGAGGGGAACCAGTGCGGGTGCCGGGCCGAGCGGATGGCATCCACCGCGACCTGCAGGTCGCCATCGGTGCGGTTCTTAAAGCCCACCGGCATCGAGAGGCCGGAGGCCAGCTCGCGGTGAACCTGACTCTCGACCGTGCGGGCGCCGATGGCACCCCACGAGACGAGATCCGCGTAATACTGGCCGAGCGTGGTATCGAGGAACTCGGTCGCGACCGGCACGCCGCGGCCGGTGACGTCGGCCATCAGCTGGCGCGCGAGGCGCAGGCCCTTGTTGATCTGGTAGCTGCCGTCGAGGTCAGGGTCGTTGATCAGGCCCTTCCAGCCGACGACCGTGCGCGGCTTCTCAAAATAGACGCGCATGACGAGCAGCAGCTCGCCGCGGTAAAGGGGCGCGACCTCGCGCAGGCGCTCGGCGTATTCGAGTGCGGCCGCCGGATCGTGGATCGAGCAGGGGCCGACGACGACAAGGAGACGGTCATCCTTGCCCGTGATGATCTCCACCACCTCACGGCGGCTGCGCGCGACCAGCGTGGCGCGGGCGTCGTCGAGGGGAATCTCCTCCTCGAGGACGGCGGGCGCCAGCAGCGGCTTGGTGGCGCGGATGCGCAGGTCGGCGGTGGTCGGATGCATGCGGACGGGCCAGCGTAGGAGCCGACCGGTTCAAGGCAATGGCGGAGGCGGCCGACTCAGTGCCCCAACGCGGCTTTGGCTCCCTGCACGAGTGCCGTCGGGAAGGTCAGCGCTTCGCCGAGGTTGCCCGGGAAGAGTTGCAGACGCTCGGCGCGCGCGCGCAGCGTGAGCCAGGCGAGCGAGGCGGCCTCGTTGCTCGCAGCGTGCTGGGCGACGGACTCGAACCGGTCCGTCGACAACGCGAGCTGCGCGGGGGCGAGGATGTTTTTCTCGCCGAGGAAATAGGTGAGCGACGGCGCCAGCACCTCGAGCCAGGCCGACGGATGGGCGGGCGCGGCATATTTGAGGCCGGCCTCGGCCGGGTAGGGACTCCACTCCATGAACTGGCGCAGCGTCTCGTGCAGTTTCGCCAGCTCGGCATCGGCCGTGGCCGGGGTCCAGCGGACGGTGAACTGCTTGCGCTCGCGGAATTTCTTCACCTCCCAGACGCGCAGGATGAGCTCGAAATCGCCCGCCTGGCGGTGCAGGGCACCGGTGAACACGTAATCGAGCCCGCCCTCGGTGGTGTCGACGAGCTGGCGCAGATTTTCGGCCGTGAACTCCGTCGGGAACAACGCGTAATGCGCCGGCTGGCCGGGCTGGCCCCAGGTGCCGACGACGGCGATCGCGTGATAGTGCGGCGAAAAGTGGAAGGTCTCCGCAAACCACAGCGGCAGGGCGCGGCTGAGGCGGCCGAGTTCCTCCTCGGGCTGCTTGGCCATCTCCGTCAGGTCCGGGATGCCAGGCAGGGCCAGTTGCGCAAAGGCCACGCGGCGCAGGCGTTCGGCCTTGGCCGGCAGGACACCAGGGACGTTTTCGAGGCCGTAAAACCAGATCGGCTTGCTGATGGAGATGAGGTTGATGCGCGGCGGCTCGGTCGAGGGCGCGGCCGGAGTCGCCGGGGCGCCATCCGACGCGGGCAGGCGTTCGGCGTGGATGAGCTCGGCGATGACGTTGGAGAAGCCGTGCAGGCGCTCCTCGAGTTCCGGCCGGTTGAGGCTGAAGAGGATGTCGAGCACGTGCTGGGCCGCGTCGGCGTGGCGCAGCGCGAGGTAGGCCTGCAGCAGGTTGAGCCCGGTGGCGGGACCGTGGCGCTCGGCGTCGTAGCGGGGCGCGATCAGCTCGACGATCTCCTTCATGTGACCGTTCATCCCCAGGTCGGCCGAAACCGTCACGAGCACGTCGGCGCGGTCGCCGGACGCCACCAGCACCTCGTCGTAGATCGCCAGCGCGCCGGGCAGGTCCTTGGCCTCGAGCTTTTCGCGCGCGGCGACGAGCCGCGGCATCACGTTGCCAGCGAGGGCGACCGGCGCCGGCGCGGTCGGGGCGGTGTTGGACGCCGCGGCCGGTTCCGCCGGCGTGGACGACTTGCCCATCAGACGATCAAAGAGACCCATGCGCCCAGCAAAGCGTCCGCCGAACAGGTGGCGAACCGTTTCTGCGGGTGGTCGCGGCGCAAAGCCGCGCCTACAGCTTGTCCGGTGTCACCCCAGCGCGGACGGCGAGGGTGGCGAGGACCTTGGGGACATACATGCGGGTCTCCGTGGGGAGGGAGGCGGCGATTTCGGCGTACGTCTTGGCGCCTTTCTTGTCCAGGGCGCGCTGCACGCGGCCGGCGCCGGCGTTGTACGCGGCGAGGGCGAGGGGCCAATCGCCGAACTGGGCGTGCAACGTGCGCAAATGCTGGGCTGCGGCTGTGGCGGACTTTTCCGGGTCGGTGCGCTCGTCGGGCAGGAACGTGCTGAGGCCGAGGCCTTTCGCCGTCGCCGGCATCAGCTGGAAAAGTCCGCGGGCGCCCGAGGGGCTGCGCGCCGACGGGTTGAAGGTGGACTCAGCCTCCGCCAGCCAGGCGAGGTCGGCCGGCACCCCGGCCGCGGCGAAGGCGCGTCGCACGACCGGCAGCAGCTCCCCGGCACGGGGCGGCACGGGGCGGCTCTGCAGGCGCGTGAGCCAGAGGTCGTAGTGCGGGATCGCCGGCACGCGACGTGGCGCCGGCGCCGGTTTCGGCAGCGTGGGCGTTGGTGACGGCTTGGGCGCCGGAGTAGGCGCAGGGATGATCGCGGGCGCAGGTGGCGGCACCTGGGCCACGGCCTGCTTGGCTGCTTCGATGTAGTCGATGCGCTCCTCGAGCCAGTCGGCGTAGTCTTCATAACCCGGCAGCGCCCGCAGCGCCACCAGTGCCGCGCGGGCCTCGGGCTCGAAGGCCGCGAGGTCCTCCAATCGCTCGCTTTCGAGGGCGCCCTGGAAGCGGGCGGCAAAGGCGTCCCACTGCTCCCGGGTCGGAAATTCGAACTGCTCCTTGATCCCAGCTGGGGCGAAGGTCTCGAACAACACCCGGCCGAGTTCATACAACTGGTCGGGGTTGAACTCGCCCGCCGCCGCGGTCAGGTCCGCCGCCTGCTCCGGTGACTGCTGTGCGACGGTCGCCACGGCGAGGGCCTGCAACACGGCTAGCTTGAACCGCAGGCCGGGCACCTCGGTGAAAGAGAGTTCAACCTCGCCGAAGTAGGCGCGCTGGTTCTTCACGCCCCAGTCGCTGGTGGCCAGCCGGTAGGTGCGCGCCAGGTCGATCTCAGCCGGGGCTGCCGCAACAAGATACTCACCCGTGCGCTCGGCAAACGGCGTGTCCGGTCCGGGATTGGCCCGGGACAAAATCTGGGCGAGCCGGCGGCCGTCCACTTCCGCGACCGCCACGGCGCCGTCGAAACGCACGCAGGCGTCGAAGGCGTAACGGGTGACTTCGCCCGCGGGGAGCCCGCCACCGAAAGTTGTGTTGCCGATGACCGCCACGTCCACCCCTGCCGCCACGCGCAGGGCCTCGACCGCCAGGCGCGCCGCGTCGCCGGGCGCCAGGGCCCGCGGCAAGCGGCCGACGACCTCGCGATCCGCCGGCTCGAGATGCTGCGCCTCGGTCGCGCGGATGAGCGCGGCGAGTTCCGGGTCGGCCGCCCCCGCCGGATCAACCTCCACCTGTTCGACCGCCCAATGCACGGCGCCGGTCTCGTCACGGCAGGGCCAGGCGACCGTCAGGCATTCGTTCCACCAGCCGGAGTGCACATACGCGGTGCGCCCAAGCTGATGGGTAAGCCTCAGGTGGTTGTGTCCGCCCACGAACAGGGTGCCGTCGGGCACGAGGGGAAACAGCGCGCGGTCGGCCTTCAGCCCCGCATGGCTGAGGACAACCGTGAGCGCGGCGGGGCTGTCGCCGAGCAGCTTCGGAAAATTCGCCTGCGCCCACACCACCGGGTCCGCCAAGTCGAGCGACGGTCGCACCGCCGCGCGGAAGGTGCTGAGGCGGTCCGTCGTCACGCCGACGATCACGACCTCCTTTTCGCCCAGCTTCAGCCGCAGCGAAGCCGGGGCGAATGGCTGCCCGGTGGCGCGGTCGGTGATGTTGCTCACCACCTTCACACCCGTGACCTCGACGCGCTTCACGGTTTCGGCGAGGTCGTAGAATTCCGGCTCGTGGTTGCCCAGGTTGAGCACCGTCGGGGCGACCTTTGCCAGCGCGCCGAACATCGCGAAATCCACCGCCCCGGCGCCGCGCCGGGCGACCGGGTTGCCGTGCTCGAGCGTGTCGCCGTTCAACAAGATCAGCGCCGGCAGCCCGGGATTCGCCGCGCGGATGTCGCTGATGAGCGCCACCAGTTGCGCCGTGCGATCATAGGCCGAATGCTGATCGCCGATGGCAAAGACCACCGCCTCGGCGCCAGCAGGGGTGTCGACGGACGCGGCTTGGACCACCGGGAGGCCGGCGAGGCCCAAAGCCAGCATCAGCAGGGTCGCAACGCGGCGCATGGCGGCAGTGAAGGGCGGAAGGGTGGGGTGGCTCAACTTAACTCTTTCTCTTTCTTCTCAATCTTTGGCTTTCGTCAGGTCCGCCGGCCGACAGTTCCTTACCCCTCTCTTTCCCGCGTTGACCCACCCCCCGGCGGGCTTACTTAGGACCCCTCCCCACGTGAACCGGGTCCATATCAAAACCTACGGGTGCCAGATGAACGAGCGCGACAGCGAGGCCGTCGCGGCGATGCTGCGCGCCCGGGGGTACCGGATCGTGGGGGCGGAGTCCGAGTGCGACATCATGCTGCTCAACACGTGCAGCGTGCGCGACGCCGCCGAGCAGAAGGCCATCGCCAAGGCCGCCAATGTTTCCGCCCGTAAAAAGAAGCAGCCCGACTTCGTCCTCGGGATCCTCGGTTGCATGGCGCAGAACCGCGGCGCCGAGCTGCTCGACCGCCTGCCCGACGTGGACCTGATCGTCGGCACGCAGAAGTTCCACCAGGTGCCCGACTACCTCGACAACCTGCGCGCGGCGCGGGCCGCCGGCGTGCCGGTCGGCGAGACCATCGTCGACATCGCCGCGGAGGCTGGATCGCAGAACACGATCCGCGAGCACATCCTCGAGGAGAAGCAGGTCAGCGCCTTCGTCTCCATCCAGCAGGGCTGCAACATGGACTGCGCCTTCTGCATCGTCCCGAAGACGCGCGGCGACGAGCGCTCGCGGCCGATGGACGAGATCGTGCGCGAATGCGAGGAGCTGGCCGCCCGCGGCGTGCGCGAGGTGACGTTGCTCGGCCAGATCGTGACCAGCTACGGCCGGCGCGATTACACGCACACCGGCGGCATCTCGCCCTTCGTGCAGCTCATCGAGCGCGTGCACGCCATCCCGGGCATCGCGCGCATCCGCTTCACCTCGCCGCATCCGCGCGGCTTCAAGCAGGACCTCGTCGAGGCCTACGGCCGCCTGCCCAAGCTCTGCCCCTACGTGCACCTGCCGCTGCAGTCGGGCAGCAACCGCATCCTGAAGGCGATGAACCGCCCGTACACGCGCGAGCGCTACCGCGAGATCGTGGACGCACTCCGCGCCGTGGTGCCGGGGATGTATTTCTCGACCGACATCATCGTGGGCTTCCCGGGCGAGACCGAGGCGGACTTCGCCCAGACGCGCGAGTTGTTCGAGGCGTGCAACTACGACATGGCCTACATCTTCAAGTACTCCGTCCGCACCGGCACCCCGGCCGCGACGATGGACGGCCAGGTGCCCGAGTCCGTGCTGGAGGAGCGCAACCAGATCCTGCTGAATCTGCTGCGCGCCAACTCCGAGCGCCGTAACGCCGCCCTGCTCGGCACCGTGGAGGAGGTCCTGGTCGAGGGCCCCGACCAGACCGGGAAGAAGTTCACCGGCCGCACCCGCGGCAACCGCGTCTGCGTCTTCGACGCCCACCCGCGCCTGGTCGGCGAACTGGTCCCGCTGCGCATCGAACGCGCGTCGGTGAGCACCCTGTACGGCTCGCTCGCGCTGAACGGTGTCGAACCCTAGGAACAGGCTCGCTACGACGAAAAGAACGAGAACGATTACGAGAAAGAGAACGATTAGCTAAGATGTCCCTCACCGTCGCCACGCTCATTCCCGCTCTGCTCCTGTTGGCCTTGGGTGTGGCCCTCGCTTCCGGGCACTCAACTGTGACGGCGGGGCTCAAGGCGTTTCCGCGGTCCTCGTCCGCGGCGGTGGTGTTCTTCGGCGCTGGGGCGCTTTGGTTCCTCAAGGAGGTCTGGCACCTGTCGCCGGCCGATTTCGGCGAGTACCGGACATTTCTCGCCATCGGCTTCGCGGCGGTGGCGCTACTGTCCTTCAAGTACGTCCCGGACTTCCTGGCCGTGCGCGGTCTGGCCGTGCTGGTGCTGATGGGTGCCATGCCCCTGCTCGGGGCGGCGTACATGCACTATGAGCATCCCCAGCGGTTGTTCATGGTCTCGGCGATCTATGTCGCAATCGCCGTCGCGATCTACCTCGGCGCCTCGCCGTTCCGGATGCGCGATTTCCTGGAGTGGCTGTTCCAGCGCCCGGCGCGGGGTCGGATCCTCGGTGGGATTCTCGCGGGCTACGGCCTGCTGCTGGCCATCGTGGCGTTCACCTACTGAAGCCCGTCATGTCGTCCGCCGCTGTTCCGCTCTTCATCGTCATCGCTGGCCCCGCCGGCTCGGGCAAGAGCACCTTGTGCGAGCAACTGGTCGCGGTCGGACGCGGGTTCTCCCGGGTGATCACCACCACGACCCGTGCGCCGCGGCCGGGTGAGGTCAACGGCGTGCATTATCATTTTCTCACGCCGGCCGAGTTCGACGTCCGCCTGGCCGCCGGCGAGTTTCTCGAGTGGGCCTGGGTTCACGGCGACCGTCGCTATGGCACCCTGGCCGCGAGCGTGCTCGAGCCGCTCGCCCGCGGACAAAACCTCGTGATCAACCTCGACGTGCAGGGCGTGGCGAGCGTCCGCCGCGCGGTCGAACGCTTCCCGCAGCTGCGCCGCAGCCTCGTGACCGTGTTCATCATGCTCGAGCAGGATCAGCTCGTCACCCGCATCCGCCAGCGCGGCCAGGACGACGAGGCCGAGATCCAGCGCCGCATGACGACCGCGCAGGCGGAACTGAAGGAAGCCGACAAATTCGACCACCTCATCCACAGCGGCACCCGCGAGGAGGACTTCGCGGCGCTGCTGAAGATCGTCGAAACAGCCCGCCTTCGCTAAGCCTACGGCGGGCAGGCCTGTTTGCGGGTTGAGCGGAAGCGAGGTCAGATACGCCGCCCTCAGTCGGATTCGGTCACGTAGTGGCAGCCGCGGCTGACCGGGTTCAACCCGGCGGCGTGGACCACGAGCAGAGCGGTCTGGACGGCGTTGCGGAGCTCGATGAGGTCGCGCGTCGGGTGACAATCCCGGTAGAAGGCCTGAATGTCCTCGCGGAGCTGCAGCAGGATGCGTCGCGCGCGCGCCAGCCGGCGCGGAGAGCGGATGATGCCGGCGTAGTTCCACATGGTCTGTTGGATCTGGGCCAAGTCCTGGCGGATCAACAGCGGGTCCGGCACCTTGGCCGGGCTGTGCCACGGACGCGGGGTGGGTTGGGGGCCATCACCCGCGGTCCGCAGTTCGGCCACGTCGGCACGCGCGGTCGACCGGGCGGCGACCAGGCACTCCAGGAGCGAGGTGCTCGCCAGCCGGTTGGCCCCATGCAGGCCGGTGCAGGCGGTCTCGCCGATCGCATTCAGGTGCCGCACATTGGTGCGACCGTGCAGGTCGGTGTGCACGCCACCGCAGGAGAAATGCGCGGCCGGCACGACCGGGAGCGGCTCGCGGGTGATATTCACCCCATGGGCTAGACAGCTTTCGTAAATGTAAGGGAAGCGCTCGCGGATGAACTCCGGCTTCATCGCCTTAAGGTCGAGATAGACGCACGGTTCGCCGGTGGTCGTGAGGTGCTGCTTGATCGAGCGCGCCACGACGTCGCGCGGCGCCAGCGAACCGAGCGGATGCAGCTCATCCATGAACCGCCGGCCCGTCGCATCCACGAGCACCGCGCCCTCGCCGCGCAGCGCCTCGGTGATCAGGAAAGGTTGCGCCCCCTTGCGGTAGAAGACCGTCGGGTGGAACTGGACGTACTCGAGGTCCATCAGCCGCGCGCCCACCCGATAGGCCGTCGCCACACCGTGGCCGACGCTCCCGGGCTGGTTCGTCGTATGCATGAAAATCCCGCCTAGGCCGCCGGTGGCGAGGATGGTCTTCCGAGCCACGATCGCGGCGACTTCGCCGCTGGCCGGGTCGAGCGCGTAGCACCCGAAGCAGGTGAGCGGCTCGAATCGATCGCGGGGATCATCGGTGTTGTGTGAGAGCGTGAGCAGGTCGACCGCGGTCCAACCGGCGCGGCGCGTGATGCCGCCGGTCGCGTCCACCTTGGCCGCCACCGCGGCAAGGATCGAGTGACCTGTGGTGTCCTTGGTATGGATGATGCGGCGCAGGCTGTGTCCGCCCTCGCGCGTGAGGTGGAGGGCGCCGTCGGGCTGGCGATCGAAGCCGACACCGAGTTCGTCGATCAGCAGCTCACGCACCGCCTCCGGTCCCTCGTGGACCAGCTGGTCGATGGCCGCAGGATTCGCGACGCCATCGCCGGCGGTCATGATATCGGACGCCAGCTTCGCCGGGTCGGGCGAGACGTCGTAGATGATCCCACCCTGCGCCCGGTCACTGTTGGCCTCGAGCGGCTCACCCAGCGAGAGAAGCTCCACGCCCAGCCCGGCCCGCGCCACCTGGAGCGCGTAGGCAGACCCGGCGAGGCCGGAGCCGATGACAAGACAGTCGGTGCGGATCAGATTCATGGCGACTGGAGATCGAGGCTGAGGTCTGCAGCGGTGACGGAGTGGGTGAGGGCGCCGACACTGATGAAGTTGACGCCGGGCAGGGCGAAGCGGCGCAGGGTCTGGAAGGTCACGCCGCCGGAAACTTCGATTTGGGCGCGGCCGGCGATGAGTTCCACCGCCGCCCGGATGCGCGCCGGGGTCATATTGTCGAGCAGGACGATGTCGGCGCCAGCGGTGATCGCCTCACGCACCTCGGCAAGAGTCTTGGCCTCAACCTCGACCTTGATCCCTCGACGGGCCGCCACCCGGCAGAGAGCCACGGCACGGGCGAGCGAGCCGGCGGCGGCGATGTGGTTGTCCTTGATGAGAAACATCGCGGCCAGGGACCGACGGTGATTGCCACAGCCACCGGTGCGCACGGCGTACTTTTCCAAATCCCGCCAGCCCGGGGTCGTCTTGCGCGTGTCAATCACCCGCACGCCGGTGCCTTCCACCGCCGCCGCGTAGCGGGCGGATTGGGTCGCGATGCCGGAGAGGCGTTGCAGGAAATTGAGCGCCGTGCGCTCGGCCGCGAGGATGGCGGCCGTCGGGCCCTCGATGCGCATGACCAGGGCGCCGCGCTTTACCCGGTCGCCGTCGCGGGCGAGGAGGCGGACCTTGAGCGCTGGGTTCACGCGGCGGAAGACCGCCGCGGCAATCTCGAGTCCGCAGATCACCAGGTCCTGCTTCGCATCGATCACCGCGCGGCTGCGGTGCCGCGCCGGAAAGATGGCCCGGCTGGTGATGTCGCGTTGGGTCTCATCCTCGGCGAGGGCAAGGGCGATGAGGTGGCGGGCGGATGGGGCGGGCATAAGGGGAAATCAATCCCGCGGCGCGAGTTCGAACATCCGCTCGAGGCTGCGGGCGGCGCGGCGGCGGAGCGGTTCGTCGAGGGTGACGATCTGGTCGGGGCGGGGTGCGGCGAGGGCATCGCGCACTTTTTCCAGCGAGTTGAGCTTCATGTACGGGCAGAGGCGGCAGCCGCCGATGAAGTGCTTCTCGGGGGCCTCGACCTGGAGGCGACCGACAAGGCCGCATTCGGTAAGCATCAGAAAGTAGGGCGCGGTCGTGGCCTTGACGTACTTCATCATGGCGCCGGTGCTGCCGACGAAATCCGCGGCGGCGGCCACCTCTGGCGTGCATTCGGGGTGGGCGACGACCTTGAGCCCGGGAAAGCGGGCGCGCGCCTCGGCGACGGAGGCTGCGTCGAACACGTCGTGCACGATGCAGGTGCCGTCGGACGTGATAAGTTCCTTGTCGATCCCGCGGCGCTTCAGCTCGTCGCGGATGTTCTGGCCCATGAGCCGGTCGGGCACGAAGAGGATGCGGCGTTCCGGGAGGCGAGCGATGATGTCGTAGACGTTGCCGGAGGTGACGCAGACATCCGACTCAGCCTTCACCTCGGCCGTGGAGTTGATGTAGCACACGACCGCCGCATCGGGATAGGCGGTCTTGAGCTTCCGCAGTTGGCCGCCGGTGAGCGAATCCGCGAGCGAGCAACCGGAGCCACGGTCGGGTACGACCACGGTGGCCCCGGGCGAAAGGATCTTGGCCGTCTCGGCCATGAACACGACGCCGGCGAAGACGATGACCTTGGCGCGGGATTCGCGGGCCTTGAGGCTGAGAAAGTAGGAGTCGCCCTTGAAGTCGCCGACGCCGTAGATGATCTCCGGCTCGACGTAGGAGTGGGTGAGGATGACGGCGTCCTTTTCCTTTTTCAGCCGGTTGATCTCAAGCGTGAGCGGCGCCAGCCGGCGGCATCCGGTGAGGTCCCAGGTGCGGCCGGGCTCGCAGTCCACATTCAGCAGCGCGCTAAACAGGCGCTCGGCCTCGGCTTCGAGGTTGGCAGGAGAGAGCGGGACAGCAATCGCGGCTGACATGGAGAGGTCAACGTAGCCCGTATCGCCACAGCGTCAAAGGTCGGGTGCGTCCTAAGGTTGGTAACAGTGGGCGGGGATTCCGATGCCTGTTATCGACTGGGATATAGTCTCTCGCGGAGCCGCGGCGGCCGCGGAGAGCGCCCGATCCGCCGCGTCCCTGCCGTCTTGAGTTCGCTCGCGCTGGCAGCTAGTATCCTTGCCGGTTCCGCCGCAACGGCCATGGCTCCCGTGCTGCAACTATTAGGTCTGAAGCGTCCCCTGGTCATCGCCCACCGCGGCGATTCCGCCGCCGCGCCCGAGAACACGCTGCCGGCCTTCGCGCAGGCGCTAACTGCCGGCGCCGACCTGGTGGAGCTCGACTACTACCACAGTCGCGACGGTGTACCGATCGTGATGCACGACCCCACGCTCGACCGCACGACCGATGCCGTGGCGCGGTGGGGGCGGAAGGATGTCCGCACCGACCAAACTGCGACGGCCCAAATCAAAGCATTGGACGCCGGTGCGTGGTTTAGCCCCGCCTTCGCCGGCACGCGCGTGCCGTTGCTCACCGAGGCGCTCGACACGATCCAGCGCGGCAGCGTGACCCTTATCGAGCACAAGGCTGGCGATGCCGATACCTGTGCCCGACTCCTGCGTGCGCGCGGCCTGATCAACCGCGTCGTCATCCAGTCCTTCGACTGGGAATTCCTGCGCGCCCTGCATGCACTCGCGTCCGAGCTGACGCTGGGCGCGCTTGGCCCGACCGGGCCGGAAAAATCATTGAGCCCGGCCCAAGCTGCCGCCGTGGTCGCGCTGGGTGCCCGCATCATCGTCTGGAACGAGGCCGTCACCCCCGAAGGTATCCGGGCCGCGCACGATGGCGGACTGAAAGTTTGGGTCTACACGGTCGACGACCCCGAGAAGGCGCGGGCGCTAGTGGCGCTGGGCGTCGATGGAATCATCACCAACCGGCCGGCGTTGATTCGGGGAGCGCTATAGGAAAGCGATTCCCGTCCCAGTAATTGCAGGGGCAATGATCTCTCGCGGAGGCGCGGAGGACGCGGAGATCGAAACAACCTCTCCGCGCGCTCCGCGCCGCCGCGAGAGAAAAGCTCACGCCTCGATCTGCGGACGCGTCGGCTCGGGCCAGTCCACGTGGAAGAATTTCCCGCGGGGCTGGTCCACGCGCTCGTAGGTGTGCGCGCCGAAGTAGTCGCGCTGGGCCTGGAGTAGGTTGGCCGGCAGGCGCGCCGCGCGGTAGCTGTCGTAGTAGGCGAGGGCCGACGCGAACGTCGGCGCGGCCACGCCACATTCGGCGGCGAGGGCCACGACCTTGCGCCAGTTCTCCTGCGCCTTCTGCACGGTCTTGTTGAAATACGGATCGAGCAGCAGGTTCGCCAGGTTCGGGTTCCGCTCGTAGGCCTCGGTGATCTTCTGCAGGAACGCCGCGCGGATGATGCAGCCGCCGCGCCAGATGCGGGCGATGTCGCCGAAGCTGAGCTTCCAGTTGAACTCCTGCTGGGCCGTGCGCATGAGCTGAAAACCCTGGGCGTACGAACAGATCTTGGAGCAGTAGAGGGCGTCGTGGATCGCCTGGATGAGGGCCTTTTTGCTGCCGCGGTATTTCTTCTTCGGACCCTTGAGGATCTTCGAGGCGGACACGCGCTCTTCCTTGATCGCGCTGATGCAGCGGGCGAAGACGGCCTCGGCGATGGTCGGGGCGGGCACACCCATGTCGAGGGCGTTGGTCGAGGTCCACTTGCCCGTGCCCTTCTGGCCGGCCGTGTCGAGGACGATGTCCACGAAGGCCTTCCGCTTCGTCGCAGGGTCCTTCTGCTTCAGGATGTCGGCCGTGATCTCGATGAGGAAGCTGTCGAGTGCGCCAGCGTTCCACTCGGAGAAGATTGTACCCATCTCGGCGGACTTGAGGCCGAGCAGGCCCTGCATGAGCGCGTAGGCCTCACAGATCATCTGCATGTCGCCGTACTCGATGCCGTTGTGGACCATCTTCACGTAATGGCCCGCGCCGTTCTCGCCGATGTAGGTCGTGCAGGTGACGCCGCCCTTGACCGGCTGGCCGGCCTTGGCGCCGGCGAGCGGCCGGCCCGTCTTGGCATCCACCTTGGCGGCGATGGCATCCCAGATGGGCTTCAATTCCTGCCAGGCCTCGAATTCGCCGCCGGGCATGAGGGACGGGCCGAAGCGCGCGCCCTCCTCGCCGCCGGACACGCCGGAGCCGATGAAGCGGAGGCCCTTGTCGCGCAGTGCCTTTTCGCGGCGGATCGTGTCGGTCCAGAGCGCGTTGCCGCCGTCGA
>CAYHEW010000043.1:0-31698 GCA_964355715.1 uncultured Opitutaceae bacterium | reverse complement strand
CGAAAGCGGAGCGGAGCTCGTCTTCGGTGGTCTTGAACGACAGGTTACCGACGTACAGTTTGGAGTTACTCATGTGATGTCTCGTAGATCCTTCGTCTGCTGCCAGTCCGTTCCCACCGTGGGTTTCGAAATCATCACTTGAGCACTCGCTCAGCCTACGACTCACCAGATACTGTCATCTAACGCTATCACTAACGATTCGCGGTAGGACATACCTGCGTGGCATTTAAGCAAGCCTATTCGGGAACACCGATTTGCAACGCGTTGGTCCGCTCGGACGATGGGACGCGCTTTCAGATCGAATACCGCGCCTTGATGTCGGCCGGCAGCGGCGTCGCGCGGCCCGTGGCGAGGGTGACCAGCGTGTAGTCGGCGTGGCCGTCGCACGAGCGCTTGCCGGTGGGCAGCTTGTCGATCTCGAAGGCCACGCGGCATCCCGTGTCGGTGAAATGCATGATCCACGTCCGCACCACCATGCGATCGCCCCACCCCAGCGGGCGTTTGAAGTTGATCGTGGCCGAGGCCATGAACCAACCAAGGCCGAGCTTCGCGAAATCCTGCATGGACATCTTGTAGTACCGGTCCATCTGCTCGAAACGCGCCGCGAGCACGTAGTCGAGGTACCGCGTGCTGTGCACGTGCTGGTACAGGTCGATGTCGTCGGGACGGACGGCGAGCTCAGTTTCGAACTTCGTGTAGACGCTGGTTTCCATGAAAATTGCTCATTCCCACAGGCGCTCGATCCGGCGGCGGTCGCGCTTGGTGGGGCGACCTTGCCCGGGGGTGCCGGCGAGGAGGTGCTGGATGCGCTGTTCCTTGGCCTTCTCGTATTCCTCGGGCGGAGTGAGATCCGTGCAGTACTCGGGCACCAACTTGGCGCCGAGGCGGGAGTCGGGCACGGCGAGGACGCGCAGGGTGCGGTAGACGATGCCCTGGCGGAAGGTGACGGTCTCGCCGGCGTGCACGGCGCGCGCCGGCTTGGCGGCGACATCGTTGACCTTGACTAGGCCGGCCCGGCAGGCAGCCGCCGCCTCGCCGCGGGTCTTGAAGACGCGGACGCTCCAGAGCCACTTGTCGAGGCGGGCACGATCTTCGGATTCGGAAGACGACACGGCCGCGAGCGTAGGACACTCGCGGCCGCGGGCAAACGGGATTTACTGAGGCTTACTTCGCGGGCTTCAGCTCGCGGGTCAGCCACTCGTTGAGGAGCTGCTTCTCGTGGCGAAACGGATCGTCGCGGTGGATGCTAAGCTTCATCATGAAGGCGAGGTCGCGGAGCTCGCGCTTGCCTTCCTTGATGACCTTGCCGTCGGCGCCGGTGAGCTTGAACTCGAGGTCGATGCGCGGCGGGTAGATGTCCTTCACGATGCGGACGTCGTTCATCGCGGGATCGCGCCAGGGCTCGAAGTCGCCGGCGAGATCAACCTCGGTGAGGGTGACCGTGAGCTTCTGGCCGTCGGGCACAACCTGGTTGCCTCGTTCCTCCAGGTATTGCTTCAGGCTGTCGAGGTTGGCGGCCTGACCTTTCTCGGAGGCGGAGAAACCGTCGCGGACGTCAACGTACTTGTCGGGGGCCTTGGCGAAGAGGACTTCGACCTTGCCGGGAATCTTGGCCGCCTCAGCCGCGAAGGCCGGCAGGCCGGCCAGAAGACCCGCGGCGAGGGAAAGGATGATGCTATGGGCTTTCATGGTGCTCACTCCGACATAGCCTATGCAAAAAGGTTTCATGTGCTGTTACGGTGCACCGCGGGGGTTGGGCCACCCGGGGCCTACCCACTGACTGGTACCGCAATCTTGGCAATCTTCACGGCGGTGACCTTGTACTCCGGGGTCTTGGTGTACCGATCGCGCTGGGAAGTCGTGATCTGGTTCAGGAAGACGCGGGCACAATGGAAGGTCGTGTAGACCTCGCCGGGCTTGACCGTGCCGCTGATGCGGACAGGCAGGTCGGCCGAGCCCTGCTTGCTGGAGAGGCGCACAATCTCGCCATCGGCGATGCCGAGCCGCTCGGCATCGACCGGCGCAAGCTGGAGGAAATCCGTCGTGGCCATGCGCTGGTTGGGCGTCTGGCCGGTCTGCGTGGCCGCGTTGTACTGGAAGAGGTTGCGACCGGTGGTGAGGACGAACGGGAACTCGGGGCTGGTGACGTCCGGCACCGGCAGGAACTCGATGCGGCGGAGCGCGGTGGTCAGGCCGTGGGTGAAGTGCTCGGCGTGGAGGATCGGCGTGCCCGGATCATCCTCACTGAAGCAGGGCCACTGGAGGCCGCCGAGCTGGTCGAGGCGCTCGTAGCTGATGCCGGCACCCTCGGGCCAGAGGGAGCGCACCTCGTCCCAGATCTCCTTTGCCGTGCGGTAAGCGAAGTGTTCGCCCTTGCCCATGGCCTTGGCCACGGCGCAGACGATCTCCCAGTCGGAGCGGGCCTGGCCGCGCGGTTTGGCGGCGCCGCGGACGCGCTGAATGCGGCGCTCGCCGTTCATGAAGGTGCCGTCCTTCTCGAAGGAGGAGGCCGCCGGCAGGAACACGTCGCCGAACTCGCGCGCGGTGGCGTTGAGGAAAAGATCCTGCACGATGACAAGGTCCACCTGCTCCAGCGCCCGCCGCGTCTCATGCGCATTGGGGTTGGTCATGAGGATGTCGTAGCCGATGGCCCAGAGCGCCTTGAAGCGTCCGGCGGTGGCGGCCTCGAGCATGTCGATCATGTTGAGGCCGGGGTGGGTCGGCAGCGGCGTGCGCCACGCGTTCTCGAAGCGCTCGCGGTCCTCGGTGAGCGGGACATAGCCGGCGAGGAGCTTGGGCTCGCAGCCCATGTGCGGGGCGCCCTGCACGTTGTTCTGGCCGCGGAGCGGGTTGATGCCCGTGCCGGGCTTGCCGACGTTGCCGGTGAGGAGGGCGAGGTTGACGAGGGCCATGATGCCCTCGGTGCCCTGCACGTGCTCGGTCATGCCGAGGCCGTGGACGCTGAGGGACGGCTTGGCGCCGGCATAGAGCCGCGCGGCCTGGCGGATCTTGGCGGCGGGGACGCCGCAGATGGCCGCGGCCTTCTCGGGTATGAACTCGCGGATGAAGTCGCGGTAGGCGTCGAACTCGGTGATCCGGGCGCGCACGAATGCCTCGTCGACCAGCCCTTCGTCGAGGATAGCCGCCCCCATGGCGTTGAAGAGGACGACATTGGTGCCCGGGCGCAGCTGGAGGTGCAGCGTGGCGAACTCGGTGAGCTCGATCTCGCGCGGGTCGACGATGATGAGGTTGGCGCCGCGGCGGGCGGCCTGCTTGATGCGGGCGCCGGTGACAGGGTGGCCCTCGGTGGGATTGGCGCCGCAGACGAGGATGGTCTTGGCGAGCTCGATCTCGTCGAGCGAGTTGGTGGCCGCGCCGGTGCCCAGGGTCATCTTCATCGCCGCGGCAGTCGGCGAGTGGCAGACGCGGGCGCAGCAGTCGATGTTGTTGGTGCCGAGCGCGACGCGGGCGAATTTCTGGGCGACGTAGTTTTCCTCGTTGGTGCCGCGGGCGGAGCTGAGGACGCCGATGCTGTCGGGACCGTGGGCCTTGGCGATGGCGGCGAAGCGCTCCGCGATGTAGGGGATGACCTCATCCCAGGTGACGTCCTGCCATTTGCCGTCGCGGCGGATCATGGGCTTAGTGATGCGCTCCTCAGCGTAGACGTAGTCGAAGGCGTAGCGGCCCTTGACGCAGGTGTGGCCATGGTTGCTGGGGCCGTCGGACGGGCGGATGGTGGTGATCATGCCGTCGCGCGTGCCGACGTTCACCTCGCAGCCCGTGCCACAGTACGAGCAGATGGTCTTGGTCCACTCCGTGGGAATGCCGCGGGCGAGGACAGTGAGGTCCTCGAGAGCGCCGGAGGGGCAGGTGTCGACGCAGGCGCCGCAGCTGACGCAGCCGCCGTCGAGCAGCGTCTCGCCGCGCACCGGGTAGATGCGGGTCTCGCCTCCGCGGTTCCAGGCCTTCCAGACAAACTGGCCCTGCACCTCGTCGCAGATGCGCACGCAGCGGTAGCAGGTGACGCACTGCGACATGTCGATATTGATGTAGGGATGTGAAGCATCCTTGAGGTACGGCACCTCGGGCTGGGGGGCGGTGCGAGAGCCGCCGGCCTTGACGTCGTACTGCCGCAGGTAGCGGTGGAACTGCTTGTCGGGGTATTCCGCGACGGCCTCGGCGGGATAGTTCTTCGCGATCAGGCCGAGCAGGGTCTTGCGCACGTCCTCAACCGCGGGCGAATGCGTCTGGATCTCCATGCCATCGCGCAGCTGGGTGTTGCACGCGGTGACGAGGGCGTTGAAGCCCTTGACCTCGACAGTGCAGAGGCGGCAGGAGCCGTAGGGCTCGAGGCGGTCGTCGTGGCAGAGGGTCGGGACCTCGACGTCGATCTGACGGAGTGCCTCGTTGATGGTGAGGCCCTCGGGGAAGGAATGCGCCCGGCCGTTGATGGTTACTTGAAGCATGGCTCGATCTCCGTGGGGTAGTAGCGCAGGATGGATTCCGCGAAGCGGGCGAGGCCCGTGCCGTGGCCGCAGAGGCTGGCGAGCTTGAGCGCGGTGACGAGGTTGCGGCACTCTTGCAGGTCGGCCTTGGTGGCGTCGCCCGCAATCGCGTTGGCAAAGATCTCCTCGACGCGGCCGCTGCCGCCGCGGCACGGCGTGCACTTGCCGCAGGACTCGTAGGCGCCGAAGGAAAAGACGTGTTCGACGAGGTCGGGGATGGAGGTGTGCTCGTCAAAGGCGACCACGCCACCGTGGCCGACGCCCGCGCCGATCGCGCCGAGCTCCTCGAAGCCGAGCGGCGTGTCGAGCAGGTGCGGCGGGATGACGCCGATGATCGGGCCGCCGATGATCACGCCCTTGAGCTTGCCGCCGTTTTTCAGGCCGCCGCCGAGTTCCTCGACGATGCGACGCACGGTGAGGCCGAACTCGACCTCATAAAGGCCGGGGCGGTTGAAGAGGGAGTTGAGCGAGAGGGCCTTGGTGCCGCGGCTCTTCGAGAAACCGAGCGCGGCGTAGGCGGCGCCACCGTGGTTCACAATCCACGGGATGTTGACGAGGGTCTCGACGTTGTTGAGCAGGGTTGGCCGGCCGAAGAGTCCGCGCTCGGTCGGGTACGGCGGACGGGCCATGACCTCGGGCCGCTCGCCTTCGATGGAGCGCAGGAGCGAGGTTTCCTCGCCGCAGACGTAGCTGCCGTGCCCGGCGTAGACCTCGAGCTCGAAACTAAACACGGAGCCGCCGACCTGCGGCCCGAGCCAGCCCGCCGCCCGCGCCTCGGCGATCGCGGAGCGGAGGATGGTGCCGGACAGGGGATATTCGGTGCGGAGGTAGATGTAGCCCTTCGAGGCGCCCACGGCATAGCCCGCGAGAATCATGCCCTCGATGAGGCTGTGGGGATCATCCTCCATCAGGTAGCGGTCGATGTAGGCGCCGGCATCGCCCTCGTCGGCGTTGGCCACCACGTATTTCTGCCCGGCCGGCTGCGAGGCGACAGCTCGCCACTTGCGGCCGGTGGGAAAGCCTGCGCCGCCGCGGCCGCGCAGGCCGGACTGGTCGACGGCGGCGAGCACCTGCTCGGGCGCCGCCTGCAGCGCTTTGGCCAGGGCAGCGTAACCACCCTGCGCCCGGTAAGCGGCGACGCTGCGCACGGAGCCGGTGGCGAGACGGCCGAGGACGATGCCGTAAGGTGCGACCACGGATACAGGCGGACGCGGCTGAGTCTGGCCCTTGGCCGGGGCGGCAAAGCACTCGCCGAGGCAATAGACCCGAGGGTCGTTCAATTGGGCCTCGGCCCAGCGCTCCGGGTTGAGGTGCCGGGCGGCAAAGCACGCCGTGCCCTGGCAGGCCTTGCCGGCATGGCCGCCATGGGCCAGATGGTAAAACGATTCGACGTCGGCGCGCAACGCGTGCGTGCCGGGGGGCATGGATGGAGCCTGGGTGTGGTTCATGTCGTCGGACGACTGCGGCGGGACCGCCGGGGGTCGGCGGCTGGGGGAGCAATCCCCAGTTCACGCGCCCCGGACCGGGTTTGTCCAGACACAACGCCGGGGCTTCCTGAAAGAACAAAATCTGCACACCGACTTTTCATTTGGCCTGATCCCGCTACCGTGACGCTGCCATGCTGCCCGCCCTCCCCCGCTTTTCCGGCCAGTCGGTTCCCGTCGACTACGAGCGCGGGTTTGTGACCGAGGTGCAGGTCATCCGCCGCCTGCCGCCCGACCCGCGCATGCTTCGCTTCCTGCTCATCTGCTGGGTGGCCATCGCGATCAAGCACGTGGCGGTGATCTACGCCTGCCTCCATTGGCCGGTGCCCTTCCACCAACTCTGGATCAACGGCCCCACGTTTGCGCTGGGGCTGCTCGCCACCGGGGTCTATTGGCGTCGGAGCTAAACGGATTTTCCGCTCGCCGCCGGGCGGTTCCCGCCGGCAAAAGATACCTCCCATGCCCAACGTCCCCGGTCTCCGCAGTCCCTATATCCGCGTCGGTCGCCTCGTCTATTTCGGCCGCATGCTCGACAAGATCCGCCTCCAGGCCGCCGGGCGACTCCCGCTCGAGGATTACGGCGCCAACCTCGGCAAGGGCTTCGACGCCCGCTGCTGCAGCTTCCTCGGCGTGAACTACGAGGAGCTCAAGGCCCGCGTGCTCGCCGCCAACCTGACCGACGAGCAGGCGCTCGCCTGGTGCCACGAAAAGGGTGGCGCCCGCACCGATGAGCAGTGCGAGGTCTGGAGCGGCTTCATGATGAAGCGCGGCTGGCGCGACGAAGGCCGCAAGATGCTCGAACGCCGCATCGGCGAGTCCAAGCTCGAGGGCAAGCCCATCGAGACGATGTTCGATTATCTCGATTTCGACGAGGGCCGCGACTCCGTGTCGGTCCGCGCCTGGGAAGGCTGACGTGAAGGCCCTCCGCGTCCTGCGGTTGCTGGCCGGCCTGGCCAGTGTGCTCGTGCTCCTGGCGGTGCTCGCGGGTGCCTGGTTCTATCTCCAACTGCGCGCGAGCCGGCCGCAACTCGACGGCACCGCCCAACTGGCCGGCCTCGCCGCCGCCGTGCGCGTCGAGCGCGATGCGCTGGGCATCCCGACGATCTACGCGGTCAGCCGCACCGACGCCGCCCGGGCCCTTGGCTACCTGCATGCGCAGGAGCGTTTCTTCCAGATGGACCTGCTCCGGCGCCGCGCCGCGGGCGAACTGGCCGAACTCGTCGGCCGCCGCGCCCTCCCGGCCGACCAGGCAGTGCGGATCCACGGTTTCCGCGCCGTGGCGCGCGCCGCCCTCGCGGCCGACACGCCGGAACACCGCACGGTCGTCGAAGCGTACACCTCCGGCGTGAACGCCGGCCTTGCCGCGCTCGGCGAGGTTCCCTTCGAGTACATCGTCCTGCGCACCGACCCACAGCCCTGGCGACCCGAGGACAGCTACCTAGTCATCCACGCGATGGCGCTCGAGCTCCAGGATTCCAAAGGCTCCTACGAACGTTCGCTCACGCTGGTGCGCGACGTCTACGACCAGAGCGTCGCGGACTTCTTCGCCCCGCTGCAGACTCCCGCCGACGCCGCGCTCGACGGCAGCGCCGCGCTGCTGCCGCCGGTGCCGCCGCCGTCGCGGATCGACCTGCGTCGCCGGGCCGTGACCGCTGCGGTGACCGATCCCGCCTTCGACCCCTACCCGGCCGGCAGCAACGCCTTTGCCCTGGCGGCCGGCCGGACTGCAGCCGGCGGTGCGCTGCTCGCCGGCGACATGCACCTCCGCCTCGGCGTGCCGAATACGTGGTATCGCGCCGCGCTGATCTGGGACGCCGGCGCCAACGGCGCGCACCGGGTCACCGGCTTCACGCTGCCCGGCGCGCCGGCCGTCGTCGTCGGCAGCAACGGTCGCATCGCCTGGAGCTTCACCGATGCCCTGGTCGACACGAGCGACGTGGTCGTCGTCGAACCCAACATCATCGACCGCTCGCTCTACAAGCGCGGCACGGAGAACGTCGAATTCGGCCGCCGGCCCGAGGTCATCCAAGTGAAGGGCGAAGATCCTGTCACCCTCGAGGTTGAGACCACGGTCTGGGGTCCGGTCATCGGCCTCGGGGAAAAGAACCGACCCCTGGCGTTGCGCTGGACCATGCACGAACCGAGCGCGGCCAACTACAACCTGATGGGACTCGAGACCGCGACCGATTGCGACACCGCCATCGCCTTCGCCCATGCGGCCGGCATCCCGGCACAAAACATCATGATCGCCGACGTCGCCGGCGGCATTGCCTGGACCGTCGCCGGTCGCCTGCCCAAGCGCGTCGGCTACACGGGCCGCTATCCGGTGGCCTGGACCTACGGCGATCGTTACTGGGACGGATTTCTGCCGCCGGCCGAGGTCCCGGTGATCCGTTTCGCGGCCGATGGCTCTGCGACCGCCGGGGCCGGGGCGATGGCGGGACAACTCTGGAGCGCCAACCACCGCCACGTCGGCGGGGCCGGGCTTGAGGCCCTGGGTGACGGAGGCTTCTTCGGCCCGGCCCGCGCTGGCCAGATCCGCGACCGGCTGACCGCGCTGACCCAGGCAAAGCCGGCTGATCTCCTCGCGATCCAGCTCGACGACGAAGCCCGGTTCCTCGCGCGTTGGCAACGGCTGCTGGTGCAGACGCTCAGGCCGGACATCACCGCCGAGCGGCCGGCCCGCGCGCGGTTGCGTGCGCTGGTCGAGGTCTGGGAAGGACGCGCCGCCGTGGATTCGGTCAGTTACCGGCTCGTGCGGGAATTCCGCCGGCAGGTCGCGGCGCTGGCACTTGATCCCGTCTTCGCCCCGTGCGTCGCGCGCGACGAGACCTTCAACTGGCGCCGGTTCCGCTACGAGGAGCCGCTGTGGATTTTGCTGACCGAGCAACCGGCGCACGTGTTGAATCCGAGCTTCACCCGCTGGGAGGAGCTGCTCGTTGCCGCAGCCGATGCCGTGATGAGCGACTTCGAGCGGCGCGGCGAGGATCCGGCCCGAGCCACGTGGGGCCGGGCCAATGTCGTCCGCATCCGGCATCCCCTCAGCCCGATGTTTCCGACGTGGCTCACTGGCTGGCTCGATCTGCCAATGGCATCGCTGCCCGGCGACGACGACGTCCCTCGTTGGCAAAGCCGCAATTTCGGTGCGAGCCAGCGCATGGTCGTTTCGCCGGGGCGCGAGGCGGAGGGCATCGCCCACATGCCGGGCGGCCAGAGTGGGCATCCGCTGTCGCCGTTCTACCGCGCCGGCCACGAGGTGTGGGTGAAGGGCGAGCCGACGCCGTTCCTGCCGGGTGCGACGGTGCACAAACTCACACTGGCGCCCGTCGTACAACCGTAGGCCGCGAGCTTGCTCGCGCTCGTTCGGCTTGCGCACGACGAACCCGCGCCCGCAAGCGGGCTGCCTACCGGAGCGGTTCAGTTCGATTCACCTCCCCAGTTTGCCATTGTCCCCCGCAGCGCTTGCGGGCTAGCTGGCGGGCGTCGACCCCGGATGAAAAAAAAGAAGCAAAGCTACACGGTCTATTTCGCCGGCGAGCTCTTCAACCACAAGCACCTGATCGGCAACGCCTACCTGGCCGAGGCGATCTACGAGAAGTCGCACGGGCGCTTCCTGTGCATGCTTCCGCAGGACCTCGAGCCGCGCGGGCGGACGCAGCGGGCCATTCGGGACCACAACGTGCGCACGCTGCTCGCGTGCGACCTGGCGTTGTTCAATTACGACGGGGCGGAGCTCGATGCCGGGGTCGTGGTGGAGTTCATGCTCGCGAAATGCGCCGACATTCCGGCGGTGCTGCTGCGCAGCGACATCCGCCCCGGCGGTTACGGGCCCGACCCGTGGAACCTGATGTCGAGTCACTTTCCCCGCACGGTGAACGTCGTCACCCCGAGCCTCGCGGCCTACACGGCCATCATGAAGCGCCGACACCGCCGGCTCGACGAGGTCATGCGGCTGGCCGGCCAGCACAGCTCGGCCGATGCCCAGCGTCTCTGCGAGCAGGTCGCCACGTTGTGCGTCCGCGCCTTCGAGCGCGTGCTGGCCCAGGAACCGGTGATGCCGAAGCACCTGCGCGAGGAGGTCTACCACTGGCTCGCCCTGATGCCCGGCTTGCGCGGCAAGGAGAAGGCGCTGCGCAAGGAGCTCGAGCACGTGCTCGAGCAGAAGGTGGAGAAGGATCTGCTTTAAGGGGAAAACCGGGGAACCTGGAAACTGACTCCCTCTCTTCGCCATGCCGCTCCACGTCCTCTCCCATCCGCTTGCCGCGCACATCGTCCTGCACCTGCGGGACAAGACCACCAAGCCGGCGACGTTCCGCACCCTCGCCTACCATCTCGGGCTGCTCCTGGCGGTCGAGGCCACGCGCGACCTGGCGACCGAGGAAAAGACCGTGCATACGCCGTTGGAGCCGACGACCGGACGCGTGCTTGCCCGGCCGCTCGTCGTCGTGCCGATCCTGCGGGCGGGTCTCGGCATGGTGCAGCCGTTCCTCGACATCTTTCCCGACGTGAGCGTCGGCTACATCGGGCTCGAGCGCGACCACCAGACGGCCGTCGCGCGCAGCTATTACTGCAAGCTGCCGCCGCTTGACGGCGCCCGCGTGATCGTGGTCGACCCGATGCTGGCGACCGGCGGCTCAGCCGTGCAGGCGCTCGACGTGGTGAAGACCGCGGGAGCCCGCGAGCTTTCATTCGTCAGCATCGTCGCCAGCCCCGAGGGCGTCGCGGCGGTGCAGCAGCGTCACCCCGAGGTGCCAATCTTCACCGCCGCGCACGATCGCGGGTTGAACAACCGGAAATACATCCTGCCGGGCCTGGGCGATTTTGGCGACCGGTTGTACGGAACGTGAACGGCCGCAGGGTTCAGGCGGAACTTGGCCAGCGAGTGTTGGCCATCTCGCGGATCGAGCCCGCCCACTCGCGGGAGGCGAGGGCGAGTGCGGGCCGGCCGGCGGGGTCATAGAGTTCGGCGGCGTAGTCGAGGATGGCCGCGTAGGTGAGGCATTTTTCCCGCGCCGTGGCGGACGACTCGCCGAAGGCGAGCAGGTCCACCTGTGCCTCGGGCGTGAGTTCGACGAACTGCGCGGCCGGGCGGGCGAAGAGTCGCTCCTGCGCCTGCACGAGCGCGGGCAGCGCGGCCTCAGCGCGTTGCGGCTCACCGGAACGCAGCGCTTCGCGCACGAAGCGACCGAGCTCCTCGATCAGGCGAAGCAGGTAATCTTGGCGTTGCGGGGCCATGTCTGGGATGAGCGTGGGCAAGGCCTCCGTAAAAGCAAACCGGCCCCGGAAGAGCTCCGGGGCCGGTCGAAAGGACGGTGCCGACGCGCCTTACTTCCAGTTGAGCACGAGCCGGGTGTAGTAGGTCGTGTCGAGTTCCTCGCGGCCGGGCTGCGGGGTGCTGTTGAACTGGTTGTTGAGGCCGACGCGGAGCTTCCAGAAGCCGGCGGCGAGCGGGAACTCGAGGCCGGAGTCGTGCACGAAACGGTAGTCGGCAAAATCATCGATCGCCGGGAGGAACGTCAGGTCGGTGACGAGCGAGGCGAACTCGCCGAACTTGATGGCATTGTTCAGGCCGGTGGAAAGGACCGCGCCCTTGTTCTCCACGCCCGTGCCGTAGCTCTCGAAGCGGTAACCGGCACCGAGTCGGCCCGTGAGCTGGTGGGCGGCGGTCTTGACGAAGCGGAAGGTGAAGCCGGCGTCGGTTGTGGAACGCATGTCCACGTCCTCGACGTTGTCGCGCTCCAGTTCCTGGCGGACGAACCAGCCGAGGCGCTCGGAGAAGAAGGAGGCATAATCGACGCCGCCCTTGAGCTCGTCGGCGGTCTTGCTCTCATTGCCGGCGGCATCCTCAGAAGTGGCGTAGTTGGTGGACGCGTAGAACTTCAGGGCGTCCTGCGGGCTGGCCAGGGTGGCCGTGAAGCCGGCGGCGAGGCCCGTGGAGTTGGTGTTGCCGGTCTTGCCCGTAAGGTCGACCGCCGCTTGGTAGGTCCACTTGCGCTCGCTGGCCGCGATTTGCTTCTTCATGGCCGTGACCTGCGGATCCTCGCCGGTCGGACCCCAGGAGGCGCTGACCTTCTCAACCTTGGTGGTGAGTTCGCCGTCGGCGCCGTTGATCTTGAGCGTGTTGCCGGTGCCGGCGAGCGTGCCCTGGAGCACGGTGCCGCTGGCCAGACGCACGAACACCGGCGAATCGGTGCTCATCGTGGTGACTTCACTCTGCTTGATCGTGAGGTCGCCGGCGTAGTCGGTCGTGATGAAGACCTTGCCGTCCTCGACCTTGGTGACCTGACCGATAATGCGGGCGCCACTCTTGGTTTCGACGACATCGGCCCACAGCGGGGCCACGGCGAAAACCAACGCGCCGAACAGGGCAAGCAACACACGGAAGGGTGATTTTGTGGTCATGGAAGGAGAGAAAAGGAGGCTACTTAAGCGAATGAGTTGCAGCTGTGTCAACCTGTTGCGCCAGACCCGGGGTATCGACCCCACCGAATCCAGCCTGAATAGCGTTTTCGGATTCCTCTCGGGCGCCCGCCAGCCATGTTTGCCTTCATGTCTTTGCAACGTGCCGCCCTGATCGTCGCTGACCGCTGGCAGGATTACCAACTGCTCGATTGCGGGGATGGCATGAAACAGGAGCGCTGGGGTCCGCACACCCTCGTCCGGCCGGATCCACAGATCATCTGGCCGCGAAAGGATACGGCCCCGGGGGCGAAATGGGAAAACTGGGATGGGTTTTATCACCGGAGCAGCACGGGGGGCGGCCGCTGGGAGTTTCGGCGGCCGTTGCCCGACGACTGGACGATTCGGTACCAGCCGCTGGGTCTGAAGTTCAAGATCCGCCCCACCGGTTTCAAGCACACTGGGCTTTTCCCCGAGCAGGCGGTGAACTGGGAATGGTTCAGCGCCAAGATCAAGGCCGCTTGCGCCGCCGGTCGCGAGATTTCGGTCCTGAATCTTTTCGGCTACACCGGCGCCGCCTCGTGTGCCGCGGCTGCCGCGGGGGCCAAGGTGTGCCATGTGGACGCCGCCGAGGGCATGGTGAAATGGTGCCGCGAAAATGCCGCGCTTTGCGGCCTGGCGGAGGCGCCGATCCGGTACATCACCGACGATTGCCTGAAGTTCGTGCGGCGCGAGCTCAAGCGCGGGCGCCGCTATGACGCGATCATCATGGATCCGCCGACTTACGGCCGCGGCAGCACCGGCGAGATGTGGAAACTGGAGGACCACCTGTGGCCGCTGCTGGTCGAGTGCCGCGAGCTCCTGAGCGAGACGCCGCTCTTCTTCCTGATCAACGCCTACACCGCGCGCCTGTCGCCGACAGTCGTCGCCAACCTTCTCACCGCTCTTCTCCCCGGCCGCGGGACCACCACCGCCGGAGAGGTCGGCCTCCCCATCCAGCGCGACGGCAAGGTGCTGCCGTGCGGGATCTACGGACGCTGGGAGACCTAAGGTCTCACGCGGGCGGCGCGGAGGGCGGGTGGCGCCACCGCCGGTCTCAACGCCGGGCCGCCATGTTGCGCTGCAGGAAGTCCTCGATGCCATTCAGCCACTTCGCATGGCGCTGGTAGCCGTATTTCTCATCATCGAAGGTGTTGATCAGCTCGACGGTCCGGCCCGCCTTCTTCAACGCGGCCTGCATCGCCTTCGTCTGGTTGTAGTACCAGTCGAGGTCCTTCTTGTCGTGCATGAGCAGCACCGCGGCCTTGATTTTCGGCGCCAGCGTGAGCGGTGAGGCTGCGCGCAGGCGTTCGGCTTCGGTGGTCGGATCGCCGATCCACTCGGTCAGGAAGGCATACGCGTCGGGATCCATTTCGCCCTTATCGATCACCTTCAGCCAGTCGGTGAAGGGGGTCGTGGCGAGGCCGCAGCGGAAGAGGTCCGGCTCCACGCCGAGGGTGGTGAGCGCGATGCTGCCGGCAATGTCGCCCACCCCGAGGATCGCCACGCGGTTGGGATTGGCGATGCCCTTCTCGATGGCCCAGCGGGCGCCGTCGGCCAGGTCATAGGGAATCTCCGCGTCGAGCTTGCGGTGCCCGCGCTCGAAAAACTCCTGGCCGTAGCCCGTGACACCGCGGGTGTTCACGTACATGACGGCATAACCGCGGTTCGCGAGGAACTGGGCCGTGGAATCGAACTGCCAGGCCTGGCGCCGAAATGGGTTGCTGTTGACCACCACCACCAGCGGCAGGTCCGTCTGTTCGCGGTCACGCGGATACGCGATGTAGCCGTTGAGGGTCAGGCCGTCGCGCGCCTTGAATCGGATCGGCTGCATCTCGGCCATGTTGTCGGGGTTGATCCAGGGGCGCCGCGCCATGATCTTCTCGAGCTGGCCGGTGCTGCGGTCGAACAGGTAGTACTTGCCGGGATCGCTGGCCGTCCAGGAGACGATCAGCATGCGCTGGCGGTCATCGCTCATGTTGGCGATCGTGTTGATTTTTTCGGGCAGCGCCTCGTCGATCTGCTTCTGCACCTGCTCCATCTCGGGGCTGATCCAGAACGTGCAGGGAAATTCCGTGAAGTAGCGGAAACCGAGCAGTTCCCGCTCCTTGGGGGAATAGATCGGCGCCTGGTGCCAGACACCACCGGCCGTGATCGGATTGTGGCCAGGGATGATGTCGTATTTGGCATGCGCAATTAAGACCTCGCCGAAGCGGCGCTCCGCCAGGTCGTACGGGTATATGCCCCAGGTTCCTTCCGGCGTGACGCGGGTGACATAGAGGGTCTTGCCGTCGGCGGAGAAGCCGACGGGGCGGACCTGCGGATCGTTCCAGTCCATGCCGGCCAGCGTCTCCCACGCGGCCTTCTCGTGCGCCCGGTACATGGCGCGGTACTGCGTGCCCCGGATTTCCAGGGCCACCTTGACGTTGCCCTCCGCATCGATGCCCCATGCCCGGATGTTGCCGGGGTTCTCCTCCACATAGGTGGAATTCCCCGTGCGCGGATTCACCTTGCGGATGAACGGCCGCTGCGGCCGGTAGGCCGCGATGTGCCGCAGGCCGGTGCCGACCTTGATGTCGTAACCTGAGACCAGAATGTTCCCGTCCTTCTCGTCGCGGAAGAGGTGCATGACCTCGGTGCCCGGCAGGGCATAGACCGCATGGGTGCCGTCGCGATCGATCGCGGCGTAACGGCCGTGGGCGTAGAACAGGACACGGCGATTGTTGACCCAGTAGAACTCCGTGTAGTGGCTCCAGGCCACATTCGAGCCTTCAAGCTCGATGCCGGTCTTCTGCCCGGACTGCAGGTCGCGCAGGAAAAGCCGCTGGTCGCCCCGGATGGACTCGTCGTAGACGACCACCTGTCCATCAGGCGAGAGGGTGAGTGCCGAGTAGGCATCCTCGTGGCTGAAGTCTTCGACGGGGAGGTAATCCGCGCCGCGGACAGTTGCGGTTGCCGCCAGCACCAACGCCAGCGCACAGGCACGTTTGGACATCATGGGAGTAACAGGATCGTTCGATCCTCCAACGGACGAGCGATCATGTGAAGGCCTAATTCCTCCTGCGCCCGAGGCGGAGGCGCCATTCAGTCGGCCGGCAGGTACCGATTCAGGAATGCTTCGACGCGCGTGTACATCTCGACGCGATTACCGAAATCGCGCAGGCCGTGCTGCTCATTGTACTTCGACATGAATTCATGCGGCTTGCCGACCTTCTCGAGCGCCTGCGCCAACGTCTTCGCCTGGGAAAACGGCACCGCCGGGTCGTCACGACCGTGAATGATAAGCACCGGGGCCTTGATCCGGTCGACCAGGTATACTGGCGAGACCGTCTTCAGCTCCTCCACATCCTTTTTCGGATCACCAATAAGATTCAAGTTGTAGGAGTAGCTGCGCGGGAACATGGCGGCCTTGTCCTTGATCAACTCGGCCCAATCGGTGACCCCGGCGATATTGATGCCGCAGCGGTAGAGATCGGGCTCGAGCGCGAGGCCCATCAGGGCGGAGTAGCCGCCAAAACTGCCACCCATGATGCCGATGCGGTCCTTGTCCGCGATGCCCTGCCGAATCGCCCAGCGCACCGCGTCGGTGATGTCGTTCTGCATGCCGGTGCCAACCTGCTTGACGCCCTTCTTGAAGAACCCGTCGCCGTAGCCGGCGGAGCCCCGGTAATCGATCTGCAGGACCGCATAGCCACGATTCGCCAGGAACTGCGTGTCGGGGTCGTAGCCCCATACGTCGCGCGTCTGCGGTCCGCCATGCGGCATGGCGATCAAGGGGAGGTTTTTTTGCCCCCGCCCGGGCGGCAAGGTGAGATAACCGTGCAGCAGCAGTCCATCGCGCGCCTTGACCTTGATCGCGACCACCTCGGCCATTTTCGCCGGATCGATCCAGGGCATGCGTGCGAGCAGCTTGCTCAGCTTTTGGGTCTTGGCGTCGAAGAGGAAGAAAACACCCGGGTCATTCGCCGCCCACGACAGGACGATGAGGCGCTGCCTGGCGTCATCCATGCTCACGATGGAATTGATCTTGTTGGGCAGGGCCGCGTCCAACGACACCTGCAAGGCCGCCATGGCCTCGTCGAACCACGCCACCCGAGGAAACTCCGTGAGGAAGCGGACGCCCAGCAGCCCGCCCATGTGGTTCGGCGCAAAGATCAAACCTTGGAGCGGCACACCGTTGCCGCTGGAACGCCACCATTCGGGAATGATGTCGTAATGCTCATGCGCAATCAGGGGCTCGCCGAACGCCTTTTGCCGCAGGTCGTAGGGATAGACGGCCCACGTGCCCGCCGGGGTCTGGCGGTTGACGTACAGCGTCTGGTTGTCGGCGCCAATGCCCAGGGGGTAAATCTTGGTTTTATCGCGGCCCAGGCCCGGCAGCGGCTGCCACGGCGCATTCTCGTCTTCGCGGTGAATGGTGCGCGCCACGCCCCGGTCCGACTCCAGTGCTACCCGCACGACGCCGCGATTGTCCGTCAGCCATTGTTCCACATTGCCGGGATTCTCCTCGACGCGGTTGATCACAGCCGTGCGCGAGTTGACACGGATGACATTAGGGGAATTCGCGACCAGCCACTGGACGTCGTAGTCAATGATCGGACGATTGAACTCCGTCATCAGCATCTGCCCGTCCTTCTCGTCGCGAAAAAAATGCAGGACCCCGGTGGAGGTCACCGGAACAGTTTCCTGCCGCTCCCGGGCTCCGTCCATTCCAGTCAGCCCTTTGATATGTTTCCCGTCCCGGTCGACAGCCGAGAATCCACCTTCAATCAAACGGTAGACGAGCCGGTTGCTGTTGGCCCAACCCAGCCACGTTTGCTGCGGCACCCAAGGCACGCGAGAGACCGGGACGACCAGCCGGACATTTTTCTCGGTCTCGAGGTCGCGGATCACCAATTCCTGCTCGCCCTTGATGCTCTGCATGTAGGCGACCGCGCGACCGTCCGGCGAAAGCGTCATGCCGGCAAAGACCTCAAGATGTGCGAAGTCCTCGACCGGTATCCTCTCCGCGCCGCGAGCTGAGACCGCCACTGCAAGGGATAGCCCGAACCAGAAGAGAGCGCGCATAGTGAAAGGGGAGACATGCCACTTTTGCCGCGACTTCCGCCGGGGGAAAGCTTTCTCTACCGGGACCATGAGCCCCCTCGCCGACGCCTTCTATGAACGTTCGATGGCCCTCGTCGTCGCGGCCCGCGAAAAGAACGCTCCCGTGCTCCGTGCCCTCGCACCGATCATCGGCCGTTCGCTCGCCGCGGGCGGAATCCTGCACGTCTTCGGCAGCGGGCACAGCGAGGTGATCGCCCGCGAGATCATCGGTCGCGCCGGTGGTCTGGTCAGCGTCAGCGGCATCATCGATCCCACCGGCGGCTTCATCGAGAACCTCGTCGGCTACGGCACCGAACTCGCCGCGCGCCACGACCGTCAGTACGAGCTGCGGCCCGGCGAGACCATTCTGGTCATCTCCAACTCCGGGAAGAACTCCTCACCCATCGAGGTCGCGCTCTACGCCAAGGCCAAGGGCCTGCACGTCGTCGGGCTATGCTCCGCCACGATGTCCGCCAGCGCCCGCACGGTTCATCCAGGCGGGAAGAAACTCCACGAGATCGCCGACCATGTCCTCGACAACCTCGGCGTCCCGGGCGACACGCTGATCGACGCAGGTGGCGGCGAGATGACCGGGCCCACCTCCACCCTCGTCGGCGGCATGCTCCTCAATTTGCTCATGCTGGAGATCATGGACTGGATGAAGGCCAACGGCCACCCGCTCCCAGTGCTCCGCAGCCAGAACCTGCCCGGCGCCATCGAGCACAACCGCGCCGTCGGCGCCGCCTACAAGCACCGCCTCAGCCGCCAGCTCGCATGAGTCTCCGGATCGGCATCGACGGTGGCGGCTCGAAGACCGGGCTCATTCTGGTGGACGAGTCCGGCGCGATCATCGCCCAGCACGTCGGCCCCGGCTGCAACCCCAGTCACCTCGGCCCCGAAAAGGCCCGGGCCACCCTGGTCGACGCCCTCCAGCACCTGCTCGCCAAGTCGCCGCGGGCCGGCGTCGCCGTCGACGTCACGCTGCTGTGCATGGCCGGTTCGCCTGCGTTCTGGCAGGAAACATCCGCCCACCTCACGGGTTACGGCCGCATTGTCGCTTCGCTCGACTCGCTACCAGTCCTCGAACTGGCCACCGCCGGCGGACCCGGCCTCGTGATGCATGCCGGCACCGGCTCGTTCATCTCAGCCCGCGCATCCGACGGCACGATCCACTATGCCGGCGGCCTTGGCTGGCTGTTCGGCGATCCTGGCAGCGGTCACGATCTGGGCCGGCGCGCCCTGGCGCGAGGCCTGCGCGAACTCCAGGGCTGGGCGCCGCGCACCGCCCTCGGAGACCGCATCTGCTCCTACACGGGCATCGACGCCTACGGTGCGATCTCACGTTCGTTCTACACCGCGGCCGACGCCAATGCCCGCATCGCCGGTTTCACCCCGCACCTGCTCGAGCTGGCGCAGGCGGGAAACGAAACCGCCCAGCAAGTCCTGATCGAATCGCTCACCGGCCTGGTCGAGCAGGGCGAAGTGGTGACCGCGCGCCTGTTCGGCACCCAGGCTGTCACCTGCGGCGTGAGCGGCGCTATCCTCAACCATCCGGCGGCCGCCTCGATCCTGCGCAACCTTGTCGGCGCCCGGAATTGGGCCGTGAGCCTGCAGTTTATCACCGCGACGCCCATCGAGGGCGTGCGCCGGTTGCTGGTGAAGGTCTGATTTTGTCCCCCGCATGATCACCCTGCCCCTCGCCTCCGCGTCGTGGAAGTTCCGCGACGCCACCCAGTCGTCCGCCTGGCGCGCCGCCGTGGTGCCCGGCTGCGTGCATCGCGACCTGCGCCGTGCCGGACTGATCCCGGATCCCTTCCACGGCACGAACGAACTCGATCTCCAGTGGATCGAGGACCGCGACTGGGAGTACGCCGCCACATTCACCGTCTCCGCCGCGGCACTCGCCGAGGAGTGCGTCGACCTGGTCTGCGACGGACTCGACACTCTCGCCACGGTCACGCTCAACGGCCGGGTCGTCGCCCGCACCGACAACATGTTCATCGGCTGGCGCTGGGAAGTGAAGCCCCTCCTGCACCGCGGCCGCAACGAGCTGCGCATCCGCTTTGCCAGCGTCGGCCGCGCCCTGCCCAAGACGCGACCGGAGCACCAACCGAAGGAGTTCAACGACTCCGTCGGTCGCAGCTCGGTCTTCCGCAAGCAGCCCTGCCAGTTCGGCTGGGACTGGGGCCCGCGCTTCGTCACCGCCGGCATCTGGCGCGACGTGCGCCTCGAAGCCTGGAGCGGTAACCGCCTCGAGTCCGTTCGCGTCGCCCAGACGCATCGCGCCGACGGCAGCGTGCTCCTTACCTTCACCCCCGAGCTCGCCCACCCCGACCCCAAAGCCACCCTCACCGGCACCGTCTCTCTCGATGGCCAACCCATCGCCACCGTCGTAAATCGTAATTCCGAAATCGTAAATCCCCAGCTCTGGTGGCCGAACGGCCACGGCGCGCAGCCGCTCTACACGGTGGAGGTTCGCGTCACGGATCGGCACGGGCGCGAGATCGGCACCTGGGCGCGGCGCATCGGCCTGCGGACGATCGACCTCGACCGGTCGAAGGACAAGTGGGGTGAATCCTTCCGCTTCGTCGTCAACGGCCGGCCAATCTTCGCCAAGGGCGCCAACTGGATACCGGCGCACAGCTTTGTCGCCGGGTTGACCCGGGCCGACTACGCCCGCGATCTGCAGTCGGCCGCGCGCGCCCACATGAACATGCTGCGCATCTGGGGCGGCGGCATCTACGAGAGCGAGGATTTCTACGACGTGTGCGATGAGCTGGGCCTGCTCGTCTGGCAGGACTTCATGTTCGCCTGCACGCTCTACCCCGGCGACCGCGCCTTCCTGGCGAGCGTGCGCGCCGAGGCGGCGCACCAGGTGCGCCGCATCCGCCACCGCGCCTGCCTCGCCTTGTGGTGCGGCAACAACGAGATCGAGACACTCAACTGGGAGGCCCTCGAAAAGACCCCGCGACTGCGGCGCAACTACGACGCTGTCTTTCACCGCGTCCTGCCCGCCGCCGTTGCCGCTTACGATGCCGTGACGCCCTACTGGCCGACCTCGCCTTACCGGGGCGCCGGCCGCAACAACGACTACACGATCAAACCGCTCGGCGAAAAGAGCGGCGACACTCACTTCTGGGACGTGTGGCACGCACGGCATCCGGTGAAGGATTACGAAAAGTGGCGATTCCGCTTCGTCTCGGAGTTTGGCATGCAGAGCTACTGCTCGCCGGAGACGCAGGCGACCTTCTGCCCGCCAGACGAGGCTAACGTCTTCGGCCCGGTGACGGAGAACCACCAGAAGAACACGGCCGGCAACCAGATCATCCTCGACTACGTGTCCCGGCTCTACCGTTTCCCGAAGAGCCAGGAAGCCCTCGTGTACCTGTCGCAGCTCAACCAGGCGCACTGCATGCAGACCGGCGTCGAGCACTACCGGCGCATCATGCCGGTGTGCATGGGCGCGCTCTACTGGCAGCTCAACGACTGCTGGCCCGTCGCCTCGTGGAGTTCGATCGAGCACACCGGCCGGTGGAAGGCGCTGCAGCACGTCGCCCGCCGCTTCTTCGCGCCGGCCCTCGTCAGCGCCCATGTGCCGGGGACCGAGACCGCCATCATCGGCAACTACCGCCGGTCGACCGTGCGGCAGGTGCACCTGTACACGGTGTATGACGCACCGCAGGCCGTGGAAGGTTTGCTGCTGTGGGATCTCTTCCACGTCGATGGCCGGGTGGTGTTGGGCGGGCAGAAACGCGTCGCCCTGCGTTATGGCCGCAGCGTTAAGCAGCAGACCCTCGACCTCGCCGCGCCGATCGCGCAGCACGGTCGCGATCACCTCTACCTGCGCATCGCGCTGGAAATCGACGGTAACCGTGTGAGCGAGGAGACGGTTTTCCTGGCCCCGCCGCGCTTCGTCGCCCTGCCGAAACCGCGGACTGAAGTGACGGTACGGTCACTGACGACGCAGCGGGCCCTACTGACGTTTCGTTCGGACGCCTTCCATCACCGCTTCGCCTTCGAGGTACCCGGGCTCGCGCACAACAGCAGCGACAACTACTTCGAGCTGTACCCGCGCGAGAAGAAGGAGGTGCTCGTGGAGTTCGATCAGCCAACAACCAAGGCGGCGATCACGCAGGCGTTGAGCTGGCAGTCACTGGCCGATACGTACGCCTAATCAGACACCGGTAGGCCGCGAGCTTGCTCGCGCCCGAAACGCACGCGCACGCCAAGCAAGCGCACGCAAGCGGGCTGCCTACCGTTGCGCCCTTGGTCTGGAGCGAGCCGTGCAGGCTTGGCATTTCCCGTGGGATTCGGCTGTTTGATTTCCTTAATGCCCGCCACCGCCCTCGTCCTTGCAGCATCCGACTGGCTCTCCCGCCGGGATGCACACGAACAGCGCGCGAGGCAGTGGACCGATCCGCACCAAACGCGGGCGGCCCGCGGGGAGAAGCATCCGGTTTATGATTTTCTCTTCGATTACTACGCCTTCCGCCCCGCTTGGCTGAAGCGCTGGCACCCCGGGCCTGACGTGATCCTCAAGGGAGCGGCGGCGCGCGAATTCCTGCGATGGCCGGAGTACCGCGAAACATTGGAGGGTGTCGGCATCGATCCGGCGGCATTGCCGGCGCACCGACTGACCTTCGTCCGCTGGCTGCGCGACCTGCTCACGATCATGCAGGCCCGGCCAGCCTTCTTCGGCTGCTATGGGTTGCATGAGTGGGCGATGGTGTACCGGATGACGCCGGCGGAGATTCGGCATCGTCAGTTACCCCTGCGATTCCCGTCCGAGGAGATCGCCCGCATCGTCGAGAGCTCGGCGATCGCCTGCTCGCATTTCGACGCGTTCCGCTTCTTCACGCCGCCGGCGCGGCCGCTAAACCGGCTGCAGCCCACACGCGAGACGGTGCCGCAGTTCGAACAGCGCGGCTGTCTGCACGCGAACATGGATCTCTACAAGTGGGCCTTCAAACTGGCGCCGTTCACACCGTCGGAGCTGGTGGCCGACTGCTTTGCGTTGGCTTGGGAGATTCGCGAGGTGGACATGCGGGCGAGCCCGTACGACCTACGGGCGTTGGGATTCGAGCCGATCGCGATCGAGACCGCGGACGGCCGGGCTGAATACGAGCGTCAGCAGCGCGCGTTCGCAATCCGCGGCGAGCCGCTGCGGGCGAAACTGATCGCGTTATGCGACCGGCTGCTCGCAGCGTGATTTTTTAGCCACTCAGGCACCGCCTACCAGCGCGCCTCGGTGCCTGGCGGGCGGATGTACTCCTGCGGATGCACCAGCTTGCGCGCAAAGGGATTGGCGCGGGCCAGCAATTCCGGCGAGGCGTGGTAGCCCCAGCGCGTGCGGTTCCAGGAGGAGCCGTAACGGTAAACCGCGATCTTGCGCTCACCGGGGTTCACGCGGCGGGCCGAGCCATGGCTCATCGCATCCACAAACACGATCGCGTCACCCGCCTTCATGTGCACTTCCATCGCGCCGGGGACGCCGTCCACCGAGCCGCCACTGGTTCCGTCCTTCCACTCGTCACCACGCGTCGGTCGGAGAAACTCGGGATGGATGATGTTCGACTTGTGCGAACCAGGAATGACCATCGTCGCCCCGTCGCCCGGCCCGATGTCGGTGAAGGCGATGAGCACGTTGATCTGGTTGCACTGAAAACGGCCGTTGTGATAACCGAACGCCATGCGCTTGGCGCGGTCGTGGCCGCCCGCGTGCAGGGTGATGGCCTCGCCAGGTCCGCGGATCGTGTAGAAGTTCTCGTCGATGAACGCCGGGCCGTGGTGGTAGTCGAAGGTGTCGTGGCCGCCGACAAACCGCAGCACGTGGTTGATGTAGTTGGGATGGTCGATCATCCGCTCGAACGTGCCACCCAGCTCGTAAACCTGCTGGTAGCTGATGCCGCGGTGCTCCGGGTGATCCTCGCGCTGCACCCAGCCGTGCCAGCCCTTGCGGGGCAGCGCGCGCGGAATCTGGTCGATGCGGGCATTGGCATCGGCCACCTCCGCGGGGGTGAGAACGCCGCGCAGGATGACAAAGCCGTTGAGATCGAAAAGGTATTCATCGAGGGCCGTCGGCACGCGGGCCTCGGGGACGTTGATTACCGGCGGGGTGGTGTGGTGGGGTACGAAGCGGTTTTCCATGACGCGCCCACCCTAGTCGAACTATCCAAAAATATCTTTCCGTTTAATCCCAACTTATTCTCTAATAGTAACCATGCCCCGCCCCGTTTCTGTCCGCCGTCTCGCCGATCGCCACGAGCAGGCCCACGGGTTCCGCCTCTGGCATATGACGGATGGCGGCCGGATGGAGACTCCGCACACGCATCCCGACATTGAGATCAACTATCTCTTCTCCGGCGGCTTCTCCTACCTGCATGGCGGCACGGTGGTGCCGGTCGAGCCCGGTCGCTTCACGGTGCTGTGGGGCGGAGTGCCGCACCAGACGCTCGATCCGGGCATCGTAGGCAAAGGCATCTGGTGCACCCTGCCGCTCGGCTGGTTCCTGCAATGGCGGCTGCCCAACGCTCTTTCCGACCGGTTGCTGCGCGGCGAGATCGTCACGGGACCGGCAGATGCGGCCGACCGGCCGCTGCTGGAGCGCTGGCTGGCGGATGCCGCGAGCGGCGAACCCGCCCGCCTGCAGGTGCTGCACCTGGAAATGGAAGCCCGCTTCCACCGCCTCGCCCTGGGCACCCCCATCGCCAGCCGGCGGCCCCGGCCGGCCGGGGCCGCCGGGGCCGGCCAGATTGCGCGGGTGACGCACTTCATCGCCCAGCACTACCGCGAGCCACTCACCATTCAGGTCATCGCCGACCACGCGCGGCTGCATCCGAAATACCTGATGCGCGTCTTCAAGAAGCAGTGCGGCGCCAGCATGTGGGAATACCTCACCCGGCTGCGCGTGTCGCACGCCCAGCGCCTCCTGATCACGACGGACCTGAAGGTGCTGGACGTGGCGATGGAGAGCGGATTTTCATCGGTGGCTCCCTTCTACGCCGCCTTCGCCCGGCACTCGGCCGGCCTCCGGCCGCTCGAATACCGACACCGGCACCGGCCGGCGACCGAGGCGGCGCCCCCTCCCCTCTTCCCATGAAAAAACCTGACCTGCAGATCGGCGTCATCGGCTCCGGCGGTCGCGGCGGCAACCTCGCCCGCACCACCCACCAACCGGGCAAGGGCTCCCGCATCGTCGCCTGCTGCGACGTGAGCCCGAAGACGCTGGAGCGGAACCGTACCGACTTCGGCGCCGATATCTTCACGACCCACGACTACCGCGAGTTGCTCACCCGCGACCTCGATGCCGTGATCATCGGCACCCCGGACTTCCTCCACGAGGAACAGGCCCTCGCCGCGATCGCCAGCGGGGTAGCGATCTACCTCGAGAAGCCGATGGCCCTCAGCACCGCCGCCTGCGACCGCATCCTCGCGGCGGCCAAGAAGCACAAGGTGCGCCTCTACGTCGGCCACAACATGCGCCACATGGCGTTTGTCCGGAAACTGAAGGCCCTGATCGACGCCGGCACGATCGGCGAGGTGAAGGCCTGCTGGTGCCGGCACTTCGTCGGCCACGGCGGTGACTTCTATTACCGCGACTGGCACGCCGAGCGCCGCTACGTGCACGGCCTCCTCCTGCAGAAGGCCGCCCACGACATCGACGTGATTCACTGGCTCTGCGGCGGCTACAGCCGGTTGGTCAACGCCCTCGGCGCCCTCACCCTCTACGGCGACCTTCCCGGCCGCCTGCCCGCGCAGCCCGGCCCGCGGCGGATCAATGTCGCGGACCAGGACTGGAAGCTTTTCCCGCCGACAAAATACCGCCGCCTCAACCACCGCATCGACGTCGAGGACCTGAGCTCGATGCAGATGAAGCTCGATAACGGCGTCTTCGCGACCTACGCGCAGTGTCATTACACGCCGGACTACTGGCGCAACTACACCATCATCGGCACCGAGGGCCGGCTGGAGAATTTCGGCAACGGCGAACCCGGCACCCACCTGCGCCTGTGGAACAAACGCGCGAGCTGGAACGAGAAGGCCGACGCCACGTACCGCATCCCGATCGAACGCGGCTCCCATGGCGGCGCCGATCCGAAGATCATCGGCGAATTCCTGCGCTACGTGCGCGAGGGCGGGCACACCGACACCAACCCGCTGGCCGCCCGCGAGAGCATCGCCGCCGGCTGCGCCGCGACCCACTCGCTGCGCCACGGCGGCATCCCGCAGCGCGTGCCTGCCCCGTCCCCGGCCATCGTCCGCTGGTTCGAGCGCGGCGGCGCCTGAGCGCCGGAATTGAACCACGGATTGACACTTGGCGGATGAAGCGTGGTTGGATGGCCACAAAAAGCACCGAAGGCGCAGAAAAATCCAAACTGATTTACAAGAGGTAACGGAGAGAACGGAGGTGATGGATCGGGTCTCTGCTCCCTCCGTTTCCTCCTGTAAGAATGTATTGGTTCTCATGTGCCGGATCCGTGCCGTCCGTGAAATCCGTGGTTCAATTGATCCGCTCGCGCATTGCCAGTGGCACATCGATCGCTAGCTTGCGCGCATGTCCGAGGACCTGAGCCTGAACGCGGCCACGCCGAAGAAGCCGAGCATTCCGGTGAGCGACGGCCTGCGCACCTACCTGCACCGTTATCGCCGCGAGCGCGAACTGCCGGTCACGTACGAACGGCTGCGCGACTTCCATGAATCGATCCCGCTCTGCGATGCGCAGGGCCGGCCGACGTTGTGGGACACGGTGATCTACCGCGCCGAGGAAATGGCGCCGCTCTACGAGGGCTTGAAGCGCATCTACGCACGGCTGAAGGTCGACGGCAACCTGGCCGTCGTGCAGCACCTGTATGTCGACCGCGTGGATTTCTGCAGCTTCGGCAATTCGACGCCGTTCCGCGTGCGCGTAGTCAACGCCTACAACGACAACCAGGACTACTTCTACGTGAAGAAGGCCGATGCCTCCCGCATCTACGGCCTCGAGCTGGAGCACCTGCTGTCGCCCAACCGGCTCAACTTCCTCACGCATGGCAACACCCTGATCGAGGAGCACATCGCCGGGATCCCGGGCGACATCTTCATCGCGCGCTGGATGAACAACTCCGAGCTGAAGCCGATCCGTGTCGCCAAGGAGCTGGTGAAGTTCAACGAGCGCTGCTTCGTGCGCCTGCTCGGCGACATGCGCTCCTACAACTTCGTCTTCGTGCTCACGCCCGACTTCGAGGAGGCGCAGGTGCGCATCCGCGCGATGGACTTCGACCAGCAGTCGTACAACAGCCGGAAGCACTTCTACCTGCCGCAGTTCTTCAAGGAGAACGCGCCGCTCGTCGCCTACTGCACGAAGCACCTCCATGTGCAGACCGCGCTGCAGTACCAGCGGGAGGAACAGACGCTGATGCTGCAGCGCGCCGACATCGCCGCGGTGCGCCTCGGCCACCTGCTCGAGATGATGGCGCACGATCCGCTCGCGCCCGAGGAAAAAGTGGCGACGCTGCGCGCGAGTCTGGCCGAACATTACCAGCGCGCCGAGTACCTGCAGTGCGCAACGATGGGCGCGCTCGTGCGCGAGAATCTCGCGACGTTGCGCCATGTGGTGACGGAGCACGCCGATCCCGCGACCGCACCGGGCGCGCTGCATTGAGCGCAGCGCGCGGTGAGAAAATTTTTGTCCGCGCGTTTTTTTCGCGCGCGATGAAAAACAAAAATCGCGCGCATTTGTGTTGCGCGTTTGCGGTGCACGAGTGATTTACATGCATGTAACTCGCGCACGACTGTGAGTCGTGGCGAGTATTTCAACCCAAAGCCCACACAAATACGGAGCAAAAACCGATGGCCAAGAAAGCTGCCAAGAAGAAACCCGCGAAGAAAACCGCCGCTAAGAAGAAGAAGTAAGGCGCTTCGCCCAATACTAGCATCTGAGCCGCTCCCCTCGTGGAGCGGCTCTCTTTTTTTTGGCGGGATCGCGCGCTACTCGATGCGGCCCTCGTCGAAATCCATCAGATCGGTGACGCTGATGATGTCCTCGGTGCGGTCCGCGCAACCCATGTTCGTCAGCGCCTCCTTGAGAAACTCACGACCGCTGGGCGTCAGGCCCTTCTGCACGTAGCTGCGGTTCCACTTCGCCACGCGCAGGTCGCGCGGGAAGAGCGCGAGGAGCCGCCGGTCGCGCTCTGCGTCGTCGAGTCCGGCGTCGAGGCACTCGTGCACGATGCGCTCGACGGCGTTCGGTTCGACGCCGAGGTGCAGGCAGAGAAACTTGTCCATGCCGCGCTTGTAGTTCTTCGCGTAGCTCGCCGGCAGCGCGCCGTGCTCCTTCACATACTTGCACTTCGCCAGGAAGCGCGGGAGATGCAGCAGGCCGGTCGCGGCGTGCGGCGCGTAGGGCGACGGCAGCTCGGTCAGGATCTCGCCGGAGGAGCCGGGAATGGGCTTGGAGGGCATGGCTGAGTTTTAAACCACGGATTTCACGGATGGCACGGATAGAAATTCAGCCGGATCGATGGCCACAAAAGGCACAAGCGGCGCAGAAGGTCCGTGATCTTTTTGTGTCTTCTGCGCCTTATGTGGCCACCCTTCGGGCCGAGCCTTAGGCTTTTTTCGCGGCAACCGTTGGCGTCGGGTCGCCGGCGGGGATGGGGCGGCTGCGGTAGACATCGTAGTCCGGAACGAGACGCGAGTACGGTTTGTCCATGAGCGGTGACGAAATCATGAAATCCGCCGAGGCGCGGTCGCAGGCGATGGGGATGTTCCAGACCACGGCCATGCGCAGGAGCGCCTTCACGTCGGGATCGTGCGGCTGCGGTTCTAGCGGGTCCCAGAAGAAGATCAGGAAATCGATCTCGCCGTCCACGATCTTGGCGCCGATCTGCTGGTCGCCGCCGAGGGGACCGCTTTGCAGCTTGGTGATGGGAAACTTGAGCTCCTTCTCGAGCAGCAGGCCCGTCGTGCCGGTGGCATAGACCTTGTGGTGGGCAAGCAGGTCGCGGTTGAACTTCGCCCACTCGACGAGGTCGCGCTTCTTGTGGTCGTGCGCGACGAGCGCGATCTTCTTGTTCAGCTCCATGACGATTTCTTGTAGGCCATGGATGCGGTGTAGCAGGACGCGGGCCGGAGGCAATGGAGGGCGGACCCGGTAGGCCGCGAGCTTGCTCGCGCTCGAATAGCGTGCGCACGCCAAACCAGCGCCCGCAAGCGGGCTGCCTACCGTAGCGCAAGTGCTCCGGTCCTGCTTTACGGCAAGTCGGTCGCACCCATCAGGAAGCGGTCGCACTCGCGCGCGGCGCCGCGGCCCTCGTTGATGGCCCAGACGACGAGGCTCTGGCCGCGGCGGCAGTCGCCGGCGGCGAAAACGCCGGGAATGCTCGTCGCGAAGGCGCCGTGCTCGGCCTTGACGTTGCTGCGGGGGTCGGTCTCGACGCCGATCTCCTTCAGCAAGGCCTGCTCAGGCCCGAGGAAGCCCATCGCCAGCAGCACGAGCTGCGCGGGGCGGGTCTTCTCAGTGCCGGGCTGCTCCTTGGGAATGAACTGACCCTTGTCGTTCTTCTCCCACTTGATCTCGACGGTCACGAGTTCCTTCACGTTGCCGGCGTCGTCACCGATGAACTTCTTCACCGTGGTGAGATAGACGCGCGGGTCGGCGCCGAACTTGGCCGCGGCCTCTTCCTGGCCGTAGTCCATCTTGTAGACCTTCGGCCACTCGGGCCAGGGATTGTCGGCCGCGCGCTCCATCGGCGGCTTCGGCAGAATCTCGATCTGCACGAGGCTCTTGCAGCCATGGCGCATCGAGGTGCCGACGCAGTCGGTGCCGGTGTCGCCGCCGCCGATGACGACGACATCCTTGCCGGCGGCGCTGATCGCGCTCTGGCCACTGGCGAGGACGGCCTTGGTGTTGGCCGTGAGGAACTCCATCGCGAAGTGCACGCCCTTGAGGTTGCGGCCCTCGATGGGCAGATCGCGCGGCTGGGTGGCGCCGGTGCAGATGACGGTGGCGTCGTATTCCTTCAGGAAGATCTGGGGCTCGACGTTCTCACCGACGTTGGCGTTGCAGATGAACTTGATGCCCTCCTTCTCCATGAGCTTGATGCGGCGGAGGACGACCTCCTGCTTGTCGAGCTTCATGTTGGGGATGCCGTACATGAGCAGGCCGCCGGGGCGGTCGGCGCGCTCGAAGACGGTGACGCTGTGGCCGGCGAGGTTGAGCTGTGCGGCCGCGGCGAGGCCGGCGGGACCGGAGCCGATGATGGCGACCTTCTTGCCGGTGCGGACCTTCGGGGCCGACGGGACGACCCAACCCTCATCCCAGCCGCGATCCGTGATGGCGGCCTCGATGTTCTTGATCGTGACGGGCGGGTTGTTGATCCCGAGCACGCACGAGCCCTCGCAGGGGGCGGGGCAAACGCGGCCGGTGAACTCGGGGAAGTTGTTCGTCTTGTGCAGGCGGCCGAGGGCCTCCTTCCACTGGTTGCGGTAGACGAGGTCATTCCACTCCGGGATGAGGTTGTTGATGGGGCACCCCGAGGCCATGCCGCTGATGAGCTTGCCCGTGTGGCAGAAGGGCACGCCGCAATCCATGCAGCGCGCGCCCTGCTGGCGGAGCTTCTTCATCTCCATGTGCTGGTGGAACTCCTTGTAATCGCGCACGCGCTCGAGCGGCGGACGGTCGACGGGGAGTTCGCGGAGATATTCGATGAAACCGGTAGGCTTGCCCATGATGGTGGAATTTACGAAGGACGATTTACGATTTACGAGGGGGCTGGGTGGTCTGGGAGCGATTGGTGTTGGCGGGCAGCAAAGCAGCGGTGGGTTTAGCGGATTCGGTTCCGGGTCGTAATTCGTAACTCGTAATTCGTAAATCCACCGCGGCAGCGGTTAGTTGCCGCCGACGCGGGCGAGGTCCCGCGCGTTTTCCTCGAACGCGGCCATGATGGCCTCGTCGCCGGTGAGGCCCTGGGCCTGGGCGCGGTCGATGCAGGCGAGCATGCGCTTGTAGTCCTTGGGCATGACCTTGACGAACTTGGGCTGGTAGGCGGCCCAGTTTGCCAGGATCGCCTGGGCGCGGGTGCTCTGCGTATATTCCTGATGGCGCTCGATCATCGCCCGGACCTCGGCGATCTCCGCCGGGGATTCGAGCTTCTCGAGGCCGACCATGGCGCCGTTGGCGCGCTTGGCGAAGTCGCCGGTCTCGTCGAGGACGTAGGCGACGCCGCCCGACATGCCGGCGCCGAAGTTGCGGCCGGTGGGGCCGAGGACGACGACGCGGCCGCCGGTCATGTATTCGCAGCCGTTGTCGCCGATGCCCTCGACCACGGTCTTGACGCCGGAGTTGCGGACCGCGAAGCGCTCGCCCGCCATGCCGCGGATGTAGACCTCGCCGGACGTGGCGCCGTAGAGGGCCACGTTGCCGATGATCATGTTCTCCTCGGCCTTGAAGGTGGCCTCGCGCGACGGGTAGATGACGATCTTGCCGCCGGAGAGACCCTTGCCGACGTAATCGTTGGCGTCGCCCTCGATGGCGAAGGTCATGCCCTTCGTCATGAAGGCGCCGAAGCTCTGGCCGGCGGAACCCTTGAAGCGGATGCGGATGGTGTCCTCGGGGAGGCCCTTGGCGCCGTGCTTCTTGGTGACCTCGTGGCTGGTGATGGTGCCGACCACGCGGTTGACATTGCGGATGGGCAACTCGGCGACGACCTTCTCGCCGCGCTCGATGGCGGGGCGGCAGAGCTCGACGAGGGTCGTGAGGTCGAGCGACTTGTCGAGGCCGTGGTCCTGCGGGATGGCGCAGAAGCGCCCGACCTCGGGCCCGACCTCGGGCGAGTAGAGGATGTTGGAGAAGTCGAGGCCCTTGGCCTTCCAGTGGCTGATGGCCTGCTTGGGCTCGAGGCAGCCGACCTGGCCGATCATCTCCTCGATGGTGCGGAAGCCGAGCTGGGCCATGATCTCGCGGACCTCCTCGGCGATGAACTTCATGAAGTTCACCACGTACTCAGGCTTGCCGGTGAACTTGGCACGGAGCTTCGGGTCCTGGGTCGCGACGCCGGTCGGGCACGTGTTGAGATGGCAGACGCGCATCATGATGCAGCCCGTGGTGACGAGCGGCCCGGTGGCGAAACCAAACTCCTCGGCGCCGAGCAGGGCGGCGATGACGACGTCGCGGCCGGTCTTGAGCTGGCCGTCGGTCTCGACCGCGA
>CAYHEW010000042.1:0-31982 GCA_964355715.1 uncultured Opitutaceae bacterium | reverse complement strand
GGGTTTTGAACCACGGATTACCCTCCTTCGCCAAGGCTACGGAGGGCAGGCACGGATTTCACGGATAGATCATATGCGGATGAGGCCTGACAGGATGGCCGCAAAAGGCGCAAAATCAGGTTTCTGTTTCCTGTGCCTCTTGTGCCTTTTGTGGCCATTCAACCACGCTTCATTCGCCAAACATCAATCCGTGTCATCCGTGGTTAAAAGAGTCGTTTCCGCAGGTCGGCTGGTGGGGCGACGCCGGTGGTGCCGAGTTGGTGGACGACGACCGAAGCGGCGGCCTGGGCGAGCTCCATCGCCTCGCGGAGGCTGGCGCCGGCGGCGAGGGCGAGGGTGAGCATGGCGGTGACGGTGTCGCCGGCGCCGACGATGTCGATCGGGCCGCGTACCGGGAAGGCGCGGACGTGCACGGCCTTCTGGCCCGGGGCCGCGCCGATCATGCCGCGTTCGGCGAGCGTGATGAAGACCGGATGGCCGTTGCGCTCGGCGAGCGCCGCGGCGCCGCCGGGGATGTGGTCGAAGAGCTCGGCGGGGCTGTCGGAGCGACCCGTGAGCAGCGCGAACTCGGCGGCGTTCATCTTGAACACGAGCGGCGGGTAGGGCGTGAGGCCGTGGCGGCTGTCGGCCACGATGACGAGCCGGTGGTGGGCGCGCGAGATGGCGGCGAGGGCGTTGAGCACGGCGCGGCTGACGATGCCGGTGCCGGGCGCCGCGGCCTGGTCCATCACGACGAGGGCGTCGAGCTGCGGGGCGAGTTGCTGCAGGGACGCGATCAGCGCGGCCTCGACGGTCGGCGGGGTGGGAGTCCAGTTCTTGATGTCGAGGCGGGACAGTTCCTCGGGCGGGCGCCCCGGCGTGTGGACGAGTGGCTTGGAGTAGGTGAAGGTGAGCCGCGCGGGCGTCTGCAGGAAATGGTCGAGGTGCACGCCGGGCAGGCGCTTGAGGGCGCGGCGGAGCTCGAAGCCCTCGCCATCGTCGCCGCAACAGCCGAGGGGCCAGAGGGCGGCGGGCGCGAGTGCGGCGAGGTTCTGCACGATGTTGCCGGCGGCGCCGGGCTGGCAGCGCACGCGAGTGACGTTGTGGACGGGCTTGCCGGTCTCGAGCGAGGTCTCGGCGCGGGCGGGATCGATGTCGAAATACCGGTCGAGCGAGAAGTCGCCGATGACACCGAGGCGGAGGGTCCGGAAGCGGGCGATGAGCGCGTCGAAGCGGTCGGAGGTCATCGCCTGCCAGCCAATGACATTGGCGCGGGCGCGGCAATCGCGCTTTGCAATTTTATGCCGGCGGCCCACGCTCGCCGGCCGATGGTGCCGTCGAGCGATGCCCCTCCCGATTTCCGGCCCGAGACCCTGCGCGGGCGGCCGGGATTCTTTCGTGTCGGACGCACCCCGGCCGGCCAGTGGTGGCTGCTCGATCCGGAGGGCCGGCCGTTTTTCGCCCGCGGCGTGCATGGAGTGATGGCGGAGGCGGATGGGCCACGTGACCCGGCGGCGCAGCTGCGAAGCTGGGGTGGCAACACGCTCGGCTGCGGGAGCGACCGGCTGTACCTCGAGGAGGGGCTGGCGTTTACGCCGGCGGTGAATTTCGCGGCGGGCGACGGCCTGATCCGCCTCGCGGGCGTGCGGCTGCCCGATGTGTTCGCCCCGGAGTGGCCGGACCGCGCCCAGGCGCGGGCGGCGGAGGTATGCGCGCCCCTGGCCGGGGAGCCCAGCCTGCTGGGCTGGTTCACCGACGACCGGCCGGGCTGGCCGCAACAGCCGTCACCGTCGCAACCGGGCCTGCTGCAAGTCTGCCTGAGCCTCGAGCCGGCCTTTGCCGCGTATCATGCGGCGTGGGAGTTTGTCCTCGCGCTGCACGGTGGCCGCCTGCCGGCGCTGGCGCGGGCCTGGGGCGCGGAGCTGCCGAACAAGGAGGCGCTGCGCGAGCGCACGCGGGCGGAGCAGGGGATCGCGACGCGCGGCTACCTGCGCGACGAGGCGCGGTGGGCGGAGGAGTTTGCGCGGCGGTATTTCACGGTGACGGCGGCGGCGATCCGGGCGCACGCGCCGAACCATCTGCTGCTCGGCTGCCGGTGGGGCGGACCCGTGGCGCCGGGCCTGCGCGCGGCCGGAGCGCCGCCGGTCGCGGATGTCGTGGTGCTCGACGCGGGCGACCTGGCCGGCAGCCGCGGTGAACCGGTCTTGTTGGCGGATTTCAGCTGGGTGCGCATGGAATCGGACAGCGCCGCCTCGGGTCGACGCCCACCCGGGAGCCTCACGACGGTCGAGCGCATGCTGCGCCGCGGCCGGCTGGCGCTGGGTCGCGCGGTGGCGCATCCGGCCGTCGTCGGCTACTGCTGGAGCGACTGGTGCGATCGCGCCGGCGAGCAGCCGCCGTTCGCCAGCGGCCTCGTGCACCGCAACGGCGCGGAGGCGCGCGAGCACACGGAGTTGTTGACAGAGATCAACCTTCGGGTGGAGGAACTGCGCCATCTCGCCGCGTGGTCGGCCGAGCCCAGCCCATGAAAGCCCTCGCCCTCCTCATGCTTGCCGGTGCGGTGTTGCTCAGCGCCGGCGGTTGCCGTTCGAAGCCGGCGCCGGGTTACCAGGGGCCGGTCATCTTCGGGACCGTGAACTACCGGGCGCGCATCGCGCTGCCGTCCGACGCCGTGCTGACGTTGCGGCTGCTGGACGTCACCCGCACGGACATGCCGGCGGTGGTGCTCGTGGAGAAGAGCCTCTCGGGTCCGGGTCAGCCGCCCATTCCGTTCGAGCTGCCGTATCCCCCGGAGGCGATCCGCGCCGACCGGCGCACCGTGCTCGAGGCCCGCATCGAAGTGGCGGGGCGGACGCGGTTTTACTCGGCGACGGCGCACGTGGTGACCGGTGAGACGGTGATGTCGCCGCAGGAGGTTTGGGTCGAGCCCGCGCCGTGACCGGCTTGGGAACGCTCAACGCTTAACTCTTAACGCTTAACGTTCAAATGGCGACCTGTGCGTTCCGGCACTTGAGCGTTAAGCGTTAAGAGTTGAACGTTGAACGTTCGGCCTAGACCGGCCGTGCCCAAGTTGAGGATTGAAAGCCCGCGTCGCGCCCACGTGATTAACGCCCCGATGAGCCTCACCCTCTGGTGCAATGCCCTGTTCAACCCCGCGGCGACGGCGATGCTGGTTGCCGGCACGCGCGGGCACAAGCTGGTGATGTCGACGCAGGCGTCGACCAATGTCCTGCAGGCGGGGGCGCCGGATCCGGCGCTGGCGGAGGCGGACGTGGCGTTTGGCCAGCCCGTGGCGGCGGAGTGCCTGCGGAATCCGCGGATCAAGTGGGTGGAGGTGAACTCGGCGGGCTACACGCGCTTCGACACCCCCGAGTTCCTGGAAAGCTTCCGCGCGCGCGGCTCGGTCTTCACCAACGCGTCGCAGGTCTTCGCCGACTCGTGCGCGCAGCACGTGCTCGCGATGATGCTCGCGCTCGGGCGCAACCTGCTCGCGTCGCACCGCGACCAGCTGACGGACCACGGCTGGCATTATGCCGAGCGGCGCTACGCCTGTCGCCTGCTCACGGGGCAGACGGTGCTGCTCCTCGGCTACGGCGCCATCGGCCGCCGGCTGGCGGAACTGCTGGCGCCGTTCGGCGTGACGATTTACGCGGTGCGCCGGCAGACGCGCAGCGAAAAGGGCGTGCGCATCATCCCCGAGGAAAAACTCAGCAGCGTGCTCGGCGAGGCGGACCACGTGGTCAACATCCTGCCCGACAACGCGGCGACGCGCGGGTACGTCAACGCGCGGCGCCTCGCCTGCATCAAGCCCGGCGCGCGGTTCTACAACATCGGCCGCGGCACGACGGTGGACGACCAGGCGCTGCTCGCGGCGCTCAACTCCGGCCGCCTCGGCGCTGCCTACCTCGACGTCTTCGAGCCCGAGCCGCTGGACCCGGCGCATCCGTTCTGGACCACGCCGAACTGCTACGTCACCTGCCACACCGCCGGCGGCCGCAGCGACCAGGACGAGGCGCTGGTGAAGCATTTTCTCCAAAATCTCGCCGCCTTCACGAGCGGTGGAACGATGGTGGACCGCGTCGTCTGAGACCAAACGGATCAACCACGGATTGCACGGATTACTCGGATTCAAACCCGATAAACCACTTATCTGCACTGATCCCGATCAGGGTTCATAAGTGATCGTCAGTGGTTTCATGGATCTGAATCCGTGCCCATCCGTGTAATCCGTGGTTAAACCGGGTTTTGCTGGAACCCGGCGGAATATTCGGACACCAAGGGCCTCTTACCCCGATCGCGCCGAAGGCGGCCTGTTGGCCGTTTTTTGCCGGTCACCAACCCTGAAACCCACATCCACACCATGACGAAGTCCAACCGCCTGATCATCACGGCCGCCGCCATTGCCGGCCTCTATGCCGGCGCACTCACGACCGGCGCCTACGCCCAGGAAGCCGGCGCGCCGGCGCAGTCCGAGAGCAAGGAAAAGGCCTCCTGCAAGGGCAAGGAAGGCTGTAAAGCCAAGGAGTCCTGCAAGGGCAAAGAGGGCTGCAAGGCCAAGGAGAGCTGCAAAGGCAAGGAAGGCTGCAAGGCGAAGGCCTCCTGCAAGGGCAAGGAGGGCTGCAAAGCCAAAGAGTCCTGCAAGGCGAAGGAAGAGGCCAAGGAAGAACCGAAGAAGTGATTTGCTGATCGTTTGCAGGCAGGGCGCCACGCGCCCTGCCTGTTGCTTTAATCGCCCCGCCATGCCGGCGAACCGTTTCAACGGCCACACCGATTACGGCATCGGGCTCGGGCTGCGCGTGCCGCACTACGGGCACATCCTCGAACGGAAGCCCGTGGTGGACTGGTTCGAGATCATCTCGGAGACGTTCATGGTCGACGGCGGCCGCCCGCTGGCGGTGCTCGATGCGATCCTCGAGCAGTACCGCGTCGTGCAGCACGGCGTGTCGCTGTATTTCGGCTCGGCCGACAAGCCCGACCGCACGCACCTGCGAAAGCTCAAGGCGCTCGTGAAGCGCACGCGCACGCCGTGGCTGTCCGATCACCTGTGCTGGGGCAGCGTCGACGGCACGTATTCGCACGACCTGCTGCCGATGCCCTACACGCAGGCCGCGGCGCGGCGCACGGCGGAAAAGATCCGCCAGGTGCGCGACTTCCTCGAGGTGCCGATCTGCGTGGAGAACGTGAGCAGCTACGCGGCGTTCCACCAGTCGGAGATGACCGAGTGGGAATTTCTCACCGAGGTCGTCGAACTCGCCGACTGCGGAATCCTGCTCGACGTGAACAATATCTACGTTTCGTCGCGCAACCATGACTTCGACCCGTACGCCTACCTCGACGGCATTCCGCACCGGCGCGTCGGCCAGATCCACATCGCGGGACACACGAAGTTCGAGAAGTACCTCCTCGACACGCACGACCACCCGGTGCTCGACCCAGTGTGGCGACTGTACACCCACGCCATCCGCCGCTGCGGCGTGACTGCCACGTTGCTCGAATGGGACGACCGCATCCCGTCGTTCGACGAGGTGCACGCCGAGGCGCTCAAGGCCAACGCCTACATCGCCGAGGCCCGCCAAGCCCATGCCGCGACGCGCACCTGAACGCATTCGGTCCACGGCCGACCTCCGCGCCTTCCAGCGCCTGATGCTGGAGGCGGTCATCCGCCCGCTGGGTCCCGGCAACCGCGCGCGCCGCACGTGGACGGATGGCCGGCCGGCCGCGACGGTCATCGACACCTTTGCCGCGGCCAACGACCGCCTCACCGGTCTGGAGCGCATCGAGATCTACAACCGCATGTACTGGTTTCGGACGCTCGATTCCCTCTACGAGGACCTGCCCGGTTTGCGCGCGGTGCTGGGCGAACGGAAATTCCTGCGCCTGATCGAGGCCTATCTCGGGCGGCATCCGTCGCGTTCGTTCACGCTGCGCGACCTGCCGGCTCGCTTGGAGGGTTTTATCCGCCGGACGCCGCGACTGACGGCGCCGTACACCGCGCTCGCGGCCGACATGGCGGCGTTCGAGTGGGCGCAGGTCGAGTGCTTCGACGCGGCCGCGCACCCGCCGCTCACGTCGGCCGAACTCGCGGGCCGGCCGGCCGGCCGATTGCGCCTGGGCGTACAGCCGCATGTGCGCCTGCTGGCGCTGCGGTACCCGGTGGACGAGTTTGCACTGGCAGTGAAGGACGCCGCCCTGCGCGGCGATGCGAGCAACGCGATCACCGCGGCTGGGCGGCGCGAGCGCAAGGGCATCGCCCGCGCGCGCCGCCCCCGGCCGACTCCGACCTGGCTCGCCGTCCACCGGCATGAGGGGCGGATCTACTACAAGCGCCTCGCGGCCCCGGCGTATCGCATCCTCACGGACTTGCGCGCCGGCCGTTCGCTGGCGCAGGCCGTGTCAGTCGCCGGTCGCGGCGTGAAACCGGAGCAGGTCCGCGCCTGGTTCACGACGTGGATGCAGCTCGGCTGGTTCTGCCGACGGTAGCAGACGAATCAACCGCGGATTACACGGCCCCGGCGAACGTGGCGGTTGAGGATAGCCACAGAAGGCACAAGAGGCCCAAAAGGATCAGGTATTTCCTGTGCCTTTTGCGCCTTCTGTGGCCATCCCACCACGCGGCCCCTGCCGAATCCGTGCTGAAACCGGATCGACTTACTTCGCGGGCGGGTTGCAGAGGTCCTCGTAGGCGTAGGCGATGGCGCCGATCAGAATCGGCATGGTGATGAAGATGCCGATGATGAGGCCGAGGACGCCGAGGATGGCGATGATGCCGCCGAGGATCATCAGGCCGAAGACGCGCCACCATTGGGCGGTGACGACCCGGCGGCTGACTTCCATCGCGCACCAGAACTCGAGCTTGTGGTCGACGATCAGCAGGTAGACGAACGCGTACGAGACCGCCAGGTAGATGCCGGGGAGGATGAGGAGCAGGAGGCCAAGCGTCGTGAGGAGTGTCACGACCAGCGAGGCGAGCATCAGCGGCAGGAAGGCCAGGCTGAAGCCGGCGAACGCGTCGCCCAGTTCCGCCGGCTGGCCGCGGATCTTTTTGAGATAGAAAAAGTACAGGCCGCCGTAGAACACCCCGGTGAGCAGCAGGCCGACGATCAGGCCGAGGAACGGGATGGACTGGGCGATCAGCATCACGATGACGAGCACGAAGGTCGTGCCGACGAGGGGCCAGAAATTCGCCTTCAGGAGGTTCCAGCCGCGCTCGAGGCAGCTGCCAATGTCGAGCTTGGCGGCGCGGGCGATCAGGTCGTCGGCGTAAGCCTTGGGATCGACGCGCACCGTGCCGGCGGCGGCAGTGCGTCCCGGAACCGGGGCCGCCGCTAGCGGGGGCGGCGGGGCGCTGGCCGCGCTCGCGGCGCCGGCGGCGGCACCGCTGAACTCCGGAAAATCGCCGATGCGCTGCCACGCTGATTCGCCGACCCGCTTGGCCTGGGTATCCAGGTTGGCCCGGCCACCTGCAATCCATGCCTGCACCTGTTCGACTGTCACAGGCCCGTATTCCTTACCGTCGCCGCCGATGATGGTGAACATAGTGCCGACATTCCTTGGCCCATTCAGGCGGAGGGTCAATCCTCCGCCTCGGCCTCGAATTTCATGCGTGCCCGCACGCCGCGATGGATCTTTTTCCAGGCGTCGCGGTGGGCGCGGGCGAGGCGGGGGTCCTCGCGGGCGGCGGCGTAGGCCTGCTCGCGGCGGAGCTTGCGGTAGCTGGCCCAGCGGGCGGCATCGAGGCTGCCATCGTCCAGCGCCGCCTGCACGGCACAGCCGGGCTCGCCGCTGTGGCGGCAGTCTTGGAAACGGCACGCGGCGGCGAGGGCGGTGACGTCGGCGAAGGTTTCGGCCACGGCGGCGGCCGGCGGATCCCAGAACTGGAGTTCGCGCATCCCAGGCGTGTCGATCACGAGCGCGCCGCCGGGGGTCACGAAGAGTTCGCGGTGGGTGGTCGTGTGGCGGCCCCGGCCCATGGCGTCGCTGAGCGCGGCGGTGGCCTGGCGCTCGGTGCCGAGGAGGCGGTTGATGAGGGTGGACTTGCCCACGCCCGAGGACCCGAGCAGGGCGAGGGTGGCGGCGGGCTGGAGCCAGGGGTCGAGCTGGTCGAGACCGGAGCCCTGGGCGGCGCTCAGGCTGACGACGGGGACCTCGCCGGCGACCGCCACCGTCTCGGCCACGGCGGCGGCCGGGTCGGGATGCAGGTCGGACTTGTTGAGGACGACAACCGGCTGCGCGCCGCTTTCCCGGACCAGCGTCAGGAAGCGTTCGATGCGGCGCAGGTTGTAGTTCTGGTCCAGCGCGGTCAGCAGGAGCACGGTGTCGAGGTTGGCGGCGAGCACCTGCTCCTCGTCGGTCGGGCCGGCGGCCCGGCGGGACAGCCGCGTGTGGCGCGGCAGCACCACATGGATGTCGGCGCGCGGTTCACCCGGTCGCAGGCGCGCGGCGACCCAGTCGCCGACGACCGGGAGGTCGGCGCGCGTGGCCGAGTCGTGGAGCAGGCGGCCGGTGCAGACGCCCGGCACGGTCGCGGTGCCGAGGTGGAGAACGTAGGCCTGCCGGTGCGCCTCGATGACGCGGGCCGGTTGCAGTTGCTGGAGGGAATGGGGCTGAAACGCCTGCGCGTGGGCGTCGTTCCAACCGAGGGCGGACAGATGCATGATGAGACGAGGAATGGGATCAGGAAAGGGCAGGGGACCGAACACGCGCCGGGCCCGGTGGGGCCGCGCGGACACGAAAAAGCCGCCCCGTGGGGCGGCCTCGGTCAGGAAATACCGGCGCGCTTCAGGCGCCGGCGGATCGGGCAACCGCCACGGGCAGGCAAAAGGAGGCAAGGACAGAGGTCTGCATGATTGCGCGTGGTTTGAGGGTTGCGGTTGAGCCTCGTCGGAGGCGGACGTGGGGAAGGAAGCGGTTTGCCACCGGGGAGTCAATCCCGCGGCGCGTTCCCGGGCGCAGCGTGAAGCCGCGCCTACGCACCTTTGCGTAGGCCTGAACGGCAGCGCGGCCTTGAGTCGGTTTTCCACGTCGTGCATCGGGGATGCACCCTATCCCGCACCATGAAAACACCGCTCCGCCTCCTCGCCCTGATCGTTGCCCTGTCCGTGCCTGCCCTCAGCCTGTCCGCCACCGACATGGCGGACGTGGTCAAGGCGCAGGTGATTCTCGGAAAAGTCCTCGAGTTCACCGCCAAGAACCAAACCTACTCCGGCAACGTCGTGGCCCCGTCGCCGCTGGCCAACAACAAGGGCAAGTACTTCCTACCGTACACTGCCGAGGGCCAGCTCACCGCGTGGGCGACCAAGACCTTCAGCACCCAGGTGGGCGCCGCGCTCGGCGCCAAAGCGGGCGAGGAAGCCGGCAAGCACCTCGCCTCGAAGGTGCCGTTCGGCGGCCTGGCCTCGGGCCTCATGAAGAAGAAGGGCAAGGAAATGGGTGCGGTCGCCGCGATCGGCGGCACGGAATTCATCAAGAAGACCTCTTCGGTCTCCTTCAACAACCTCGACGACCTCGCCGTGTACATGCACGTGAAGCACGGCAGCAGCGGCGACTACGCCCAGGCTCTCGCCGCCGCCATGGCCATCTACCCTTCGCTCGAGACCGGCTACGATGCCGCCATCCGCAGCGCCTACCAGCGCGCGCAGGCCCAGGGTACCCGATAAGACGCAGACGGCATTTGCGGTCGGAAGTGCTGGCCGCAAATGTCTTGCGCGTGTCCGCAGCTGCGGATTCAAAGCACCTCGCGGAACATGTTTGTCTCCCACCCGTCACAATCCGCCCGTTCGGCGCACCCCTTGCCCGATGCGAGCGGCCTTCCCACCGGTCGCTGATCAACCCGGACGAACCTTCAACCCGATCCCTCCATGACGTTTGCCCAATTCAAGCACTCCTGCTGCGCGCTCCTCTTCGCCGCCGGCAGCCTCCTCGCCCAATCCGGCGACGCGCCCAAGACCTCGGTCCAGACCAAGACCTATGACCAGGACGGCCAGAAGGTCACCGAACGCACCATCACCGCGGTCGTCCGCGAGGTCGCGCCCAAGCCCGAGGGCACCACGGTCGCCATCTTCGTCGCCAACCGCGCCGGCGAGGTCGGCGACAGCCAGCTCGGCGCCCTCGAGGACTACATCACGGGCCGCGTGACCGACCTCAACGTCAACGTCATCAGCGGCGAGACCGCCCTCAACGCCGTCGCCGGCATGCAGCCCGGCGCCAAGGCCAACGAGCTCGACGCCCAGCTCGCCCAGAGCACGTCCGCCGTCCGCCTCGCCCAGACCCTCGGCGCCACGCACCTCCTCCAGGTCACCATTTCCGGCTTCGACTCCAACAAGCGCAACGTCGACGCCTACGGCGTGAAGGCCACCAACGAGGAGCGCACCGCCCGCGTCACCTACAAGATCCTCGACGGCAACACCGGCGCCAGCCTCGCTGCCGACACGGTCCGCGTGTCGAAGGTCATCCAGCAGACCGACAATTCCACCGAGGATCACTCCGACGTGCTCAACCGCCTCCTCGAGGAAGCCGCCCAGAAGGTCGCCACCAGCCTCAAGCGCCAGATCGACAAGGGCCGCCTCGCCCAGACCTCCGCCGCCCAGGGCCTGGTCACGATCTCGATCACGACGGAGCTGGCCGACGTCTACATCCCCGACGTCCGCATCGGCGCCGAAAACACGATCAGCATCTCCGACAGCAAGTACAAGGTCTCCGCCCTCAACGCCACGGTCGAGATCGACGGCATCGCCGTCGGCACCGCCCCCGGCCAGATCCAGGCGCGCGCCGGCCTGCACAAGCTCCGCGTCGTCCGCGAGGGCTTCAAACCCTGGGAGCGCACCGTCAACCTCAGCAACGGCCAGAAGCTCAACGTCGGGCTCGAGATGACCGACGCCGGCTACGCCCGCTGGCAGGATGCCACCAAGTTCATCAACGACCTGAAGAACGGCGCCAAGCTCACCGACGCCCAGGTCAAGGTCCTCGAGGGCGAGGCCAAGATGCTCGAGCAGAGCGGCTTCAAGGTCGACACCAAGGAAGGCATCCAGATCACCAACAAGTCCCTCTTCTGAGCCCCGCCTCCGATCCCAACCGTCAACTCCCTTCCTCCATGAAACTCGGACGCCTTTTCCTCCTCCTCACCGCCGCCGTCATCCTCCTCGCGCCCGCCCAGGCGCAGGAGAAAAAGAAGCTCGCAATCACCAAGATCGCCGCCACCGACGCGCTCTCGAAGCGCATGGCCAAGCAGGGCGTCGAGCTCTCGCTCGACTCCGTGCTGCAGGCCCTCGACTCACAGGTCTACGACCGCGTGCTCAACACGCGCCGCTTCGAGATCCTCGAGCGCTCCGACGCCGACGCCCTCGCCACCGAGAGCGCCGCCGCCGGCGAGGCCTTCAACTTCAACAAGGCCGACTACCTCCTCACCATCCGCGTCGACTCGTTCAACGACCGCATGGAGGAGCGCAAGCTCGCCTCCCTCGGCAAGACGATCCGCGCCCGCACGATCGAGCTCTCCGCCGTCGCCAAGATCACCGAGGTTTCCACCCAGCGCGCCATCGCCAGCACCAACTTCAAGGTCAGCAAGCGCGACTCCGAGAACCGCTCCGAGAGCACCACGGCCCGCGTCGGTGAGGGCTCCGACGACCTCATGATCCAGGCCGTCGGTGAGATGGCCGCCAAGATTGCCATGCGCGCCGCCGACGCCGTCTCCCCCGCCCGCATCATCGGCAAGCGCGACGCCACCGTGACGATCAACCGCAATGACCAGTCCGGCATCAAGGTCGGCCAGGTCTGGGAGGTCTTCGCCATCGGCGACGAGCTCGTCGATCCCGACACCGGCGAGAAGTCCCTCGAGGAAGTCTACGTCGGCAAGGTCAAGATCACCCGCGTGACGCCGCAGAACTCCCAGGGCCAGACCCTCGAGGACACCGGCATCCAGCGCGGCGCGATCGTCCGCCTCGGCGAGGACGTCGAGGAGCCTGAGGCCGAATAAGCCTGCCGTCCCGACAGGCGCCGCATACCCGCGGCGCCTGTTCCGTTTCCAGTCCAACTCCAGCATGCAACCACACCACACCGTCAGCTCCCACCCCACCGGCCGTTTCGGCCTTATCGCCGGGCTCACCGCCCTGCTGTTTGCGTTCAGCGGCTGCGCCACCTACGAGTCCCAGACCCAGGGACGCGTCCAGGCCACGAAGGCCGGCAGCCTCGGCTCCGCCGTCGTCCAGGCCGACCAGCAGGCCAAGTCCGCCACCGGCTCCAAGGACGAGATCATCTTCCGCCTCGAGCAGGGCACCACGCTGCGCACCGCCGCGCTGTCCGACCTCGCGGGCCTGCCCGACATCCGCCCGCCGCAGCCGGCGCCGAAGAAGGGCGAACCCGCCCCCGTACCGTTGCCCGAGTCCACGCCGACCGAGATCCGCAGCCACTACCTCGCGCGTTCCGTCGAGGCCTTTGACCGCGCGGAGGACAAGGTCAACGCCTTCGAGGAACAGGCCAAGGTCAAGGTCGGCTCCGAGATCGGCGCCCTCGTCTCCAACCAGGCCAGCCTCCCCTACCGCGGCCGCGCCTACGACAAGGTGATGATGAACACCTACAAGGCGATCAACTACCTCGCCCTCGGCGAGAAGGACAAGGCCCGCGTCGAGCTCAACCGCTCCCTGCAGCGCCAGCGCGACGCCGTCGCCGCCAACGAGAAGCGCATCGCCGCCGCCCAGACCGAGGCCGAGCTGGCCCGCAAGGGCGAGCTGAAGGACGAGAAGGGCAAGTCCGCCTCGTACGACTCCGACAAGGCCATGAACGACAGCCGCACCGGTCCCGCCCTGCAGGCCGTCCTCAACGAGTCGCTCGCGCCGATGAAGCCCTACGGCGACTACGTGAATCCCTTCTCCGTCTTCCTGGACGGCCTCTTCTTCACCGTCCTCGGCGAGGGCGGCTCCGACTTCGAGCGCGGCCGCAAGTCCTTCGAGCGCGTCGCGGCCATGGTGCCCGAGAACGCCTACCTCAAGGCCGACCTCGATGCCGCCGCCAGCGCAGCCGAGGGCAAGGCCCCCGAGGGCGTGACCTACGTCATCTTCGAGACCGGCTCCGCCCCCTCGCGCACGCAGATCCGCGTCGACATCCCGACCTTCATCATCACGAGCAACCTCGCCTATGTCGGCGCCGCCTTCCCGAAGCTGGTCTACGACGGCAACTACCACGGCGCCCTCGGCATCACCGCCGGCGGCCAGAACTTCAACACCGCCACGGTGGCGAGCATGGACAGCGTGATCGCCAACGACTTCAAGAATGAGTGGCCCACGATCGTCACCAAGACCCTCATCACGACCGCGACCAAGGCCATCATCCAGGCCGCGATCCAGAAGGAGCTCAACGACCGCGGCGGCTGGGCCGGCATGATCGGCGCCGTCGTCCTCACGGCCGCCAACGCCGCGACCAACATCGCCGACACCCGCACCTGGCAGTCCCTGCCCAAGGAATTCCAGTACGCCCGCATCCCGACCCCGGAGAACCGCGAACTCACCCTCGCGGCCGGCACGGAACAGAAGACCGTTGTGCTGGAACCCGGGTCAATTAACGTTGTATATGTGAAGTCGGCGTCGACCACTTCGCCGCTCTACGTCTCAACCTTCGTGCTCAAATGAAAACCAGCTCCTCCCAAGCGCTCCGACTGAACGGAGCCCTGTTCGCCGCCGGCCTGGCGCTCGCCTTCACGGGCTGCTCCACCAACGTGAACACCTACGAACGCGCCGAGTCCCAGGCCGCGCCCAACTACGTGGCGGACAAGCGAGTTATCACCGACAACACCCTCGCGGGCACGTTCCGGGTCGTCTCGATCAACCAGGCCACCGTCTCGGGCAACCTGCTCAAGGTCCAGGCCACGGTCGAGAACCTGAAGAACAAGACCCGCACCCTGAACTACAAGTTCGAGTGGGTGGACGTGAACGGCATGGCCGTGGACTCGCCCAACGAGACCTGGAAGGCCATCCTCCTCCAGGGCCGGGAGACACAGACCATCTCGACGGTCGCCGTGTCGCCCAAGGCCGTGGACTTCCGCCTGAAATTCCGCGAATAACCTCCTGATTCCCACCTCATGAAATCCAACGTCACTTCCCGTCTCACCGGCGTGCTCGCCCTCGGCGCCATGCTCGCCCTCACCGGCTGCGAAACCGTCCCGGAAACCCGCACGGTCGATGCCAAGGGCCCCGAGGCCGTCAACACGGCCGCCATCAACTCGCAGGACTGGGCCAGCGCCGCCGACCAGCTCGTCGCGTCGCTCCTCTCCAGCAGCGCCCTCGACAACGCGCCGCGCACGCCCGCCGTGCTCGCCGTGGACCGTGTGATCAACAACACGCAGCTCATGGTCGACACCGACCTCCTGATCAAAAAGATCCGCGTCGCCCTCACGCAGACCGGCAAGATCGCCATCACCAACACCATGGGGCTGGGCGAGCGCGCCGTCGTCGCCAGCGAGGCGGCCGAGCTCGAGGAGATGCAGAGCGGCAAGAAGCAGAAGCTCATCGTGCCGGACTACACCCTGTACGCGAAGCTCATCCAGCAGCAGGACACCGGCAAGAAGGTCACGCAGAACACCTACTCGTTCCAGATGTCGCTCGTGCAGACCAAGACCGGTCTCACCGTCTGGGAAGAGGAAAAGTCGATCGCCAAGCAGACCAAGCGCCCCGGCTCAGTGGGCTGGTAAGCGAACGAACCACCTCGATTCTCAAAACCAAAGGCGCACCCACCCGGGTGCGCCTTTTTCATGGTTGGGCCAGACGAGGCCGGCCTTACTTCTTCTCGATCGGCCGACCGTGCTCGTCGACCTCGATCTCGACCGGTACCTGGATGGTGCGACCGTCGGCGGTGGTCTCGGTCTTCCAGACCCGGACGACGCGGCGCTCGTTGGTGAAAGTGGATTTCGTCGCGGCCGCGGCGCCCTCGACGCCGCCAACCACGGCGCCCACGACATTGCTGCCGACCGCGCCGACCGCCGTGCCCACGGCGTTGCCAACGGCGGGTCCGGGCTGGTTCGGATTGGTGACGCGCGACTCAGTGTTGGTCACGCAGCCGGTCAGGAAAAAGGCCGGGATGGTAAGGCCCAGAAGGAGGAGCTTGGTATGGTTTTTCACGATGAGGGGGTCTGACCAGAACATGGGAAAAAGGTGCCATCGCGGCAACCCCGAACCGTGGCCCGGGCGCCGCCGAACGCTTAACGTTCAACGTTTAACGCTGAACATTGAAGTGCGATCTCGACCCCGGTAGGCAGCCCGCTTGCGGGCGCGGCTCAGGCGGGTGCCCGCGCGCTGGCCTACGGCAGCTTGATCTTCCGCTCCGCCGGCTCCGGGTGCTGGCGGTAAAAGAGCGCGGTGTGGCCGACGGCGCCGACCAGCACGCAGCGGCCCTCGTCCGCAATCTTCGTGCACAGCGCCGCCCGCTCGTCGCGATCGGCCCCGATGAAGCGCAGCTTCACCAGTTCGTGCGCGCGCAGCAGCTTCTGCAGCTCGGTGTAGACGGTGGGCGTCAGCCCGCCCTTGCCCAGCTTGAGCGCTGGTTCGAGCCGCTGGCCCAGCCCGCGCAGGAAAGTCTTCTGGGCACCGGTGAGAGAGAATTCGTACATGGAAAAAAAAGGAGGAGACTGAGTTAACCACGGATTACACGGATTGCACGGACGGAAACCAAGGCAATGGCCACAAAAGGCACAAGAAGCACAAGATAAGGCCCCAGATACTTTACAGGAGGCAACGGAGGGAACAGAGACCCATGAACACGGCCTCCGTTCTCTCTGTTTCCTCCTGTAAACCGGATCGGGTCCTTATGGGCCTTTTGCGGCCATTCAGCCACGCCTCGTCCGCAAAATCGCTATCCGTGCCATCCGTGGTTAAAAAGTATTCAGCTCAAGTTCCCGCCACTCCCCCGGGGCCAGGTCGCCCAGCGTGAGGTGACCGAACTGGGTGCGCTGCAGCGTGAGCACCGTGCGGCCGGTGGCGGCGAACATGCGGCGGACCTGGTGGTACTTGCCCTCGACGAGGACCAGCTCGGCCTCACGCGGGGCGAGGATCCGCAACTCGGCCGGGCGGCAGGGCTCCTTCTCGCCGTCGAGCTGCAGCGTGCCGGCGGCGAAGAGCGCGCTGACGTCGGGGCCGAGGTCGCGATCCACCGTGGCGCGATAGATCTTGGGGACCTTGTGCTTGGGTGACGTGAGCCGGTGGACGAGGTCGGACTGATCGGTGAGCAGCAGCAGGCCGGTGGTTTCCTTGTCGAGGCGCCCGACGCTCGTGACCAGCGGGTTGCGCAGGCGCCAGCGCGCGGGCAGGAGCGAATAGACGTTGGGTCCCTCGCGCTCGTCGTGCGAACACACGAGGCCCGCCGGCTTGTGCACGAGGAGCAGCAGGCCCTCCGGGTGATCGAGCGGTTCGCCGTCGATGCGCACGGCCGCGGGATCGGCCTTTTTTCCGGGATCGTCGATGACCTTGCCGGCGACGGTCACGCGGCCGCCCTCGACCCACGCGCGCGCCTCCCGCCGGCTGCAGTAGCCGAGGTTGGCGAGGAGCTGGTCAAGCCGGCGCATGGGCGCACTGAAACAGGCCCGCCCGGAAGCACACGCCGAAAATGTTTCAGCTCGCCGGCAAAATCAGTCGTATTGGACGGATGCTTTTCCAAACGATCCTGCCGGGCGGCGCGCTGCTGGTCCTGGCAGTATCCCTGCTCACGGCGGTGCGGGTGCCGGCGGCGGTGAATTGGCGGGTGGCGGTGGTCGTCAGCGAACTGGGCTATGCGCTGACCTTCGTGCCGCTGACGGTCGGCTGCGTGGCGTGGACCGGCTATGCGCAAGCGCCCAACCTGACGTGGATCACCATCGCGGCGAGCAGCGGCGCCCTGGTCCTACTCCTCAAGCCGGCCGCGCAGGCCTGGCGCATCGGGCGCGAGCTCCCGGGCCGGCTCACGGCCGCATTCGGGCCGGCGCCGGTCCCGAGGCCGGCCTTTGCCTGGCGCCGCCTGACGTTCCGGTCGCAGCCGGCCGGGTCGGTGACCGCGCATGAGTTCGCGCCCGGCCTGGCGCTCGATCTTTACCCGGCCGTCGGCGCGACGGGTCCGGTGCCTTGCGTCGTGGTCATCCACGGCGGCGGGTGGGACAGCGGCGACCGTGGGCAGCTCCCGAGCCTCAATCATTGGCTGGCGCGACAGGGCTATGCGGTGGCGGCCGTCTCGTACCGGCTCGCACCAGCCCATCCATGGCCGGCGCAGCGCGAGGACCTGCTGGCGGCGCTCGCCTGGCTCAAGGGCCAAGGGGCGCACCACGGGATCGACCCGAACCGCCTGGTGCTGCTTGGTCGCTCGGCCGGCGGCCAGATCGCGACGGCCGTGGGCTACCTGGGCGATCCGGCGGTGCGGGGCGTGATCGCACTCTACGCACCGCACGACATGCGCTTTGCCTGGTCGGTCTCGCGCCCGGACGACGCCCTGAACTCGTTGCAGTTGATGCGGCAGTACCTCGGCGGCCCGCCCGAGGCGCGCGAGGACGTGTACGATTCGGCCAGTGGGCAATTGCTCGTTCAGCGTGGTCGCACGCCGCCGACGTTGCTCGTCCATGGCACGATCGACACCCTCGTCTGGGTGCGCCACAGCCGGCGTTTGGCGGCCCGGCTGACCGAGGCCGGCGTGCCCAACCTGCTGCTGGAGCTCCCGTGGGCGACCCACGCGCTCGAGGCCCACGCCGGCGGCCCTGGCGGTCAGCTCACCGCGCACGCCATGGCGCACTTCCTCGCGGCGGTGACGCGGGGAGTGAGGGAGACCTCGCGGTAGGCCGCCCGCTTGCGGGCGCTGGTTGGGCGTGCGCGGGCCCATTCAGCGCGAGCAAGCTCGCGGCCTACGGTTTGCGTTGCCGGCCAGTAGAAAAGGCTCGGCAGACGACGGGCGTTCTGGGATGCGTTGGGTTCGCGTCTAAATTCGCACCACTTTCTTATGCCTCTTTGGGAATACAAAGTCATCACCAGCGGCAAGGGCGGCTTCGCCACGCCGGCCCTGCTGGAGAAATTTCTGAACGATCTCGGCCGCGACGAATGGGAGATCATCCATTACACGCCGCAGCCGGACAATCCGCTCTCCTTCACCGGCCTCGCCCGGCGCTCCACGCAGCGCGACTGGACGCTCCAGGATGCCGCGGCCGCGGCGGCCAAGGCGGAGGCGGAGAAGCTCCGCGCCGAGTTCGAGGCCAAGTTCAAGGCCGCGACCAGCAACGCACCCGCGGCGACGGAGGAGAAGGCGCCGAGCTTCCTCGAGGAGCAGCTGGCCCCGGACGACGGCTTCCGCAAGCCGGTCGACACCTCGCGCGACAGCGAACTCGATGCGCCCGAGGAGGAGGAGAAGGACGACTGGGAGAAGCTCGCCGAGGAGGACGAATTGCCGACCTTCTTCGATGCACTCAAGCCGCACATGCGCCGCAACCAGCGCGGCCCGGGCATGTCGGTCGGGACCGATTATCTCGCGAAAAAGTGGGGCCTGGCCGAGGAGGACGTCAAAGGCGCGCTCGTCGAGTGCGGCCTGCAGATCCCGGCCGACGAGAACGCGAAACCCGTTTACGTTGAGTACGACGGCGATCTTTTCTGGGTTAACATCAACCGCCGCGGCGAACTGTGGATCAACACGCGTGAGAAGCCGCGCCCGGTGTTCCGGGTTGTGCAGGCCACGAAGGTGGCCGGCGAGCAGGAGGAGACGAAGGCGGAGAATGGAAACCGGAATGTGGATACCGGGGACCGCCAAGCCGAAAGCGGAGAGCGGAAAGAGGGCGGCGAAGGCGCCGCGGAGAAGCGCGAGGCCCAGCCGGCCGAGAAGGCGCCGTTGCCGGCCGGTCCCGACTTACTGGAGAAGATCCGGCCGCACATGCGGCGCAACCGGCGCGGGCCGGGGGGATCGGGCAGCACGAGTTTCCTGGCGCGCGCGCTGCGCACCACCGAGGCGGAGCTGATGACGGCGTTTGCCGGCCTGGGTCTGAATCTGCCGGAGAAGTCCGGCGACAAGCCGTTGTTCGCCGAATTCGGCGCCGAGCTCTGGTGGCTCAACCGCGATCAACGCGGCGGCGTGTGGATCAACGGTCGCGAGAAGAAGGCCGGTGAGACGGTGGCCTCAGCCACGGCGGCCGAACCGAAACCGGAAACTGAAGACCGGAAACCGGAAAGCGAAAATACTCCGCCGTCTGCGCCGGTGGTGTCGGAACCGAAGGCGGACCATGTGCTGCCGGGCGTGCGGCTCCTCCTCAAGGCCGGCAAGACCGGAGCCTTTGCCGGCGAAACCGGCAAGCTGGCGTCCGAACTCGGCAAGTCCGAGGACGATTTCATTGCGACGCTCGTCGCCGTCGGACTCAAGGTCCCCGAGAAGGCCCGCGAAAAGCCGGTCTTCGTCGAACACGCTGGCGAGATCTTCTGGTTCAACCGCAACGCCAAGGGCCAGCTCTGGCTCAACGCCAAGGCGTCAAAGTTCGCCGGCAAGCCCGACGAGACCGAGGCGGATGGCGGCGAGAAGCCAAGACGCGGCCGCTCGCGGAAGAAGGATTAGTGCTCAGAATTCCGCGGTGCCCGGGGTGCGGGCGAAGGGGATCACGTCGCGGATGTTCGCCACGCCGGTCACGAACATGAGCATGCGCTCGAAGCCGAGGCCGAAGCCCGCATGCGGGACGGTGCCGTAGCGGCGCAGGTCGAGGTACCACCAGTAATTTTTCTCGTCGAGGTGGTGCAGCGCCATGCCGGCACTGAGCTTGTCGAGGCGCTCCTCGCGCTGGCTGCCACCGATGATCTCGCCGATGCCGGGCACGAGCAGGTCCATCGCGGCCACGGTCTCGCGCCCCTCGGCGCAGCCGTCGGTCTGGCGCATGTAGAACGCCTTGATCGCGCGCGGGTAGTTGTAGACGGTGACCGGGCACTTGAAGTGCTCCTCGGTGAGGTAGCGCTCGTGCTCCGACTGCAGGTTGTCGCCCCAGGCGACCGGATGCTCCCAGGTCTTGCCGGATTTGACCAGGATCTCGACCGCCTCGGTGTAGCTGCAGCGGACGAACGGCTTGTCCAACACGAAGTCGAGGCGGGGGAGCAGGTCCTTGTCGACGAACTTGGCGAAGAACTCGAGGTCGCCGGCGCAATGCGCGCGGATGTCACGAATCAGGTATTTCACGAACTCCTCGGCGAGATCCATGTCGCCGTGGAGGTCACAGAACGCGACCTCGGGCTCGATCATCCAGAACTCGGAGGCGTGGCGCGACGTGTGGGAATTCTCGGCGCGGAAGGTCGGGCCAAAGGTGTAGACGTTGCTCAGCGCGCAGGCGAAGATCTCGGCCTCGAGCTGGCCGCTGACGGTGAGGAAGGTCTTCTTGCCGAAGAAATCCTTCGCGTGGTCGATCTCGCCCTGCTCGGTCTTGGGCGGATTGGCGAGGTCGAGCGTGGTGACGCGGAACATGTCGCCCGCGCCCTCGGCATCGCTGGCCGTGACGATCGGCGTGTGCACGTAGTAAAAGCCCTTCTCCTGGAAGAACTGGTGGATGGCGTAGGCCAGCCGGCTGCGCACCCGGAAGACGGCGCCGAACAGATTCGAACGCGGGCGCAGGTGCGCGATCTCGCGGAGGAATTCCATCGTGTGCCCCTTTTTCTGGAGCGGGTAGGTGGCATCGGCCTCGCCGAGGACCGTGAACTTCTCCGCGACGACCTCCCATTTCTGGCCGCCGCCCTTCGACTCGACGAGCTTGCCGCTCACCTCGATGGAGGCGCCGGTGTTCACGCGGGCGACCTGCGCGTAGTCGGGCAGGGCGGCATCCACGATGATCTGCAGCCCCTTGAGGCAGGAGCCGTCATTGAGCTCGATGAAGGAGAAGGCCTTGGCGTCGCGGCGCGTGCGGACCCACCCCTGCAGGAGGATGGCGTCCATCGGCGCGGTGGCGTTGAGGGCGGCTTTGACGAGAGTGCGTTGCATGGTGATTTTGCCGCCAGAAGCTACAGGCGGGCAGGAAACGCTCAACGTTTAACGTTCAACTCTTGACGCTCAAGGGGTGCGGGGTGGCCGCGGTAGGCCGCGAGCTTGCTCGCGCTCGATTCGCATCCGCTCGCCCAACAAGCGCCCGCGAGCGGGCTGCCTACCGCAGCGCCTTTCACTTGGGCGTTTAAAGTTGAGCGTTAAGCGTTGAGCGTTCCGCCGGCCTCAGCCGGCGGTCCCGTCTTTGCGCGAATGCAGGCAGATGCGGTTGCCGGCGGGGTCGGCGATCCAGGCCATCCAGCAGACGCGGGTCTCGACGGGCTCGATCAGGACCTTCACGCCGCGCTTCCGACATTTCGCAATGGCCGTCGGCACGTCGTCTACGGCCAGGGCCACGCAAGCGGCGCCGCTCCAGTCCCAGTCGGGGTGACGCTCGTGGGCGGTGCCGTTGAGGCAGAAGGTCAGCGGGGCGGTGTGGAACTCGGACCACCAGTCGTTCCACTCCTCGCCCCGTTTGAAGCCGAAGAGCTTTTGGTAAAACGCGCGGGTTTTCCGGACGTCCTTCGTGTTGTACATCACGAAGTCCAGCGCGCGCACGGGGATGAGGGCGCCCTTGGTGGAGATCGTGGGGGACCGGCGGGTGGCGGTGCGGCGGGGTTTGGGCATGGGGCTTTGGGGTTGGAATACTGAACGTTCTGCCGGCCCGCGCCGGCGGAGTTCAGAACACCGCCTGCAGCAATCCGTAGACGCCGACGCTCAGGGCGGCGAGAGAGTCGCCGGCGATGAGGCCGCCGCCGGAGAGCGACATCGTGCTCATGTCGGCGGGCAGGGCGTCCTTGCCGTCGGCGGGCTGGCGCTTGGCGGACCAGACGTTGAACAGCGAGCCGCCGATGCCGCCGGCCGTCCACCAGAGGACGGTGACGATCTCGACGAAGCCGCCGAAGCTCGAGGCGTACGGGCTGGGCATGACCACGGCATCAAAGAGGAAATCGGTGGTCTTGCCCGTGGCGCTGGCCTGGCTGAAGGCCTGGTAGCGCTGGCTGCGCTTAACCAGCTTGCGGATGATCTCGATGGCGAGGCCGAGCGCGAGGCCGAGCCAGAGGGCCTTCATCACGTGCGGCTGTGACTCGGTGATGCCGCGCAGGGCGCCGACGAACTTGTACGTCATCGCGCTCTGCCACTGCTGGGCACCGGCGACCTCGCCGCCGAACTGGTCGAGCTTGAGGACCGGGTAGGCGCGGAGGAACACCTGGGCGAGGCCGACCGAGAAGATGGCGCCGAAGGCGATGCCGATCATCTGGTAGCGGAACTGGATCACGCGGTTCGTGCCCAGGCGCCAGCCGGTGGAGCGGTCCTGCTGCATGTCGCCACCCACGCTGCAGGCGATCAGGAGGATGGAGGCGCACATCAGGCCGGTGCCGGGGCTGGTGAGGCCGGCCGCGGCAAGGATGAAGACCGTGAGCACGAAGGCGCTCGAGATCGGGTTCCAGTCGGAGATGCCGAGCGAGATGCCGTTCACCAGCACGAACAGGAAGCACAGCCCGATCGCGATCAGCAGGAAGCGCAGCGGCTCGCCCATGATGAAGTGGCCGGCGAGCACCACCGCCACGCCCCAGAAGACGACCCAGAGCACGAGGCGCCAGAAGTTCACGCGCTTCCAGTCCTCCTTCGGCTCGGGGTTCACGGACTCCTTGGCGCGGAAGCGCTGCCAGGCCTCCCAGAGGATGAGAATGATGTCGATCAGCGCGGCGCCCAGAATCGTGCCGAGCGCGATGATGAAGCCGATCTTGCGGAAGGGATCGCCCTCGGCGAGCCAGCCGATCTCGATCAGGTACGGCGTGCTGACGATGCCCATCAGGGCGACGACCAGCGCGGGGATGGCGATGCGCGCGCCGACGATCATGCCCGCGCCGATGGTCGAGGCCGAGAGCCCGGTGACGCTGAGCGCGGCGATCTTGAAGGTGGAGAGGCCCACGGCGTAACCGATGGCCATGCCGCCGCCGAGCTTGGCGATGGATTGGCGGAGGAGCATCGGGTCGGTCAATGCGCGGAGGATGTTCGCGACCGCGTAGCCCGAGGGGAAATTGAGGTGCATGCGGTCGACCAACACCGGCGTGTAGAGCATGCCGATGCCGCCGCCGAACATGCCGATGCAGCCATAAAAGACCGCGAGCTGCCACGCCGGCAGCTCCGGCAGGCCGAGCCAGTGCCGGGCCTGGATCAGCACCGCCATGCCGCACATGCCGGCGACTGACGCCGCCATCGTCTGCATGTAGTTCGCGCCGTGCTTGCCCTCGGGGCCGTACGGCAGCGTCACCGCGCTGCCGAGGATGCCCGCGAGCACCTGGCCGCCGACGAAGAAGCCGATCGAGAAATTCATGAACGCGGCCGAGATGCCGCCGAGCGGCCCGAGGATGCAGATGGCCACCACGGCCAACATCAGGTGATACGCAGGGGTGCCGATGTCGGGGAGGTAACGGCGCAGGCCGGTCGGAGGGGATGATTGCATGGCGCTCCATGAACCATGGAAGCCGGGTCGCGTCACGAGCAAAGATGGCCGCCGCGCCCCGGCCTTTTCGGACGCTCCGCCTCACCGGGGGTCCGGGTGGCAACTTTAGGCGTTGAGGCCCGCGCGGGCGCCGCGCAGCGTCTGGGCCGGCCGCTATCCCGGCCGCAACCAGCCCCCCTATGATCTGTTACGTTCCCGCTGAATCGGCCCCGGCCGAGCCCCGCGCGGCGCTGACGCCCGCCACCGCCCAGGCGCTCGTCAAGCTGGGCCTCACCGTGCAGGCCGCACCCGGCCTCGGCCGCGCCAGCCATTATGCCGACGACGACTACACCAAGGCCGGCGTGACGCTGGTCTCCGGCCATGCGGCCGCCCTGGCCGCTGCCGACATCGTGCTCCGCGTGCGCAAGCCGTCGACGGCCGATATCGCCTGTATGAAGCGCGGCGCGCTGCACCTGAGCTTCCTCGATCCCTTCAACGAGAAGGAACTCCTCGCCGCCTTCGCCGCGGCCGGAGTCAGCGCAGTCAGCCTGGAGATGATCCCGCGCACGACGCTGGCGCAGAAGATGGACGCTCTCAGCTCGCAGGCCAGCCTCGCCGGCTACGCCGCGGTCATCGAGGCCGCCCAGCGCCTGCGCATGGCGCTGCCCATGATGATGACGCCCGCCGGCACGATCATGGCGGCGCGCGTCTTCGTCATCGGCGCCGGCGTCGCCGGCCTGCAGGCCATCGCCACCGCCAAGCGCCTCGGCGCCCGCGTCGAGGCCTTCGACACGCGGCCCGTCGTCGAGGAGCAGGTCAAATCCCTTGGCGCCAAGTTCGTGAAGATCGACCTCGGCGAGACCGGCCAGACCGCCGGCGGCTACGCCAAGGCGCTCACGCCCGAGCAGATCGCCCGGCAGCAGGCGGGCATGGCGAAGATCTGCGCGCAGTCCGACATCGTCATCACCACCGCCAAGGTCTTCGGCCGCCCGGCGCCGCGGCTGGTCACCAAGACCATGCTCGACGGGATGAAGTCCGGCAGCGTCGTGGTGGACATCGCGGTCGAGAGCGGCGGCAACGTCGAGAGCTCCCGCCCCGGCGAGGACGTCATCACGCCCAACGGCGTCACCATCATCGGCCACCCCTGCCTCGAGGGCACCGTGGCCCACCACGCCACGCAGGTGCTGGCGGCCAACTTCGCCGCCTGGCTCACGCATTTCTGGGACGCCCAGCAGAAGACCCTGCGCCTCGACCCGCCCGACGAGATCCTGCAGGGCTGCCTCCTCACGCGCGGCGGCGCCGTCGTCCACCCCCAGTTCGCCCCCAAGGCCTGATTTCTCCCCATGGAACTCATTCTCCTCTTCTTCATCTTCACGCTCGCCGGGTTCCTCGGCTTCGAGCTCATCGCCAAGGTCCCCTCGCAGCTGCACACGCCGCTGATGTCGGGCTCCAACGCCATCTCCGGCATCACCATCGTCGGCGCCATCATCGCGGCCGGCGCGGATGACGGCTCGTGGATCACCACCGTGCTCGGCACGGCGGCCGTGACCCTCGCCATGATCAACGTCATCGGCGGGTACTTCGTGACCGACCGCATGCTCGGCATGTTCAAGAAGAAGGAAACGCCGGCGAAGAAGGAGGGTTCGTCATGAGCCGCGAGATCCTCATCAACACGGCCTACATCCTGGCCTCCATCCTCTTCATCGTCGGCCTCAAGATGCTCGGCCGGCAGGCCACGGCCCGGAAGGGCAACCTGCTGTCCGGCGTCGGCATGCTGATCGCGGTCGTGGTGACGCTGCTCGATCACAACGTGATCAACTACACCTGGATCGTGGTCGGCCTGCTCGCCGGCACGATCATCGGCCTTGCCTGCGCCTACCTGGTGAAGATGACGGCGATGCCCGAGATGGTGGCCCTGCTGAACGGGTTCGGCGGCCTGGCCTCGCTCATCGTGGGCGCGGCGGAGTTCTTCCGCATCCGCGGCGGCACGGTCACGCCGGAGCATCCCCTCTTCACAGCGACCGTGATCTACCTGACGATCATGATCGGCGGCATCACCTTCACCGGCTCGGTGTACGCCTTCTGCAAGCTGGCCGAATGGCTCAGCGGCCGCGCCATCACCTTCGCCGGCCAGAACTTCACCAACGGCCTGATGCTGCTGGCGACGCTGGCCGCGGGCGTGGTCTTCGTGGTGACCGGCAACCCGCAGCACGCCTTTGCCGCCTTCGCGGTCTACACCCTGCTCGCGCTCGTGCTCGGCTGGACCCTGGTCATGCCCATCGGCGGCGGCGACATGCCGGTGGTCATCGCGATGCTGAACAGCCTGTCCGGCGTGGCCGCGTGCGCCGCCGGCTTCATCATCAGCAACAATGTGCTCATCGTGGCCGGCTGCCTCGTCGGCACCAGCGGCGTCATCCTCTCCGCCATCATGTGCAAGGCCATGAACCGCTCGCTCGCCAACGTCCTCTTCTCCGGCTTCGGTTCGGCCCCGGCCAAGGCCGGGAGCGGCGGCGAGGGCGCCATCCAGGGCGAGCTCAAGCCGATTTCCGCCGAGGACAGCTTCGCGGTCCTCGAGGCCGCGCGCCAGGTCGTCATCATCCCCGGCTACGGCATGGCCGTCTCGCAGGCGCAGCATGTCGTGCGCGAATTGGCCGAGATGCTGGAGAAGAACGGCGCCGAAGTGCGCTTTGCCATCCACCCGGTCGCGGGCCGCATGCCCGGGCACATGAACGTGCTCCTCGCCGAGGCCAACGTGCCCTACGAGCAGCTGGTCGAGATGGACGCGATCAACCCGGTCATGCCGACCATGGACGTGGCGATCGTCATCGGTGCCAATGACGTCGTGAACCCCGCCGCCGCGCGCGACAAGAGTTCGCCGATCTACGGCATGCCCATCATCAACGCCCACGAGGCGCGCACCGTGATCTGCCTCAAGCGCGGCAAGGGCACGGGCTTCTCCGGCCTCGAGAACCAGCTCTTCCTCCTGCCCAACACGCGCATGCTCTACGGCGACGCCAAGGCCTCGCTGCAGGGCGTGGTCGCGGAGTTCAAGAGCCTGGCCGCGTAGGCGCGCTGACCGGCGCCTTCGTCTCCAGTAGATACCGCTCGATCGCGATGGCGGCGCGCTTGCCGTCGCCCATCGCGAGGATGACCGTCGCGGCGCCGCGCACGATGTCGCCGCCGGCGAAGACGCCCGGCAGGCTGGTGAGGCCGTTTTCATCCACCTGGATGTTGCCGCGCTCGTTGAGCTTGAGGTCCGGGCACGTGGCGGTGAGGAGCGGGTTCGCGCGCGTGCCGAGGGCGCTGACCACCATGTCGCAGTCGAGCACGAATTCCGAGCCCGGCACGGGCACCGGCCGGCGGCGGCCGGAGGCGTCGGGCTCGCCCAGCTCCATGCGCACGCAGCGCAGGCCGCGGACCCACTTGCGGTCGGTGCCGAGGATTTCCAGCGGGGCGCACAGCAGCTCGAACTCGATACCCTCCTCCTCGGCGTGGTGCAGCTCCTCGACCCGGGCCGGCATCTCCGCCTTCGTGCGGCGGTAGGCGATCACAACGCGCTCGGCCCCGAGGCGGCGGGCGGTGCGCGCGGCGTCCATCGCCACGTTGCCGCCGCCGACGATCACCGCGCAGCGCGGGCGCAGCACCGGCGTGTCGGCGCCGGGATCGAAAGCCGCCATCAGGTTGACGCGGGTGAGGTACTCGTTGGCCGTGTACACACCCTTCAAATTCTCGCCGGGGACGTTCATGAACGCCGGCAGCCCGGCCCCGTTGGCGATGAACACCGCGTCGAACCGGGCCCGCAGCTCGGGCACGGTGTAGGTGCGGCCGATCACGACGTTGCACGCGATCTTCACCCCGGCCTGCCGGAGGCGGTCGATCTCCTGGTCCACGATCTGTTTAGGGAGCCGGAATTCCGGGATGCCGTACACCAGCACGCCGCCCGGGCGGTGCAGCGCTTCGTAGACGGTCACGTCATGACCGTTGCGCGCCAGTTCTCCGGCCGCGGTCAGGCCCGCGGGACCGGACCCGACGATCGCGACGCGCCGGCCCGACGGCGGGGCCGTCAGCACCGGCACGGCCTCGGGATGAGCCCGGGCCCAGTCCGCCACAAAGCGCTCCAGGTGGCCGACGGCGACGGACTCGCCCTTCTTCGCGCGGATGCACTCGCATTCGCACTGGATCTCCTGCGGGCAGACGCGGCCGGTGATGGCGGGCAGGGCGTTGTCGTGGAGCAGGGAGCGGGCCGCCTCGGGCAGCCGGCCTTGGGAGAGCAGCTCGAGGAAGCGCGGGATATTGACGTTGACCGGGCAGCCCAGCATGCAGCGCGGGTTCTTGCACTGCAGGCAGCGGTCGGCCTCGATCAGCGCGAGCGTCTCGGGCAGGCCGAGGTTGACCTCGGCGAAATTCGCGCGGCGCTGCGCCGCGTCCTGGGCGGGCATGGCCTGCCGCTGGAGCTGGAGCCGTTCCTTGGGGGTGAGACGTTGCGGGTGCACGGTCAGAGGGGGGTTAGCGGTTGCCGAGGCCGACGCGGCAGTCGTGTGCCGGCTGCGCGGCCGCGGCCTGCTCGAACTCGCGGTAGGTGTTCTGGCGCTCGGCAAGCAGGTCGAAGTCCACCTGATGGCCGTCGAACTCGGGCCCATCCACGCAGGCAAAGAGGTCCTTGCCGGCCACGCTGACCCGGCAGCCGCCGCACATGCCGGTGCCGTCGACCATGAGCGGGTTCAGCGAGACGATCGTGCGCACGCCCAGCGGCCGGGTGAGGTTGGCGACGGCGCGCATCATCGGCACCGGACCGACGGCGTAGACGATGTCGCAGCGGCCGGCGGCCAGGTAATCGGCGGCGGCCTCGGTCACGAACCCCTTGCGCCCGTACGAGCCGTCGTCGGTGCAGATTACCACGTCGCCGCAGCGGCGCAGCTCCGGTTCGAGGATGACCCATTCGCGGGAACGGCCGCCGATGATGCTGGTGACGGGCACACCCTGGCGTGCGAGGGCCTGCGCGATCGGGTGGACCACGGCGGTGCCCACCCCGCCGCCGATGCAAAGGGCCCGGCCGGCCGCGAGGAGCTCGGTCGGATGCCCGAGGGGCCCGGCGATGTCGCGGATCGCCTCGCCCGGCTCGAGGGCGACCAGATCACGCGTGCTCTTGCCCACGGCCTGGATGACGAGCGCGATCGTGCCCGCGGCGGGGTCGGAGTCGGCGATCGTCAGCGGGATGCGCTCGGCGCCCTCGCCGCGGCGGACGATCACAAACTGCCCGGCCCGGCGGATTTCCGCGATGCGGGGCGCCTGCACGTCGAGCCGCGTCACATTGGGACTCAGTCGGGTCTTGGCGGTGATGAGGTGCATGGCGCAGGCCGACGATGCGGCTGAACCTACCCTATCCGCCAACCGGGTGGCGCTCAATGTTCAACCCGGTGCCGGCCGCGGATGTGAGCGCGGCTTAGCCGACATCGAGGCCAACTAATAACGCCAGCCGTCCGGTATCGGATGAACCTCAGCCGCCCAGGAACTGCCGCAACATCTCGGGACCGTTTTCCCAGAAGACCAGCAGGACGCCCATCAGCGAGCCGCCGGCCACGATGCCGGACGCGACCGGCCAGGTGTAGGCCTCGGACAGGGCGGGATTCCGCTTCTCGACGATGCGGCCGATGACCGAACCCAGGCAAAACAGCATGCCGTAATACCAGTGGAAGGTCCACGCCATGCCGAAGGCGGCGGGGGAGGGAATCCACTCCTTTTGTTTCGGCAGCCACCTGGGCAGCACGACCAGCACGATGCCCAGCAGGCCGCCGATGACGATCGACCAGACCTTGACCGGTTCGAGCGCCTCCATGCCCCGGCTGAGCGCCACGGCCACGGCCCGCCACGTCTGGGCGGCGGGGGCGGGGAACTGGTCGGTCCCAAGCACCGAGGCGTCGGGCACCAGCACCCGGAAGGCGAGCACCGTGGCCGCCGTGCCCATGAAAATGCCGGCGAACTGCGCGAGGAACTGCTTCCGCGGATTGGCCCCCAGCAGGTAGCCGCTCTTCAGGTCGGTCAACAGGTCCGCCGAGGACGTGGCCGCGCTGGCCGTGATGTTGGCGCTCATGAGGTTGACGTTCATGTTGCCGGGGCTGATCGCGCCGAAGAGAAGTTGCGTGACCTTGCCCATGGGGCCGATCGGGGTCGTGTCGGTTTCACCGGTCACGCGACAGGCGACCAGGGCGAGGAAAAAAGTGATGATGACCGCCAGGGCGCTTTGCCAGTAGGGCATGCCGAAGCTGACCTTGCCCAGCCAGCACACCGCGACCAGCGAGAGGCTTTGGCCGATGAAAAACCACGACATCGGGGTCTCGATGGTGGCGAGGGGATCGATGGCTGCGGTCGGGTCCTTGCGCGCGACCATCGTGCGCAGCGACCCCATGGCGGCGACGATGCTGCGCCATTGCATGAAAAAGGAAAGCAGGCCCGAGGTGACCATGCAACTGACCCCGCCCCACAGCGTCCACTGCACGATGTCGCGAAACCCGGTGCCCGTGATCGTGCCGTTGGCCTGCATGATCGGCACAAACACGACCCAGCAGAGGGTGCCGCCGAGGAGCATGCTCGCCCCGGCCCGCAGCCCCATCAGGGCGCCGCCGGCAATGAAGATCGGATCCCAATGAAAAAACACCGTGCGGCCGATCCACGCCGAGCCGAAGGTGGCGGCGTTGAGCTTGGCGAAAATCGCGCCGAGGCCGAAGGGGGCGAGCTTGGCGCTGACGAGGGGCAGGCCGTCCGACCAAAACTGGCTGACGGCGGCGGCCACGCCGCCGATGGTGAGGGCGCGGGCGGAATTGACGGCCTTTGTCCCTTCCGAATACAGGGTGCGCAAGGTCACGGCAGCGGCGATGCCGGTGGGAAAGCGCAGCTGCTCGGTGTTGATCATCTGCCGCTTCATCGGGATCGCCATGGTGACACCGAGGACGGCCAGAATGAAGACCCAGGCCAGCATCTGCCAGAAGGGCAGCGATTGGTTGTTGAGCATGATGTAGGCCGAGAATGCGGACACGAGGGTGCCGCCCGTCGAGTAACCCGCGGCGCTGGCGGTCGATTGCATGCAGTTGTTCTCGAGGATCGTCATCGGCGAACGGGCGATCCCGATCCGGCGCAGCAGGCTCCAGGTGGTGAACGAGACGATGCACGCGGTGATGGCCACCCCGAAGGCCCAGCCGGCCTTGAGTCCCACGTAGAGATTGGTGAGCGACAGGATGCCGCCGAGGACCATGCCCATCATCACTGCGCGCAGGGTGAGCTGCGGCATGCGGTCGCCGCGGCCGAGGTAGACCTTTTCGTACCACTGTCGCTCGATCTCGGCGGGAGTACCCTTGAAGCCGTCCACGAAGATCGGGTGGTCGGCGGCGTTGTCTTTGACCGGGGCGGGGGCGCCGGCAGGGGTCGGCTGGTTTTGAGCCATGAGGAAGAGCGGTGCCGCGAGCCTGCGAGGCCGTGAGGACGAAGCAAGGGTCAAGGGCTCGGCGAGCCAGTGCAGCCGCGAAATGATCCTTAAGGCCTATTAACACCGCGAAGGGCGCGAAGGACTCCGATTATCTCCGCGGCCTCCGCGCCTCCGCGAGAACCCTACTCGCCCTCTACCTTACGAAAGCCGTCACGAACTCGTGCACCGGCATCGCCTCGAGCTTCGTGCGGTCGGCGAACAGCGCCATGAGCTGGTCTGCCTTGGCGGCACCGTAGTGGCCGGCGAAGGCGGTGTGGGCTTTGCGCCGCAGGACCGGGATGCCCTCGGCGCGGCGGCGGCGGTGGCCGATGGGGTAGTGGACTTCGATCTTCTCGGTCCGGGTGCCGTCCTGGAAGAAAACCTGGACCGCGTTGGCGATGGAGCGCTTGTCGGGGTCGAGGTAATCGCGCGAGTACTGCCTGTCCTCCACAACCGTCATCTTGGCGCGCAGCGCGTCGATGCGCGGGTCGGCGGCAACCTTGTCCTCGTAATGCTCGGCCGTGAGCCCGCCGAAGATGAGTCCGATGGCCGTCATGTACTGCAGGCAGTGGTCGCGGTCGGCCGGGTTGTGCAGCGGGCCGGTCTTGTCGATGATGCGGATGGCCGACTCGTGGGTCGTCAGCTCGACCCGCGCGATCGTGTCGAGGCGGCCTTTCACTAGTGGGTGCAGCTTAAGGGCGCACTCCACCGCCGTCTGCGCGTGGAACTCGGCGGGGAACGAGATCTTGAAGAGCACGTTCTCCATCACGTAGCTGCCGAGCGGACGGGCGAGTTTCACCGGCTGGCCCTTGAAGCACACGTCCTGGAAGCCCCAAGTTTTCGCGGAGAGCACCGAGGGGTAGCCCATCTCGCCCGTGAGGGCGATGAGTGCCAGACGTACGGCGCGACTGGTGGCGTCGCCGGCGGCCCAGGACTTGCGCGAGCCGGTGTTGGGCGCGTGGCGGTAGGTGCGCAGAGCGGAGCCGTCGAGCCAGGCGTGCGAGATCGCGTTGATCACCTGTTCGCGGGTGCCGCCGAGCAGGGCGGTGGTGACCGCGGTCGAGGCGATGCGCACGAGCAGCACGTGATCGAGGCCGACGCGGTTGAACGAGTTTTCCAGCGCGAGCA
>CAYHEW010000041.1:0-33205 GCA_964355715.1 uncultured Opitutaceae bacterium | reverse complement strand
CGCCCACGGCATCCCCGAAACCTTCACGATCGACCAGTCCAAGCACTCGCTGTTCGGCGCCTCCAAGGTCGCGGCTGATGTCATGGTCCAGGAGTACGGCCGGTATTTCAACCTGCCCACCTGCGCCCTCCGCGGCGGCTGCCTCACCGGCCCCAATCACACCGGCGTCGAGCTTCACGGCTTCCTCTCCTACCTCGTGAAATGCAACCTCGAGGGCCGCGAGTACAAGGTCTTCGGATACAAGGGCAAGCAGGTGCGCGACAACATCCACTCCCTCGACGTCGCCCGCTTCATGGCCGCCTTCGTCGCCGCCCCGCGCGCCGGCGAGGTCTACAATCTCGGCGGCGGCAAGGCCAACAGCACCTCGATCCTCGAAGCCTTCAAGATCACGGAAAAGTTCACCGGCAAGGCGCAGGTCCACACCTACGTCGACCAGAACCGGGCCGGCGACCACATCTGCTATTACTCCGACCTCCGCAAGATGCGCGCCCATTACCCGTCCTGGGACATCACTCAGTCGCTGGAGGAAACGATCCGCCAGATCGTCGAGGCCTGGCAGCGGCGCACCCGCGCCGGTTGAGCCGATCCAAACTTGGCGCAAAAAAAGCCCCGGTTCGCACCGGGGCTTTTTCGTTAATGTGCTTGGCGGACCGTCTCAGGCCACGCGCTCGACGATGAGCGGCGGCGGGGTCGGGCGCTTCGGCGCGAGGCGGTACGCGTCCTTGAACAGGTTGAGCGCCTGCTCGAGCTTCGCCTCGTCGTTGTAATGGATCATCATGAGCGGCTCACCCTGCTTCACCTGCGTGCCGACCTTCTTGATCTCGGAGACGCCCACCGCGTGGTCCACGCGACCGTGCGAATCCTTGCCGGCACCGAGGATCGAGACGCCCTGCGCGATGAAGGCGGCGTTGATCGTGTGCACGTAGCCGCGCTTCGGGGCGGGCAGCTTGCGGATGTGGCGGGCCGCCGGGAATTTCTCCGGGTGGTCGATGAACTGGGTGTCGCCGCCCTGCGCCTTGACGAGGTCGCGGAATTTCTGGAGCGCCGAGCCGTCGGTGAGATGACGCTGGACGGTCTGCTTCGCCGAGAGGGTCGAGCCCGCGACGCCGGCGAGGCGGACGATCTCCATGCCGAGCTTGAGGACGAGTTCCTTCATGTCCTCCGGGCCCTCGCCCTTGAGGAGCTGGATCGCCTCCTTGATCTCGAGCGACGTGCCGACGGTGTCGCCGAGCGGCTGGTTCATGTCGGTCACCAGCGCGACGCAGCGGCGCTTCATCGAGCGGCCGACGCGCGTCATCGATCGGGCCAGCTGCTTGGCCTGCTCGAGGTCGCGAATGAAGGAGCCATTGCCCCATTTCACGTCGATCACGAGCCCCTCGGAACCTTCGGCGAGCTTGCGCGAAAGCACCGAACCGGTGATGAGCGGCAGGCTCGGGATGGTGCCGGTCTCCTTGCGGAGTTCGTAGAATTTGGCGTCGGCCGGGGCGAGTTTCTCGTCCTGCGCGACGATCGCACCGCCGATGCGGGCGAGTTGGGAGGTGAAGCCCTCGATCGAAAGCTTGCCCTTGAAACCCGGGAAGCAGCCCAGCTTGTCGAGCGGGCTGATGATGTAGTCGTGCTCGACGCCGCACATCATCGGGACCACCACGCCGGAGGCCATCGCAAGGGGCACAAGCACCAGGGAAGTCTTGTCGCCCACGCCGCCCGTGGAGTACTTGTCGATCTTGGGCTTGGCGATGTGGGAAAGGTCGATCACCTCACCGGAAAGCATCATTTCCTCGGTCAGATCGGCCGTCTCCTGGGCCGACATACCGGAGAAGTATATCGCCATGGCCAACGCCGCCAACTGGTGCTGCGGCATCTCGCCATCCAACGTGCTGTCAATGATATAACGGATCTCTTCTTGCGAAAACTCGCCTCCGTCGCGCTTCTTCTCGATCAGGAAATTAAAGGTGGGTTTGATGAAACGGCGGGCGGGTATGGTGCGTTTGCTGCTCATGTGAGTTGATGGTGAATAACTGCGGCATCGCCGCAGGGCGGAAAAGTTTGCGATTGAACAACACCCCTTGGATTTGTCGAGCCAAAACGCCCCAGTCCGGGGGGTTGCGCAACCCCAGCTTTGCCGATCCCACACTCCACGCTTGCGCGATGGCGGCAGCAAACCGTTGATTGGCAGGATGCACGTCTCGTTCAATATCGCCTCGGACCTCGAGGCCGCCGTGTTGTCCGCCGCTCAAGCTGCCGGACTGGAGGCCGGCGGGTTCACGCCGGAGCTGCGCGCGGCCGATCCGCGCAACGGCGACTTCCAGGCCAACGGCGTGCTCGGCTACGCCAAGGCCCGCAAGCTCAACCCCCGCGCCGTCGCCGACCAGGTCGTCGCCGCCCTCCCCGCCAGCCTGCACGCGGTCTTCGACGTCAGCATCGCAGGTCCCGGCTTCATCAATTTCCGCCTCAAACCCGCCACCCTTCTCGCCTGGCTCTGCACATACGATTCGCCCGATCACCTCAAATCCGGCGCCGCCGCACTTAACCACGGCCAACGCTACGTCGTGGACTTCAGCTCGCCCAACACCGCGAAGCAGCTCCACGTCGGTCACATCCGCGGCATGGTCATCGGCGAGGCCATCTGCCGCCTGCTGGCCTTCTGCGGCGCCGAGGTCCTCCGCGACAACCACATCGGCGACTGGGGCACCCAGTTCGGCAAGCTCATCTGGGGTTACAAGCACCTCCGCAACGACGCCGCCCTCGCTGCCGACACGCTGGAGGAACTCGAACGCATCTACAAGGCGGCCGATGCCGCCGCCAAGACCGACCCCGCCGTACTCGACGCCGTCCGCGCCGAACTCGTCCTGCTGCAGTCCGGCAACCCCGAGAACCGCGCCCTCTGGGATCGCATCAACGCGCTCAGCGCCGACGCCTTCGCCTCGATCTACCGCCAGCTCGGCATCCGCTTCGACCACCAGCTCGGCGAGAGCTTCTACAACGACAAGGTGCCGCAGGTCTACGCGGAACTCACCGCCGCCGGCCTCGCCGTCGAGTCGCAGGGCGCGCTCGTCGTCTTCCACCCCGAGCATCCGCGGTTCAAGACCCAGCCGTTCATCATCCGCAAGTCCGACGGCGCCGCCAACTACGCCTCGACCGACCTGGCCACGATGCTCTACCGCACCGAGCATTTCCAGGCCGACGCGATCGCCGTCCTGACCGATGCCCGCCAGTCGGACCACTTCGAGCAGCTCTGGCTCACCACGCAGAAATGGTTCGCCCACACCGGCCGCCGCCTGCCGCGCTTCGAGCACGTCTCGTTCGGCTCGATCCTCGGCGAGGACGGCAAGGCCATCAAGACCCGCTCCGGCGACCCCATCAAGCTGCGGACCCTCCTCGCGGAGGCCGAGGAGCGCGCCTTCGCCCTCGTCACCGAAAAGTCACCCGACCTCCCCGAGGCCGACCGCCGCGACATCGCCAATGCCGTCGGCATCGGCGCCGTCCGCTACGCCGACCTCGCGCAGAACCGCAGCAGCGACTATATCTTCTCGTGGGAGAAGATCCTCGCTTTCGAGGGCAACACCGCGCCGTACCTGCTGTACGCGGTGACCCGCATCCACTCCATTTTCCGCAAGTCCGGGCTCGATCCTGCTGATGCCGCCACCACCACCGGCGCGACGCCGCCCGAGACGCCGGAGGAGCTGGCGCTCGCCCGCAAGCTCGCCGGTTTCGCCACCGTGCTCAACCTCACCACCGCGCAGCTCCGGCCCCACTTCCTCTGCACCTACCTCTACGAGCTGGCCGGCGAGTTCAGCACGTTTTACGTCGCCAACAAGGTGATCGTCGACGACCCGGCCGTGAAGGCGCGGCGACTGCTGCTCTGCGCCCGGACGCTCCTCGTCCTCGAAACCGGCCTGCAGCTGCTCGGCTTGCGCACGCTGACGCGGATGTAAAGCGGTCCGGCGGCCGACCGCGGCCAGACAATACTCTTGCCGCTCCGGCCGCCTCGGGCCACCCTGTCCGCATCCCCACATGGCCACGCAGGAATACTACATCCGCAACGAGAACGAGACCGAGGCCCGCGGGCCTTTCAACGTCGAGCAGCTCACGTCCCTGATCGAGACCGGTCAGCTTTCGCTCGAAACTCTCTACTACGAGGCCAGCACCGAGCAGTGGACCGCCATCGGTGGCAGCTCCGAGCTCAAGGCCGCGCTTTTCCCCGAGAAGAAGAAGCTCGTGGTCAAGGCGAAGGAGAATCTCAAGACCCTCAACACCGCCAGCGACAGCCGTCCGCCCATCACGGTGGACGACATGCTCGCCGCTGCCGAGGGCCGGACCAAGGACACCGAGGACAAGCTGGACCCCGCCATCGCCATGGCCCGGGCCGCCGCCATCGGCACCTGGAGCGCCATCGGCATGCTCCTCATCGCCTGTGCCGGCGAAGCCCTGCCCTCGATCGACTTCATACTGGCGTTTGACCCCGCCCTGCTGCCCCAGCACCCCCTGTTGATTCTCGGTGCGATCGACCTCTTCCTCGCCCTGGTGCTCATGCTCGGCATGGTGACCCTCTACCCCTTCGTGCGTTTCCGCGCGGCGCTGGGCCTCGGCTTCATGGGTTTCATCTTCTACACGCAGGGAGTCGGGATGCCGCTGCTGGCCGTGGTGGCCGGTTCCGCGGGCCTCTACCTCTGCACGGTCACGGTGAGCCTCATCCCGGTGATCGCCGCCGGCTTGGTCGGATTGGTCGGCATGGCCGGCGCGACCTACGCGCTGCTCACGCGCTGACGGCCCGTGCCCATGTCCGGCCTGGCTGAACGCTGGAAGCGGCTGGTCCGCCTCTACACCGCGGACATCTGGCATCCGGACCACCTGAAGGATAATTCGCTGCGCGGCCGTTTCTACGCCTGCCTGCGCGTGATCTCGATCACGCTCTCCGGGATCGAGGACAACAAGGCTTTCAGCCGCGCCGCGGCCCTGAGCTTCAGCTCCCTGCTCGGCCTTGGCCCCTTGGTCGCCATCGCGGTCCTCGTGGCGGGCTTTGTGCTCGACCAGAACGATCCGCACCTCGCCGCCAACTCGCTCAATCGCCTGATCAAGTTCGTCGCCCCGCAGATCGCCCAATACGAGCAGATCAGCCGGAACGCGACCCCGCCCGCCGCCAAGAGCGACGTCGTCACGGCCGCCCGGCTCAACACCCAACCCCCGCCGGCCGGGATGGAGGCCGCGGTCGCAGCCGCACCGGAAGGCGATGTCGCCGTCAATCCGGAGCTGGTCGAGCTGATCGACGGCTTCGTCGCTGGTTCGCGCAACGGTGCCGCCGGCGCCCTCGGCGCCATCACCCTCATCATCATCGTCCTGCAGCTGTTCACCTCCATCGAGAACGCCTTCAACGAAATCTGGGGCGTGCACCGGGGACGATCCTGGCTGATGCGCATCGTCTTTTATTGGACGATCCTGACCCTTGGCGCCGTGCTGTTTTTCGCCGCCGTGACCGGCCTTTCCGCCGGCGCGTTCCTCACCGCCTTCGCCGAGAACATCCCGCTGGGCCGCGAACTGCTCCACATTCTCCAGCTGGCCATCCCCTCGCTCTCGATCGTCATGCTGGTCGTGGTGCTGACGCTGTTCTACCGGCACATTCCAAACACCCACGTCTACTGGCGCGCGGCCTTCATCGGCGCCGTCGTCGTCGCGGTCCTGCTGGTGCTGAACAACTTCCTCGCCTTCCTTTACTTCCGCCGCGTGATCCTCTCGAAGAGCCTCTACGGCTCCCTGGGCATCCTGCCGATTCTGATGTTCGGCCTCTACGTCTTCTGGCTTTTCGTCCTCCTCGGCGGCCAGGTGAGCTACGCCGTCCAGAACGCGCGTTATCACAACTCACAGATCGTGTGGAACAGCCTCGCCGAGTCCATGCGCGAGCGTCTTTCGCTGGTGGTCCTCCTGACGATCTCCCGGCGCTTCCACGAATGCCTGCCGCCCTGCACCGCGACCCAGCTGGGCCAGATGCTCAACGTGCCCACCCAGCTGCTCAACGAGTGCATCAACCGGCTCAGCCACATGGAACTCGTCACCCCCATCCCGCCCCGGCCCGGCGAGGCCTCGTCCGACTACCGTTTCCAGCCGGCGCGGCCGCTCAACCGCATCACCCTGGCCGACTTCAAGACTCTCGACGATGACTTCGGCGAAGACCCGACCGGCCCCGTGCTGGCCAATATCGACCCCATCCTGGCTCGTTACAATACCGAGGCCAACGCCCTCACGCAGACCGAGTTTTTCCAGAAGGACGTTGAGTCGCTGCTGCGTGAGTTCCCGATCGACACATCCCGCCCGCCCTTTGCCTTCGGCCTGTCGCGACGTTCCGCCCGCGCCTGATTCGGACCGCTGTCACCCGGCGTTCAATTCGCCCTTGCCTCGCCCCGGGGGGCACCTACCTTAGGCGGTTTTCCGCCCATGATCTCCTGGATTCAGCGCAACCTTCAGCAGCACTTTAAGCTCATCTTCGGCGTGCTGCTGGGCCTCACCATCGTCTCCTTCGTCTTCGTCACGAACGCCTCCTCCGGGCTCGGCCGCGCCGATCGCCAGGTGCTGACGCGGGAGTTCTTCGGCCACAACCTCGGCTCCGAGGACGGCCAGGGCCGCATCTTTGGCGATGCCAACCTGAGCGCCACCCTCCAGCTCGGCTACGCCGGCTTCAGCTCCGAACAGCTCCAGCAATACGCGTTCCAGCGCGCCGCCGCCCTGCACCTGGCCGACCAGTTCCACCTGCCCGCGACCACGAAGACCGAGGTCGCTGACCACATCAAGACCCTGGCCGCCTTTGCCGGCGACACGGGCGCGTTCGATCCGGTCCGGTACGCCACCTTCCGCGACAACCTCAAGACCGGCCGCATCACCGAAGCCGACATCGCCCGCGTGCTCGCCGACGACGTCCGCATCAACAAAGCCCAGCTTCTCGTCGGCGGCCCCGGCTACGTCCTCGACGAGGACGTCCGCACCCAGCTCAGCCGCGCCGACACCCAGTGGACGCTCAACGTGGCCACGGCCGACTACAAGTCCTACGCCCCCGCGATCAACCCCGGCACCGCCGAGCTCACCAAGTTTTTCGAGGATAATTCCTTCCGCTACGAGATCAGCCCGCGCATCGTCGTCAGCGCCGTGAACTTCCCGATCGCCGACCACCTCGGCGCCGTCACGGTCACCGAAGCCGAGGTCAAGGCCCGCTTCGATGCCGCCCCGTCCAGCTTCTCGAAGCCCGCCAACGACCCGAAGGATCCCAAGGCCGTCAAGCCTGCCGAGGCCACCGACTTCGCGCTCGTGCGCGCCGACGTCGAGGCCACGCTGAAGTCCGAGCGCGCCCACCGCCTCGCCATCAAGGCCGCCTCAGATCTCTCCTACGCCCTCTTCGAAAAGCGCGTGAGCCACGATCCCGCCGCCGTCGAGGCTTTCCTCGCCGCCCGCAACCTCAAGGCGCAGCGCCTCGCTCCGTTCGCGGCCAACGCCGGCCCGGCCGAGTTCGGCCAGTCGCCCGACATCGCCGCCGCCGCCTTCAAACTCGGTTCGGCTCGCCACTTCTCCGACGCCGTGCCGCACCTCGGCGGCGCCGCCGTCCTTTTCTGGCACGAGACCCAGCCCTCCCGCAAACCGCTCTTCAGCGAGGTCAGCACCCAAGTCACGTCCGACTTCACCGAAAGCGAGCGTCGCAAGCGCTTCGTCGGCCTCGGCCGCGCCCTCAAGAACCTGATCGAGACCCGCCTCAAGGCCGGCGACTCGTTCGAGCAGGCTGCGGCCGCCGCCAGCCGCGCGCATTCGGTCAGCCTCGCGGTCAGCACTCTCCCCGCATTCACCCTGCGCGAACCCGCCAAGGACATCGATTACTCGATCCTCGGCGTGCTCGACCGCCTCGAGCAGGGCCAGGTTTCCGACATGGTGGTCAACGCCGACAAGGGCCTGCTGGTCTACGCCGCCGGCCGTCAGCTGCCGGATCTGACCCCGGCCAATCCACAATACGCCGTCGCCCGGACCCAGCTTGCCTCCCTCACGGCCCGCCTCGGCGCGAACGTCCTGATCAACGACCTCGTGGCAGCTGAGATCAAGCGCACCGAGCCCAAGGCCGAGTGAAACGCGCTCCGGCGCCCGGCGAGGCGCGCTCGAGCGTGACCACTCATCCCCGGACCTGACCGTTCGCCCCAAATGGGCTCGGCGCCCCTCCGGAACCGCCGATGATACCGGCGCCCGATGAACTTTCCGCAACCTTGCCCTTTCCCGCGCGTCTCAAAGCGCGGACGGGCACGATCGGAATAAATCGGTAACTTTTTGTCACCGGGCGTGTTCTCGCCTTCACCATCCAGCCCAATCCTTTTTTCGCCATGTCGCTCCCGGATCTCCGCCCGCTGACCCGCCTCAAATCCCTCGCCTTCGCCGTTGCGCTCGCCGCGACAGCCGCCGCCCAGACCCCTGCCCCGGCCGAGGCCGCCGCGCTCACCCTCGAGGAATGCATCGCCCGCGCGATGAAGCAGAACTTCGACCTCCAGATCCAGGCCTTCGACACGGCCAACGCCAAGGAGTCCCTCACGATCTCCCGAGCGGGTTTCGATCCCACCTTCACGGCCACCACCAGCAAGTCCGTCTCCCAGGCCGACGTCGCGGCCACGACGCTCGTCGGCACGCGCAGCGAGTTGACCGACACGCGCCTCGGCGTCGCCCAGAAGGTCGTCACCGGCGCCACCGTCAACCTCAGCGGCAGCCTCGACCGCAGCGAGACCAACAACACCTTCAGCACGCTCAACCCGGCCTACACCGCCGACCTTTCCCTCTCGGTCAAGCAGCCCCTCCTCAAGAACGCCGGCACCACCGTCAACCGCGCGAACATCAACCGCGCCGAGATCGGCGTCACGCGCGCCAACCTCAACTTCCAGTCCCGCCTGCTCCAGGTCGTGCGCGACACCGAGAACGCCTACTACAACCTCGTCTTCGCCCGGGAGCAGCTGAAGGTGCGCAACAGCAGCCTCGCCCTCGCCGAACGCCTCTACCAGGAGAACCTCACCCGCAAGAACACCGGCGTCGCCACCGACCTCGACGTCCTCCAGGCCGAAGTTGGCGTCGCCAATTCCCGCCGTGGCGTCATCGAGGCCGAGAAGTCCGTGCGCGACCGCCAGGACGACCTCCTCAACCTGATCGGCCAGTTCGAATTCGGCCAGACCCTCGGCGAGGTCAGCCTGCCCTCCACCGAGATCGCGATCCCGGATTTCCGGAAGTCCTTCGACCTCGCCCGTGACCAGCAGCCGGATTACCTCTCCAGCAAGGCCGCCATCATGCAACTCGAGATCGACGTCGCTACGTCCAAGAGCGCCGCCCTGCCCTCCCTCGACCTCGGCGGCTCCGTCGGCTACAACGCCAAGGACCGCTCGTCCAGCCGCGCCCTGGACCGCGTACCCGATGGCGACGGCTACGCCTGGCAGCTCGACCTCTCCCTCAGCGTGCCCTGGGGCATGCGCTCCGAGAAGGCCCAGTACCGCACGGCCAAGAACAATCTCCTCCGCGAGCAGTCGCGCCTCCAGCAGCTTGAACAGAGCCTCATGGTTCAGGTCCGCGCCGCCGTCCGCGCCGTCGAGACCAACGTCGAGAGCGTTCAAATCGCCGCCAAGGCCACCGTGCTGAGCGAAAAACAGTACGAACTCGAGAAGGCCCGCTTCGACGCCGGTCTCTCCACGAGCCGCCTCGTCCTCGAGGCGCAGGAACTGCTCGAACAGGCCCGCGTGAACGAGCTGCAATCACGGGTCAATCTCCGCACCGCCCTGGCCGAATTGCACCGTCTCGAGGGCAGCTCCCTCGGCCGCTACGGTATCCCGGCCGGCGGCGTGGTCGCCGCGGCCAACTGACGGCATGGCGCCGACACCCGCCCTCTTCCCCGTCGCCCTGCGCGCGCTGGGCCTCCTCTGGCTTTTCTGCGCCCTCGCCGTGGGCAAGCTCCAGCTGCTCGCCCAGATTCCGGCGCCTGTCATCCCCGCGATCGTCCTGGGCCTCTCGGGCCTGCTGCTGATCGCCTACCGGACCTCGGACCAACTCCGGCCGTGGGTCGACGGCCTGGACCTGCGCGCCCTGGTCGCCCTGCACCTGACCCGTTTCGTGGGCCTCTATTTTCTTTACCTGGAGTCGCACGGCCGCGTGCCCGCGGCGTTTTTCGAAGCCGGCATCGGCGACGTCGTGGTCGCCGTGCTCGCGCTCGCGGTGATTCTGGTCCCGCTGACGCCCGCCGTCCGCCTGCGCGCGATCACGATCTGGAACGTGATCGGCCTCGTGGACATTCTTTACGTGATCGCCAATGCCGGCCGCCTTGCCTTCACCGCGCCGGACGGCATGCGCGAGTTCATGCACCTCCCCCTCAGCCTGCTGCCTACTTTGCTGGTGCCCCTGATCATCACCACCCACGTGATCATCTTCATCCGCCTCAACCGCGAGCGTGCCGCCTGACCGTAGCCGCGTTTTTCAGGCGAATAGTCCCTCGATCGTCGCTTCCTCGGCAGCCGCCGTCCGATGCTCTGGTAACTGCGTGCGGAACCAGGTCTCCTGCTTCTTCACCAACGCGCGCGTGTTGCGGATGATTGCCGCCGGCAATTCTGCCTCGGACAATTCACCGTCCAGCATCGCCACCACCTCCCGGTAGCCGATGGCGCTTGCCGCGCTGGGATTGTCGCGCAGGCCGTCGTTCGCCAACCGACGCACCTCGCCCACGAGGCCCGCGCCCAACATGGCCGCCACCCGCAACTCGATGCGGCGACGCATCTCCTCCGGCGGTCGCGCGATGCGAACCAAGCGCACCGCGCAATCCGCAAACGGCGCGGGTTGCCGGGCGAATTCCTCCTGCAACACGCGCAGGCTGCGACCGGAGGCCAGGCACCGTTCCAAGGCGCGCGTCACGCGCCGCGGATTCGCGGTGTCGAGGTTGCCCAGCCCGTCGGGGTTCAGATGCCGCAATTCGTTCAGGGCCGTCGCCAAATCCAGTCCCTGCACCTGCCGCCGGATCTCCTCCGATACCGTCACGGCGTCGGCCACCGGGGCAAAGAAGGCCTTCAGATAAAAGCCGCTGCCCCCTGTGATCAGGACTGGCCGGCCGCGCGCGAGAATGTCCGTCACGGCGGCGCGGGCGAGCTCCACGTACCGCACGACATCCATGCGATCGCGCACGCCGCAGATGTCGATGAGGTGGTGCGGCACGCGGGCCAGTTCGGCCGGCGTCGGCTTGGCCGTTCCGATGTCCATGCCGCGGTAGAAGAGCAGCGAGTCGCACGACACGATCTCCGCTCCGTGCGCCTCCGCCCAGCGCAGGGCGAGCTCGGTCTTCCCGCTCGCGGTGCAACCGGTGAGGACATGCAGGACGGGTTGGGCGGGCATCGGCAGGACTCCAGCCCCGGCCGGCCCTTGTTACAAGCCAGTGATTTTGCCCGGCGGGTACCTTTCCGGACTCGCCGATCGCGGGCCGGCGTTCCATGCTCGCGGCTCTGAAATACCGGTTCATCTACAACCCCTTCTCGGGTCACAACGCCCGCAGCCCGCGCACCCTGCGGCGCACGCTCGACTTCATCGCGACCCACCGGCTCGACGCCACGCTCGTCGTGACCGCCCACCCCGGCCATGCCACGCACCTCGCCCGCCAGGCCATCGCCGAGGGCTGCACGGTGATCGTGGCCGTGGGTGGCGACGGCACGATGAATGAGATCGCCCAAGCGCTGGTTGGCACCCCCGCCGCACTCGGCCTGATCCCCTGCGGGTCGGGCAACGGACTCGGCCGCTACCTCGGCATCGTCGGCCGCGGGCGAGATCCCTTCGACGTCCTGCGCGATGGCCAGCCACGCTTCATCGACAGCGGCATCGCGGACGGACACCCCTTTTTCAATGTCATGGGCCTCGGCTTCGACGCCGACATCAGCGCCCGCTTCGCCCGCCTACCCCGCCGCGGATTCCAGGCCTACGTGAAGACCACCTTGAACGCCTGGCGCACCTTTGTGCCGGTCAAAGTGAACATCCGCTCCGCCGCATCCACGCTCGCCGCCGATGCCCTCATGGTGGCCGTGGCCAATTCCAATCAGTACGGCAACGATTGCTACATCGCCCCCGGCGCGCAGGTGGACGACGGCTTGCTGGACCTGACGGTGGTCAAACCTGTGAGCTTCTGGCAGGCCCTGCCGCTCGCGCGGCGCCTGTTTGCCGGCAAGCTCGACGGCTGCCCCCACGTCCATCGCCTGCAGTCCGCACAGTTCACCATCGAGCGTTCCGCACCCGGGCTCATCCACACCGACGGCGAGCCGCACGAGGCGGGAGCAACGGTCGAGGTGAGCGTAATGCCCCGAAGTCTGCGCATCCTGGCGCCAAAAGGATAACCGCCGGATTCCGCCGCGGTAGGCAGCCCGCTTGCGGGCGCTCGTTGGCCCTGCGCACGCCGACCGAGCGCGAGCAAGCTCGCGGCCTACAAATCGCTGAACTTTACGACACGGTCGCGCCCACCGGCCTTCGCCGCGTAGAGCGCTTTGTCGGCGGCGGTGACGATATCGTCACCCTTGGAGGCATCGGCCGGAAACACCGCGACGCCCAAGCTGAGCGTGAGCGGCAGCAACAAGTCGCCGCCGGCCGGGACCGGTTGGGCGCGGATGAGTTTGCACAGCCGATTGGCGGTTTCCACCGCCACGGCGCCGTCGGCCTGGGGCATGACGATGGCGAACTCCTCGCCGCCGATGCGGGTGACCCGATCGACGCTCCGCATGCTGCCCTCGAGTCGCCGCGCCACCTGGCGCAGCACCTCGTCGCCGGCGGGATGGCCATGACGATCGTTGACGGATTTGAAATGGTCCAGGTCCGCGAGAATGATCGCGCAAGGCTGGCCGAAACGCACGGACCGGTCCTTTTCCTCCCGCAGGATGCGCTCGAACTCGCGCCGGTTGAGCAGGCCCGTCAGCTGGTCGCGCGTCGCCAGCTGGCGCAAGGCCTCGAGGGTTTCGCCCAGCTTGAGGGCGTAACGCAGCGACCGCTCGAGCGTGCGCGAGCTGATCTCGCCCTTCACCAGGTAATCGAGCGCCCCTGCATTCATGGCGGCAATGTCGACGTTCTCGCCCGACTCCGCCGTCAGGAAAATAATCGGCACGCGACACCCCTGGGCAATGGCCTCGCGGATCAGGGTCAGGCCGTCACGCGGCCCGAGCTGGTAGTCGAGCAGACAGGCCGCGTAACCGCCGTCCATGAGCTTCGCGATGCCTTCCTCGTAGGTCGCGGCCCACTCGAGCTCGTAGGCGGCGGAGCGAAAGGCCTTGAAATGCTGTTGCGTGAGCCGGAACTGCAACCGGTCGTCATCGATCAGCAGGATTCGCTTGATATCCGTCGCTCCAGCCATGGTTGACACTATCCGGCACGCCGCGTGCCGGCGGCAAGCTCCGACGCAACGGCGGCCAGCCGGGCCCCGATCTTGTCCGGCGCACCCAAATGGTCGCGGATGCAGTTGACCAACGCGCTACCCACGACGACGCCGTCGGCGTATGCCGCCACCTGAGCCACCTGCGCCCGGGTGGAGATGCCGAAACCTACCGCGATAGGCAGCGGTGTGTGGGCGCGGATGCGGGCGACGGCCTCGGGGATGTTGGCCGCGACCTGGTCACGGACCCCCGTGACGCCCTCGCGTGAGACGTAATAGATGAAACCCGTAGCCGCCGCCGCGATCTTCGCGATGCGGGCGTCGGGTGTCGTCGGCGCGACGATGAAGACCGTGTCCACGCCGTGCTGGCGGCAGGCCCCGGCGACCTCGCCGGCTTCCTCCGGCGGAAGGTCGAGCGTCAGCAGGGCGTCGACCCCCGCCGCCTTGGCCGCGGCGACGTAGGCGTCCACGCCGTTGGTGAAGACCAGATTGTAGTAGGTGTAGAAAACAACCGGCACGTCGCTGAACGCGCGCAGCCGCCGCACGAGCTCGAACACCCGTGCCGCGGTCATGCCGCTGGCGAGCGCGCGCTGGGCGGCCAGCTGATTCGTCAGGCCGTCGGCCAGCGGATCGGAGAACGGCACGCCGAGCTCCAGCACGTCCACGCCGTTCTGCACGAGCGTCCGGCAGGCGGCCAGCGACGTGTCGAAATCGGGATCCCCGGCGCAGAGGTAGGCGACAAACGCCGCCCGGTTCTGCGCCCGGGCGCGGGCAAAGGCATCGTGGAGACGGGACATGCGGAACGTTTTTCTGAACGGCAACCCCGGCCGGGGCAAAGCCTGAATTTCCCATTCCACCTCACGCCTTCAGCACGAAATCCGCGAGCACGGGCCGGTGGTCCGAAAGGTAGCTGCGCACGACCTCACTGCGGGCGTCGGTGCAGGCCGGGGGCAGGAAGATGAAGTCGAGGGTGCGCTGCGGCAGCGGCGACGGAAAGGTGCCGCCCTCCTGCGGGTGCAGGGTGTAGCGGCCGTGCAGCGAGAAATACCGCATGAGCTCCGCCGTGGCATCGGGACTCGTGTGCGAATTGTTCAGGTCGCCGCAGACGATCGGCGGCATGTGCCACAGGTTGCGACGATGGTGCTGCTTGTGGGTGATGTAGTCCATCACCCGCTCGACCTGCCGAAACCGGTGCTGCCGCGAGCGGTAATGCAGGTGCAGGTTCATGACCGGCAGGCGGCGTCCGCCGACATCGAGCTCGGTGTAGAGGAAGCCCTTCTCGCCCACCCGGCTCTCGCCGAAGATGATGTTCTCCGACTCCAGGATCGGGTGCCGCGAGAGGATCGCGTTGCCGTAACTGAGGTTGAGCAGGCCCTCGCGGCGGTTGTTGATGCCGTAGACCGAGTAGCGGAAACCGGTGTGCAGGCGCAGGTACTCGAGGTGGTCGAAATTGCCCGCCCAGCGCGAGTTCTCGTCCACTTCCTGCAGGGCCACGACGTCAGGCCCGATTTGCTCGATCAGGCGGGCGATCTTGCGGAGGTTGGCCCGAAGTTTTCGCGCCAGCGTGAGCCCCTGGATCGGCGTCAGGCCGCGGCCATGGGCGATGTTGAAAGTGAGCACGCGCAGGCGATCCATGGCGGTGAAGGGGACAAAGTACGCTCCGGCCAAGGCCAAGGCAACCCCCGGGAACTAGGTATTGACAGCACGTAAACAGCTGGCGATTTTCGCCGGCTCACTACGGCGGCCATAGCTCAGCTGGTTAGAGCACCAGATTGTGGATCTGGGGGTCGCGGGTTCGAATCCCGTTGGTCGCCCCATTTTCCCTTGTCCGTGGGAAGTGACGGCAACTGCCGGAGCAACTGGTAGTCCAAGGCTTGCAAAAGTCGGAATCGCGCAGTCAGGCGTTGCATAACCGGCCTGAATAACCAACCTGCCGCAGTGTTACCCCCCACCCACCTGATGCGCGCCCGATGAACCCGCACCCGCACGCTTTCCTTGCTCTCTTTCTGGCCGTCGCGGTGGCCTTTCCCCTGATCCTTCTGGGCGTGGCGCGGCTGTGGTTCCGCTTTTTCCAGCCGGCTCGGCCCGGTCGCTTGAAGCAAAGCACCTACGAATGCGGCGTCGAGCCCACGGGCGACTCGTGGATCCAGTTCAAGGCCCATTACTACCTCTACGCGATCATGTTCCTGATCTTCGACGTCGAGGTGCTGTTTCTCCTGCCCTTCGCCGTCGCCTTCACCGAACTCTCCACCGGCGCGTGGCTCGCGATGCTGATCTTCGTCTTCCTGCTCGCCGAGGGCCTCATCTGGGCCTGGCACCGCGGACACCTGGAGTGGAAATGACCATGCCTGACGCCGCCCGCCCCGAGAACAACGCGCCGTCGCCCGCCCCCGCCCCGGGACCCAGCGACGCCGATCGCGACGAACTCCGGCGCCACGGCATCTTGCTCACCAGCATCCACGAACTCGCCAACTGGGGCCGCAGTCACTCCGTCTGGCCCCTGCAGTTCGGCCTCGCCTGTTGCGCGATCGAGATGATCGCCGCCTCGATGGCGCGCTTCGACATTGCCCGCTTCGGCTCCGAGGTGTTCCGTCCCTCCCCGCGTCAGGCCGATCTCCTCATCGTCTCCGGCACCGTGACCAAGAAGATGGCCCCGCAGGTCGTCCGCCTTTGGAACCAGATGCCCGAACCGAAATACTGCATCGCCATGGGCGCCTGCGCCATCTCCGGCGGCCCGTTCAAGCAGGGCTACAACGTCCTCAAGGGCATCGACCGCTTCATCCCCGTGGATGTCTACATCCCCGGCTGCCCCCCGCGGCCCGAGGCCCTCCTGCACGGTCTGATGGAACTGCAAGACCAGATCCGCACCGGCCGCACCGCCGCCGCGCGACCCCAGGTCAAGGCCGTCGCCGTCGCCGGCGACTATCCGGTGCCCGATTTCGGTCCCGCCGACCTCGAGCCGCCCGCCAACCCCGCCATCTGGCAGCCCCCGGCGCTCGTGCGCCCCGACAAACCCTGACCGACCCGCCGCGATGGAATCCCCCGAGCAAATCCAGGCCCGTCTCGCCGCCCGTTTCCCCGCGGCCACGGTGACGCTGGTGCCCAACCCGGCCCCGGCCGGCCTGGCCGCGCTGCTCGTCAACGCCGCGCATGCGCGGGAGATCGCCACCTTCCTGCGCGACGACGCCGAGCTGAAACTCGATTACTGCTCCAACGCCACCGGCGTCGACTGGCCGGAAAAAGAGATCGTCGAGACCACCCGCTCCACCCTCGCCGATCCCGCCGGCGGCCCACCGCGCACGATCGAGCAAAAGACCAAGCGCCTCCAGCCGGGCTGTCTTGAGGTCGTTTATCATCTGTACTCGATGGCCCGAAAGCACGGCCCGGTGATCCTGCGCGTGCGGACCGCCAACCGCACTGACCCCGTCACGCTGCCTTCGCTGACTCCGGTCTGGCGTTCGTGCGAATTCCAGGAACGCGAAATCTTCGACCTCTTCGGCATCGTTTTCGAGGGTCACCCCGACCTGCGCCGCCTGCTCATGTGGGACGAGTTCACCGGTTTTCCCATGCGCAGGGATTACGTCGAGCCCGACGACTACGAATGGGAGCCGACCCCGCACGAGGAGGTCCTGGAGAAGGCCAAGCGGCATTACCCCACGCCTGCGGCTTCGCCGCAGGACGTGCCCTCCGAAACTCCAGCGAAGGAGGGCGCCCAGTGAGCACCGCCTTCACCCCCACCCCTTCCGGCGCCCATGTCCGCGCCGTGCACGACCGCTTCCACGGCGATCTCCTCGAGATCTCGATGGGGCCGCACCATCCATCCACGCACGGAGTCTTCCGCATGATGGTCACGCTGGACGGCGAGAATGTCGTGAAGCTCAAGCCCGTCTTCGGCTACCTCCACCGCAACCACGAGAAGCTCGGTGAGAACACGACTTATCTCGCGTCGATGCCGTACACCGACCGGCTCGATTACTTCTGCTCGATGACGAACAACTGGGCCTACGCCCTCGCCGTCGAAAAGCTCGCCGGCCAGCCCGTGCCCGAACGCGCCGAATTCCTCCGCGTCATCCTCGCCGAGCTCACCCGCCTGCTGAACCACACCTGCCTCGCCGGGTTTCTCCTGCAGGACACCGGCGCCAGCGGCACGCCTCTGATGTATGCCTTCCGAGAGCGCGAAAAAATCCTCGATCTCTTCGAATCGCTCTCCGGCTCGCGCATGATGTGCAACTACCAGCGCTTCGGTGGCTGTCGCATCGACGCCACCCCCGAGTGGCTCGCCGCGGTGCGCCAGCTGGTCGACGGCTACGGCGCCTTTCTCGACGAATACGAGCAACTGATCACCGCCAACGAGATCCTCCTCGCGCGCACGCAGAACGTCGGCGTGCTCCCCTCCGCCCTCGCCGTCAGCGCCGGCATCACCGGCCCCATGCTGCGCGCCGCGGGGGTCGATTACGATTTGCGCAAGGTCGACGGCTACGGCCTCTATCCGCGCTTCGATTTCCGCATCCCTTTGGGCGCCCATGGCGATACCTATGACCGCTACATGGTCCGCATGCTCGAGATGCGCGAGTCCATCGGCCTCCTGCGCCAGGCCCTCGCCGGCATCCCCGAGGGCCCGATCATGGACCCCAAGGCCAAGATCCGCGGCTTCCGCCCCAAGCCCGGCGAGGCCTACGGGCGCATCGAGGGACCGAAAGGCGAGATCGGCTTCTATCTCATCAGCGACGGCACCCCGAATCCCTACCGCTACCGGGTGCGCCCGCCGTCGCTCATCAACCTCACCGTGCTCGAGGACCTCTGCGTCGGGCACACGCTGGCCGACGCGGTGATCATCCTCGGCAGCATCGACATCGTCCTCGGCGAAGTGGACCGCTGACCCACCCACCATGCTCGGCACCGGACTCCTCAAAGGCCTCGCCGTCACCGCGAAGAATTTCGTGGGGAGCTTCCACGACCCCAAGCGGTACACGACCGTCGAGTATCCCGAGCAGCCGACCAAGCTCCCCGAGAACTACCGCAATTTCCCGTTCCTGGTCTTCGACGGCGAGCAGCCGATCGACGGCCTGCGCTGCGTCGCTTGCAAGATCTGCGAGGCCGAGTGTCCGCCGCAGTGCATTTACATCATTCCCGACCGCGACGAGAAGGGCCGGCCGACCAAGAAACCCAAGGTCTTCGACATCGACGTCTCCGTCTGCATGAGCTGCCAGATCTGCGTCGAGGTCTGCCCCTTTGACGCGATCAAGATGGACCAGCATTTCGAGATCGCCACGGCCGACCGCTTCAACGCCTTGCTCCTGCACCGCGAGGACCTGGCCAAGTCGGACGCCTATTACCACACGCTCCATCCCACCGAGGCCGCGCAGGTGGATGCGATCCTCGCCGAGGCCAAGCGCAAGGCCGAGGCGAAGGCCAAGCCCGCCGCTCCCGCGGCCCCGGCTGCGCCCGCCGCCGCCAAGCCGCCAGCGCCACCGGCGCCACCCGCCGCATGAGCCCTGTCGCTTCAGTCTTCCTTGCTACCGCCGCGGCACCCTCGGCCGCGGACTCGGCCTTCCTCGAGCGCCTGCCGCTCGTGCTTCGTGACGCGCTCACCGCCAACCTCTCTGAACCCTGGCGCTGGCTGGCCAACAGTCTGATCGCGATCGGCGCGATCATCGTCATCTTCGCCTCGCTCTTCGCCCTCCTCACCCTCGCCGAGCGCAAGATACTCGGCCGCGTGCAGAACCGGCCGGGCCCGAACCGCACCGGCTGGGGCGGCATCCTCCAGCCGCTGGCGGACGGCATCAAGATGCTGACCAAGGAGGACATCGTGCCGGCCGCGGCTGACCGCCTCCTGCACTTCCTCGCTCCCGTCGTGCTGCTGGCCCTGTCGATCATCACCTTCGCCGTGATCCCCTACGGCCGTCATCTCGTCCCGGTCGAGCTCGACGCGGCAGTGCTGTATTTCTTCGCGGCCGGCGCCGCGACCGAACTCGCGATCTTCATGGCCGGCTGGGCGAGCCGAAACAAATACTCGCTCCTCGCCGCGATGCGCGCGCTGGCCCAGCTCATCAGCTACGAACTGCCGCTGCTGCTCGCATTCGTCCCCGTCGTCATGCTGGCCGGCTCGCTGGCCGCCACCGGCATCGTCGCCGCCCAGGGCGGCTGGCTCGGCGGGGTGATCCCGCATTGGCACGTGCTGACTCCGCCAGGGTTCGCGGGCTTCGTCATTTTCATGATCGCGGCTCTCGCCGAGTCGAACCGCTCGCCCTTTGACCTCCCCGAGGCCGAGAGCGAGCTGATCGCCGGACACCTCACCGAGTACTCGGGCTTCAAGTACGCGCTCTTCTTCATGGCGGAATACCTCGGCATGTGCGCGCTCAGCGGCATGGCCGTGACCCTTTTCCTCGGCGGCTGGCACGCGCCCGTCGCGGCGTTGGAGTTCATTCCCTCCTACGTGTGGTTCGCCGTCAAGCTGCTCGCCCTGCTGCTCGGGTTCATCTGGATCCGCGCCACCTTCCCGCGGCTGCGCATTGACCAGCTCACGCGCCTCGCGTGGAAATTTCTCGTGCCGCTGGCGCTGATCAACCTCCTGACCGGCGGCTTCTGGGTCCTCACCGCCCACTGGGCCGGCCCGATGCTGGCCGTGCGCTGGGCGGTCGCCCTCGTCCTCGTCATCGGACCTTTCCTCGCGCTCGGCCGGCAGTTCCAGGCGCGTTACGCGCCGCGCACCTACCGTTACGCGTGACCCCATGAGCACCATCGCCCTCGGCACGATCATCGCCCTCACCCTCGGCTCCGCCGCGGTGGCGCTGTGCCTGCGGCGGCTGATCCGCAGCGTGCTGCTCTTCGTGATCAGCTGGGCAGGCATCGCGGCGTTCTACCTCTGGGCCGGGGCCGGGTTCCTCGCCTTCGCGCAGGTTTTGGTCTACATCGGCGCCGTCTCAATGGTCGTCCTCTTTGCCGTGCTGCTCACGCGCCGGCACGACCAGCCCGACCTCGTGATCGAGCCGCCCGCGCGCTCCCGCGCCGCGGCGGGCGTGACGATCGGCGCCTGTGTCGCCGCCGTCCTGATCCCGGCCATCGTCGCCACGGAGTTCCCAGCCGCTCCGGCGACCACCCCGGCATTTTCGGTGCGCCAGCTCGGTCTCGACCTGATGGAGCAACACGCCGCGACCCTGCTCATCGTCGGACTGATCCTCACCGTGGCGCTGCTCGGTGCCGTGGTCCTCGCGGCCAGCAAGGAGGATGCGCCATGACGATGCTGCACCTGTGCCTCGTCTTTTCGGGCCTCCTGTTCTGCATCGGGCTGGCCGGCGCTCTCGCCCGCAGCCATGCGATCATCGTGCTGCTGGGCATCGAGCTGATGCTGAATGCGGCCAACCTGAACTTCATCGCCTTCTGGCGCTACGGTCCGCCGCACGCGAGCGGCTCGGGTCCGATCTTCGTCCTCTTCGCCATCGCCATCGCCGCCGCGGAGGCGGCCGTGGGCCTGGCGCTCGTTATCGCCATTTACCGTCACCGCCAAAGCATCCGGCTGCTGGAAGGGGCCAAACTCAAGGGCTGAGCATGCATCTTTCCGCCGCACAACTCTGGCTCATTCCCGCCCTGCCCCTCGCCGCCGCCGCCATCGGCGCGCTCACACCGCGGCACGGCCGTGCGCTCGCCGCCGGCGTTGCGATCGCCGCCATGGCCGGGGCCTTTGTCCTCTCCGGCCTGGCGCTGGCGGGGGCGCTGGCCGAACCCGCGGCGCACCAGACAGCCAACTTCGCCTGGTTCGAACTCGGCGGCGGCACCCTCCGCCTGGGCTGGCTCCTCGATCCGCTCACCGCGTTCATGGCCGTGATGGTCACGTTCGTCGGACTCCTGATCTTTATCTTCAGTCTCGGGTACATGAAGGAGGACCGGAACTTCACGCGGTTCTTCTGTTTCCTCAGTCTCTTCGCCGCGGCGATGCTCGGGCTGCTCGTCGCCAACAGCCTCCTGCTGCTCTTTGTCTGCTGGGAACTCGTCGGCCTCGCGTCCTACCTGCTCATCGGCTTCTGGTTCCACAAACCCTCCGCCGCCGCCGCGGCCAAGAAGGCCTTCATCACCACCCGCATCGGCGATCTCGGGCTGCTGTTGGGCATGCTCTGGCTGTATGACGCCTCGGGCTCCCTGCTGTTCTACGATGACGGTGCCGGCGTGTTGGAGGCTTCGGTGCTTTCGATGCTGGCCGGACAAACCCTCGCCGGGGGGCTCGCCCTCTCCACCGCGATCGGCCTGCTGATATTCTGCGGCGCCATCGGCAAATCCGGCCAGTTCCCGCTGCACGTCTGGCTGCCCGACGCGATGGAAGGTCCGACCCCGGTGTCAGCCCTGATCCACGCCGCCACGATGGTGGCCGCGGGCGTTTTCCTGATCGCCCGGGTGTTCCCGTTGATGTCGGCGGATCTCCCGCTCGACGTGCCCGTCCACGCCCTCACGGTTGTCGCCTTCATCGGCGCGATCACCGCGCTGATGGGCGCCCTGATCGCCGTCGCGCAGAACGACATCAAGCGGGTGCTGGCGTATTCGACGGTCTCGCAGCTCGGCTACATGATGCTTGCACTCGGCGTCGGCTCGTGGACCGCCGCCATTTTCCACCTCCTGACCCATGCCTTCTTCAAGGCCCTGCTCTTCCTCGGTGCCGGCTCCGTGATCCACGCGGCGCACCACGAGCAGGACCTCCGCGCCCTGGGCGGCCTTGCGCCGAAAATGAAGATCACCTTCGCCACCTTCGCCATCGGCATGATGGCCCTGGCCGGCGTGCCCTTCCTGTTCTCCGGCTTCTGGAGCAAGGAGGCGATCCTGCACGCGGCGCACGCGTGGGACGTCTCCCACGTGCCGCTCTATGCCGGGCTCGCCGCGATCGTGCTCACCGCGTTCTACATGACGCGTTTGGTGGCCGAGACCTTCCTAGGCCGTCCCCGCTCCGGCGCCGCCGCGCACGCGCACGAGAATCCCGCCGTCATGACCGTGCCGCTGGCGTTGCTCGCTCTCGGCGCCGTGCTGCTCGGATTCCTTGGGACGCCCGCCTGCCCGTGGCTGCAGGCGCGCCTGGCCGGCACTGCCTTGCACAGCGACCTCGGACACCTGTTCGAGGGCGGCGGTCTGATGCTGCTTTCGATCCTGCTCGTCGGCGCCGGCCTCGGCCTCGGCTGGTGGCTTTATGGCCGGCGGCTGCGGATGACGGCGACCGACCGCGACCCGCTGGCGGACGCCGCGCCGCGAACCCTGGAGGTGCTCGCGGGCAAGTTCTACCTCGATGAACTCTACGCGGCCACCGTCGGTCGCCTAAACTCAACCCTCGCCTGGTTCGCCGACCGCCTCGACCGCCACGTGATTGGCGGCGCGGTCGAGTTCCTCGGTAAGTTCGGCCGCTTCAGCGGAGCCTTGAACCGCGAGCTCGACGAGGACGCGCTCAATGCCGGCTTCGACCGGGTCAACGCCGGCCTGCGCGGTTCCGGCATCCGTTACTCTCGCGCCCAGACCGGCGAGCCTCAGGGTTACCTGCGCGTGCTCGCCGTCGCGTTCGTGGTGCTGGCCCTCGTGCTGATCGTGGGAGGTGTGCGATGACCGTCTGGCCCCTGCTCACGTGGATCATTCTCCTGCCTTGGCTGGGTGCGCTGCTCCTGGCGGCGCTGCCCCACACCCGCCCGGGCGTGATCCGTGGGCTGGCGCTCGCGTACAGCCTGAGCACCCTTGTGCTGGGTCTGATCGCTTGGTCGCGCTTTGACCAGGCGACGGGGTATCAGTTTGTCGAGCGCCACGCCTGGGTGCCGTCGCTTAATATCACCTACCACCTCGGCCTCGACGGCCTCGGACTCCTGCTCGTGCTGCTCACCGGGCTGGTCGCCCCGGCCGCGCTCCTCGCCTCGTGGAATGTCAGCCGCAATCCGCGCCTGTTCTCGCTGCTGTTCCTCTTCCTGCAGGGCAGCGCGCTTGGCGTGTTCCTGGCGTTGGATTTCTTCCACTGGTTCATCTTTTGGGAGCTGAGCCTCGTGCCCGCCTTTTTCCTCATCAAGCTGTGGGGCGGGCCGGGGGCAACGCGGGCGGCCTACCAATTCGTCGTCTACACCATCGGCGGCAGCGCCTTCATGCTCGCCGGCTTCGCGGCCCTTTACACGGTCTCGGGCACGCTGGACTTCACGGTCCTCGCGAGCCTGGGCGAGGCCGGCACGCTGGCCGAGCGCCTGGGGCCGACCGGCATGACCATCGCCTTCCTCGGCGTCTTGCTCGGGCTCGCGGTCAAGGTCCCGCTGTTCCCGTTCCACACGTGGCTGCCCGCGGCGTACGCCGAGGCTCCCACCGGGGCGTCGATGTTCCTCACCGGCGTGATGTCGAAGATGGGCGTCTACGGATTCATCCGCATCCTCTTCCCCATCTTCCCGACCGAGCTGACCGCCGCCGCTCCGGTGCTTCTGTGGCTGGCGCTCGGCGGCGTGGTTCTCGGTGCCTTTGCCGCGATGGCGCAGACCGACCTCAAGCGGATGATCGCCTATTCGTCAGTCAACCACGTGAGTTACTGCCTCCTCGCGCTCTTCGCCGTGGCCGGCGCAACGTCGTCGAATCCGGGCGCCGACTCCGCTGCGCTCGGCGGCGCCTTGCTCCAGATGTTCAACCACGGGCTGTCGGCGTCGGCGTTGTTCTTCTGCATCGCCATCCTCGAGGTCCGCGCAGGCGGGCGTCGCGGCCTGGGCGACTTCGGTGGCGTGCGCACCGCGGCGCCGGTCTTTGCCGGGTTCTGCGGGATCGCGCTCTTCTCGTCGCTCGGCCTGCCGGGGCTCAACGGCTTCGTCGGCGAGTTCCTGATCTTCCGCGGCGTCTTCGGCCACGCGCCCTGGGCGGCAGCGATTGGCTGCATCGGCCTCTTCGCCACCGCCTATTTCCTGCTCACCTTCTGGCAAAAGGTCTTCCATGGCCCGGCGGCGGACGCCGGCGTGGGCTTCCGCGACCTCACCGCCCGCGAACTCATCACCCTCCTCCCGGCAATCGCCCTCATGTTCGTCCTCGGCGTCTGGCCGCAGGCGCTCATGAGCTTCGTCAACCCCTGGGTAAACGCGTGGCTCGCGTCACTGCCATGATCCAACCCTTGAACCACGGATTGCACGGATGACACGGATTGAAAGCCTATTTATGAACCGCGAAGATCCGCGAAGCCTGGCCCGCGAATTCGAATCGCTCCTTCGCGCCCCTTCGCGTCCTTCGCGGTTTATCCCCATCCGTGAAATCCGTGTAATCCGTGGTTAATCGGACTTAGGCATGAACCTGCTCCCCCTCACGATCCACCTCTCCTTCGCCGGTGCGCTCCTTGCGCTGGTGGCGGGGATGCGCTCGTCCGTGGCGGCGCGGTGGATTGCGCTGCTCAGTGCGGTCGCGGGTTGGGGCATCACGCTCTGGGCGGCGGTTCACTTCGATCCGGGAGCTGGTTACGCGACCCTCGTCAACCTGCCGTGGATCGAGTCGCTCGGGATCCGCTTACACCTCGCGGCCGACGGGATCAGCCTGACGCTCGTCGTCCTCACCGGCCTCGCCGCCGTCGCCGGAATTTTGTTTTCGTGGAACGTCGAAGAAGACACCGGCGCCTTCTTTGCGCTCTACCTCGCGCTCATCGGCGGTGTGTACGGCGTGTTTCTCAGCGCGGATGCATTTTTGTTCTTTGTCTTCTACGAGATCGCGATCGTCCCGAAATATTTCCTGATCGCGCGTTGGGGCTCCACCAACCGCGAGTACGGCGCGATGAAGCTCGCGCTCTATTCGTTCGCCGGCAGCGGCATGGTGCTGGCGGGCCTGCTCTGGATCTATGGGGCTGCGGGTGCCACCGGCTTCGGGCTCGGCGAGCTCGCCTTGGCGGCCAGCCAGCTGACCCACCATGAGCAGCTCATCATCTTCGCCCTGATCTTCACCGGCTTTGCCGTGCTGGCCGGCCTCTTTCCCTTCCACACCTGGGCCCCGACCGGACACGTGGCCGCACCGACCGCCGCCTCGATGCTGCTGGCCGGCGTCGTGATGAAGCTTGGCGCCTATGGCTGCCTGCGCGTGGCGATGCCGCTCGTGCCCGCGGGCCTGGTGTATTTCCAGCCGGCCATCGCCTGGCTGGCGGTGATCGGCATCGTGTACGCCGGTCTCGTCGCTTTGGTGCAGGATGACTTCAAGTTCGTGATCGGCTACTCGAGCGTCAGCCACATGGGCTTCGTGCTGCTCGGACTCGCCGCCGGCACGCCGCAAGCGGTGGCGGGTGCGGTGCTGCAGATGTTCTCGCACGGCGTCATCGCCGGCCTGCTCTTCGCCGTCGTCGGCCGCATGGTCTATGAGCGCACGCACACACGGCGCCTCGACGAACTCCGGCGCCTGCCGCTGCACCGGCTCATGCCGTTCACGGCTGTGGTCTTCGTCGTCGCCGGCCTCGCCTCGATGGGCATGCCGGGTTTCAGCGGCTTCCCCGCGGAGCTCTCGATCCTCATCGGCACCTGGCCGGTCTCGAAGCTGTGGACCCTGGGGGCCGCCCTCGGCGTGCTTGTGGCCGCGGCGTTCACGCTGCGCGTCATCCAGATCGTGTTCTTCAGTCGGACCGACGATACGGCGACCGCCGTCGAGCACCCGCTGCCGCCGCTCACCTGGCCTGAGCGCCTTGGCGCCGGCCTTCTGCTGGCCGCGACGATAGCGGTCGGCCTCAATCCCGGCCTTCTCCTGCGTTGGATCATCCCCGGTCTCACGTCGCCCGGGCTGCAGGCCATCTGGACAGGAGGCACGCCGTGAGCTTCGACTACCTCCTCCTCACCCGCGCCCTCCTGCCCGAGATCGCGCTGGTGATCGGCGCCCTCGTGGTGCTGGGTTACGATCTCACTCTCGGACGCAGGCTGCCCGACGCCGACCGCCTGCACGCTGCGCTGGGACTCGGCGGCATCGCCACGATCGCGGCCGTGGTGGATACCGTCCTCGTGGGTCGCATGGGGCCAGTTTTCGGCGCCACGCTGATGCTGGACTCGCTCGCGGTCGCGACCCGGGTCGGCGTGCTGGCGCTTACGCTGCTGACCCTTGGCATCGCCGCGGTCGCACGCACGCCCCGGCATCCGGCGGAGTACATTGCCATCATCCTCTTCGCCACGGCGGGCTTCACGCTCATGGCCGCGGCCAACCACTTGCTCGTCGCCTTCGCCGCGCTCGAACTGGCCAGCCTCTCGCTCTACATCCTCGCCGGCTACGACAAGTCGCGGTTGGAGTCGGCCGAGGCGGCGTTGAAGTACTTCCTCTACGGCGCCATGGCCGCGGCCTTCCTCCTGTTTGGCTTCAGCCTGATCTATGGCCTCACCGGCGAACTCGAACTCGGCGCCATCGCGATCATGCTGGCGCACACCGGCATGTCGCCCCTGCTGGGCATCGCGCTCGTGATGGTGCTCGTGGCCTTCGGCTTCAAGGCGGCCGCCGCGCCGTTCCACCTCTGGGCACCCGATGCCTATGAAGGGGCGCCGACGCCCTCGGCCGCGCTGATCGCCTCGGCGTCGAAACTCGCGGGCTTCGCGCTCTTCCTCCGGCTCCTCTGGCCCGGGTTCGGCGCCGCGGCCGGCGGCTCACCCGGCATTGCGGTCGGCTGGCTGACGCCCGTGGCCATCATCGTGGGCGCCTCGTTGCTGCTGGGTAACCTGGCTGCGCTCGCCCAGAGCAACGTCCGCCGCCTCCTCGCCTACTCGGCCATCGCCCACGCCGGTGCGATGCTCCTCGGCGTGATGGCGGCCGGGGTCACCGGACCGGGACCCCTGTTCTACTACGCGGCGACCTACGGCGTCGCCGCGGCCGGAGCCTTCGGCGTCATCGCGGTGCTCGAAGCCAACGGCGGCTGCCAGCGCATCACCGACCTTGCCGGACTCGCCCGCCGCTCGCCGCTTCTGGCCGGGTGCCTCGCGATCTACATTCTTTCGCTCGCCGGCATCCCGCCCCTCGCTGGTTTCTTCGGCAAGTTCGTCGTATTCGCCGGTGCCTTGCAGGTGGGCGGCCTCACGGACCCCGCCGGCTGGCTGGCGCTGCTGGCCATCGCGATGAGCGCGGTGGCGTTTTACTATTACCTGATCGTGCTCAAGCAGGCCCTCGTCCTTCCGCCGACCGCAGGCGCGACCCGAATCCGGGTGCCGTTTCTCGCCGGCCTGGCGCTCGCGGTTGGTGCGGCTGCACTGGTGGTGCTGGGAGCGCTGCCGACGTTGGTGCTGAGGTACTTCGGGTAGAGAATCGTACTCGTTCTCGTAATCATTCTCGTTCTCGGAGCGCTTGGAGAACGAGAACGATTACGAGAACGGAAAACCCCTCGACCGCAAAATCTGCGCAGTAATCCCCATTAGACGCGATGCGGTCACCGGTACGGATTGTTATCGTAGGGCTATGGCTACCCTATCCGAACGCCTTACCGACAATGTTGCGGGTCGTTACTACACCGACTCCACCTGCATCGACTGTGACCAGTGCCGCGTGATCGCGCCCGAGCTTTTCGAGCGCAACGCCGACACGGGCATGTCCTTCGTCAAGAAGCAGCCGATCACCGACGCCGAGGTCGCCCTCGCCGAGGAGGCCATGGCGGCCTGCTCGACGGAATCCATCGGTAATGACGGTCAATAAAGCCCGGTCCGGGCCGCGGTGCCCCACCGCGTAACTCCACACCCACATGCTGAACGACATGATCATCGGCATGGCTGGTTCAGGCGGCGACGGTATCGTCTCCGCCGGCGATGCGCTCATCAGCGCCGCCGCCCGCGAGGGCTACTACGCCATGCTCACCAAGAGCTTCGGCTCGCAGATCCGCGGAGGTGAGTCCTCCTGCCGCCTGCGCGTCGCCACGACCCCGGTGCTCAATCCGGGCGGCACCCTCGATGTCGCCGTCGTGCTGAACTGGGAGGACTTCCTCCGCTTCGGCGGTGAGCTGCCCGTCGGGCCCGACACGGTCGTGCTCTACGAGAAGAAGACCGGCGTCGAACCCGCCGCGACTCCCCTCAAGATCCAGCCGACCATCGTGCTTGCCGTGCCCATGGCCGACCTCGCGATCAAGTCCGCCGGCACGCTCCAGGCGAAGAACAACGTCGTCCTCGGCCTGCTCGCCGGTTGGTTCAATCTCGGCCGCGAAGCCATCCTCGAGGGCATCCGCCGCAAGTTCGCCAAGAAGGGCGCCGAGGTCCTCCAGGGCAATGAGCGCGCCTACGCCGCCGGCCTGGCCTATGCCGACGAGCATCCGCTCGCCCGCGACATGCGCCTCGCCCCGCCCGTCGCCACCGGCGCCAAGCGTCGCGTGACCGACGGCAACGAGATCTGCGCCGAGGCCGCGCTCTTCGCCGGCTGCAAGTTCTTCGGTGGCTACCCGATCACCCCGGCGACCGAGATCATGCAGTATCTCCAGAAGGACATCTGGAAGCACGGTGGCTCGCTCCTGCAGGCCGAGGACGAGATCGCCGGCATCGCCGCCGTCGTCGGCGCCTCCTTCGCCGGCAAGAAGGCCATGACCGCCACCTCCGGCCCGGGCTTCTCGCTCAAGTCCGAGGTCATCGGCCTCGCCAGCATCGCCGAACTCCCCCTCGTCTGCGTCAACGTCCAGCGCGGCGGTCCCTCCACGGGCCTGCCGACCAAGACCGAGCAGGCCGATCTCTTCGCCGCCGTCTTCTCGGCCCACGGCGACACCGTGCGCCCGGTGCTCGCGCCCATCGGCGTCCAGGACGTGTTCGGTGTCACCGTCGAGGCGTTCAACATTGCCGAGGCCTACCAGACGCCCGTCATCGTCCTCTCCGACCAGGAGATCGCGCAGCGCAAGGACGTGATCGATCCGGTCGACACGACTCCCTTCAAGCTGGTCGAGCGCCTCAAGCCGACACCCGAGGAACTCGCGGCCGGGTACAATCGTTTCAAGATCACCGACTCCGGCGTCAGCCCGCTCAGCCATCCCGGCATGCCCGGCGGCAGCTACCTGGCAGCCGGCATCGAGCACAACGAGCACGGCGATCCCACCAGCAGCGGTGAGATGCACGAGCGGATGAACAACAAGCGGCTCAACAAGCTCAACCCGCTGAAGACCCGCGACGACCTGTTCATCATCGAGGGCGACGTCGACGCCCCGCTCGGCGTCATCAGCTGGGGCGGCATGGCTGGAGCCGCCCTCGAAGCCGTCCGCACCGCGCGCGCTCAGGGCCTGCCCGTCAAGCTGCTCATCCCGAAGCTGCTCTACCCGATCGCCGAATCGGTCTATCGCGATTTCTTCGCCTCGCTGCAGCGCTGCGTTGTCGTCGAGCAGTCGCACCAGGGCCAGCTCCACCGGCTCATCCGCATGTGGGTGGACGTTCCCCGCGACTTCACCTCGCTCGCCCGCAGCGGCGCCAACCCGATTTCCCCGGCCGCGATCGTCCAGCGCCTCCGCGTCATGGCCGAGTCGCTCGCCAACCACCCCGCCACACCCGCGCCATGAGTGTCCCCACCACCACCGACTGCGGCTGCGCCCCATCCGCCGCCGCCCCGCTCACGATCAAGGATTTCCGCAGCGACCTGAAGCCCATCTGGTGCCCCGGTTGCGGCGACTACGGCGTCGTCACCGCACTGTACCGCGCCCTCGTCAATATCGGCCGCCCGGCCCATGAGGTTGCGTTCATCTCCGGTATCGGCTGCTCCAGCCGCATCCCCGGCTACACGACCGCCTACGGCTTCAACACCGTGCACGGCCGCGCGCTCCCGGTTGCGCAGGGCATCAAGATGGCCAACCCCGACCTGCTCGTCCTCGTGGCCGGCGGCGACGGCGACGGCTTCTCGATTGGCGGCGGCCACGTGCCCCACGCCATCCGGCGCAACCTCGATCTCACCTATATCGTGATGGACAACCACATCTACGGCCTGACCAAGGGCCAGATGTCGCCCACCACCCCGCGCGGTTCCAAGACCAACAGCACCACCTACGGCAGCCTCGAGGAGCCGGTGAACCCGCTCCTCTACGTGCTCGCCTACGGCGCCGGATTTGTCGCGCAGGGCCTCCCGGCCGACATGGACGGCCTCACCAAGATGATCGAGGCCGCGATCCGTTATCCGGGGTTCTCCTTCGTCAACATCCAGTCACCTTGCGTCACCTTCGGCGACCCCAACGACCAGATGAAGGTGCAGAAGGCGAAGATGAAGAAACTGGCGGACCTGGGTCACGATCCCACCAACCGCCTCCGCGCGATGGACCTCGCCCAGGCCTACGGCACCGAAATCTACACGGGCATCTTCTACCAGAACCCGAATCCGCCCGAGACCTACGACCAGATGATCCGCGCCCGGCAGGCGGAGCTGCGGGTGAAGTAGGCGCATTCTCCCATCATTCGTCCTACTGACTTCGCCAAGATCTGCGGCGTCAACCGATGCGCAGCGATTGCCAAGATGAGCCGTGGCGTCGCCCCGACGTCGCGCTATAGTTGGCGCGTTCCCCAACCCCAACCCACCCCACTCCGATGAGCGCTGACGCCCGCCCCGCGTCCGATGCCCGGCACGCCTGGAGCCAGTTGCCGCGCCAGGATCCCACCCGCCGGTCCGCACCTGACCGCGTCGCCGACTTCCTCGAGATCTACGGCTTCTACGACGAGGTCGCCGCGCGCGAGCAGGCCAGCCGCTGCGTGCAATGCCCCGAACCCACCTGCGTCGCCGGCTGCCCGCTCGGCACCAACATCCCCGAGTGGCTCGCTCTCACCGCCGAGGGTCACTTCTCCGCCGCCGCGCAGGCCCTGCAGGCCGGCGGCAATCTGCCCGAGATCTGCGCCCGCGTCTGTCCCGCCGATCACCTCTGCGAGGCGGAATGCGTCATCAACGGCCAGGCGCAGCCGGTCTCCATCTGGGCCGTCGAGCAGTTCCTCAACGAATACGCCTTTGCCCACGGTCTCGTGCAGCCCGATGTCGCCCCGCCCAACGGCCGCCACGTCGCCGTCGTCGGCGCCGGTCCCGGCGGGCTCGCCTGCGCCGACGGCCTCGTCCGCCGCGGCTATGCGGTGACCGTCTTCGACCACCGCCCGCAGCCGGGCGGACTGCTGGTTTACGCCACGCCCGAATTTCACCTGCAGCGTTCCATCGTCGAGCGCCGGGTGGATCTCCTGCGGCGGCAGGGTGTGAATTTCCGGCTGGGCGACGCCGAGGCGGAGCACACGCCCCTGACTCAGCTCCTCGAGGATTTCGATGCGGTCTACCTCGCCCTCGGCGCCAAGCAGCCGCGCGCGCTCGATGCGCCCGGCCATGAGTTGGACGGCGTGCATCAGGCCGTGCCGTTCCTGCTTCAGGCCGGCACCGACAGTGCCGCCGCCAAGACGCTGGTCGGCGGCAAGCATGTCGCCGTCATCGGCGGCGGCGACACGGCCGTCGACTGCGCCCGCGCCGCCGTGCGCTGCGGGGCCGCATCGGTCGCGGTCATCTACCGCCGCGACGAAGCCAGCATGCCGGCCATGCGCCGCGACTATGAGGCTGCGCTCGAGGAGGATGTGCGCTTTCTGTTCCAGGCCCTCCCCATCAGTTTCATCGGCCGCCCGCCCGGCGTGCTCACGGGACTGCAACTGGTCCGCTCCGAGCCCGGACCGCTCGGCGCCGACGGCCGGCGCTGGTTCGTGCCCAAGACCGAGCCGTTTTCCCTCGTGGCGGACCTGGCCTTCCTTGCCCTCGGCTTCGATCCGGCGCCGCTGCCGACGGACAGCCCCTGGCAGGCGCTGGCCCGCACGTCGACCGGTGCTTTCCAAATCGACTCCAGCCAGATGACGAGTCTCCCCGGAGTTTTCGCCGGTGGCGATTTGGTCCGCGGACCCTGCACCGCGCTTCACGCCGTGCGTGATGCCCGCCAGGCGGTGTCAGGCATCGACGCGTTCCTGGCGGCGCGGTAGGAGCCTACAATTTTCTTAACACCCGCCGCGGATAACGGCCGCTAATGCGCCTGACCGATTCAGGGGGTGTTTTGGGCGCGGTTTTACCTCGGAAAACCAGGTTATCCGCCCCCACCGCAATAAATGCGGATTGAACGGCAAAGCGTGCGATGCCGAACCCCGCATTCCCTGCCATCATGGGCGCAACCCGCCACACCGCACCCACGCCTTTTCCCGGCCCCTCGTTCCATGAATGATATTTCAACCGTCGACCTGATTTACATCCTGGCCTTCTGCGCCGGCGGGCTGGCCTTCGCCCTGGGGCCGTTCGTGCTGGTGTACTTTCTCGCGCCGCGCTGGACGCGCAACACGTTGGACAAGACGGGGCAGGCCATCGAGTGCGGCATGGATCCGATCGGCGACGCGTGGATCCGCTACAGTGCGGTGTACTACCTCTACGCCCTCGTCTTCGTGGCCTTCGCGGTCGACGTCCTCTTCCTCTTTCCGGTGGCCCTCGTTTACGGCCGCCACTTCGTGATCCGGGACCTCGTCGAGCTCACGATCTTCGTGGGCATCCTCTCGCTCGTGATCGTTTACGCCTGGAAGAAAGGAGTTTTCGAATGGAAACGCCGCTGACCCCACCCACCACACCCGTCCCCGCTCCCGCCTCCTCCGAGATCCCCGTCGAGTGCTCGCAGATCGTCCGCTTCGCGAAGCTGGATGACCTCCTCGCCCTCGGCCGTGCCAACTCCCTCTGGCCGCTCACGTTCGGTCTCGCCTGCTGCGCCATCGAGATGATGGCTGCGGGCATGGCCCGGTTCGACCTCTCCCGCTTCGGCGCCGAGGTCTTCCGCCCCTCCCCGCGTCAGGCCGACGTCATGATCGTCGCCGGCACCGTGAACAAGAAAATGGCCCCGGCGGTGAAGCTGCTCTACGACCAGATGCTCGAGCCCAAGTGGGTCATCGCCATGGGCAACTGCGCCCTCTCCGGCGG
>CAYHEW010000040.1:0-36085 GCA_964355715.1 uncultured Opitutaceae bacterium | reverse complement strand
CTTTACCCGAACGACAAGACCGAGAACGGCAAGGAGCTGCGCCTCGTGCAGCAGTGTTTCTTCGTCGCCTGCTCGCTGCGCGACATCATCCGCCGGCACTTCCGCGGTCCGGGCAACGGCTGGGCGAATTTCACCGACAAGGTCGCGGTGCAGCTCAACGACACCCACCCGGCGATCGCCGTGATCGAGCTCATGCGCATCCTGCTCGACGAGCAGAACATGACCTGGGACGACGCGTGGGCGATCGTCTCCCGCACCTTCGGCTACACCAACCACACGCTCATGCCCGAGGCGCTGGAGAAATGGAGCGTGGCCCTGTTCGAGCGCGTGCTTCCGCGGCACCTGCAGATCATCTACGACCTCAACCTCATCCACCTGAAGGCCGTGCAGGCCAAGTGGCCGGGCGACATCGGCAAAATGCGCGAGTGCTCCCTCATCGAGGAGAACGGCTCCAAGATGGTCCGCATGGCCCACCTCTCGGTTGTCGGCTCCCACTCCGTCAACGGCGTGGCCGCGCTGCACACCGCGCTGCTGAAAAAGCACCTCTTCCCGGAATTCGACGAGCTGTACCCGGGGAAATTCCAGAACAAGACCAACGGCATCACCCCGCGCCGCTGGCTCCTGAAGAGCAACCCGCGGCTGGCGACCCTCATCACGCAGCGCCTCGGGCACAGCGCCTGGGTGCGCGACCTTGACCGCCTGCGCGAGCTCGAGCGTTTCGTGGACGACCCGGGCTTCCAGGCCGAGTTCATGGCCGTGAAGCGGGCCAACAAGGAGGAACTCGCCGCCGTCATCCGCGCCGAATGCGGCATCTCGGTGTCGCCCGACGCCCTGTTCGACGTGCAGATCAAGCGCCTGCACGAGTACAAGCGCCAGCACCTGAACCTGCTGCACGTCATGGCGCTCTACCGCCGGCTGCTGCACAACCCGGCGCTCCCGATCACGCCGCGCGTCTTCATCTTCGCCGCCAAGGCCGCGCCCGGCTACGACGTCGCGAAGAACATCATCCGCGCCATCAATGTCATCGGCGCCCGCATCAATGCGGACGAGCGGATCGAGGGTAAACTCAAGGTCGCCTTCCTGCCGAACTACCGCGTCTCGCTCGCGGAGAAGATCATCCCGGCGGCCGACGTCTCCGAGCAGATCTCCACGGCGGGCAAGGAGGCCTCGGGCACCGGCAACATGAAGCTCGCGCTCAACGGCGCGATCACCGTCGGCACGCTCGACGGCGCCAACGTCGAGATCCTCGAGGAGGTCGGCGACGACAACATCTTCATCTTCGGCCACACGGTCGACGAGGTCGAGGCGCTGCGCAAACTCGGCTACAAGCCGCACGCGTTTTACCAGGGCGACGAGGAGCTGCGCCACGTCATCGACTGGCTCGGCAGCGACTACTGGACGCCCGGCGAGCACGGAGCGTTCGCCCATGTGCACGGTACGCTCATGCACGATGGCGACCCGTTCCTCGTGCTGGCCGACTTCCGCGCCTACTGCGAGGCGCAGGCGAAGATCGACGCCGCCTACCGCGACCCGGCCCGCTGGGCCCGCATGGCCATCCTCAACACGGCCCGCACCGGCAAGTTCTCCAGCGACCGGACCATCCGCGAATACGCGGAGCAGATCTGGAACCTGAAACCGGTCCGCGTTTGAGGCGGAGGTTTTCAACCACGGATTGCACGGATTTCACGGATCGGACTCGCGAATGCAGCTGTTGTGGCCATTCAGCCACGCGGCATCCGCCGGAAAAGCGTGATACGTGGTTAGGCCTGCTTGAAAACCAGGGCTACGTTGCTGCCGCCGAAGCCGCTGCTCGTGCTGACGACGGTGCGCGGGCGCTCGGCGAGGGTTTCGCGGGGTAGGTCGAGGCCGGCGCACACCGGGTCGGGGTTGCGCAGGTGGGCGTTGCCGGGGATGAAGCCGTCCTTGATCGCGAGGGCGCAGAAGGCGGCCTCCATCACGCCGGCCATCGAGAGCGGATGCCCGGTGAGGCCCTTGGTGCTGCTGATGCGGGGGTGCGCACCGTTGGCGGTGAAGACGGCCTGCAAGGCGAGGGCCTCCGAGCGATCGCCCGCCGGGGTCGAGGTGGCGTGCGCGTTGACGTAGGCGATGTCGGCCGGCGTCAATCCGGCGTCGGCGAGGGCGCGACGCAGGGCGTCAGTCAGGCCGGCACCTTCCGGATGCGAGATCGCGATGTTGTAGCCGTCGGCCGCCGAGCCCCAGCCGGCGAGCTCCGCATAGATCGGCGCACCGCGGCGGCGCGCGGTCTCCGCTTCCTCAAGGATCAGGGCCACGCCGCCGCCGGCGCCGACGAACCCGTCGCGGTCGACGTCGAAGGGCCGGGCGGCGAGGGTGGGGTCGGATTGCGCCGACAGCGCGCCCATGGCGCCAAAGGGCAGAATACTCTCGGCGGTGGCCTCCTCGGCGCCGACCACGATCATGCGGGTCTGCCGGCCGAGGCGGATATCGTCGAGGGCGCAGCCGAGCGCGTGGCTCGACGAGGCGCACGCGGCGACGAAGCCGCCGACGGCGCCGCGGATGCCGTAGTGGGCGGCGAGGTTGAAATTCAGCGTGCCGGCGATGGACGACACGACGCTCAGCGGATGGCAGCGTTCGCCGTTCGAGGCGAGGAGGCGGTTGACGTGGTAATGCGCGAGCAGCGTCGAACCGGCGGAGGCGCAGTAGAGTCCGGTCTGGCCATCCGTCACGTCGCCGGCGGCGAGGGCGGCGTCGGCCAACGCCTGCTCGATCGCGCAGAGGGCGAACAGCCCGTGCGGCGAAAGCCCGCGCAGCGTCTCGCGGGGGACCTGGTAACGCTCAGGGTAGGTCCAGTCGCGCCAGTTCGGGGTGTCGGCCTTGAAGCCCTTGATCGTGCCGAGGACCTTGACTGGGAGGCTGGGGTTGCCGAGGAACTCGACGGGCTCGAGCCCGTGCCGGCCCTCGCGCAGGCTGCGCCGCACGGCGGCGTGATCGTTGCCGATGCTCGTGATGAACCCGAGCCCGGTGATGACGGCGGAGCGCGGCGTGCCCACGGCTTAGTTGCGGGTGGCGGCGAGCTTCTGGCGGATGAAGGCCCGCAGATCGCCGACGGTGCTCAGGCGGACAATCTCCTTGGTGACGATCGTCACGTCGAAGACCTCCTCGAGCATGAAGACGGCATCGGCGATCGAGACGGAGTCGATCCCGAGGTCGGCGGTCAGCGACATGCTGTCGGTGATGACCGCCGGGGTCGTGCCCTGCTTGCGGGCCGGCACGTGGTCGCGGACGATGGCGAGCACGACCTCGTCAGCTGCGGCGGGATCGCCGCTGGCTTGAAACTGGGCGAAACGCTCGCGAACTCGCGCCGGGAAATGCTTCAGCAATTCCGCCGGCTTCGGTGCGGCGTAGTTTTCGGGTTGGGTCGATGCTTCCATGATTGCGACCTGAGACTTGGGCGGTGGTGACGCCGGCATCAAGCAAAGGGGCCAAAATAGGCGGCAATCCACAGGCTTAGGCAATTTTTAAGAAACATTTTACGAAAAATCCCGCGCCAACGACCTGCAGTATGCTGCGAGCGAATCCGGCCGAGTAGGCCGTGCCGTGAGGAAAATCCTCTAGCAACTCCCGTCGTAATCCGGAATCTGTTGCAGCATGTCGCTGCGTTGCTGCCGTCTCATCCTCCTGCTGCTGACCGCGGCTGCAGGCGGTGCCGCGGGAACGCCGCCCTGGCCGCCGCTGGCCGGCGAGGTCAGTGGCATGCTCGAATGGCGATCGCTGGCGGGTGCGCCGCCGGTGGCCTGGCGGGTGCAGTTGACGCCGCCGGATCGAACGGAGGCCGGCCGCGCGACGGCAACGCTGCAGGCCCCCGGGTTCAACCTCCGCGCCGAAGGCACCGCGGCTGGAAATTGGCAGGTGGCGGAGGGCACGGTTGATCTGGCGTCGTGGACCCGGCCGCTGCTCGCGGCGGGTGCGATCACGGCTCCGGCCGATCTGGCGATAGAAGGCACGTTGCAGCTCGCGGGTGAGGGCGAGTGGACCAGCGACGGGGTAACCGGACGCCTCCGGGTCACGCTGGAAAACGCCAAGGCAAGCAGTGCGGCGCAAGGCTGGGAGGCGGCGGGGATCTGCCTGAGCGGCGTCGTCGATTTGGTGCCGGGTAGGAGCTTGGCGATCGAGTCCATGGTCCTGCGGATCGCGAGCGTGCAGGCGGCGGGTATCACGGGGCGTGATCTGTTGGTGGAGTTGGCGGGATTGGTGCCGGGCGAGGTGTCCGTGCGCAGTGCCGAGATTGCGGTCTTGGGCGGAACGGTGCGCGTTCGACCGTTCGTCGTTGATCCGACGCGCATGGAGATCCGGGCTACGGCCGACCTCGCGGGTATTGCCCTGGGCGAGCTGGCGGGTCTGGTGCCGACGGCCTTGGCCGCGGCCCGGGGACGCATGGACGGTCGGATCGAAATCGCCTGGAGTCCGGCGACAGGATTCAAGCCGCAGGGCGGCGCGTTGCGCGTCGCGGCCGACACACCGGCGACAATCCGGCTGGCGTCGACCCCGGGGTTTTTGACACAGCATCTGCCCGAGCGCATCAAACTCCTGCCTGACTGGTTCCGATTGCCGCCGACCTGGTTTGCGCCGGTGAATCCGGCCTATGGCACCCTGCAGCAGATCGAACGCGGAGAACAGGACCTCACCGTCGAGCAATTGCGCGTCGAGTTGTATCCTGATGGCCCCGCGGGCGCGCGTTCCGCGACCGTCGAGGTCACCGCCCGCCCGGCCGCCGGCAGCGCGGTTGAACAGGTGAGCTTCACCATCAACGTCGCCGGCCCGCTGCAGCAGGTGCTGGAAATTGGCTTGGACGATCGCGCGCGGTTGAACTTCAGCGCGGACCGGAAATAACCACGGATTTCCCTCCTTCGCCAAGGCTACGGCGGGCAGGCACGGATGACACGGATCAGGCGTATGGGGCTCTGTGAGGTGGCCACATAAGGCACAAAATGCGCAAAAGGTTTTGGTGTTTTCTGTGCCTTATGCGCCTCTTGTGGCCATCCCTCCCCGCCGCATTCGCCGAATCCGTGCAATCCGTGAAATCCGTGGTCAAAGGTTCGACCTCCGGATGAAACCCGGGTTGCACTTTGGGGTCTGAGGGCCTGCAATGCCTGCCATGCCACACCGCCTTTGCCTTCTCCTGCCCGCCGCGCTGCTGGCCGGGTGCATCCATGTGAAGATGGATCCCATCCAGGTCCACGCCGTCGTCGACGTGAACGTGAAGGTGGACAAGGCGCTCGACGATTTCTTCGGCGACCTCGACAAGAAGTCCACCACCATCAACCCCGAAACCAAGTCGTGAATCTTTCCGCCATGAAAACCTCGTTTTTCCGCCTGACCCTTCTCCTCGTTGCGCTCGTGCTCGCGCCGGTTGTGACCCGCGCCGAAGACTTGGGCGCCGTGCGCGCCCGCATGGAGCAGCGGCTGCCGCAGATCGATGCCTTGAAATCGTCAGGTGCCCTGGGCGAGAACAACCGTGGCCTGCTCGAGGCCCGCTCCGGTGATGCCGGCAGCGTGGCGGCGGCGGAGAACCGCGACCGCGAGGTTGTCTATGCCGAGCTCGCGAAGCGCACGGGTGCCTCGACCGATTCGGTCGGCCGCGCGCGCGCCAAGCAAATCGCCGCCAACAGCGCCAAGGGCGTCTGGCTCCAGCGCGAGAGCGGCGAGTGGTACCAGAAATAGCGGACGGGTTTTTTAACCACGGATTACCCTCCTTCGCCAAGGCTTCGGCGGGCAGGCGCGGATTTCACGGATCCGGCGAATGTGGCATTACTTAATGGCCACAAGAGGCGCAAAAAGCACAAAATCAAAATCCTGTTTTCTGTGCCTCTTGTGCCTTTTGTGGCCATTCAGCCACGCATCATCCGCCAGAATCCAATCCGTGCGATCCGTGTAATCCGTGGTTACTTCGTCTTCCATCCCGGCTGGGCGTGGGCTTCGGCGATGAAGGTCAGCATGTTTTCCAGCGGGACGTCGCCCTCGACCGCGTGGGCGGGGGCGAGGATGTAGCCGCCTTCGCGGCCGAGCTCCAGCAGGCGGCGGGTCTCGGCGCGGACGTCGGCGACGGTGCCGTACGGCAGCGTGCGCTGCGTTGAGAGCCCGCCATGAAAGGCGAGGCGGCCGTGGTAGCGGCGCATGAGGTCGGCGACCGCCATGACCTCGGGTTGGAAGGGGTTGAAGCAGTTCACGCCGGCGGCGATCAGGTCGTCGAAGAGCTCGTCCACATCGCCGCAGGAGTGGATGAACACGTTTTTGCCCGCGGCGCGCACGGCGCCGTACATGCGCTTCAGCTCCGGAGCGATGAATTCGTGCCACAGCTCCGGGCCCATCTGCAGGCCCTGCTGCTGGCCCCAGTCGTCGCCGAAGTAGATGGCGTCGATGTCGTAGGTCAGCGCGTGCTCGATCTGGGCGAGGTTGAAATCGGCGATGGCGCGGAGCAGCCGGCGCACGAAGTCCGGGTTCTCGATGAAGTCCATCATCAGATTTTCCATGCCGCGCAGGGTCCAGGCGCGTTCATAGAGCGAGAAGCCGATGGGGAAGACGCGGAAGGAGTCGGGATGCTTCGCCAGCAGGCGCGGGACGTCGCTGAAGAAGATTTCGCCGCGCGGATCGGGGAAGCGGTAGGCCGACAGGTCAGGTTCGGGGAGCTGGGGGCTCACGACCATGCCGATGTCCTTGTCGATCGAGCGGTCCCAGATCACGCCGAATGCGTCGCGCACCTTGTCGCCGCCGAGGTCGGTGAAGCTGCCGGCAGGATTTCCGGCCCAGATCAGGTGGTTGTGCAGGACGCCGTCTAGATCGGTGGTGCCGTAGTGTCGCTCGAGCTTTTCGCGCGCCTCCTGTGTGAACGAAAACGACCACGGCACATACGGCGGTCGCTGATGGGCGAGGATGGTGCGGATGACTTCGCGTTTGGTCATGATCAAGCCAGCACACCGGCGATGGCCGCGGCCATGAAGCACGCGAGGCTGCCGCCGATGAGGGCCTTCACACCGAGCTTGGCGAGGTTCTCGCGCTGGGCCGGGGCGATGGCGCCGATGCCGCCGATCTGGATGCCGATGCTCACGATGTTGGCGAAGCCGCACAGGGCGTAGGTGAGGATCATCAGGTTGCGCGGGTCGTTGTAGAGACCGGCGTTCTTCAGGTCGGCGAGATTAAGGAAGGCGACGAATTCATTGAGCACCGTGCGGGTGCCGAGCAGGGCGCCCGATTGGAGCAGGGCGTCGTTACTGATGCCCATGAGCCAGGCGACCGGGGCGAAGAGGAGGCCGAGCAGGAACTCGAGCGAGAAGGTCTTGAAGGTGCCATTGGTCCATTGGGCGACCAGCGGGTTCAGGCCGAGAGGGTCGCCAAGCCAGGAGCTGAGCACGTAGTTCACCATGGCGATCATGGCGGTGAAGACGATGAGCATGGCGCCGACGTTGACCGCGAGCTTGAGGCCGTCGGTCGTGCCGAGGCAGACCGCGTCGATCAGGTTGGAGCCGATCTTCTCCTTGCTGACCTGCAGGGTCGTGTCGACCGGCTCGGTCTGCGGCACGAGGATCTTGGCGAACATCAGCGCGGCGGGGGCGGAGATGACCGACTTCGTGATCAGGTGGGTGGCGAAGATCACCTGCTGCTGCGGATCGGTGCCGCCGAGGAAGCTGATGTAGGCGATCATCACGGCGCCTGCGACCGTGGCCATGCCGCCGATCATGACGCAGAGGATCTCCGAGCGCGTCATGGTGTTGAGGTAGGGCTTGATGAGGAGCGGGGCCTCGGTCTGGCCGAGGAAGACATTGGCCGAGGCGCTGAGGGTCTCGGGGCCGGAGAGGCGCATCGTCTTGGTCATCACCCAGGCGAGGGCCCAGACGATCTTCTGCAGGATGCCCAGGTAGTAGAGCGCCGAGGTGAAGGCGGAAAAGAAGATGATCGACGGGAGGATGCTGAGGCCGAAGACGACGCCGTGCTTGCTCTGGTCGACGAGCGAACCGAACACGAACTTCGTGCCTTCCCCGGTGAAGGCGAGCAGCTGGACGAAGAAATTGCCCACGAGCTCGATGGCATAGCGCACGGGCGGCGCGTGGATGACGAGGGCGGCGAAGACGATTTGGAGGAGGATGCCGACGCCGACCACCCGCCAGTCGATGGCGCGGCGGTTTTCACTGAGCAGGACAGCGATCCCGAGGAAGGCGGCGATGCCGATCAGGCCGCGGACGACGTGCATGAGAGTTTCCATGGGGAGGGGCGGAAAGCCCGTGAGCATGCCGATAACGATTGGCGGCGCGAGCAACTTCTCGGTACCGGGCCGGGAATAAGGGGTGGCGTTGCGGCGATAAGGAAGTGTGCAGCGGACGGTCGGATTGTTTCCGGGCTTGGCGCTGGCGACGGCGGCCGGCAGGGTGGGGGCGTATGGATGTGAATGACCGCCTGACCGCCCATCTCAGCAAGACACCCGACACGGGAGCGGCGACCTTTGTCGCCCGCAACGCCACGGTCGTGGGTGACGTGGTGCTCGCGCCCGGGAGCAGCGTCTTTTACGGCGCGATCCTGCGCGGCGACATCCACGAGATCCGCGTGGGCGAGGGGAGCAATATCCAGGACGGTGCCATCGTGCACCTGGCCGACGAGTACGGCGCCTACATCGGCAATTGGTGCACGATCGGCCACGCGGCGATCATCCATGCGTGCGTGATCGGCGACGAGTGCCTGATCGGCATGGGTGCGACCGTGCTCGACGGCGCCAAGATCGGCGCGCGCAGCATCGTCGGAGCGAATTCATTGGTCCCGCAGCGTTTCGAGTGCCCGCCAGGCTCGATGGTCTACGGCTCGCCCGCCAAGGTCGTGCGCCCGCTCAAGCCCGAGGAGCAGGCCGGCCTGAAAAAGTGGGCCGAGAAATACGTCCAGGTCGCCAAGGCCCACGCGGCGCTGCAGGCGAAGGGGTGAGGGAGGGCTCTCGCGGAGACGCGGAGGGCGCGGAGTTTCTTAACCACGGATTACACGGATTTCACGGATTGGATTCCGATCTTTGAGCCGACTTAACCACTGATGGGCACTTAAGCTCACTGATGGGTATCAGTGTTCATCAGTGTAGTTCAGTGGTTTTTCCGGATTGAATCCGTGTCATCCGTGTAATCCGTGGTCAAAAAAAGCCTCCGCGATCTCCGCGCCTCCGCGTGAGAACCATTTACCTCACGCGATCTAAGGTGGAGAACGTATACCGGAAATTCGCGTCGCGGCTCTCGCGGCGATCGGACTCGCGCCAGGGCAGATGGCGCCACTCGGGGAACCACGTGTCGCCGGGGACCTCGGCGTGGACGAGGGTGAGGTAGATGCGATCCGCGCGGGGCAGCAGCTCCTCGTAGATGCGCTGGCCGCCGCAGATGATGATCTCACCCGGCAGGGTCTGCGCGATGTCCACGGCTTCGTCGACGCTGACGGCAACATGCACGCCAGGGCGGGCCAGGGTGCGATTGCTCGTGATCACCACCGGAACGCGCCCGTCCTCCCGCACCCGCGGCCAGGTTTCGTAGCAGATGCGCCCAAGCACCACGGTCTGCCCCGCCGTGATCCGATGGAAGTGGGCGAGGTCCTCCGGAATGCGCCAGGGCAGCTTCCCCCCGCGCCCGATCACGCGGTTCTCGCTGCAGGCCACGGCGAAATTGAGCGGCTTGGACATGGAACCTAGTTTTTAACCACGGATTTCACGGGTGCCACGGATTGGATCCAGACGGACGAGGCGTCATGGAATGGCCACAAAAGGCACAAGAGGCACAGAACAATGCATTCTGTTTTTGTGCGTTTTGCGCCTTATGTGGCCATCGTCTCAGGCCTCATCTGCCGGAATGCAATCCGTGTAATCCGTGGTTACAAACTCCGGCCCTCAGGCGGCCGGGACGATCGTCACGCTGACGAGTTCGACGCGGTCGATGGGGGTGCTCTTTTCGCCGCCGCCGCCGTTCTGGGTGGGGACGGTGGCGATGCGCTCGAGGACGTCGTCGCCCTTCACGAGTTCACCGAAGGCGGTGTACTGGCGGTCGAGGAACTTGGCGTCGCCGTGGCAGATGAAGAACTGCGAGCCGGCGGAGTCGGGGTGCGCCGAGCGGGCCATCGAGATGACACCGCGGACGTGCGACTTGGAGTTGAACTCGGCCTTGACCTTGTAGCCGGGACCGCCCGTGCCGGGCATGCCGGTCTCGCCGGCCTTGGTGTTGGGGCATCCACCCTGGATCATGAAACCCTTGATGATGCGGTGAAAGGCGGTGCCGTTGTAGAAACCCTCGCGGGCGAGCTTCTTGAAATTCTCGACGGTTTTGGGGGCGACATCGGGCCAGAAGGCGATGGTCAGCTCCCCGTAGGAGGTCTTGAGGACGGCGTGTTCGGCGACGGTGGGATTGCTCATGGAAGCGCCAAGCGAACCGAGGGCGCGGCCATCCGCAAGACGCAAAAGCGGTTCCACCCTCAGGCGAACTCGGCGTCGATCAGTTCGCAGAAGTGGTGGATCAGGAAGAGGTGGGCCTCCTGGCAGGCGGCGCCGCTGTGGCTGGGGATGATGAGTTCGCACGTGGCGAGACCCTTGGCCTTGCCGCCGCCGCGGCCGAGGAAGGCGATGCTCTTCAGGCCCAGCTTGTTCGATTCGTGCAGTGCGGCGATGATGTTGGCGGAGTTGCCGCTGGAGGTGAGCACGACCACGAGGTCGCCGGGATGCGCGAGGCCGGCGATCTGGCGGGAAAAGACCTGGTCATAGCCGTAGTCGTTGCCGATGCAGGTGAGGAGCGAACCGTCGGCGGAAAGCGCGATCGCCGGCAGCGACGAGCGGTTCTTCTGGTAGCGGCCGACGAGCTCGGTCGAGAAATGCCCGGCCTCGGCGGCGCTGCCGCCGTTGCCGCAGATAAGCAGCTTCTTGTCGTGGCGCAGGGTGTCGACGATCAGCCGGCCGGCGGCATCGATCTCGGAGCGAATGGCGCTCAGCGCCTGGAGGGTGCGGACGGATTCGGCGAGGGTGGCTTCGAAGGACATCGGGGAAATGTAGCGGGTAGTGGGTAGCGAGTAGCGAGTAGAAAGTCCAGCCGCCTGCGGGTGGCGGGGGCCTCCGAAACATGCTCGCTACCCGTTACCCGCATCTCACTACTTTCTCCCTGCCATGTTCCTGCGTTCGCTCACCGTCCGCCATTTCCGCAACATCCCGTTGGCGGAGCTGGCGCTGCGCGGCCGGCAGCAGTTCCTGCTCGGGGCCAACGGGCAGGGGAAGACCAACCTGCTCGAGGCGGCGGGGTTCATCACGGCGCTGCGTTCCTTCCGTACGACCGAGCCGAAGCAGCTCATGGCCCACGGTCAGACGGAGGCCGCGATCGCGGCGGAGGTGGAGCATGAGCGGTTCGGCGCCAGCCGGCTGACGATCACGCTGCGGCCCGACGGCCGCGAGCTGTGGTGCGACGGCGAAAAGATCACGCGCATCGGCGACTATCTTGGCCGCTTCCCGACCGTGGTGTTCACCTCGCAGGACCTGCTGCTGGTGCGCGGGACACCGGCCGGGCGCCGGCGCTGGCTCGACCTGACGCTGGCCGCGATGGATGCCGCCTACCTGCGCGCGCTGCAGACTTATCACCGGGCCCTGGCCGAGCGGAACAGCCTGCTGAAGTCGGGGGCGGGGGCGGATGAACTCGAGGCTTTCGAACACAGCCTGGCCCCGGCGGGTGCCGATCTCATCGCGCGGCGCACCGTCGGAATCGCGGAGATCGGTTCACGGCTCGCCGGCTATTATGCGCAACTGGCCGGGACCGGCGAGGCCGCGGCGCTGGCTTATCGTCCGAATTTCACCGAGGCCTCGGTCGAGGCCTTGCGCGCACGGTTCGTCTCGGGCCGGGCGCGGGACCAGCAGTTCCGCACCACGCTGACGGGACCGCATCGCGACGAGATAGAGTTCACCGTGCATGGCATGGCGGCGCGTGATTTCGCGTCGGAGGGCCAGCAGCGTTCCCTCGTGCTGGCCCTGCGGCTGGCGCAGGCCGCCTGGTTCCGCCAGCAGTGCGGCGTGCGGCCGGTGTTGCTGGCCGATGATGTACTGGGCGAGCTGGATCCCGTGCGGCGGCGGCAGTTCTGGGCGGCGATCGATCCGGAGTCGCAGATCCTGGCGACGGGCACGGCGACGCCCGATGCCGCGTTGGGCGACTGGCAGCTCATTCACGTGCGCGGCGGGCAGTTCGCGGAAGGATCGGCGGCATGAACTGGGAACTCTGGCAATGGCTGCTGGCGATCACCGGGGCGCTGGCGATCGGCCTGGCGAAGACCGGTATCGGCGGACTCGGCATGCTCGCGGTGGTCATCTTTGCCAACCTGATGCCGGCGCGCGAGGCAAGTGGCGTGGTGCTGCCGATGCTGTGCTTTGCCGACGTGGTTGCTGTGCTGGCCTATCGGCAGCATGCGCAGTGGAAATTCCTGTGGAAACTCTTCCCGTGGACGGCGGTGGGCGTGGTCGCGGGCTATTTTGCGCTGGGGCGCATCAACGACCGGCAGGCCTCGGTGCTGATCGGCGTCATCATTCTCGTGCTGCTGGCGGTGCACCTGTGGCGGCAGCGCCGCCGGGGCGAATTGGCCGAGCATGGCGCCTGGTTTGCGCCGACCATCGGGGTGCTGGCGGGCTTCACCACGCTGGTGGCGAATGCCGCGGGTCCGTTGATGGCGATCTACCTGCTCGCGATGCGCCTGCCGAAACTGGAATACGTCGGGACGGGGGCGGTGTATTTCATGCTGATGAACCTCTTCAAGGTGCCGTTCATGCTGAACCTGGGGCTGATCAACCCGACAAGCTTCTCGCTGAACCTGTGGTTGGCGCCGGCCGTATTGGCGGGCGCGCTGCTCGGGCGGAAGATTTTGGTGCGGATCAACCAAAAGCTGTTCGAGGACCTCGCGCTGATCTTGGCGGCGTTGGCGGGTGTGAAGCTTTTGTTTTGAACCACGGATTACACGGATATCACGGATCCGGTGGATGAAGCGTGGTGGGATGGCCACAGAAGGCACAAAAGGCACAGGAAAATTCCCTGATCCTTATGTGCCTCTTGTGCCTTCTGTGGCTATCCACCACTGCCACATTCGCCTCATCCGTGAATTCCGTGTAATCCGTGGTTCAAATGTATGCGGCCTTTGCATTTGGGTGGACAGGATTGTCTGGATTCCGTCGGGCTGACGCCATCACATAGCGAGCAATGGGGCGCATGAACGTCAGGCAGATGTGGGCGGCAAAGCTGGCTGGCAAGCCGGTGACGGCGGCGAGCGCGACCCCGTCGGCGGCGGTGCGGGTGCCGTTTGCAGGGCAGGTGCTGGGCATCGACCCGTCGCTGCGCGGCACCGGCCTGGCGCTGGTCGAGTTTGCCCCGGGGCGGCAGCCGGTCTTGCTGCGCTGCCGGACGGTGAAGGTGCCGGCGAAACGACCGATGGCCTTCGCGCTCGCGGAGATCCACCGCGCGATCACGGAGTTCCTTGACGCTGCCGCGGTGCGCCACGTGGCGCTGGAGCAGACCATCTACGTGCAGAATTTCCAGACGGCCCAGATCCTCGGCGCGGCGCGCGGCGCGGCGATCGCGGCAGCAGCGTTGCATGACCTGCCGGTCTTCGAGTACGCCCCGCTGCGCGTGAAGCTGGCGGTGGTCGGCGCCGGACGCGCGAGCAAGGAGCAGATGGCCCGTACGGTCATGTCCCTCCTCGGCCACGGCCGCCCGCTGGCCAGCGACGAAGCCGACGCCGCCGGCGTCGCCCTCTGCCACGCGTTCACCTGGCGGGAGTAGGAATAGATCCTATAACCACGGATTACACGGATTTCACGGATCCGGTGGATGAGGCGTGGCGGGATGGCCACAAAAGGCGCAAAAGGCACAAAAAATGCCGAATCCCTATGTGCCTCTTGTGCCTTCTGTGGCCATCCCTCGCCGCTACATTCGCGGTATTCGCGTGATACGTGGTTACGATAGTTAAATTCACTCCAGTTTCAGGGCCTTCAGCTTGTAATGCAGGGCGCGGCGGCTGAGGCCGAGTAGGCGGGCGGCTTCGCTGCGCTGTGAGGTGACCTGCTCCAGGGTCTGACGGATCATGCGGGCTTCGACTTCGGCGAGCGTCGTGCCGCGGGGGACGACGAGGAGTGGATCCTCGGTCGTTGACGTCGGCGTGTCCGGCAGCGGCGGGGCGTGTTCGATGCCGATGTCGGAGGCGCGCACGGTGACGATGAGGCGCTCGATCAGGTTGCGCAGCTGCCGGATGTTGCCGGGCCAAGGATGACGCGTCACCTGGGCGATGAATTCCGGGGTGAAGATCTTGGGGCGTCGGTTGTGGCGGGCGCAGAAATGGCGGTTGAAGGATTCGATCAGGGCCGGGATGTCCTCCACCCGCGTCCGCAGCGGCGGCAGGTGCAGTTCCACGATGTTGAGGCGGTAAAGGAGGTCGGAGCGGAAGCGCCCCTCGTTGGCGAGGCGGGCGAGGTCGCGATTGCTGGCGGCGACGATGCGGACATCGGCGCGCACGGTCTCCGGGCTGCCGACGGGCCGGTAGACGCCGTCCTCGAGCACGCGGAGCAGATCGCCCTGGCCCTTGGGCGAGAGGTCACCGATCTCGTCGAGAAAGAGGGTGCCGGTATGGGCCAGCTTGAAGGCGCCGGGCCGGTCGTTGATCGCGTTGGTGAAGGCGCCGCGCACGTGGCCAAACAATTCCGACTCGATGAGCGAGTCCGGCAGCCCGGCGCAGTTGATGGCGATGAAGGGGCCGGCGTGGCGATTGCTGCGGTCATGGGCGGCACGGGCGACCAGTTCCTTGCCGGTGCCGCTCTCGCCCGTGACGAGAACGGGGACATCGGTCGTGGCCACTTCGGCGAGGGTGTCGGCGAGCTGCCGCATCGCGGGGCTGGTGCCGACGAAGACGTCGGGATCAGTCCGGCGCTTGAGGCTTTCGCGCAGCTTGGGGTCCTCGGCGACGAGGGCCTGACGCTCCAGGGCCTTCAGCACGACGCTGCGGAGGGCGGCGGGTTCGACCGGCTTCACCAGGTAATCGAAGGCGCCCTGATGGACGGCATCCACCGCGATGGCGATGGTGCCGCCTTGGCCGCAGAGCACGAATTCGGTGTCGCGGGAGATGGTCCGCACCTTGCGCATCAGGGCAATCGCATCCACGCGCGCGGCTTCAAAACCCTTCACCACCACGTTGACCGGCTCGAGGCGCGCGTAGTTCTCGACCTGGGCGACCGTCTTGGCCGGCAACACGCGGTAGCCGCCCGCCTTCAGCGCATCGGTCAGCGCGACGAGGTCCGCTTCATTGCGGTCGAGTACGACAATCGTGATTTTCGCCGGGTTCATGATTGGAGAGTGTGCATAATATGCGCTGACTGTCTGCAAAGATTGCGCACAATCAGGGCATTTGGGACGCGATCGAGGGGTTGGCCCGGGTGCCTAGAATTTTAACCCACGTGCTCTCAGTCACATCCGGAGCGCGTGCCTGGGTTGGCCGACGCGATGCAATGGAAGCAGGCATGTACTCCGCCGAAGTCCTCAGTCAGTTGCGTTCCCTGAATCATCACAGCGAAGAAATGCGTCGCGTGCCGGGAGCCAGCCCTGAGGCGCTGCTCCTGCAAAAGCAGATCGATGCCCTGCGGGCGCGTTTGCCGCATTCGATCTTGGCGTACCACGACCGGCTGGCCGCGCGAGGCAAGGCCAGCGCCGCCAAGGTGCGAGGCGAGAGCTGCAGTGCCTGCCATCTGAAACTGCCGCGGGGCTTGTTCTGCGAGCTTTCGGTGCCGGGGCGGTTTGGCGTCTGCCCCAACTGCGGGGTGTTTCTCTGGGTCGAGACCGCCGTCGCGAGTCCGGTGGCCGAACCGGTGACCGAACCGCCCGCCAAGCCTCCGCGCCGGAAAACGGCCAAAGTCACGACCTGACCTGGTACCGCCCTCGATCCTGCCGTCCTCCCTTCAGTGCCATGCGCCGAAAACAATCCGAATCCACCCCGGTCACCCGGGCCCTGCAGCAATACAGCCGCCTCGCCGTGCGGGCTGGATGCACCTTCGAGCTGGCGCTTTGCCATGGCACCGTCTGCACCCTCGCTTTCGAATTGCATGACGGCGAGCCGGGCGAGGTGTGGCCCAATGACCTCGGCCTCGAGTTGGCGGCGGCGGTGGCGGAGGCGCAGCGGCTGCGGCCCGACTGGGTGAACACCGAAGTGGCCGCGTTTATCGCGGAGGCCAATGCCGGCCACACGCTGCAGGCCGATGAGTTTGCGCCGGGCCTGATCCTTTCGATCAACACCGGGGCGCGCGTCCTCGCGCACAAGCTTCACCTGCTGGATCGCCCGCTGCCGACGGCGGCCACCGACCTGCCGGACGCCGCTTTTCTCCTGCGAAAGATCCACCTCGCCTCGCCGGAGCAGGTGGAGCGCATCTACACCCGTTTCTTTCCGGGCCGGAAACTGAACCTGACGGCCGAGCAGTTGATCGCGGAATCGATCCGCTTGCTAACGGCGGACATGCACTGATGCAATCCCGCCAGCCCATGAAGACTCTCGACCGCCGGGCAGGGGAGGTCCCAACTCAAGCGTCATGATCGCGACGCTGCTGATGCTCGCTGCCGGTGGCCTGCTGGCCGGTATGCTGGCCGGCTGGATCGCCCCGCGACTCTGGCTTGGGTTGACCATGGCCGGAATGGTGGCGGCGTTCGCGGCGGCCGTCGGAGTGCTGGCGGGCGGGGTCGCTTGGGAGTGGCGGAGTGCATTGGCCGTGGGTGGCGAGCCCCTGCACCTGCAGATGGACGCGATCAGCGCGTTCTTCCTCATCCTGGTTTCCGTGATCGGCGGAGCGGGGGCGGTTTATGCCCGGGAGTATTGGGCGGATCGCGTGCATCCGCGGTCGGCGCGCACCGGCCGCGTCTGGTGGAGCCTCATGGTGTTGAGTCTCGGGCTGGTGCTCGTCGCGGCCAACGGCCTGCATTTTCTCATCGGCTGGGAGCTGTTCACGCTCAGCGCATATTTTCTCGTCACGCTCGACCGGCAGAAGGCGGAGGCGCGCGCCGCGGGCTGGCTTTACCTCGGCGCGTCGCACGTGGCGGTGCTGGCGCTGTTCGCCTTCTTCGCGCTGCTCGCGGCCAGCAATGGCAACTGGGACCTGGGGCCGATGCGCGAGCGCAGGGAACTTGCGCCGCTGTTCTGGCTGGCGCTGTTCGGCTTTGGCCTGAAGGCCGGCGCGTTTCCGTTGCACATCTGGCTGCCGTCCGCGCACGCCACCGCCCCGAGCCACGTCTCCGCCATCCTGTCCGGCGTGACCATCAAGCTTGGCATCTACGGCATCGTGCGCTTCAGCGGCTGGCTGCCGGTGCCGGCGGGTGCCGGCTGGGTCGTCGCGGCGCTGGGCGTGGCGAGCGCGGTGCTCGGCGTGGCCTTTGCCCTCGGCCAGCACGATCTCAAGCGCCTGCTGGCGTACCATAGCGTGGAGAACATTGGGATCATCTTGATCGGCCTCGGCTTCGCCCTCGTGGCGGTGACGCAGGGCGACACCACCTGGGGCCGCCTCGCGTTTGCCGGCGGCCTGCTGCATGTGTGGAACCACGGGTTGTTCAAGTCGCTGCTCTTCCTTGGCGCCGGTTCCGTGCTGCACGCGACCGGGACGAAGGAGATGAGCCGGCTCGGCGGGTTGTGGCGGACGATGCCGTGGACGGCGGGGCTGTTCGCCCTCGGGGCGGCGGCGATTTCCGGCCTGCCCCCGCTCAACGGCTTCGTGAGCGAGTGGCTCGTGTTCCTCGGGTTGTTCGATGCGTCATTGTCGCACACCCCGACGGCGTGGGCGGCCATCCCGGCGGCGATTTTGCTGGGGATGACCGGGGCGCTGGCCCTCGCGTGCTTCGCGAAGGTCTGCGGCGTGGTCTTTCTCGGCGCGCCCCGCACGGACGCGGCGGTCCGGGCGCACGAAAGCGGACCGATGATGCGCGGGCCCATGCTGGTGCTGGCCGGGGCCTGCGTGGTCATCGGCCTGGCGCCGGTTCTGTTCTGGTCGGTCTTGGCGAACGTCACCGTGGCCTGGCGACCGGTTTGGTCGGACCTGACGATGCCGGCGCCGCTGCCGATGCTGGGCAACATGCATCTGGTCATCGCCGTCGTGGCAGGACTGGCGGCGTGGTCGCTCTGGAACAAGGTCAACCGCCTGGGGCTCGCGCGCTCGTTCACGTGGGATTGCGGTTATGCGCGGCCGACGGCCCGCATGCAGTACACGGCCGGATCGTTTGCCGCCACCATCACGGAGTGGTTCGAATGGATTCTCCGGCCGGTGGTGCACGCGGTCCGACCCGAGGCGGTGCTCGCGGGGCGGGCCAGCCATGGCTCGCACACACCGGAGACCGTGCTGGAGCGCATCGTGGAACCGGTGGGCGGCGTGGTCATGTTGTTGTCCACCACGGTGCGGCGCCGGCAGCACGGCCGGGTGCAGTCCTATCTTTTCTACCTTCTGCTCGGCGTCGCCGTGCTGGCCGGTGTGGTATTAGCGGGAGGTGGCCGATGAATCCCGCCGGCTCATGGCTCAATCTGAGGGCCACATTGAGGCTGACGGTAAATCCCGGTCCGGCCACGCTGGACCTGCTCCCATGTACCTGAACCTTATCCAGATTGCAGAGTCCTTCGGTGTCTCGGAGTCGGTCGTGGAAGGCTGGATTCGCGACGAGGGTCTGCCGCATACGCCGGATCGCGGCCGGTTGTTGTTCGACCGGGCGCAGGTGGCGCAATGGGCGGCCACGCGCGGCCTGGCGACGCAGGCGGGATTTCTCGCGGAGGAGCAGACGACGCTGGCGAAGGGCTTGCAGGTGGGGCCGCTGCTGCGCGCGGGAGGCATCTGGCGCGATGCCGCTTTGGCGGATCTGCCGGGCGTGATGGAGCAGGTCGTCACCCGCCTGCCTGGTGTGACTCCGCCGGTCCGCCAGCTCCTGAGTCAGCGTCTGCGCGCCAAGGGTGGGGTGACCTGGGCCCCGGTGGGTGGTGGTTTCGCGCTGCCGCATCCAGCCGCGCGGATCGCGCTCGGCCGGGAGTCCGGGACCGTGGCGCTGATTTTGCTGCGGGAGCCCCTGGTGTTTCCGGAGCCGATCGTGGACGACACGCCGGTCACCAAATTGCTGTTTTTCATCGCGCCTTCGCCGCGGGCGCACCTCGACCTGTTGGGACGTCTCAGCCGGTTGTTGGCGCGCGGACCTTTCCGCGAGGCATTGATGGGCAATGCCACCGATGAGGCATTGCACGCCGCCGTCGCCGCGGCGGACGCGGCGCAGGCGTCGGGTGCGAAAGGGGGAGTCAGCGGATGAGTCCGGGTGGATTGCTCCTCCTTGCCATTGTCTGCCTGTTGGCCGGCGTGGTCGTTGGACCGTGGTCGTCCCGTTGGTGGCTGGCGCTGAATCTCGCGGGCACGGCGGCGGCGTTCGGGGCCGCGCTGCAACCGCTGCTGGGCGCGCCTGCCTGGGAGTGGCACGGCGTGGTTGCCGTGGGCGGCCAGATGCCGCACCTGCGGCTCGACGCCGTGAGCGGGGTGTTCCTGTGTCTCCTGGCCGTGGTCGGCGCGGCGGGGACGGCATATTCGTGCGAGTATTGGTCGGACCGGGATTATCCGGTATCCGCGCCGCGGGGCCGGGCGTGGTGGAGCGGATTGCTGCTGGGCCTGCTGCTGGTCCTGACGATTTCGAACGGCCTGCACTTCCTGATCGCGTGGGAGCTCTTCACGGTCTGCGCCTACTTTCTCGTCACGCTTGAGCGGAAGCGCGTCGCCGTGCGCCAGGCCGGTTGGCTGTACCTCGCGGCTTCGCATGCCGGCACGCTGGCGCTTTTCGCGTTTTTTGCGCTGCTCGCGCACCGGACGGGCAGCTGGGATCTGGGCCCGATGCGGGACCAGGCGGCGCTGGCGCCGCTCATCTGGCTCGCGCTGTTTGGGTTTGGCGTAAAGGCCGGACTGTTCCCGCTGCACATCTGGTTGCCGTCGGCGCACGCCAATGCGCCCAGTCACGTCTCGGCCATCATGTCCGGCGTCGCGATCAAGATGGGTATCTACGGCATCGTGCGTTTCAGCGGCTGGTTGCCGACGCCGCCGGCGGCGGGCTGGGTGGTGATCGGGCTCGGGGCGGTGAGCGCGTTGCTCGGCATCGCGTTTGCCCTCGCGCAGAATGATTTCAAGCGCCTGCTGGCCTACTGCTCGGTCGAGAACATCGGTATCATCTTGATCGGTGTTGGCGGTGGCATGCTGGCGGTCACGACTGGTGACGCCCATTGGGGCCGGCTGGCGCTGGCCGGGGCGCTGCTGCACGTGTGGAATCACGGGGCCTTCAAGGCGCTGCTGTTCCTCGGCGCGGGCTCGGTGCTGCATGCGACCGGCACGCGGCAGATGAGTCGACTGGGTGGGCTCTGGCGGGCGATGCCGTGGACCGCGGGGCTGTTCGCGCTGGGCTGTCTCGCGGTGGCGGGGCTGCCGCCGCTCAATGGATTTGTCAGCGAATGGCTGGTGTACCTGGGCCTCTTCGAGGCGGTGACGGGCAAGGGCCGGGAGGCGTGGGCGGCCATGCCGGCGATTCTGTTGCTGGCGTTGGCGGGGGCGATGGCCCTGGCGAGTTTTGCCAAGGCCGGCGCGATGATCTTCCTCGGTGCGCCGCGCACGCAGGCGGCGGCCCGGGCGCACGAGTGCGGTCCGTGGATGCGGCAGCCGATGCTCGCGCTGGCCGCGATCTGTGTGGCGATCGGCCTCGCGCCGCTGCTGTTCTGGCCGGCGATCGCGCGGGCGGTGGGCGTCTGGCAACCCGTCTGGGCGGAGTCCGCGGTCCCGGCGAGCTTGGGCACCATTGGCCGCGCCAACGTCGTGCTGGCCTTGCTGGCCGTCACCCTCGCGGCGGTGCTGTGGCGGAAGGTGCGGGCCAACGGCCTGCAACGCGCGCTGACCTGGGATTGCGGCTACGCGACGCCGACGGCCCGCATGCAATACAGCGGCGGCTCCTTTGCCGGCATCGGGGCGGGGTGGTTTGGTTGGCTGCTCCAGCCGGCGCGCCACCTGCGCCGGCCGCGCGGCGTGCTCCCGTCCGGGGCCTTCCGCTTGGAGATGATCCCCGACACCATGCTGGAGCGTGTGCTCGGCCCGATTGGGGACGTGATCTTGAACATTTCCACGGCGGTGCGCCGCCTGCAGCACGGCCGGTTGCAGGCTTACATTCTTTACGTGGTCGCGGGACTCGCGGCCATGGCCGGCCTGGTGGCGATGGGAGGACTGCGATGAGCTCCGTACTCGATGTGATCCTGCGCCTGGCGTGGTGGCTCCTGCTGGCGCCGCTGCTGCCGGGCATCATCAACAAGGTGAAGGCCTGGGTGGCCGGTCGCCGTGGACCGCCGGTTCTCCAGCTCTACTACGACCTCGCGCGGCTGTGGCAGAAGCAGGTCGTGCTCAGCAAGCTGGCCTCGCCCGGGTTCATCTTCGGCCCGGCTGTGGCGTGGGTGGCGCTGGTCGGAGCGGTCTGCCTGGTTCCGCTGGGGCCCGCCGGGGCGACGCTGAGCTTCCGCGGTGATGTGCTGCTCATGCTCTATCTGCTCGCGTTGGCGCGTTTCTGCACCGCCTGGGCGGCCATGGAGACGGGCTCCGCGTTTGAAGGCATGGGCGCGGCCCGGGAGGTCAGCTATGCGGTGCTCGCCGAGGCGGCCATGATCGCGGCGATGCTGACGCTGTGCGTGCAGACGGGCAGCATCTCGCTGGCGACAATGCTCGAGCCGTCGGCCGGCGCCGGCGCGGCGCTGCTGGCGGTCGGCCTGTTCACGGTCCTGCTGGCCGAGAACTGCCGTGTGCCCTTCGACGATCCCAACACGCACCTTGAACTCACCATGATCCATGAAGTGATGGTGCTCGACCACAGCGGTCCGCCCCTGGCGGTGATCCTGCATGGCGCCGCCTTGAAGCTCCTGCTGTTTGCCGTGCTGCTCACCGAGGCCGTGCTGCCGATGGGTGACCTCTCGGCGTATGCCGCGACCGGGATGCTGCTGGCCGGCGTGCTGGTCGTGACGATCGGGGTGGGGCTGGTCGAGTCGCTGCTGGCACGGTTCGCCTTCCGCCGTGTGCCGCTGCTGCTGACGACGGCGGTGCTTTTCTGCCTGTTTGCCCTGCTGGTGGCGTGGAAGGGAGGCGCCTCATGAGCGGTTATCTCAATCTCCTCATCGGCCTCGCGATGGGCATGAACCTGGTGGCCCTCGGCAGCAGCCGGTTGCCGTCGCTGATCCGCGCCGTGGCGGCACAGGGCATGATCCTCGGGCTGATGCCGCTGCTGCTGGAGCACGAACCCGACTGGCGGGTTTACCTGGTGGTGGTGGCCACGATCTCCGGCAAGGGCTTCCTGATTCCCTGGATGCTGCGCCGGGCGATGCGCGCGGCCAACATCGAGCGCGAACTGGATCCGCTCATCGGCTTCGTGCCCTCGCTGCTGCTGGGCGCGGGCGGCACGATCGCGGCGGTGGCGCTGGCGCATTCGCTGCCGCTGCTGCCGGAACACGCCGGCTCCCTGCTGGTGCCGGGGGCGCTGGCCTCCGTCCTCACGGGTTTCATTCTGCTCATCGGCCGGTTGAAGGCCATCGCCCAGGTCTGCGGCTACCTGATCCTGGAAAGCGGCATCTACCTCTTCGGCCTCCTGCTCATCCGTTCGACCCCGCTGTTGGTGGAGGCGGGCGTGCTGCTCGACCTGACGGTGGGCGTCTTCGTCATCGGCATCATCGTGGATCGCATCCAACGCGCCTTCGATTCCCTCGATACGCGCAAACTCACCGTGCTACGCGAATGATTTCCCTCCTGCTCATTCTTCTCCCCTTGGTGGGCGCCGTCGTGGCGGTGGCCTGGCGGTCGAACCAGTCCCGCCCCCAGTTGCTGCCGGTCTTCGGCGGGCTGCACACCGCGCTTTGCCTGTGGCTGCTCTGGCATCCGCCTGAGGTCGAGGCGTCGGGCTGGTTGGGCTTCGACCCGCTCGCGCGGGCGGTGCTGCCGGCGGTGTCGCTGCTGTTTCTGGTCTGCGCTTTCTACGGCGTCGCCTACCTGCGCATCCGGCAGGAGCGGCCCAACCGCGTCTTCGTGGCGCTGCTGCTCACCATCTTGGGTCTGCTCAGTGCGGGTCACCAGGCTCGGCACCTCGGCCTGCTCTGGATCGCGACCGAGGCCGTCACGCTGGCCGCGGTGCCGCTGCTGCATTTCAACGGCACGCCGCGCGCATTCGAGGCGACGTGGAAATACCTGCTGGTCGGCGGCACCGGCATCGCCCTGTCGCTGCTCGGGTCGTTCTGTCTGGGCTATGCCTCGATCCACGGTGGCGGCGACGGCAACCTGACCTTTGTCTCCTTGATGGCGCAGGGGGCCGGCCTGTCGCGGCCCTGGGTGCTGATCGCCTGGGTGCTGCTGCTCGTCGGCTACGGCACGAAGATGGGCCTGGCGCCCATGCACACCTGGAAGCCCGACGCGTACGGCGAGGCGCCCGGGATCGTGGGTGCGCTGCTGGCGGGTGGGGTGACGACGGTGGCGTTCACGGCGATCCTGCGCGTGCAGGCAGTGGTCGGGGCGGCGGGGGAAAGCGCGCTGGCCAATCGGACCCTGCTGGTGATCGGACTGTTTTCCATGCTGGTGGCGGCGCTCTTCCTCCTCGGGACCCGGGACTTCAAGCGCATGCTGGCTTACTCCAGCGTCGAGCACATGGGCATCCTGAGCATCGGTGCCGCGTTCGGCGGGGCGGGGGTGTGGACCGCGTTGTTTCACGTGTGGGCCAACAGCCTCACCAAGGGCGCGCTCTTCCTCAGCGCCGGCAACATCCGCCGAGCGGCCGGCTCCGCGGCGATGGATGACGTCCGCGGCATGGCGGCGCTGACCCCGCGCTCGGTGGCGATCTTCGTCACCGGCATGTTCGCCGTCACGGCCTGCCCTCCGTTCGGCCCGTTCTTCAGCGAACTGCGGTTGGTGCGGGTGGGCTTTGCCTCCGGCCACGGTCCCGTGACCTTCATGTTCCTTGGCTGCCTGCTTTTCGCCTTCTTCGGGATCACCCGCGTGGTCTTTGGCATCGTGGACGGTCGGCCGAAACCGGCGGCGCGGGTCACCGGCCAGCGCTTCATCGAATCCGCCGGCGTGATTCTGCCCCCGCTGGTCCTGTTGGGCTTCTCCCTCTGGCTGGGTCTGTTCACCCCGGCGGTCCTGCAGGACGCCTGGACGGCCGCCGTCAACCAACTCCATCCCACGCCATGAGTGCCGAGACCCCTTTTGCCCTGCTGGCGAATGCCACCAGTCTCCCCTGGGCCGATATCCCGGAATGGCCGGCGGCTGAACTCGTGCGGGCGACGGCAACGGAGCTGGATCGCGGCGCACGGTTGTGCGCTTGGTTCGGTGTGCCCGAGGGTGGGGCGGTGCGGCTGGTCGCGCTGCTCGCCTACGATGCCGACAACACCCTCGCGGTCGGACGCAGCACGCCCTGCACGGGCAGTTATCCGGCACTCACCGTCACGCACACGCAGGCGCACCTGTTCGAGCGCGAGGTTTGGGAGCAGCACGGCCTCACGCCCGAGGGGCATCCCTGGCTGAAGCCGGTGCGCCGCACGGACGGACTGGCCCCCGTGAATGGCGAGTTTTTCCGCGTCGAGGGTCCGGAGGTCCACGAGGTGGCCGTCGGCCCGGTGCATGCCGGTGTCATCGAGCCGGGACATTTCCGTTTCCAATGTGCCGGCGAGGAGGTGCTACACCTCGAGATCGCCCTCGGCTACCAGCATCGCGGGGTCGAGACCGCGCTGCCCGGCGGCCCGCACCGCGCGACGATGAGCCAGATGGAGACCGTCGCCGGCGACACCACCATCGCCCACGCGACCGCGCATGCGACCGTGATGGAGGCCCTGGCCGGCGGCGAGGCGCCGCTGCGCGCGCAGTGGCTGCGGGCGATCGCGCTGGAGCTGGAGCGCCTGGCCAACCACACCGGCGATCTCGGCGCGCTGGCGAATGACGTCGCCTTCCTGCCGACGTCGGCGGCGTGCGGAAAAATCCGCGGCGATTTTCTCAATCTCACGGCCCTGCTTTGCGGCAATCGCTTCGGCCGCGGGCTGGTCCGGCCGGGCGGCTGCCGGCAGGAACTCGATGCGGCGCGAACCCAAACGCTGCTGGAGCGGCTGACCGTGGCGCTCGCCGACACCGAGCAGGCGGCGACCTGGCTCTGGGACGCGGCGTCGGTGCGCGGTCGTTTCGAAAACGTCGGCACGGTGTTTCCCGCGCAGGCGACCGAGATCGGACTGGTGGGTCTGGCGGCGCGCGCCTGCGGCCTGGTGCGCGACGTGCGCTACGATCATCCTGCCGGCTGGCACCGTTTTGCGCAGGTGCCCGTCGTTGTCTGGCCGGGCGGCGATGTGTTCGCCCGCGCGCGGGTGCGCTCGCTCGAAATCCAGCGCTCCGGGGATTTCCTGCGCGAGCAACTCGCGACGCCCGTCGAGGGCGAGCTGCACGCGGATCCGGGTGCGCCGGCGCCGGAGACGCTGGCGGTGGCCCTGGTCGAGGGCTGGCGCGGCGAGGTCTGCCATGTGGCGCTGACCGATGCGGCCGGCCGTTTCCGCCGCTACAAGATCATCGATCCCTCGTTCCACAACTGGACCGGGCTGGCCCGCGCGCTGCGCGGCACGGCCATCTCGGATTTCCCCATCTGCAACAAGAGCTTCAATCTCTCCTATTGCGGCTTCGATCTCTGAAGCCGCGTTCAACGCCATGTTCGTCCTCGACACCCTGATCCACCGGCTGAAGCGCGGCTGCGAGACCATGTCGTATCCCCACGGTCCGGCGCCCGCGCTGCCCGACCGGCATGGCGGGGCCCTCCGGGTGGACGCCGCGAAGTGCGCCGAGGGATGCCAGGCCTGCCTTCCGGTGTGCCCGACGCAGGCGATCACCCAGCAACCGGGTGCGGCGGTGGCACTCGACCTCGGGCGCTGCCTGTTCTGCGCGGAGTGCATCGAGGCCTGCCCGACGAAAGCGATCACCCAGACCGGCGATCATCGCATGGCCGTGCGGCGGCGGGAGGATTTGCTGCTCGGGGCGCCGGGGCAGGAGGAGTTGCGGCTGGCCACGGCACTCGATGCGAAGTTGCGCCGGCTCTTCGGTCGATCGCTGCGACTGCGGCAGGTGAGCGCGGGCGGCTGCAATGCCTGCGAGGCCGACACGAATGTCTTGGGCACCATCGGCTGGGATCTGGGCCGCTTCGGTATCCAATTTGTCGCGTCGCCTCGGCACGCGGACGGACTGCTGATCACGGGTCCGGTGTCGCAGAACATGGAACTGGCGCTGCGCAAGACCTGGGAGGCGGTGCCGGCGCCAAAGATCGTGATCGCGGTCGGCGCCTGCGCAATCTCCGGCGGCCCGTTTGTCAATCACGCCGAGGTGAACAACGGCGCGGCCGGTATCGTGCCGGTGGACCTTTTCATCCCGGGCTGCCCGCCGCATCCGCTGACGATCCTCGATGGGTTGCTGCGGTTACTGGATCGGTTGGAAGGCTCGGACAAGCGGGTTTAAGCTCGGATCTCACCCAGCGCCAACGGCGCGGCGCCATAACAGCCTGGGGCAACGCCCCAGGAATGATCGTCGCCGCTATCCGAGGGCTGAAAGCCCGATCCATGGTCCGGGCTTACAGCCCTCAATGATCAGAGGTTTCCATGAAACCCAGGGCATTGCCCTGGGTTGTTATAGGTTGGGCCGTTGGCCCAACGCGAATCACCCTGGTCCTCAACCCACGACGGCTTTGATCACCTTGCCGAGGTCGGTCACGCGGTAGGGTTTCGTGAGGTAGCCGCAGAAGCCCTGTTCGAGATAGCGGCGGGCCATGTCGTCGTTGTCGTAGCCGCTGGAGACGATGGCGCGCACGTCGGGATCGAGTTCCTTGAGGACCTTGAAGCACTCCTCGCCGCCCATGCCGCCGATGACGGTCAGGTCCATGATGACCGCGTCATACGGACGCCCGATGTTGAGGTAACGCTTGTAGAAGGTGATGGCCTCGTCGCCGTTCTTCGCGATGTCGAACTTGTAGTCGAGGCTCTGCAGCATGTTCGCGGTGAGGGCGCAGATCTTCGCGTCGTCGTCCATGAACAGCACCCGGCCCGTGCCGAAGCGGAGCGACGGGGCGCGCCGCGCCTGGACCTCGACGGGCTGGTCGGCGCGGGGGAGGAAAACAGTGAAGACCGTGCCGGTGCCGACGGTGGAGTCCACGGCGACCTGGCCGCCATGCTTGCGCACGACGGAGAGCACGGTGGCAAGACCGAGGCCGGTGCCGTGTTTCTTGGTGGTGAAGAAGGGATCGAAGATCTTGGCGAGGTGCTCGGCCTTGATGCCGGCGCCGTTGTCGCGCACCTCAAACTCGACATAGTCGCCCGCCTCGATGCCCTCGAGCTGGCCCGCGGTCAGCGTCGTGTTGGCGGCGCGCAGCTGGATCCGGGCCTGGTGCGGCTCCGGCGGCATCGCCTGGAGGGCGTTGACGATGAAGTTCTGGAAGACCTGCAGGATCTGCGAGCGGTCGACGAGCACGGGCCAGACATCCTCGGCGGCCTCGACCGTGATCTGCGCGGTGCTGCCGGCGGCGGCGATCTTGACCGAGTCGTGCAGGATGGCCGGCACCGGAACGACGATGCGCGCGCCGGCGCCGCCGCGGGCGAAGGCGAGGAGCTGCTTGGTGAGCCCCTTGGCGGTGAGGCAGGACTGCTCGGCGTCGGCCAGGGCGGTATAGTCGTGGTTGTCCTTCGCGAGCGAGACCGCCCCCATGATGGTCGTCAGGAGGTTGTTGAAGTCATGGGCGATGCCGCCGGCGAGCAGGGCGAGGGCCTCGTAGCGGTTGGCCTTCACGAGTTCTTCGGGCGAGAGATTCATCTCGTCGGGGTCGCGGAAGACCACCACGGCGCCGTGCGCCCGGCCGCCTTCGCCGAACGATGCGCGGGCACTCCAGACGATGGGCAGCGGGGCGGCATCGCCGCGGGAAAGGGCGTGCTCGGCGCAAAGCGGCAGCGGATTCTCGGAGGCCATCGCGGTGTCCACCGGGTTGTCGCCGGACTGGCCGGTCTTGCGGTGAACCAGCGTGAAGACGTCTCCGACCGGCTGACCTGCGGCCTGGGCGGTCGTGGTGCGCAGGAGCCGCTCCGCCGCGGGATTCAGCGTGAGGATGCGGCCCGCGGCGTCGGCCAGGATGACGCCTTCCGCCACGGCGGCGAACGCATCGGCGGTGAGGCCCGACGGGGCGGCGCCGGGCGCGTCCGCGGCCCCCGCCGGCAGCGGACACAGGCCGCCGGTGAGACGGAGCAACTCCTTCTTGCGGTTGACCGAACGTGAGGCGACGAGCAGCAGCGTGACCAGCGTACCGTCCTTGCGTTGCAGACGGACGGGTTCGACGAGGGTGTTCTGGCCGCTCGCACGCGCCATCAGCCACGCCTCGAGTCCGCCAGCCGCCTCCGCCGACGGGATCACAGCAAGAAAAGTCGCCGCGGTGGCGGCCACCTCGCCCTCGCCGTAGCCGAGCAGGCGGGTCCAGGCGGCGGAGTACCAGAACAACTGGTTGGAAAAATCGAGCTCGAAGGCGCCAAACGGCCCCTCGTCGCTCAGGAACTGCAGGCGTGCATCGCCGGCGATGCTGGCCTCCTCGATCTCCTTGCGCTCGGTGATGTCCACCTGCAACCCGACCACGCGGAGGAGCCGGCCGTCGTCGCCGATGAACTGCAGGCCGATGCAGTGCAGCCACACGTAATGGCCGCGGCGATGGCGCATGCGGAACTCGACATCGAAGGGCCGCGTGCCGGGGTGGGCGCTCTTGCCGAGGACGAAGGGCGCTGCAAACGTGTCCTCGGGATGGAGGAGCTGCTCCCAGGTGGCGGGGACGTCGGGCAACTCGGCCGGCACGTAGCCCAGCAGCTTCTTCCACGCGGGGGAAAACGTCGCGCGGCCGGCCGGGAGATCGAGATCGAAGAAGCCGATGCCGGGATGCGCGGCGAGAGGTGCGAGTCCGTCGGCGGCGATCGCGGGTGCTGCCGTCCCGGCCGGGGCGGCGGCCTGAACGGTGGCGAGCAGGTGGTCGGGCAGGCCGGAGACGGTCTCGACCCGGAGGCGGACTTCCGTAGTCGAGCCATCGGCACGGCGGGCCCGGCACAGGGCGGGGCGCTCGGCCGAGGCCTCGCGCAGGGCGGTCCATTGTGCGGCGAGGAACTCGGGGTCCTGCGAGGTGATCTCGAACTCGAAGAGCCCGGCGAACGGCTGGCCGTGGAGCTCGCTGCCGGCAACCTGCCAGAGCGCCTGCGCGCCGGCGTTGGCTGCGACAATGCGGCCGGCGGGATCGAGCACCAGCACCGACACCGGCGAGTCAGTCGCGGATGGTGGGGCGGGTGCTGGATCGGTTGGATTCACGGTCGCATCAATTCAGCCATGACCGGACGCGGTTGGCGAGAAATTCGATGGCGGCGGGGTGATCGTTGAGGCAGGGGATCTGTTGGAACGATTCGCCGCCCGCCTCGATGAAGGTGTCGCGGCCCTCCTGCTGGATCTCCTCCAGCGTCTCGAGGCAGTCGGTCATGAAGGCGGGGCAGAGCAGGATGACGCGCTTCACGCCCTGGGCGGGCAACCCGGCCAGGGTCACATCGGTGTAGGGCGAGAGCCAGGGCTCGCCGACGAGGCGCGATTGGAAAGAGACGAAGTGGCGATCCGTTGTCAGGCCGGCCTTGGCCGCGAAGGCGCGCGTCGTCGCGAGACACTGCGCCTTGTAGCAGGTGGCGCGGGCGGGGGAGGGCGTGTTGCAACAGTCGGCGACCTTCTGGCAGTGCGCGCAGGAAGAGTCGGCCTTGCGCAGGTGGCGCACCGGGATGCCATGATATGAAAAGAGCACGAGGTCGTGCGGCTGGCTCAGGAACGGCGCGGCCACGGCGTGCAGGGCCGCGATGTAGTCGGCGTCTTCGAAAAACGGCTGCACCGTCGTCACCTTCACACCGGGCGCCTGGCGGGCGACCTCCTCCATCACGCGCACGACGACGGTCTCGTACGATGACATCGCGTAGTGGGGGTATTGCGGGAAGAGGAGAATCTCGGTCACGCCGTCGCGGATCATCTCTGCGATCACGCTCGGGATGGACGGGTTTCCGTAGCGCATCGCGAGGTAGACTTTCGCGGTGTCGCCCAGCGCGGCGGCGAGCTTGGCCTGCACGCTCTTCGAGGTGACGATCAGGGGCGAGCCCGCCTCGGTCCAGATCTGCTCATAGGCGTGGGCGGATTTTTTCACGCGGGCCGGGATGATGATGCCTTTGACCAGCAGGGAGCGGAACGGCTGCGGCGGCCGGTCGATCACGCGTTCGTCGCCGAGGAACTCACGCAGGTAGCGCGTGACATCGGGCACGGACGTGGAATCGGGTGAACCCAGGTTGACGAGCAGGACGGCGCGTTGCGGCATGGTACCATTGGGACAGGTAACGCGAAGTGTTGTCAAACGTCCGGCAAGGCGGTTGAGTGTCGGGTCCCATTTTCCATGTCCACCACGCGCAAGCCCGTCCTTCTCATCATCCGCGACGGTTGGGGTAAGAATCCCGACCCGGCGCAGGATAAGTTCAACGCTGTCGCCCTCGCCAGGAAGCCCTGTGACGACCGCCTGCACGCGCAGTACCCGTTCACGCTGGTGAAGGCCTCGGGCCTCGACGTCGGCCTGCCCGACGGCGTGATGGGCAACAGCGAGGTCGGCCACGAGAACATCGGCGCCGGCCGCATCGTGGACCAGGAGCTCGTGCGGTTGAACAAACTGTTTTCCGAGAAGCGCCTCGCCACGAACGGCACCTGGCAGGCCATCGTCGCCCGCCTCCGCGCCAATCCCGCGGCGAAGCTGCACCTCATGGGCATCGTGAGCGACGCCGGCGTGCACGGCATGCTGGAGCACCTTTACGGCATCCTGCGCCAGGCGAAGGAGGACGGCCTCGGCGCCGGCCGCGTGTTCATCCACGCGTTCACCGACGGCCGCGACACGCCGCCGCAGAGCGGGCTCGGCTACATCCAGCAGGTCGAGGCCCAGTGCCGTGCGATCGGCATCGGGCGCATCGCCAGCGTCTGCGGCCGCTTCTGGGCCATGGACCGCGACAACCGCTGGGAGCGCGTGCAGCAGGCCTACGACATGCTGACCGGCCGCGCCGCGAAGGCCACCGCGCCCAGCGCCGAGGCCGCGGTCTCACGCTATTACGCCAAGCCCCTCAGCGAGACCCAGAAGGGCGACGAGTTCATTCCGGCCACCGCAGTCGTCGGGGTCGCAAGCAAGCCTGTCGCCGTCATTGCCAACGGCGACGCCGTGCTGTTCTACAATTACCGCGGCGACCGTCCGCGCGAGCTGTCCAAGGCCTTCATCCTCGACGGCTTCAAGGAGTTCGACCGCGGCGCGAAGCTCGACCTCTACTACGCGACGATGACCGAGTACGAGAAGGGCCTGCCCGTGCACATCGTGTCCCCGAAGCCCGAGGCGCTGAAGAACATCCTGGGCCAGGTCGTGAGCGATGCCGGCCTCGCGCAGTTCCGCTGCGCCGAGACGGAAAAGAACCCGCACGTGACCTTTTTCTTCAACAATTACCGCAAGGACCCGTTCCCGGGCGAAGATCGCGCCTGCCCGGCGAGCCCGAAGGTGCCGACTTATGACATGCAGCCCGAGATGTCGGCCGCCGAGGTCACCGCCACGGCGAAGGCCGCAATCCTGTCCGGCAAGTACGCGCTCCTCGTGGTCAATTACGCCAACCCCGACATGGTCGGTCACACCGGCTCGATCCCGGCGGCGGTCAAGGCCGTTGAGGCTACGGATCACGGAGTGAGCGAACTCCTCGCCGCGCTGCAAACCATGGGAGGCAAGGCCGTGATCCTCGCCGACCACGGCAACTGCGAGCAGATGTGGGACTTCACCACCAACGGCCCGCACACCGCGCACACGCTGAATCTCGTCGAGACCTTCGTCGTCAGCGAGGGCTTCGCCGCGGGCAAGACCAAGCTGCGCACGGGCGGCCGCTTGGCCGACATCGCCCCGACCGTGCTCCACCTCATGGGCCTGCCCAAGCCGGTGGAGATGACGGGCGAAAGCCTGATCGCGTGATCCGGGGCGGGCCGCGCCCGCCCATGACCGAATTTCTCGTTGCGCTCCCCTAGGGCGGAGCGTTGTGCTGTTCGGCCCAACTTTTCCATGCTCCGTACCCACCACTGCGCCCAACTCACTTCCGCCGACCTCGGCTCCACCGTTTCGCTGGTCGGCTGGGTCGATTCCATCCGCGACCACGGCGGCATCATCTTTGTCGACCTGCGTGACCGCAAGGGCATCACCCAGGTGAAGTTCGATTCGAGCCTGCGCGAGCAGGCGACGCATCTGAAGGACGAGTCCGTCATCGGCATCTCCGGCAAGGTCGAGGTCCGGCCCGCCGACATGGTCAACCGGAACCTTCCGACGGGCGAGATCGAGGTGGATGCGACTTCCCTGACGGTGCACAACATGGCGGACACCCCGCCGTTCCCGCTGACCGACGCCGGTGGCGACAAGGTCAACGAGGACCTGCGCCTCACCTACCGCTACCTCGACCTGCGCCGGCCGAAGATGCTGAAGAACCTGCAGGTGCGCCACCGCGTGGCGAAGTCCATCCGCGACTACTTCGATTCCCAAGAGTTCATCGAGGTCGAGACCCCGGCCCTGTTCAAGAGCACCCCCGAGGGCGCGCGCGAGTACCTCGTGCCGTCGCGCATCCACCCGGGTCAGTTCTACGCACTCTCTCAGTCGCCGCAGCAGTTCAAGCAGATCCTCATGGTCGCCGGCGTGGAGAAGTATTTCCAGATTGCCCGCTGCTTCCGCGACGAGGACCTGCGCGCCGACCGCCAGATGGAGTTCACCCAGGTGGACGTCGAGGCCTCGTTCATCGACCGCGAGGGCATCTACGCGCTCTTCGAGGGCATGCTGAAGAAGGTCTGGAAGGAAGTGCTCAACCACGACCTGCCGACGCCGTTCCCGCGCATGGCCTTCCATGACGCGATGAACCGCTATGGCGTGGACAAGCCCGACGTCCGTTTCGGCCTCGAGTTGCAGGACTTCACCGAGCTCTTCAAGACCTCGACCTTCAAGGTGTTCGCCTCCACCGCCACGGGCGGCGGCAGCGTCAAGGCGCTCAACGCCAAGGGCCTCGCCGATCTCACGCAGGGTGAGATCAAGAACCTCGAGGAGATCGCGAAGTCGCTCGGCGCCAAGGGCCTCGCCTTCATCAAGGTCGAGGGCGGCGAGTGGAAGTCGCCGATCGTCAAGTTCTTCACCGACGCCGAGAAGGCCGCGCTCACGCAGCGCCTGGGCATCACCGACGGCGACATGATCTTCTTCGCCGCCGCCCCGTGGGAGCAGGCCTGCGCGATCCTCGGCCGCATCCGCCTCGAGGCGGCGCAGCTGCTGGTCAAGCGCGGCAAGCTCACGCTCCGGCCGGACGACTGGAAGTTCCTGTGGGTCGTCGATTTCCCGCTCATGTCGTACGACGAGGAGCGCGGTGGCTACGCGGCCACGCACCATCCCTTCACGGCCCCGGTGCCGGAGGACGCGGCCTTTCTCGACAGCGACCCCAAGAAGGTCCGCGGCCAGCACTACGACGTCGTCCTCAACGGCATGGAACTCGGCGGCGGCTCGATCCGGATCCACCAGCCGGCGCTGCAGAAGAAGGTCTTCGAGGACGTGCTCAAGATCCCGGCCGACGTGGTCGAGAGCCGCTTCGGCTACATGCTCAAGGCCTTCACCTACGGCGCGCCCCCGCACGGCGGCATCGCTTTCGGTCTCGACCGCATGTGCGCGCTCCTTTGTGGCACGACGAGCATCCGCGACGTCATCGCCTTCCCGAAGACGCAGAAGGGGCAGTGCCTGATGACCCAGAGCCCGACGCCTGTGACGGAGAAGCAGCTCAAGGAGCTGCACATCCGGACCGTGCTGCCGGAGTGACGAAGTTCGCACGGCGGCTTATCGTGCCGCCGGGCAAACTCATAATTCAAGGCGACCGCCGACTCGGCGCTTGCGCCCCGGCGGCGCGTGAACTTACCCTCCGGGCAACAAAGCCATACATATCCCCATTCGCATGAAACTCATCATCGCAATCATCAAGCCGTTCAAACTCGAGGAAGTGAAGCAGGGCCTCGCCGAGATCGGCGTCGAGGGCATGACGGTCACCGAGGTCAAGGGCTTCGGGCGCCAGAAGGGTCACACTGAGATTTACCGCGGCAGTGAGTACACCGTAGATTTCCTCCCCAAGGTCAAAGTCGAGGTGGTCGTGGCCGACGATGTCGCCGGCAAGACCGTCGATGCCATCGTCAAGGCGGCCAAGACCGGCAAGATCGGCGACGGCAAGGTCTTCGTGATGCCGATCGAGGAGGCTGTCCGCATCCGTACCGACGAGCGCGGCGAGGCCGCGGTCTGATCGTTTTTTCGCCGGCGTTTTTCGCCGGACCGGGCGGTTCCGCATCGCGGGACCGCCTTTTTCGTGTCCGCAAGTCGCTGACATTGCGTGCGATTGGGATATTTTTCGGGAAACATAAGAATTTTTCCTGCGTGGCCTCGCACCTGCTTAACGGCAGGTGCCCATGAACAAACTGCTCACCCTCAACCTGCGAATCCTCGCGCTGGTCGGCCTTGGCTGCCTGACGGCGCTTACCAGTCTGGCCCAGGAGGCAGCCTCCGCGCCGCCTGAGCCGACGATCGAACAACGCCTCGCCGACCTCGAGGCCTACGTCAACAACACCGCCCGCACGCCGGACGTGACCTCAAAGATCCCGGGGCCCGGTCCCGGCCACAATGCCTGGCAGATGGTCAGCACCGCGCTCGTCATCTTCATGACGCTCCCCGGCCTGGCCCTGTTCTACGGCGGTCTGGTGCGGCGCAAGAACGTCCTCTCCGTGCTCGCGCAGTGCATGGGCATCGCGGGCCTGGTCACGATCCTCTGGTGGGCGATCGGCTACAGCCTGGCCTTCGGCGCGGGCAACGCGTTCATCGGCGACACGGCCTACAAATTCTTCCAGGGCGTCCTCCCCGGCAACACGGGCGCGGGCTACTACTGGATCAGCGACACGATGTGGGCGATGTTCCAGCTGAGCTTCGCGATCATCACCCCGGCCCTGATCCTCGGCGCCATCGCCGAGCGCATGAAGTTCGCCGCGGTGCTGGTCTTCGTCGCGCTGTGGATGTTCGCCGTCTACTTCCCCTTCGCCCACATGGTCTGGTCCACGACCGGGTTCATGTGCGGTCCGCTCAATCCCAATGCCGGCATCAAGGCGATCGACTTCGCGGGCGGCACCGTGGTGCACATGACCTCGGGCTGGTCCGCCCTGGTCCTCTGCCTCATCCTCGGGCCGCGCCTCGGGTTCGGCAAGGAGTCGATGCCGCCGCACTCGATGGTGCTCTGTATGGTTGGCACGGGCCTGCTCTGGGTGGGTTGGTACGGCTTCAACGCCGGCTCCGCCCTCGGCGCCGATGCGATCGCCTCCAATGCCTTCGCCACCACCACCGTCGCGGCCGCCGTCGCCGGCTTCGCGTGGGCCGTGGCCGAGTGGGTGCTCCGCGGCAAGCCGAGCGTCCTGGGCTTCTGCTCTGGCATCGTCGCCGGCCTCGTCGTCGTCACCCCGGGCGCGGGTTTCGTCACCGTCTCCTCGGCCGTCATCATGGGCGTGCTCGCGGGCGTGATCCCCTTCCTCGCCGTCTCCTACCTGAAGCGCATGCTTGGATACGACGACGCCCTCGACACGTTCGGCGTGCACGGCGTGGGCGGCACCCTCGGCGCGATCCTCACCGGCGTCTTCGCCGACGAGAGCGTCAACTCCGTGGTCGGCCCGCTCAAGGACGGCCTCGTGATGGCGCAGCTCAAGGCGGTCGTCGTCACGATCGTCTGGAGCGTGGTCGCCACCACCATCATCGCCCTCGCCCTCAAGGCCATCATGGGCCTGCGGCCCTCACCGGAAGTCGAACGCCAGGGTCTCGACATCAACGAACACGGTGAAGAGGGCTACGTTTCCTAACCTCAACCCAGCCATTCCATGAAACTCATCATCGCAATCATCAAGCCGTTCAAACTCGAGGAAGTGAAGCAG
>CAYHEW010000039.1:0-36185 GCA_964355715.1 uncultured Opitutaceae bacterium | reverse complement strand
GTGCCTGCCCGCCGTAGCCTTGGCGAAGGAGGGGCCATACCTTGCCGCCCCATCCGCCTGATCCGTGTCATCCGTGAAATCCGTGGTTAAACCAAATCCCGCCGCGTCAGCCCCTTCAGATCCTTCGGCGCTGATGGCAGCACCAGGCTGGCGAGGTAGCCCACGCCGACGCACACCACGATGCCGATCACACCGTAGAGGAAGAAACTGAGCTTCGTCTGCGTCTGCACGTACAGCAGCACGGCCACGCTCACGGCCGCGCCGACCAGCACGCCGGCGGCGTGCGCGCGGCGCGTGAAGATACCGAGGATGAACAGCGCCGCCAGCGCCCCACCGGCCGAGCCGATGACCGCATAGTACGCATCCATCAGCGACGCGATCTGCGTGCCCGCCATCAGACAGGCCACGCCGGTCACCACCAGCCCGAGGCCAAGGATCAAGCCCTGCGCGACGCGCAGCCGCGACCGGTCGGTGCCCTGCGGCCAGATCCGGATATGGAAATCCGTCACCCAGGCGGTGGCCACGCTGTTGAGGCTGCTCGAGAGCGTGGACTGCGATGCCGCCAGAATGCCCGCGATCACGAGCCCCGCGACCCCCGCCGGCAGCTCCCGCACGATGAAGAGCGGGAAAATCGCGTCAGTCGCCAGCGTGGGGTCGAGCCGGTCCGGGTTCTGCCGATAGAAAAGGAAAAACGCCGTACCCACCGCGTAAAAGATGATCGAGCCCGGCAGCGAGATCCACACGTTGAGCCAGATCGAACGCCGCGCCTGCGCCTCCGTTGCCGTGGTCACGTAGCGCTGTACCACGTCCTGACTCGCGGTGTAGGAGAGCAGGCTGTTGCAGCCCGCACCAAGCAGCACGACGACGACCGAGGCCTGCGTGAGGTCCGGGTTCCACCAGTCGGTGAACCCGAGGAATTTCCCGTGCTCCTGGGCCACCGCGATCATGCCGCCAAAGGACCCTTCGCACTGAAACACGATCAGCAGCAGGCTGACGAGCGCCCCGCCCAGCAGCACGACCGCCTGCACGACATCGGTCCAGATCACCGCCTCGATGCCGCCGACCATGGTGTAGGCCACGCACGCCAGGCCCGTGGCCACGATGCACGTGTACACGTCGAGCGAACTCACCGTCGCCAGCGCCACCGCCGGCAGGTACAGCACGATGGCCATGCGCCCGAGCTGGAAGAGGATGAACACCGCGCTGCCGAGCTGGCGCACGAGGCCGTTGAAGCGGTGCTCGAGGTATTCGTACGCCGAGGTGACGTTGAGTCGCCGATAGAACGGCAGGTAGAAAATCGTCACGATCGGCGTGATGAGCACCAGCCCCACGAGTCCGAAGCTGTAGGCCCAGTCGGTCGCATACACCTTGGCCGGCAGCGCCATGAAGGTAATGGAGCTGAGCATGGTCGCATAGATGCTGAGCCCGGCAGCCCACCAGGGCACATGCTGACCGCCGCGGAAAAACGTGTCCGTGCTCCGCTCGCGCCGCACGAAGTACAGGCCGATGCCCAGCATCGCCGCGAGATAAAGACCCAGCGTGGCGGTGTTGACCCAGCCGAGCCCCGCCCGCTCATGCGCCGGTTGGGCAAACAGCACCCGCGGCGTGCGCGTGCCGGGCCGCACCTCGCCACTCACCACCGCCCAGCCGCCCGCCCACGAGACAACCGGAGCGACGATCGGGGGCCAGCGACCTGAGTTCGGATCACCAACGGGATTGGGGCCCGGCTCGTGCGGCAAGGTACCCGTCTGCGTCCAGGTGTCGGTGATCGTGTGATAGCCTTGGATATCCGCCGGGAAACCCGGATGCCGGTCCTGCAGCACCGGGGTTTCCTTGAGGTACTTGCCATCGTCCCCACCGAGGAAGAGCAGGTGCGCCGCACCCGGTACGATGGCCGGCGATGGCGCCGCCTGACGCGCGAAGGGCAGGTCGGCGAGTCGCTTCCACCCCGCCGCCGGCGTGTAACGCCAGGCGTCGCGCAGGTAGCGCCGCTCGAGCTTGCCGTCCGCCCCGGGCACGAGATCGAGACCGGCGAAAAGATAAAACGCGCCGTCAAGCGCACCGGCCACCGCCGTCTGTCGCGGCGCGCCCGGCCAGGACGGCAATTCGCGCCAGCGGCGCTCCGCCGGCGGTGCGTCGAGGTCGAGAGCGTAGAACCCATGCCCCGGTGCGCCGGTGAATTCGCGCAGGCCGCCCGCCACGTACACGGTGCGGCCCACGAGCGCGCCGCACGCGTAGTGCAGCGGGGCCGGCAGTGACGGCCAGGTCTCGACGGCGATGCCATCGCCCTGCCGACGCAGGAGCCACACCTCGGCGGTGGCCGCGCGGTCGTCGGAGCCGCCGATGCACAGCACGCCCTCGGGGATCGTGACCGACACACCATAGGCCCGCGGCCGCGGGAGCCGACCGGCCTCTCGCCACTTTCCGTCGGGCGCATCGAGGAGAAAGATGCGGTCATGCCAGACCTTCGGCCCGCCCGCCCACAGGTTGCCCTGCGGAAAATTCGCGCCGCCCGCGACGACGAGCGCGCCGTCGGCCATGCCGGCGAAAGGCGCCGCGAACCCGACCGGATCCGGCAGCGGCGGCAGCTCCGTCCACCGCAGGGCCTCGGCCCTCCCGACCGTCGCGGCCACCATGAGCAACAACAGGAGCCGAAGCAGGAAACGGCGGCGCATAGTGCCGCGCATCACAATTCGCCTTCGCCACGACAGCCAGAAAAAAGCCGACCTAATCCGGCGCAGTTCAAGTCCTGCAAACCCCCGCAAATCTTTGCTTTGCGTTCAACCTTGGGCACGTTGCCGCGTCTAACCTCACTGCATGACCACATCCAAAACCCCTAACGATCCGGCATCCAAACTCATCGTCCGCGGCGTGCACCTCGACCTCACCGAGGCCCTGCGCCACGCCGTGACGCACAAGGCCGAGCGCCTGCTCCGCCACAACGATTACATCGTCCGGATCCGCATAGACCTCGAGCTCGATAAGACCAAGGACATCAACCACAAGTTCATCGCCAAGGGTCACATCGAGATCGGCGGCCCCGACCTCATCGCCAGCGTGGCGTCCGAGGATTGCTACAAGTCCATCGACCTGCTCGTCGACAAGCTCGACCGCCTGCTCGAACGCCGCCACGGGATCCGCAAGGACAAGCGCAACCACCCGCACGCGACGGAAATCGCCAGCGAGCTGCCGAAGACATAGTCGGTCCGATTGTAGCCGGGGTCGCCGACCCCGGGGTTTGCGTCAAGCGCCCGGACCGGGGTCAGCGACCCCGGCTACAGTCAAGATGCCGTACCGTCACCGATACGGCTGATGCAGCTCCACCGGCTGCGCCTTCGTGCGCAGCCGGAGGTTCAGCATCTCGACGCCGAACGAGAACGCCATGGCGAAGTAGACGTAGCCCTTCGAGATGTGCGCGCCCGTGCCCTCGGCCACGAGCGTCACGCCGATCAGAATCAGGAACGACAGGGCGAGGATCTTGAGCGTCGGGTGCTTGTTGACGAAGTCGCTGATTGACCCCGCTGCGAGGAGCATCACGCCCATCGCGAGGATGACCGCGATGATCATCACCGTGAGGTGCTGCGCCATGCCGACCGCCGTGATCACGGAGTCGAGCGAGAAGACGATGTCGAGGAGCATGATCTGGATGAGGACGTGCCCCATCTTGGCGGCGCCCTTGACGGGATTGCCCGCGCCGTCGTGACCCTCGAGCTTCTCGTGGATTTCCATCGTGCTCTTCACGAGCAAAAACAGGCCGCCGATGATCAGAATGAGGTCGCGCCCCGAGACGCCGTGGTTGAGGAAGCTGAACAGCGGCGTGGTGAGCTTTGCCATCCAGGCGATGCTCGCGAGGAGCATGATGCGCGTGATGAGCGCCAGCATGAGCCCGGTCTGCCGCGCCTTGGCCTGCTGCTCCGGCGGCAGCTTGCCGGCGAGAATCGAGATGAAGATGATGTTGTCGATGCCGAGCACGATCTCGAGCCCGGTGAGGGTGAGCAGGCTGATCCAAGCCTGCGGTTCAGTGATCCAGTCCATGGCGCGCGAGTCAGCCGGGAACCCGCGGGGTCGTCAATAGGGGGAAGGATAGACCACGGGTGGCACGGGAAGGAATAGCCACAGAAGGCACAAAAGGACCCAGACGATTTTACAGGAGGTAACAGAGGGAACAGAGAGCCTGATCCTAAACATCCGTTCCCTCTGCTTCCTCCTGTAAATAGTTTGGGCCCTGCCGTGTCTGCCCGCCGTCTTGTCCGCCGTAGCCTTGGCGAAGGTGGAAGCCTTGGCGAAGGTGGGCTACCCCTATCCGTGCCATCCGTGAAATCCGTGGTTAATTTTCTCCCATCCAAGCCAATCCCCACTGCAACCACAGCGGCATCAGCACCACGCTCGCCACCACGGTCGCGAGCACGCCGCGGACGGCCGTGAGCGAATCGCCGCCGTAGTGCTTCACGATCACCAGCGGCAGGAACGCCGCGGGCATCGTCGCCTGGACCAAAATGACGTACTTTAGGTCGGTCGAAAACGGACCATACTTCGCCAACAGCAGGAACAACCCCGACAACACCCCCAGCCTTAGCGCCACCGCGCCAAGCGACGTGCGCCAGGCGAACAACCCCGCCGGGCGCGTGAACAGGTGCTCAGCCATGGTCGCGCCGCTGAGCAGCAACCCGAGCGGAATCGCGCAGGCCGCCAGCGTGCGGACCACGCCAAGGCCGACCTCCGGGATGTGTCCGCCCAACCCCGCGAGATTGACCCCCACCGCCAGGACCAAGGCCAGCACCGGCGGACTGTAAAGCTGCCGCCACCCCTCGCGCAGCGAATGCCCCGCGAGCACGAGCACGCCGACGGTCCAGATCGCCGCCTCGACGCCGACGTTGTGCGCAAACAGCACGCCCAGGCTCTCGCGTCCGAACAGCGCCGCCATCAGCGGCACCGTGATGTACGCGTAGTTGTAGATGCCGACGGTAAACGCGAACGTCCGTCGGCCCGCCCCGCCCAATCCCAACACCCGCGCCGCGTAATAACACACCGCGATTCCGCCCGCGATCGTGGCAAACCCGACCATCGGCGCCCACACGAGGTTGCCCGCGGCGCGCAGTGCCACGTTGGCGTGCACGTTCTCGAAGATCAGAGCCGGGTAGAGCAGATTGACGACCAGCTTGAGCAGGCTCGAATCGGCCTCGGCATTGAGCCACCCCACGCGCCGCAGCCCGGCCCCGATCGCCATGACGGCGAAGACCGGCAAAATGAGCTGCAGCAGCTGCCAATAGGAGGTCATGCGCCTTCCGCCATTGCCTGGCCGGCGAGCCAGCCGGTGGTCCAGGCGGCCTGGAAGTTGAAACCGCCCGTGACGCCGTCGACGTCGAGCACCTCGCCGGCGAAGTGCAGGCCGGGGCAAAGCTTGCTCTCCATGGTCTTGAAATCCACCTCGCTCAGCCGCACGCCGCCGCAGGTCACGAACTCCTCCTTGTTCATGCTCTTGCCGACGACCTTGAACTCCGCCGCGGTGAGGTGACCCGCGAGGGTGCCGAGCGCGGCGTTGGCCACGCCCGCCCACTGCACGGTCGGCGCGATGCCGGAGGTCGCGAGCAGGCGCTCCCAGAACCGCGCGGGCAGGCCGAGGGGATTCCAGGTGCCGAGCTGCTTGCGCGGATGCTCGGTGCGCACCGCGGCGAACGCCTGCAGCAGGGAGTCGCGCGTGTGCGGCGGGACGAAGTTGACCCGCAGCGGGAACTCGTAGTTGACCGCGGCCAGCTCGCGCGCGCCCCAGGCGGAGAGTTTCAGGATCGCGGGCCCGCTCAGGCCCCAGTGCGTGATGAGGAGCGGGCCGCCTTCCTTGAGCTTCGTGCCGGGCACGGTCACAGCGACGTTGTCCACGCTGATGCCCGACAGGCCCTCGAGGCGCTTGTCGTCGATGTGGAAGGTGAAGAGCGACGGCACCGTGGGCTCGATCGCGTGCCCGAGGCCCGCGGCAATCGTGAGGCCGGCCGAGGCGCGGTTGCCGCCGGTGGCGAGGAGGACGCGTTCGCAGCGGAATTCGGTGTTGTCGGTCAGCGTGACCCAGAAGGCGCGCTCAGCGTCGCGGCCCACGCGCTCGACCTTGCGCACGCCGAGGCTGGTCCGCACCTCGACGCCGGCCTTGGCGGCGGCCTGCGTCAGGCAGTCGACGATCGTGGCGGAGTCGTCGGTGACCGGAAACATGCGGCCGTCGGCCTCGGTCTTGAGTTCGACGCCGCGCTCCGCGAACCACGCGATCGTTTCGCGCGGAGCCCAGCGGTGAAACGCCCCGAGGAGTTCGCGTCCGCCGCGCGGGTAGCGCTTCACAAGTTCGCGCGGCTCGAAGCAGGCGTGGGTGACATTGCAGCGCCCACCGCCGGAGACGCGCACCTTGGCCAGCGGATGCGCCGTGGCCTCATACAGCGTGACCGCCGCAGCCGGATTCTTCTCCGCACAGGCAATCGCGGCAAAGAACCCCGCCGCGCCGCCACCGACAACTGCCACCCGGAGATCGCTCATCCCGCCAGCGTGCGGCGGCCCAGCGGGGCCGTCGAAACCAAAAACCGCTGCAGATCAGCACGTCCGCCATCCCGCCTATTCACCGCACACGGCGATTGTCTTTCTTCCTGAGACTACTCCAACAGGCCTATCTTCAATCAGTTAATTAAGGAGGTGAGGCCTGACCCCGTAGATTGGCCTTAAATCCCATAATCAGAACCTTCCTTCGACGCTCCTACGTCATAATATGTGCGAAAGATTGCGGACACTATCCCGCTGCAGATCAGCACGTCGGCCATCGCATCGGCAAACACCGCATCAGCTGCGATGCTTGAGGCGTTTATTCACCGCAAACCACGATTGCCTTTCTTCCTGAGACTACTCCAACCGGCGTATCTTCAATCAGTTATTTAAGGAAGTGAGGTCTGACCCCGTAGATTGGCCGGGTCCCGTAGATTGATTCCCATTCTTTTCAGACCCCGCCGCCGGTTTTAGATCAGTGGGTGGCGTCCACGTCGGTTGCTCCGCATCCGGCTGGAACACCCACTTCCCCTTGGGTGGCGGCGGGGTCTTGAGGACTTCGTCTTGTTGATTGCGAAGCATTGACCAACGTTCGGCGCGGCCAAGATCGGAAGGAGATTCTCCTTTCAACCAAAAACGCATCCAATCAACCGTCAATTGGAGGCTCGCGTATCTCGCAGCTGGGCCACCAAGATGATGCGATGACTCGTTGATTTTGGTGTACACAAAGGGTTTTCCCGCTGCAATCAGTGCACCTACGACAGGAACTGCCCAAGACAAAGGGCTTCCCGCATCAGCAATAAGTACCGGAGTCCTAATCCGATCAGTATTAAATGAAGGTTCGCTGGAAAACCATACTCCCTTATCTTCGAAAAAGCGGCTATGGTAAGTCGCTTCCATATCTTGCAGCACGCTGGCTGCAACTCCCTTTGTAGCGTACTCTGTCATGTATTGCGAGTATGTACCCTTTACCGAATCTGCAATTATCGCTGCAGCAAATCGAATTCGGTTTGGTTGGGTGATCGTCCAGTACGTGCAATAACCCATCCGTGAGAAACCCATGATACCGACACGACTAAGGTCAATACCATATCGCTCAGCTAGTGAAAAAGCGGCCGTCTCTGCACCGTCTCGAAACACCAACATTTCCTCCGGTAACCCAGCTGACTCGCGGCCGTTGAGCACCAATACTGCGATCCCTTGCGCAACTAGCGTTTGCGCCGCATAGGCGGTCTGTCCACCTCCGTCTGGGAAAAATCTATCAGGGTAGTATGTTCCCGCTTGGATTACCAAAGGCATTTTCCCATCGGATAAATTGCTCTTAGGAAGCATCAACCCTCCAACCCGAGTTCGGCCACTAGAATCAGTCCAGCGATATTCTACGATCGGAGCACGCCGGATTTCGGCCAGAGCAGGATCGGGGCTCGAAAGTACCACCTTATTCTTGCCCACCGATGCAAAAACTTTTGGCGGCTCATTGGCACTTTCTTCGAGCCAAACCCTAACAGCATCATCAGAATTCGGGACCTCGGTCTGGCTTTCCAAAATAGAGGCGATCGGACTCCCGTCCTCCCGCTTCGATGAAGCCGTTGCTGAGGGAATGACCTCTCGCTGCCATTGAACATCTGAAAGAGAATACACATAACTTGGCATAGCCTCACCGTTTCGGCTATGGGTGACAAGCAGTGTCTCGCCCGGAACTACCCACTGCACATCATCTACCTGAATTCCCGACTGATCCGCTAGCGGCTCAAGAACTTTTTGCTCCCCAGTCTCGACATCTACTCCTATAATGTAAGCCATATCCTTCAGCTCAGGCCCTCCATCAATCCCTATTGTCGTATTTACGATTATCACCCTTTGACTATCCTTCGACCACCACCCACGGGACGGTGAACTCTTCATGATCGAAGAAAAATGGGAAAACGTTCCATTTTCAAAGCGCTTGAGTACACTGCCCATTGGAAATCCAAGTTTCTTAACATTCTTGCCGACGATATCGACTATCCAAAATTCATACCAATTCGGACTATCCAACGCATCGAAATGTTTCCACGCTTCCGGCACCTCCCCGCCGGAACTGACAGAAACCACAGCATACTTGCCATTTGGTGAGATATCCGCGGGCTTTAGGAGGTATCCTCCATTAAGTCGTCTTCTTTCTTGATTGTATTCCACATAAATCTCGCCGCGTCTTCCATAATTATTTTTCCCTGTCGCGGCTCGTGCAAAATCAATACGAGATGGCTCCCAAACAGGATAAGGCATTTCTACTTCATACGCGTATAAATGTGAATAGACTAGCGTAGGCCCCCTTCGAGCCACCTGTTGCATTTGATATTTTGAGTTGGAAATCTGTTGCGTCGTTCTTTTCTGTACATCTAAAAGATAGTATTGAGGAACGTCCGTATCTCCATTTACTGCGAGTATCTCAATTGTCTTTCCGTCCTCATCCCATTTGCTATTTATTATTGCAGGAGCCTTTGGCTGACCGTCCCACCTCATCGAGACCACTATCAGGGGTTTTATACTTTCTTTGCTTCCCTGCTCACTCGTGCTTAAGGATTGCATGACTTTTTCTGCAGAATACACAAAAAGCTCTGATATGTTTCGGTTAGTCGAAAGCTCGGAATGGTGACAAGTGAAATAGAAATGACGGCGGTCGGGCGACCACCGAATTCTCGCATCGAGGGGCTCCCGTACCCCGAACGCAAATCCACCAGAATTGCCATACCAACGTCGCTCTACTGAGTTCTCAATCGCCCACGGTCCATTTTTTGAAAACGATTCATTGGCGATTGGCAGCAGAGATAGTCCGCAGAATATGTACTTCCTGAGTTGAAAGCGCGTTGCGGCCCACCGATTGCTTGCTTCGGATGCTCTAGTACGTCTTTGTATCATTTTTATGTATATTCGTAGAGAAATTTAGTGCCTTGTGATTATGTGCCACCTATTGACGCGCCGCCTATACACCTCGCTATGCGCGTAAAGCATCGTCAATGTCTCCTTGCTGCTTAAGCCTTACAATTTTGGAAACATTTGTATCTAGCCTTAATACCGAATATTGATCGGTAGTCTGTAACCTCCTAGCATTGCAGTGCCCATCAACTATCTAGATCGGAGGCTCGCGCTGGGATATTCTTATACACAGCGTGTTTGTCCCCGTAACTAGAAACGGGCGTGATTACACTAGAACTCCGCTTGAATCTCGCAGGACCAACGACGTAGACGTTGATCAATCCGAGGATCTGCGAATGTTCCTCCTCCGGTGTTGTACGGCCGAACATTAAAAAGGTTACTGATCCCCAACTTTGCGGTCACGCTCCGGACAAATCGTATGCCAGTCGGAGTCCAGTGATAGCTGCCAGATACATCATGAACTACATAACTCTTGGTGCGATATGCACCCGTGTTTTGATTCACGGCGCGAACAAGAGAGAAGTAGCCACGATCAACATATCGTGTCATCCAGCTAGCTTGCCACCTCCGGAAGCTCCAGCCCAGTTGCGCATTCGCATTCCATTTTACCGATTGGATTGTCCCAACTTGATTTATCTCCAAAGACGTTAGGCTTGCTTGTATAGTGTTGCGAATTTGTTTTGTAATAGCTGCATCAAGCGTAATTTTCCCTCTTGCGGTTTCGCATAGATAAGTAGCCGTAACGTCTACGACTTCTACTTCAGCACGTAGGCCATTATATCTGCCCACGAATATCTCCGTAACGGGAGCTACGCCAAAGCTGTCTCCAGGCGTAGTACTCCCGCGCTTAACAAGACCTGGAACGAATAACTCAGCATCTAGTGCATCCTGACCTGATCCTCCAATCGATGAGATATTATCGTGTTTTCGTATATGCGCCCAATCAACTGATATCCGGAAATTCCGCAGCATACCTGGGGTGAAGACTATCCCAGCGCCGACACTCTTCGACAGTTCCGGCTTCAGCTCTGGATTTCCGCCACGAATTAGTTGATGTGCGCCAACGGCTTCGTTCCCCCTGCGCGGATCCACTAAACCAGTGCCGACTGGGCGCGAACTTGGAGGAAGGGCGGTAAGGTCGGTGAGTGAGGGGGGATGGAAGCCCTCACTGTAGCTCGCCCGCAAGGCGTAACCCGTAGTTGGCGTGAATCGTACACCTAAAGACGGATTGGCTGATACAAGCTTTTGCTTTGTGGTACTCGCCGTCCGGATGACAGTTCCGTTAGAGACCAATACGCTACTTCCCCCCAAGGTATCGTATTGGTCAACTCTGCCAGCAAGTTGAGCTTCTAGCTTTGCCAATCGCTGAGTTCCACCTGGTGCGATCAATGGAAGTCGCGCCTCTACGTACGCAGAGTTAACGAACTGATGTCGAGCAGGCCATATCGTTTCGCTCGTGCCAATAGGAGTCGTTCCTGTGAATACTATCTGATGCTGATCGGCGAGTTTTGTTTCCGCGCGGTTGACCAGAGCCGATATTACAATTGGTCCGCCGGGCAATTTGATTGTTGGCCCGCCGGTGCGCACGGCAAACTCGAGAAATTGCGATCGAACCTGGGGTAATTTTGTACTGGGTATTCGATACGGTTCAAAGTCTATCGAATTAACGTTTGTATCCCGCAAGACATCCAAACTACCAAGCAACACGGCCTGAGCACCATTGGCTAAAATTCCGGACGAAGAGGCTTGAACTCCCTCAACACTGACACGCGAAAGAGCTACATCGACCTCAAGATGCCATTCCTTCGGCAAACTTGCGATCAAACCAACAATCCCCCGCACTTCTGTGACCGTCGACACTTGTTCAACATCGCCGCCAAAAGTTGGAGTCGTGATCCGAATATCTTGAGCGAAAGGATTATTCGGCGCTGATTGAGATACAGTGAACGTCTGCGTGACATTATTCGTAGCGAACTTAGCATGGTTGCGCGATCTACTGACGGTAGCAAAGGCCTCAAGTTTTTTGTTGACAATATGCCTTATGTCTCCGCTAAGCGCCTGCCGGACCGAAGGAAATGCTAAAGGGTATTTTGCACCACCAGAAGCCTGCGCGGTCGCTGCTAGTTCCAAGTTATAGCTGCCGACGTTTGCGGCAAGAGGTAGCGCCCCATCTTGGGCGATGCCCATATACCCAGCTGGTATTGATGTGAACGGAGCGCTCAGGACCACACCGCCATATTGCGGTTTTAGAACTAGGTTAGCTCCATTAACACTACGGATATTTGTAGTCCTTCCAAGAGGTGGTATTGAATTACTGTATATTAAGTTTGGATTGATAACAGCCGACGCTGTACGACCCTCCACTAAAAAATCCCGATCACCAACAAAAAGCGCCCCTGTATTTAGGTATGATGCGGCTACCGTTACCATGGTTCGTCCGCCACTGAATGAATTTCCCGCATAGAAAGAGTACGAACGAACTGCGCCTCCGGAAGACAGTGGCGCATCGTATTTAGTGCTCAAGCCAATTCCCTGATAGTTCCGACGCATCACCACGTTGATTACGCCGCCGGTAGCACTGCCTCCGTAGACACCAGATGCTGTAGTCGGCAGTACTTCGATTTTTTCAATCGCCGAGATCGGAATTGCATTAAGGTCTGTTTGACCTATAGTGCCTGCTGCTGCGTACCCAGAGGTGCGCCGCCCGTCAATTAGGATTAAGGTTTCGTCGGCACCAAGCCCGCGTAAATCGATTCGCGAGACACCAAAGGCCGGTCCGCTAACCCCAGTCTGATTGCTGACGCTGGGTGTTGTAATTGCCGTCAAGCGTTGCTGCAGGAACTCCTCAACTGTGCTGGCACTTGAGCTCGCTATTATATCTCGAGGAAAGACTATATATGGTTGTACGTCGTCACGTGTCCGCTGTATATCCATATTCAGCGTCTTCCGCCCGAACACCTCGAAGGTGTCAAGCTTGACGACGTCTTCCTTTTTTTCGCCAGGGTCCGCCGCGCGGTCACGGGACGCGCGGCTTGCGACGTTTTTTTCGGCTAGCTCCACGGATTTTTCGCGGCGGACCTTGAAGGCGCCCGTCGGGTCCGACTGCGTGGCGGTCAGCGGCGTGCCGGCCAGGAGCTGGTCAAGCGCCTCGCGGGGCGTGTACTTGCCCTTGACCGCGAGGGTCCGCACGCCCTGCGTCGCCTCGGTGACGAAAAGGACCTCTAGCCCCGACTGGTGCGCAAAGGTCTTGAGCGCCCGCTCGGCGTCATCGGCCGGGATGTCATAGGCCTTCTTCCCGGGATTCTCCTGCGCGGAGAGCAGGGGCACGAGACACAGGGCAAACAACAGCGACACGACCGCGAACAAACGCGAGGCGACAGGCCTCCGCTGGGGTAGGTTGGGGTAAGTGGTCATACCTAGCCAAACGGAGAACTAGCACCAATCCCCCAAAGGCGTCACAAAAAATTACCAGAATTTCTTAACCACGGATTCCACGGATGGCACGGATGGATTCAGACCGACCAAGGCAGTTGAACCACAGATGCACACGGATAAACACAGATGTGGGAGCGCTGATTCGGAGCCAAGGCAGGGTTAACCACTAATGCACACTAATATACACTAATGACGAACCCCGATCCGAATCCTCGCGGACCAGCGCTTCGGGCTATGCTCAAAGCTCGGTCCGCTCAGGGTCTTAATTCCCAATCCAATTCGTGATAATTAGTGTGCATTAGTGGTTAAACCGGATCGGGTTTGATGGGGATACATCGACTGGGTGAATCGGGGGCTAGAGCAGGGTCTGGTCTTGTCAGGATTGGAGGGAATTCGCTCTCTTGCATTCCGTTATGCCGAAAAGCCCAACTTGCGTCCGTTCGGAGTTCGACCAGATTGCCGGTATGAAGACCTTCACCGCCGTCGTTGAGCGTGATGCGACCACGGGACTGCTGGTCGGTTATGTCCCCGGCTTGCCCGGAGCCCACACCCAAGCCGAGACGCTGGACGAGTTGAGGGCCAATCTGCAGGAAGTGCTCGCACTGGTGCTTGAATCCGGCAAGCCGCAGTTCGAGTCCGAGTTCATTGGGACCCAGACCATCCAAATCACGTAACCGTGGGCTCCATCCCCGTTCTCAAGCCGACGGAGGTCTGCGGTATCTTGGAGAAGCTGGGGTTCGCCGCCGTGCGGCAGCGCGGTTCCCACGTCCAATATCGCCATCCCGATGGTCACGCCACGACCGTACCGATGCATAAAGGTCGCGACCTATCGCCCATCCTCCTGCGTCAGATCGCAAAGGACATCGGCATGACTACCGAACAATTCCTTTCGCACCGTTGATAGACCAAGACGGTGAAGAGAACGCTGATCGGCGCTGATCCTAAGCCGAGACAAGTTAACCGCAAAGAACGCAGTGAACGCAAAGACAGGCGCCAAGTTTGGATTCATTGCGCTCTCTGAGTTCTATGCGGTTAAACCGGCTTAGGTGTTTGGATAAGCGTCAATTAGCGAAGATCAGCGTTCCCCTCGGTTCGATCCCTATCCGTGTTATACCGTGTAATCCGTGGTTAAAAAAGTTTGGGGGATTTGGCGGTCTGATCCGTTGGGGGAGATTAGGGTCCTTCTGTCCATAGCTCGATCCACTCTTGTTTTTGCCCCCATCCAGGTCTAGTCGCTCCCCCATCCTGTCGTGAGTCCGCCCCCGACCACCCCTGTCGCCGAGGCCCTGCCAGGGCCGCCCTGCATTTCCCCGGCGGAAATGCGCGATGCGGACGCCGACGACCACGCCACCTCGAACGACCCCGGCGAGTGGTTCCGCAACCAGATCCACGCCCACGACCGGCAGCTCCGCGGCTGGCTGCGGCGGCAGTTTCCCAAGGTGCGCGACGTCGAGGACCTCATGCAGGAATCCTACCTGCGCGTCTGGCGCCGGCACCTCGAACAGCCCGTGAGCTCGGCCAAGGCCTTCCTCTTCCGCGTCGCCCGGCACCTCGCGATCGACGACCTCCGCCACCGGCGCACGGCCTCGACCGAGAGTTTGGGGGATTTGGCCGACCTGCCCGTCATGGTAGAGGCGCCCGACGCCGCCGAACAACTCTGCTACGAGGAAAAGATCGAACTGCTCGCCGCCGCCTTCCTCAAACTGCCCGCCCGCTGCCGCACGATCATGACGCTCCGCAAACTCAATGGCCAGTCCGTCCGCGAGATCGCCGCCGCCCTCGACATCACCGAGGGCACCGTGGACCACCAGATCACCCGGGGCACCCACCTGCTGCGCACCTACCTCGAGGAGGCCGGCGTCCGCAGCTTCAACCGCGATTGAAAGCCAAACCTCCAGTCCCGACGCCGGCCACCCCGCCCGCCAAGAAGCCCGCCCTCGACCCCCTCGAGTGGATCGAGGCCACGCAGGCCCAGCCCGACATCCTGCAGGCCATGGAACGCCGCCAAAAACGCAGCCGTCGTCGCCGCCGACAAGCCCTCGGCACCGCCGCCACGCTGCTGGCCGTGGCCGCCTTTTTCTGGTTTTCCCCAGCTCCCAGCACCCAGCTCCCAGCCCCCAGTTCCGCGGTCGTCCACCTTCCCATCCGCCAAATCCTGCCCGACGGCTCGGTGGTCGAGCTGAACGATGGCGCCGTGATCCGCGAGGCCTTCACCGCCGACCAGCGCCGCGTGGAACTGCTCGGCGGCGAGGCGCACTTCACCGTGACGAAGAACCCGACGCGGCCGTTTGTCGTGGCCGCGGGAGGGGTGGAGTTTCGGGCGGTCGGCACGGCGTTCTCGGTGGATCTGCGGCAGCGGGAGGTGGAGATGGTGGTGACGGAAGGGAGCGTTTCTGTCGGGACGACAGAAACGAACCAGCCTTCGCCGGGCCTACGGCTGGCAGGCGCTGAACGTTTAAGTGCTGGAAATGAGCTGAGCGACCCTAGCTCCCAGCACCCAGCTCCCAGCCCCCAGTCCCTAGCCTCCAGCTCCCAGCTCCTCGTCACCGCAGGTGAGCGCGTGGTGGTTGAGTTGGCGGCGGAGAAGGCGGTGGCGCCGGTGGAGGTTGTCGATGCCAACGCGCTGCGGGCGCGGATGGCGTGGCGGGTGCCGCGGTTGGAGTTCAGCGGGACGCGGTTGGAAGATGCGATCCCGATGATCAATGAGTACAGCAAAGTGAAGCTCGTCCTGGCCGACGAGGCGCTCGGCGACGTGCGCCTGTCGGGCATCCTTCGGGCGGACAATATCGACGCCCTCCGCGAGTTGCTGGCGGAGGTGCACGGGATCCGCTCGGAATACCGCGCCGCCGGGGAGATCGTGCTGGAGCGGAAGAGGGAACGCTGATCTGCGCTGATCCGATCTCCAAACCTTCTTACAGGAGGTAACGGAGGAAACGGAGATCCAGACAGGAGTTGTTGATCGGGCTCTCTGCTTCCTCTGTTACCTCCTGTAAAACGGTTTGTGGGTTTGGTTCACTCGCCGGGACGGGGGCGGCGGTAGTTGACGCCCAGGCGGTCAAGGCGGGCTAGGAGCCAGGGGAGGCGGCGTTGGAAGTCGGCGTAGTCGCGCTTTTCCTTCGGCGACCAGACGACCTCGCTCAAGGCCGTGAGGCGCGGGAAGCCGCGGCGCTCGATGACCGGGAGGCTGTAGATGCGCTCGCGCCAGAGCTGGCCCTGGGCGCCGAGGACGCGGACGTGGTGCTCCGGTTCGAGGTCGGCCGGAATGGGCTCGAAACCGTAGACTTTCGCCACCGTGTTCTGCGCGCCGATCGGGATGCCCTCCTCCTCGCCGCTGCCCTCGGTGTAGTCGAAGTAGGTGTGCGAGGTCGGCGCGATGACGACGTCGTGGCCGTGACGCGCGGCTTCGACCGCCCATTTGACGTCACGCCAGGCCATCATGGTCGCGCCCGGGGCGAGGCCACCCTCCTGGATCTCGTCCCAGCCCACGAGGCGGCGGCCGCGGGCGGCGAGGAAGCTCTCGGTGCGGCGGACGAACCAGCTCTGCAGTTCATGGCCGTCCTTGAGTCCGTTGGCCGTCATGAAGGCGCGCGTGGACGGCGAGGCCTCCCACTGGTCCTTGAGGGCCTCGTCACCGCCGATGTGGATGAACTTGCTCGGAAAGATGTCGAGGACCTCGCCCAGCACGTCGTCGAGGAATTGCAGCGTCGCGGGCTTCGGTGCGTAGGTCTCGGGGAAGATGCCCCACCGCGTCTGCACCTGCGGGTTGTAGCCGGGGGCGTCGGTGCAGCCCAGCTCCGGGTAGGCCGCGAGCGCGGCCGAGCTGTGGCCGGGCAACTCGATCTCGGGCACCACCGTGATCGCGCGCGCGGCGGCGTAAGCCACGACGTCGCGCAACTCGTCCTGCGTGTAGAAACCCCCGTGCGGGATGTCGTCGCCGCCCTCCTCGACGAGTTGACGCAGCGTCGCCGGGCGCCAGGCGCCCACCTCGGTGAGCTTGGGGTATTTCTTGATCTCGACGCGCCAGCCCTGGTCGTCGACGAGGTGCCAGTGGAAGACGCTGAATTTGTGCAGGGCGAGCAGGTCGATGAATTTCTTCACCTCCGCGACCGGCGAGAAGTGCCGGCTCACGTCGAGCATGGCGCCGCGCCAGCTGAAGCGCGGCCGGTCCTCGATCTCGACCGCCAGGACGGTCACGCGTCCGCCGTCGGCGCGCCACCCGAAGCGCTCGAGGTCGGGCGGCAGCAGCTGCCGCAGCGACTGCACGCCGTGGAAGACGCCCGCCGGGCCACCGCCGCTGATGGCCACGACCTGCGCGGTCACAGTGAGTCGGTAACCCTCGGCGCCAAGGGCGGAGGTAACCGCAGGATCGACCGCGAGCGTCACGGCGTTGCCACCCGTCGGCGCGCGTTCGACCATGGGCACCCCCAAAAGCCGGGCCGTCTCCGCCGCGGCGAACTTCAGGGCCGCATCGGTCGGAGCGACCACGACGGTGCGAGCCGTCAGAGCAAAGGGTGCGCCACCGGTGGTGACGCAGGAAACAGGAAGCGGGATGATGCTGATCGAATTAGGCATGAGGAAAATTCTTAACCACGGATAACGCGGATCAGGCGGAAGTGGCGTTGCAGGATGGCCACAAGAGGCACAGAATGCACATAAGATTCCTGAAGTTGAACAGGAGGTAACTGAGCTAACAGAGAATTGGATTAGTACCTCTGTTCCCTCCGTTCCCTCCTGTAAAAAGTCCGACCCTTCTGCGCCTTTGGTGCTTTTGGTGCCTGCCCGCCGTAGGCTTGGCGAAGGTGGGTAATCCGTGGTTCAAATTCAGAGGCCCAACAGGCTGCCGTTGCGTTTGAGCCAGCGCTCGGCGTCGCGCCAGTGGGGGCAGACTCCCTCGACGCGGGTCCAGAAGCGGTTCGAGTGGTTCATTTCCCGGAGGTGCATGAGCTCGTGGTAGATGATGTAGTCGCGCACGAAGTCCGGGGTCTGCACGAGGCGCCAGTTGAGCGAGATGGTGCCGCCGGCCGAACACGAACCCCAGCGCGAACGCTGGTTGCGCACGGACACGAGTTTCACCTCCACGCCGGTGAGGGCGGAGAGTTCCCAAGTGCGGGCCGGGAGCTCGATCTTGGCGCGGCGCGCGAAGTGGGCCTCGAGCGTGGGGCGCAGGTCGCCGTCGAATGACGGCACGCGGAACACGTCGGCCGCGAGGCAGACCTGCGGACGCTCAGCCTCGGGGAGCGTGGCGCGGCGGATCTCGACCATCTCGCCCCGCCAGAGCACATGCGTGCCGATGGTCCACACGGCGGCGCTGCGCGGACGCTTGGCCTGGCGGGCGCGGGCGCGCTCGAGCCATTCCCGGTGCTGCTCGACGAAGCGCCGGGCCTCGCGCTCGGAGCCGCGCGAGGGGATCGTCGCCACAGCCGTGCCGTCGCGACGAAGCGTCAGGCGGTAGTTGCGCGCCGTGGCGCTGCGCTGGAACACGAGGGCGCCCTCCCCCGCGTGCGCGACCGGAGCCGCGACCGCCGGAGCCAGCAACCCCAGGAGTTCCTGCTGCCCGCCTGCGTCCATGGCCGATGGTTTAACCACGAATGGACACGAAAAGACACGAAGGAAATGCGCCGGAATTCTTAACCACGGATTACACGGATTTCACGGATCTAGCGGATGAGGCGCTGAAGGATGGCCACAAGAGGTACAGAAGGCACAAAAGGGACCAAACAATTTCACAGGAGGTAACAGAGAAAACAGAGATTGGATCGGTACCTCTGTTCCCTCCGTTTGCTCCTGTGATACAGATTGGGTCCTTATGTGCTTTTTGTGCCTTCTGTGGCCATCCCTTGAAGCTACATCCGCCGAATCCGTGCCTGCCCGCCATAGGCTTGGCGGCGGAGGGTAATCCGTGGTTAAGTCAGTTTTCCCGTGGCTGTGATTGGCGGAGGCGCCAGGCGTGCCAGATCGTCGGCATTTCGCCGCGGTGGTGGGGGGTGAGGAGGGCGATGGCGATTTCCTCGACGCCGGCGAGGACCTGGAGCGCGATGGCGGCGTGGAAGGGCACGGCGGTCCACTCGGCGAGGAGCGGGATCAGCGACAGCGCGCACGCCACGGCAAACGCCTTCGAGGCCCAGGTGTGGTAACAAAGCGCGCGGCCGAGGCGAACGAAGCCGTAAATGATGACCGCGAAGAACGCCGCCAGCGCGGCGAAGACCCACGGCAGCTCGCGGTGCATGATGTCGGGCCAGAGGAGCGCGATGCCGGCGATGCCGATGAGCATGGTCGCGTAGTCGGCGGCGCTGTCGAGCTTGCGGCCGAAATCGCTCTCCGCCTTCAGCCGCCGCGCCAGGTAGCCGTCGAAGGCATCGGTCAGCAGCCCCGCCGCCAGCAGCCCGGCGAACCACGGGCGCGAGCCCGCCAGGGCCGCGACCAGCGAGGCCGGCGCGAGGAGCATGCGCAGGGCACTGAGGGCGTTGGGGAGGCGGGATTTTGGCATGGGGTTACAGGGCGACCCATTCCCAGCGGACCGCTTCGCCGCGGCGCACGTCGAGCCAGGCGAAGCCGGCGGCGGACCGGCCGCGCGGACGCGTGATGCACCCGGGGTTCAGCCAGCGCACGCCATCTACGAACTCATCGCGCGGCACGTGCGTGTGGCCGTGCAGTAGGGCATCCACCCCCGCCGGCGCATGGGGCGGCGGGATGTGGACGAGCAGGAAACGCACCCCCTCGCGCTCGAGGTGGCGCGTGAGCGGCCAGCGGGGATGGTCATCGCAATTGCCCCGCACGACGAACAGCGGCCGCCCGAGCAGTTCGAGCTCCGCGAGCGTCGTGGGATCGCACACGTCACCGAGATGCCAGATCTCGTCGGCCCCCGCGAGCCGCGCCGGCAATCCGGCGGGGATCCGGTCATGGGTGTCAGCGAGCACAGCAATGCGCATCACCGCAACGTGGACAATTGGCCTGCCGATGGCAACCAGCCCAGCGAATTAACCCCTCGGCCACCTTACCGCAGCCATTCCGGCAGCATCAGCGTGATCCACGGCACGTAGGTGATGAGCAGGACGCCGATGAACCGGATCCCGAGCAGGGGCAGCACCGCGCGCGTCACCTCGAAGATGGGCTTCTTCAACCGGTACGAGGCCAGCAGCAGGTTCAGCCCGATGGGCGGGGCGAGGAAACTGAGCTCCATGTTGGCGAGGAAGATGATGCCGAGGTGCAGCGGATCGATGCCGAGCCTCGCGCCGATGGGGAGCAGCAGGGGGACCACGACCACGATGGCGGCGTAAATCTCCACAAGGCCGCCGATGAACAGGAGCGCGACATTCAGACCCAGCAAGAACACCCAGCGTGACTGCACATGGACGGCCGACCATTCGGCCAGACGGTCCGGAATCTGCGCGTCCACGAGGTAGTTCGTGAAACCCAGCGCCACACCGAGGATGAGCAAAATGCCGCCGACGAGCACGCCCGCCTCGGCCATGACTCGTGGACAATCCTTGAGGATCCCAAGGTCGCGCTGGATCAGGGCGGCAACGAGAAACGCGTAAAAAGCCGTCACCGCCGCGGCCTCGACCGGAGTGGCCCAGCCGCTGAACAGCGCGACGATGGCCACCACGGGCAGCATCAGCTCCCACTTCGCCGCCCACAGCGCGCTCCCGGCCTCGCCGAGATCGAAGCGCTGGCGGCTCTCATCCGAACGCCGGCCGGCCCAGACGCCCCAGGCCCCGGTCATCGCGATCAGGAGCAGCGCCGGCACGAGCCCGGCGATGAACATTTCCTGGATGTCCACCTTGGCGAGGATGGCGTAGAGGATAACCGGCAGGCACGGGGGCAGCAGCACCCCGAGCGACCCGGCGCCGGTCACGAGTCCGAGCGCGTCGCGCTCCGAGAACCGCGCCGCCATGAGCACCGGCATGAGAAGTCCGCCCAGCGCGAGGATGGTGACGCCCGAGCCGCCGGTGAACGAGGTGAAGAACGCGCATATGAGCACGGTCGCGATGGCCGGGCCGCCGCGGAACCAGCCGACGAGAGCCTGGAACACGCGGACCAGCCGCTGTGACGCCCCACCCTCCGTCATGAAATAGCCCGCGAGCGTGAAAAGCGGGATGGCCGGCAGCGCCGGATTCGTCACGAGGCCGTAATGCTCGATCGACACCGCCGTGATCGGCACGTCGCGACTCCAGAAGAGGATCATCGCGGCGCCGCCCAGCGCGACAAAGATCGGGGCGCCGAGCAGAGTCGCGGCGAGCAGGGCCGCCAGTGCCGGCAGCGTCAGGCTGGCAATCTCGACCGGTGGAAACACGGCCCCGAGGATGATGCCCGCCGCGATCGCCAGCGCGAAGGACCGGCGCCACCACGTGGCCGCCGCCCGCCAGACCAGGCGCAGGCAGATGAGGCCAAAGCCAACGGGCATCGCGACCTGCACGGTCCAGAGCGGAATGCCGTAGGCGAGCACACCCCCGCCCTCCCGTTCCTGGGTGACAAATTGCAGGCTCGCGACGCAGAGGAAGGCCGTGACCGCCGCCGCCACCCCGGTGTTGAAGACGAGGGCCAGTCCCTTCCACCGTCCGCGCAGCAGCGCCGCGGCCGTCGCCAGCGCCAGCAGGCGGCCATCGCGGGCGGCGACCACCCCGCCCAGCATGCCAACTAACAGCGTCAGGTGGCGCAAAAAATCCGGTGCACTGGGAATCCCGCTGGACACCTGCCGCAGCCCGATCTCCGCCAACGGCAGCAGGACCATCACGCCGAGCAGCAACGCCAGCGCGTGATCCTCGATCACATGCCACCACCGCCGTGGAGCCACCTCGCCACCGGGCAGGGCGGCAAGGCTGGCGGCGGATTGGTCCCCGGGACTCATGCGCACGGAACCGGCTCAGTCCGCGCCGGCCGTGGGCGCCGCGCGGTACTCGGCGATCGCCGCCTGCACCTTGTCGAAGATCTCCGCGGGCACGATGGGACCGCGAATCATGGGATAGGATCGCTCGGCCAGCGCCTGCCAGGCGGCCCGCACCTCCGGGGTGACCGGTTGGACCACGAGGCCGTTCTTCTGCATGGCCACGATGGCCTCGTCGTCCTCCGCACGGGTCTGTGTCCGGATCTTGCCCGCCGCGACGGCGGCGATCTCCCGCAATTGCGCGCGCAATTCCGGCGGGATCTTTTCCCAGACGTCGGTCCGCACGATGGCGGCGCCGACGATGGGCACCCAGTTCAGGTCGAGCATGTATTTCGCCTGGCGGTTGAACTGGAGGGCGTTGGCGAGAAACGGCGGCACGGGCACGACGCTGATCATGCCGGTGGTCAGCGATGGCAGGATCTGCTCGGTCTCCAGGCTGACCGGCTGGTAACCGAGGTCGCGCATGATCTCCATCTGCCGCGGCACGCCGGCGAGGACGAAGAGCTTCATCTTCCGGAAGTCGTCCGGGTAGGCGCCCGGCTCCTTCGAGAAGTAGCGCACCCAGCCGGCGTCGGCCCAGAAGAGCACCTCGAAGCCCTTGGCCCGCAGGCGTGACTCGAGCTCGGGGCGGATCTTCTCCCGCACAAAGTCCACCTCGTGCCAGTCGCGGAACATCATCGGCATCATCTGCAGGCTGGAGACCGAGCGGTCGATCTCCGAGAGCCCGACGGCGGTGAGCACGGCGGCGTTGATCTGCCGCGCGCGCATCTTTTTCACGAGCAGCGGTTCGCCGTCGGCCATGCCGGCGTAGATCGTCAGCTTCACCGCGGGACCGGCCGCCTTCTGCCAGGCCGCCCGCATCTCCATGAGATTTTTGTGACCGGAAGTGCCGACCGGGAGAATGGTCGCGAGTTTGATCTCCACCGGTGCGGCCGACAGCGACACGGAGAGGAGCAAAAGCGTGAAGAGGTTACGGCGATTCATGTTTGGTCGGGTGCGGCCGGGAGGCTGGTTTCCTCCGGCAGGAACAATTCGTCGGTGCGCGTCAGCAACCAACGCGCGCGGCGTTGCATGAGAAGGTTGGCCACCCGCCATTCCGGATGCAATCCGGGGTCGATGGCCAGCGCCCGCTCGAGCAGCGCGCGGAACTCTTTCCGGTCCTGTTTCACCACCGCCACGGCTTCCGCCAGGCTGACCAGCGGACCCGCCTGCCCGCCGCCGTTGAGCGCCATCGCCCGCTCGCAGTGATGCCGCGCCCGCTCCGCGGGATCGCCGGGCGCGCCGACGCGCGCCATCTCGAACGGGATGAGGAACGCATGGATCGCCCCGGCATCGTAAGCCTCGTCCAGCTCAAGCGCACGATCGATCAGGGCCTCGACCAACACCCGGTCCGCGATGAGGTCCGCATTGTCCTTCGAGAGTGCGATCGCCGCCCCCCACGAGACCGCGGTCCAGTAGAGCAACGGGACGTCGTCAACCCCGGCGGATCGCATCGCCGCCGCCGGATCGGCCCGCAGCCGCCGCACAAATCCGGCGTGCGTCGACTCCAGTCCGCGCAGCCCGTGATCGCGGGCGCGCAGGTAAAGGCCCCGGGCTCGGTCGCGCAGCCGGCTGGCCCCTTCGTAGTCCAGGTCGGCCATCCGATCGGCATCCTGTTCCAGGAACCCGTACGCGTACTGCGCGAACCCGCTCGCCGCCGCGAGGCGCAACCCGCGGTGCGAGGGATTCCCGGCCAGCAGGCTTTCGATCAGCTTCAGGCTGAACGGCGCCGCCTCGCGGACGAGTTCGGGATCCTCGTCATTGGCAAAACCCGCGCCGCCCTTCGCCAGCGCGTCGCTCAACTGGTTCACCGCGGTCTGCCGGAGTGTCGAGCAACCCGGCCCGGCGACCAGGACGAGTGCGAGGAGGAGAGCGTTGATTCTAGCGTTCACGACGGAGTGCAGGAATGCGGTGACGAGTTTACGCCCGGGCGGCCCGAAGGCCAGCCCGGCGCACAAATTCCCAAGCTTGGCTGGGTCGGCCGCAAGGGAGGAAATTTATCCCTTCGGCCGCGGTGGTCCGTTTGACACGGGGGATGGCGACCGGAAAATGACGACGTGCTCCGGGCCCTGGCCATCGACTTCAACTCGTTCTTCGCCTCCGTCGAGCAGGAGGAGCGGCCGGAGCTGCGCGGGCAGCCGGTGATCGTGGTGCCGGTCCTGGCCGAGACGACCGGGGCCATCGCCGTCAGCCTCGAGGCCAAGGCGCGCGGGATGAAGCGCAACTGCCGCCTCGCGGAGGCGCGGCTGCTCTGCCCGGACGTGCAGGTGGTGGAATCGCGACCCGACGTCTACATCCGCTATCACCGCCGACTGCGGGAGGTCGTCGAGACCCTCGCCCCGGTGAAGAAGGTCCAATCCATCGACGAGCTGGAATGCGAGCTCTCCGGCGTCCTCGCCGAGCCGGCACGGGCGTTGGCACTCGCCGAGGAGATCCGGCAGAAGATCTACCGCGAGGTCGGCCCGCGGCTGCGCTGTTCGATTGGCATCGGGCCCAATTGGTTCATCGCCAAGCTGGCCTCCGACCTCGAGAAGCCCGACGGCCTGGTGCTGTTCGACGAGGGCGACATCCCGGGCAAGCTGATCGAGCGCCAGGTGCAGCTGGGCGATTTCACCGGCATCGGGCCGAACCTGCTCAAGCGGCTCCATGCGGCCGGGATCAAGGATGTCGCCGCGCTCTACGCCGCGAGCAGCGCCCGCCTGCGCGCCATCTGGGGCAGCGTCGAGGGCGCACGTTTCCACGACTGGCTCCACGGCGGCCTGCAGGAACGCGAGCCGGTGAAGCACAGCACCATCGGCCACAGCCAGGTGCTGCCGCCGGAGAAGCGCAACGCGACCGACGCCCTCGCGGTCCTGCACCGACTGCTGCAGAAGGCGGCGATGCGGCTGCGGCACGAGGGCTTCTACGCGGGCGGGCTGCAGCTGCATGTGGACTACCGGGATCAGACCGAGTGGCGCGACGACCTGCAGTTCAACGAGACGCAGGACACTCTGCATTTCACGCACGCGCTGAACCAGCTCTGGGAACGGCGGCCGCGCGCGCACGTCCGCAAGGCCCCGCAGCAGGTCGGCGTCATTTTGCACCGCCTGCTGACCGCCCACCTGCACACGGCCGATTTGTTCGCGGCAGAGCGCGAGGCGGCGCGGACGAAGCTGTTCGCGGCCGTGGACACGCTCAACAAGGCGCTCGGCAAGAACTCGGTCTATTTCGGCGGCGCCCATGGGGCGACGGGCTACACCCCGATGCGCATCGCCTTCACACGCATCCCGGAACCCGAAATCGAGGAAATCGACCCGAGCCTCGGCCGGCGGGTGAAACCGAAAAAGGCGGAGAAGAGTACGGCGGAGGGTGAGGATGTCTTTCCGCCGGACGAACCGCAGTGAGAGGCCAAAGCGGGCGACTTTTAACCACGGATGGCACGGATAGGGAACCAATCCATTTTTACAGGAGGTAACGGAGAAAACAGAGATCGGATCGGGTCTCCGTTCCCTCTGTTGCCTCCTGTAAAATGGATTGGTCCTTTATGTGCTTTTTGTGCCTATTGCCGTGCCCGCCGTCTTGTCCGCCGTAGCCTTGGCGAAGGTGGAAGCCTTGGCGAAGGTGGGTGGCCATCCTCTGATTCCTGATCCGTGTCATCCGTGTAATCCGTGGTTAAATAGTCCATCCCATGAAACCCCGACGCAAAGCTCCCCCTGTTTCCACGCTCGTGCCCAAGCGCGAGGGATTTTTCCTCGACGGGCAGCCGTTCCACATTCGCTCCGGCGAGATGCACTTTGCGCGCATCCCGCGGCCGTACTGGCGTCACCGCCTGCAGATGGCGCGGGCGATGGGGCTCAACACGGTCAGCGCGTACCTCTTCTGGAACCTGCACGAGCCGCGCCCGGGCGAGTTCGCCTTCACCGGGCAGGCCGACGCCGCCGAGTACGTGCGCCTCGCGGCCGCAGAGGGGTTGAAGGTCATCTTGCGGCCGGGTCCGTACGCGTGCGCCGAGTGGGATTTCGGCGGGCTGCCGTCGTGGTTGCTGGCGACGCCCGACATCCGCGTGCGCTGCATGGACGAGCGCTTCACGGCCGCGGCGCGGCGGTACCTGCTGGCCGTCGGCAAGGAGCTCGCGAAATTCCAGATCTCTCGCGGCGGGCCGATTCTGCTCGTGCAGGTGGAGAACGAGTACGGCAGCTACGGCGACGACAAGGCGTACATGGCGTTCATCCGCGACACGCTGGTCGAGGCCGGCTTCGACGTGCCGCTCTTCACGTGCGACGGCCCGGGGGCTTTCCGCCGCGGCACGGTGGCGAAAACCTTCCCGGTGGCGAATTTTCCCGAGGGGCCGGAGGAGAACCTCAAGGAACTGCGCACCTTCAGCCCCGACACGCCGCTGGCCTGCGGTGAGTTCTATCCCGGGTGGTTCGACCACTGGGGCGAGCGCAACGCCCCAGTGAGCGCCGAGCGCTCGCAGCGCGTGCTCGGCTGGATGCACGAGCGGAAGGTGTCCTTCAGCATCTACATGTTCCACGGCGGCACCTCGTTCGGCTACAGCGCCGGCGCCAACACCGGGCCCAACGACGAGTACCAGCCGACCACGAGCAGCTACGACTACGGCTCGCCGCTGACCGAGGCCGGCTGGCCCAACGAGAAATTCGCCGCGCTGCGCTCGATCTTCGGCAAGGACGCCAACCCGCCGCTGCCGCCGGTGCCGGCGACGCTGCCGGTGATCGCGATTCCGCGGTTCACGCTCACGGAGTCCGCGGCCTTGTTCGACCACCTGCCGAAGCCCGTCCGCGACGTGCAGCCGCGCTCGATGGAGGCCTATGGCCAGGATTACGGGCTGATCCTTTACCGCTCGAAGCTCGACGCCGGCGCCGGGGCGAAGCTCACGATCCGCGAGCTGCACGACTACGGCCACGTCTATCTCGACGGCAAGCGGCACGCCATCCTCGACCGGCGCCTCGGGCAGAACGCGACCGAGGTCCCGGCGCGCAAGGCGGACGTGGCGCTCGACATCCTCGTCGAGGGCATGGGCCGCGTGAACTACGGACCCTTCATGCTCGACCGCAAGGGCATCACCGGGCACGTCGCGTTTCCCGTCCCCTACCCGGCCGGCATCGTCATGGGCTGGCAGGTGTACAACCTGCCGTGCGACGCGGCGTACCTGAAGAAGCTGAAGTTCGGCCGGAAGCCGCGCCCGGGTCCGGCGTTCCACCGCGGGTTCTTCAACCTGAAGGAGACCGGCGACACCTTCCTTGACCTGCGCGGCTGGCAGAAGGGCCACGTTTGGGTCAACGGCCGCCACCTCGGCCGCTTCTGGCACATCGGACCGCAGCAGACGCTCTTCCTCCCCGGCTGCTGGCTGAAGCAGGGCCGCAACGAGGTGATCGTGCTCGACCTGGAAAGCACCGGCCGCGGCACACTCGCGGGCTTGGCGAAGCCGGTGCATCAGCAGGCGGCGAAGTGAGCTCGGGACGCTAGCAATGTCCGCTGAGGACCATAGGTCCGGCCCATAATAGCCCGGGGCAACGCCCCGGGTACCAAGGTACAAATAACATGATTGAGGGCTGTAAGCCCGTACCATGGAACGGGCCTTCAGCCCTCGGACGATCACCGGCGATCATACCTGGGGCGTTGCCCCAGGCTATTACGGCGGTGGGCCTTCGGCCCGGAGCAAACAGAGCGCCGAAGGTGCGTCCTATCGATGAAGGCGTTTCCGTGGGATTGCGCCCGGCCAGACGGCCTGCTTTCCTCCGCGCGTGTCCGACGCCCCTGACCCCACTGATCTGCCAGTGCCGCCGAGCCTGGAGGCAACGCTGGCGGCGGATGCGGCCGGGGCGCAGGTGAGCGAATCCGCGGAGCATGGGCATGGGCACCGGCGAAATTTGCGCTGCCAGAATTGCGACACCCCGCTGCAGGGTCCGTATTGCCACCAGTGCGGGCAGCATGACTTCGACATCAACCAGTCGTTCGGGCACACCTTTCTCGAGGCGCTGGAGAACTTCTTCCATTTCGACACGAAGCTCTTCCGCAACGTCGTGACGCTGCTCTTCCGGCCGGGGCGGCTGACGGCGGAGTTCAATGCCGGCAAGCGCGCGTCGCAGATGCCGCCGTTCCGGCTTTATGTGTTCGTGAGCTTCCTGTTCTTCTTCCTCGCCTTCCTTGGCGAGGACCGGGCCGGTCACATGGTCAAGACCACGGCACGGCCCGCGGGCAACGCCGCCCTGCTGGTCGACGGCCAGCCGGTGAACCTGTCGGAGGTCTTCACGACGGCGGGCAAGGAAATGCCGGCCGACAGCGAGGAAAAGCGCGCGGTGGACGCGTTGCGGGAGTCCGCCGAGAAGTTCCAGGCCGAGCAGGAGGGCAAGCTCGACGGCGACCACGAACTCGGGCCGTTCCGGCAGAAACTGCAGCGCCTCATGACGCCCGAGGGGCAACAGCAGATCCTGCATGGCTTCCTGGTCGCGATCCCGAAGATCCTGCTGCTGTGCCTGCCGGTGTTCGCGCTCTTCACGCGGTTCCTGTTCCGCAAGTCGGGCCGGCTCTACCTCCAGCATCTCGTGATGGCACTGCACTTCCACACGTTCTTCTACCTGTGGTTCATGCTGCGCGACGGCTGGGTGTTCCTGACCGGGTTCGTGAGCGAGTGGCTGGCCGGCTGGCTGCATTTCGGGTGCAACCTCTGGTTCGTGATCTACCCGGTGTTCATGCTGCGGCACCTGTTCGCCAATTCGTGGCCGCGGACGCTGGTGAAGAGCGCGGTGCTGACGGTGGCCTACGCGGTCACGATCGGTGTCGCGTTTATGGCGACGGTGGCCGTGATTTTGTTCGTGTTCTGATCAGCCGGACGCGCGTTGATGGTGAGGCAGTTGACGCGGGCGCCGGGCCGAGCATCGTCACCGGGAGCCACGCTGGCGTCCGCCCCGGGAAACCACCCTTGACACTCCCCAACCGGTCCGGCACTCCTGACCCTCTTTTTCGTTCAAAGTCATGAAGCCTACATTCCGCCCACACCGCAAGAAGCGCGCCCGCAAGATCGGTTTTCGCGCCCGCAAGGCCACCCGCGGTGGCCGCAAGGTCCTGTCCTCGCGTCGTCGCAAGGGTCGCAAGCGCCTGACCGTCGTCTGATTGCCGCGCCCCGCAACGCCGGCCGCCCCATGCGTTTCCGACCTGAGCAGCATCTGCGCCGGCCGGGCGATTTTCGCACGCTGCGGGAGCAAGGCCGACGGATCGACTGTGGGGCCTTCACCCTGTGGTGGCGTGCGCGCGATGAAGCGGCCGCCACTCCGACGCGCGTAGGCTTTGTCGCCTCCAGCGCCCAGGTCGGCGGCGCCGTCGCCCGCGCCCGCGCCAAGCGCCGCCTGCGCGAGGTTTTCCGCCAGCAGCAGGCCCAGGTTCCGGCGGGTCTCGACCTGATGCTCGTCGCCCGCGCCGCGGTCAACCGCTGGGAGTTTCCCGAGCTGGGGGAGAAATTTGCCACCGCCTGCCGCAAGCTTTCCGTCACTCCACATGTCTGAGGCCGGATCGAGTCTCCTGCGCCGCGTCACGCGGCTGCCCGCCCAGGCGCTGCTCGCCTTGGTCTGGCTTTACCAGCGCGCCGTGTCGCCAGTCCTGCCGGCGGTCTTCGGACCCCATTGCGGCTGCCGTTTTTCCCCGTCCTGCTCGCACTATGCCGCCGAGGCCGTGCGCACGCATGGGGCGTTGACCGGTTCGGGGCTGGCCCTTTGGCGGCTGCTGCGCTGCACGCCGTTGAGCGCGGGCGGGCTTGATCCCGTTCCCCCTCCTTCGCCGAGCCTACGGCGGGCGGGGCCCTCTCGCAGCCGTCCCACGTGTGCCCGCGTCGGAGCGCCGGTCGCCTGAACACTCCTCTAAAACAGACTTTTCGAAATGGATAAAAAGAATCTCACCATCGGCGTCGTCCTGATGCTGGCCGCCTTCGCCAGCCTCTACTTCAGCCAGAAGCTCACCCCGGCCCCCACCGCGCCCGCGACCCCGCCGGCCCAGGCCCCGGCCACGACCGGCACCCCGGCGACGCCGGCCGTCGCGCCGACGGTAAACCCGCAGAACACGAGCGTCACGGCCACCGTCGTCAAGGACGCGGCCGGCACTAGCCTCACCCTGCTGGCCAACGGTCACGTCGAGGTGCGCCTGAGCAACTTTGGCGGCGCCATCCGCGAGGTCGCCTTCCGCAAGCGTGACGCCAAGGACCGGCTGATCTACCCCGAGCTGCGCAAGGGCACGGAGCCCTTCGTCTTCAACCAGCTGCACGCCGATCCGATGCTGGCGTTCACCGAGCTGCCCGGGCTCGACCGCGGCGTCGCCTACGAACTCGTCTCCCGCAGCGCGACCGAGGCGGTCTACCGCACGGTCTTCGAGAATCGTGTCGAGGTCACCCGCCGCTACTCGCTGCCGGATCCCGCCGACCCCAAGAGCGATCCGTACCAGCTCCGCCACGAGACGACCTTCCGCAATCTCACCGACCAGACGATCCCGCTGCCCCGCCTGGCCCTGAGCCTGGGCACGACGGCACCGATCAGCTCGCACGATTACGGCATGCAGCTCGCGACCGGTTACTCGGACGGCAAGGACCAGCACTTCATCGAGCGCACCAAGCTCGAGGGCGGCGGCTTCCTGAGCTGGATCGGTTTCGGCTCACGCGATCCACTCCCCTTCATCGCCTCGGCTGGCCCGGTCCAGTGGGCGTCCGTCAGCAACCAGTTTTTCACGGCGATCCTGACGCCGGATGCACCGGCGGCCGGGCTCGTCACCCGTCGGGTCGTGCTGCCTGCGTTTGCCAATGAACCCGGCAAGCCCACCTATGGCATCACCGGCGCCACCCAGTTCGACGTACCCGCGCTCGCCCCCAAGGCCGAGGCGAAGCTCGCGATGAGCCTGTTTGTCGGCCCGAAGGAATACCGCCGCCTGGCCAACGCCGACGTCTTCACGGCCGACCAGGACAAGGTGATGAACTTCGGCATGTTCCGCTTCTTCAGCCAGCTGCTCCTCACCATCATGACCTGGGTGCACGGCTGGATGGTCGACCTTTCGCCCACCTGGGCCTGGGGCTGGGCCATCGTCATCACGACGCTCATCCTGAAGATCGTCTTCCTCTGGCCCACGCTCGCCGCCTCCAAGTCGGCCAAGCGCATGGCCAAGATCCAGCCCGAGATGCAGGCCGTCCGCGAGAAATTCAAGGACAACCCCCAGAAGATGCAGCAGGCCACGATGGAGCTCTTCAAGAAGCACCGCGTGAACCCGATGGGCGGCTGCCTGCCGATCCTCATCACCCTGCCCTTCTTCTTCGGCTTCTTCCAGATGCTGCAGAGCACGGCGGAGCTGCGCTACGCGCCGTTCCTGTGGTCGGCCGACCTTTCGGCACCCGACACCGTCGCGCACATCTTCGGTTTCCCGATCAACATCCTGCCCCTGCTCATGGGCGCGACGATGATCATCCAGATGCGGCTCACGCCCACGCCGACCACGGACAACGTGCAGGCGAAGATCTTCAAGTTCATGCCGTGGATCTTCACGGCGTTCTGCTACTGGTTCTCCGGCGCGCTCGCGCTCTACTCCACGGTCAACGGTGTCTTCACCATCGGCCAGCAGCTCGTCGTCAACCGCATGAAGGACGATCCCCTCCCGCCCGCCCCCACCCCCGCCGGCGGCAAGCCGGTCAAGAACGTGACACCGAAAAAAAAGTAGTGAGTAGTGGGTAGCGAGTAGCGAGCATGGCTACCGCACCCGATCTACTCGCTACTCACTACCCGCTACTCGCTACTCGCTACTCTCAAATGGCTGGTCACAACAAGTGGTCCAAGGTCAAACGCGCCAAGGCGATCACCGACGCGCGCAAGGGCAAGGTGTTCTCCCGGCTCTCGCGCGACATCACCCTCACCGCCAAGTCCGGCGGCGGCGATCCGGATGCCAACGCCCGCCTGCGCACCCTCCTCCTCAAGGCCCGCGAGGCCAACATGCCGGTCGATAACATCGACCGCGCCATCAAGAAGGGCACCGGCGAACTGCCCGGCGTGGTGTACGAGCAGATCACCTACGAGGGCTACGGCCCCGGCGGCGTCGCCTTCATCGTCCTGTGCACGACGGACAACAAGCAGCGCGCCGCCCAGGACATCCGCTCCACCTTCGTCCACCACGGCGGCAATCTCGCCACTTCCGGCGCGGTCGCCTTCCAGTTCCTCCACGCCGGCCAGTTCCTCATCGCGAAGGAATCGGCCACCGAGGACAAGCTCATGGAAATCGCCCTCGAAGCCGGGGCCGACGACGTCATCACGAGCGAGCAGGGATTCGAGGTTCGCTGCGCCCTGAACCTGTTCGACAAGGTCAGCCACGCGCTGGAAAGCGCCGGCCTCAAGACCGAGAGCGCGGAAATCTCCTACATCCCCGTGAACACCGTGCCGGTCACCGATGTGAAGATCGCCCGGGTGCTCCTCAAGCTGCACGACGCGCTCGAGGAGATGGACGACGTCCAGCAGGTATTCTCCAACGAGGAGATGGACGACGCCGTCAGCGCCGCCGCGCAGGCGTGATGTCGCCGGGGTCGCTGACCCCGGGGCGTATGACCTTCGCCCCCCTTGCCTTGGGCGCCCGTTCGGTATCACATCTCCCAAATGCCTGACTTGGATGATGTCTCCGCTGCCGCCGGCACCATCCCCGCCACCGGTGGCGTGGGGATCGTGACGCCGCGAGACTTTGTCCACCAGCAGCCGTTCACGTTCCAAAGCGGCCAGTCGCTGCCCGGCTTCACCCTGCGTTACGAGACCTACGGCCGGCTGAACGAGACCCGCGACAACGTCATCGTCATCTGCCACGCCCTCAGCGGCGACCACCACTGCGCCGGTCGGCACGCGCCCGATGACCGCAAGCCCGGCTGGTGGGACAACCTGATCGGCCCGGGTCGCGCAGTAGACACGGACAAGTTCTTCGTCGTCTGCGCCAACTGCCTCGGCGGCTGCGTCGGCTCCACCGGGCCGTCGTCGCTCAACCCGGCGACCGGCCGGCCCTATGGCATCAGTTTCCCCTTCGTCACGATCCGCGACATGGTGCGCTCCCAGAAGCTCCTGCTCGACCACCTTGGCGTCGCCACCCTGCACGCGGTGATCGGTGGCTCGATGGGCGGCATGCAGGTGCTGCAGTGGGGCATCGAGTATCCCGGTTTCGTCCGCCGCCTCCTCGCCATGGCCACGACCTCGCGCGAGGGCGCGCAGGCCATCGCGTTCAACGAGGTCGGCCGCCAGGCCATCATGCAGGACCCGGCCTGGAACCAGGGCGACTACCCGAAGGACGGCGGCCCGCGCACCGGCCTCGCGATCGCGCGCATGATGGCGCACATCACGTACGTCTCGGACGCGTCCATGGACCGCAAGTTCGGCCGCCGCAAGAAGGCCGACGCCAACGGCGACGCCTACTCCTTCGACGTGCAGTTCGAGGTCGAGAGCTACCTGCGCCACCAGGGCCAGAGCTTCATCAACCGCTTCGACGCCAACTCGTATCTCTACATCACCCGCGCCCTCGACCAGTTCGACCTCGCGCAGGCCTACGGCTCGCTCGAGGCCGCCTTCGCTCCCGTGCAGGCCGAGACGCTCGTGGTCGGCTTCACCAGCGACTGGCTCTTCCCGCCCGAGCAGAACCGCACCATCGCGCACGCCCTGCTCCGCTGCGGCAAGCGCGCGACCTACGCCGAACTCGAAACCGACCTCGGCCACGACTCCTTCCTGCTGGAGTCGGAGGACCTCTACGCCCTCGTCCGCAGTTTCCTCGAACGGCCCTTCGCCGTGGAAGTGGATTTCAATATCTAGGTGAACCCATGACGCGCCTTGTCGAAAAACGCACGGTGGACATGCAGATCATCGGGGACTGGGTCGAACCCCACACCCGGGTGCTCGATCTTGGCTGCGGCAAGGGCGCGCTGCTCGGCTACCTGATGCAGGGCAAGCAGGTCACGGCGGTCGGCGTGGATCTTGATTTCCACCGCATCACCGCCTGCGTGCAGCGCGGCGTCACGGCCTACCAGGGCGACATGCTCGCGTTCATGCGCGAGTTTCCCGACCGGTTCTTCGACCGCGTCATCTGCTCGCGCACGGTGCAGGAACTCGACGAGCCCGCCGCCGTCATCCTCGAGGCGCTGCGCGTCGGCCGCACCGTCACCGTCGGCTTCGTCAACCACGGCTTCTGGAAGAACCGCCTCGCCGCCCTCGTGCGCGGCCGCAAGGTGCGCAACGACGTCTACACGACCGAGTGGTTCGAGAGCCGACCCGCGAATCCGCTGACGATCGCCGACTTCGAGCTTTTTTGCCGCGCCAAGCAGATCCGTATCGCCCGACGCGCGCTCCTCGCCGGCAACTGGCGCAGCCCCCGAAGCGTGCTGCCCAATCTGCTCGCCGGTTACGCCCTGTACGACCTGACGCACTGAGCGCCGCTCAACCCGTCGTCGCAAACGTCGCCGCCTGGCGGGTGAGCTGCTTCTCGATCGCGCCGCAGACCACGTCGCACAGGCGCGGGATCGTGGGGTCGGCGATCTTGTAATAGACCTGCAGGCCTTCCTTGCGCCGGGCCACGATGTGCGCCGCCGTCAGCGTCTGCAGGTGCCGCGACACGTTGGCCTGCGTGCCCCCGGTCAGCGTCACGAGCTCGCCGACGTTCTTCTCCCCGTCGAACAGCGACTGGATCAGCCGCAGCCGCATCGGCTCCGCAAGCACGGCAAAGCGCTGCGCCACGAGCAGGAGGGCCTCTTCGTTCAGGGGGCGGTGCTTGGACATGACGCGGAAAAAACAGGGACTTGACATGATTGCAACTATATGCGTATATGCTCATATAAAGTCAATCGCTTTCGCTTTCCTCCCATGCATATCCACGACCTCATCCGCCTCCTCGCCGGCACCGTGACGCTCATCGGCGTCGCTCTCACGCACTTCGTCAACCCCTGGTGGCTGCTCCTGCCGACCTTTGTCGGGCTGAACCTGATCCAGTCCGTCTTCACCGGCTTCTGCCCGCCCAGCCTGATCCTCCGCAAGCTCGGCTGGCTCGGCGACGACGGCATCATCCACTGGGGCGGGCGCTGATCCGGGTTGCCGACCGGCCTGCCTGCGATTATGAGCCATCCCGCCGTGCGTTTCACCCTCATGGTTCTCGGCGGCGCCGTCTTCGGCGCCCTGCTCGGCTATTTTGGCCAGTGCACTTCGGGAACCTGTCCCCTGACCTCGACCTGGTGGCGCGGTGCACTGTACGGGGCGTTCATGGGCCTGCTCCTGGCCCTGTCCGCCCGCACCAGCTGACCCGGCCCAAACTCCTCCGACTCCCATGCCTGCCCTTCGCTTACCGCTCCTTGCCACACTGCTGCTGATTCCGAGCCTGCTGTCGGCCGAAACCTGGAGCCTCGACCGCGCGGTCGCCACGGCGCTGGAACAGAATCCCGACGCCCGCGCCGCCCGGGCCCGCGTCGAGGGCGCCCAGGCCATGATCCAGCAGGCCCAAGCCGCCTGGCAGCCGCAGTTCATCGTCTCCGGTCGCTACACCGAGACGAACAGCCCGATGATGGCCTTCGGCTCCATCCTGAACCAGCGGGCCTTCAACTTCGGCCTCGATTTCAACCAGCCGGGTCGCATCGACAACCTCAACGCCACCGGCACGCTCGCCTACAACCTGTACGCCGGCGGCCGGGCCACGGCCGGCCGCAACGCCGCTCGCGCCGGCGCCGAGGCGGCCGATCTGGACCTGCGCGCCGCCCACCACCGCCTTGCCGCCGAGGTCGTGCGCGCCGCGCTCAACCTCCGCAAGGCTCGCGAGGCCGTGACCACCGTCGAGGGCGGGGTCCGGGCCTATGAGGCCGCGGTGAGCGCCGCCCGCGCCCGCTTCGAGGCCGGCCAGCTGCTCAAGGCCGACTTCCTCAGCCTCGAGGTCCAACTCGCGCAAACCCGCGAGGCCCTCACCACCGCCCGCCACGGCGCCGCTCTCGCCGCCCGGGCGTTTCACTTCGTTTTGGGCCAGGAGCCGTCCGCCGAGCCGATCGAGTTGGACGCCAACGATCCCGCGCTGGCCCGCCTGACGATGCCCGATACCGGCGATTTCTCGGCGCGACCAGAACTCCTCGGCCTGCAGGCCCGGGTGCGCGCCGCCGAGTCCATGGTCGCCGCCGCCCGCGGCGCCCGCCGCCCGACGGTGAACGCCTTCGCGAGTTACCAATATGACCAGGGCTGGCAGACCGACCGCCACGGTGACAGCTGGCTGGCCGGTGTCTCCTTCGATCTCAACGTCTTCGACGGCGGCACCACCGCCGGCGAGGTTCGGCGCCGCAATGCCGACCTCACCGAAGTGAAGGAGATGCTGCGCAAGGCCTCGCTCGGCGTCAGTCTCGAGGTCGAGCAGGCCCGCCTGGCCCACGCCAGCGCCGTCG
>CAYHEW010000038.1:0-40461 GCA_964355715.1 uncultured Opitutaceae bacterium | reverse complement strand
TTAAAATGGTGGAGGTGGCGGGAGTTGAACCCGCGTGTCCCTGACCTTTGCACACCGCGTCTACCGTTGTAGCGTGAGATTGATCTCGCCGGGGTTACGCGTTCACGCGCGCTTAAGCCCCAGCCAACTCCCGGATGAAGATACAGTGGAAAGACCGCGAGTCGCTCAATCCACTATGCCTGCTGTCGACGTTAGTACCGGCTAGCAGGTGTCGCCGGACCAACGAGGCCGCACTTAGGCGGCCAAGGGCATTTCTTCGTAGTTGCCTATTATTGTTTTGCAGGGGGATTTACGAGAGACCTAACACTCTCGAACGGCAGCGGCGCACTCCAACCAAGGATCGAATCCGGAACACCCCCGTAAATTGGGAAAGTCGGATGATTGGGCGCGAGCCAATCAAAGAACAGGTCGGGCACCCTGCCGCACACCGAGCGGATGTGCAAGCGGTGTTTATGGGATCACTTCCACCCCTCCTTGGGCGGGGGCGGCGGCAGGGTCGCGGGGCTGGAATCGGCTTGGCGCGGGCGAGGCTTGCCGGCGAGGGCGAGGACTTCCTGCACGGCCTCGAGCAGGGCGGTCAGCGGAAACGGCTTCTGCAGGGTGCGGTCGGCGCCGAGGCCGCCGGCCAGCTTGAGGTAGAGCGGCGCATCCTTCGCGAAGCCGCCGGACATGGCGATGATGCCGACCGTGGCGTTGATTTGGCGCAACGCCCGCACGGTCGCGATACCCTCCTGATTGGGCATCACGATGTCGGTCAAAACGAGGTCGGTGGGAGCCGCCTGAAACCGCTTCACGCCCTCGACGCCATCCTCCGCCTGGGTGACGATGTAGCCCTGCGACGCCAGGGCGTCGGCCAGCGTGGTGCGAAAGAGCTCGTCATCCTCGATCAGCAGGATGGTGGGCATGGATCAGCCTTTCGGTTCAGGGTGCAAAACCCGGTGCACAACGGCCACCAGTTCGGTCGCCGAGAACGGCTTCGGCAGGAACGCCGCCGCGATGCGCCTGATCTCCTCGACGTCGTCACGCGCCACCCCGGCGCTGGAGAGGCCGCTCATGGCGATGATCCGCAGCTGCGGATTCAGCCGGCGGAGCGTGGCGGCCAGGATCGCGCCGCCGAGGTTGGGCATGTCGACGTCGGTGATGACGAGCGCGATGTCGCGGGACTTGGCGTTGTAGTTGACGATGGCCTCGACGCCGTCGGCGCAGGTCACGACGCGGTAATCGTGCTGGGCCAGCACGGCGGCGATGATCTCGCGGACGGAGTCGTCGTCATCGACGACGAGGATGAGCTCCGCGCCCGTCGTGACGGGCACCGGGAACGGCGAGCCGCTCTCGGCGCCCTTGGTCTCGGGGTCGCGGCTGGCGGGCAGGAAGATGCGGAAGGTCGTCCCCTTCCCCAGCTCGGTCTCGAGGTCCACGAAGCCCAGGTGCGCGGTCACGATGCTGCGCACGGTGGCGAGTCCGAGGCCGGTGCCCTTGCCCGGGGCCTTGGTGGTGAAGAACGACTCCCAGATGCGCGGCACGATGTCGGCGGGGATGCCGGTGCCGGTGTCGGCGACCTCGAGCACCAGCCAGTCGCCGGCGCGACCCTCCGGGAGGGCCGCGGCCTCGTCGGAATCGAGGTGGCGATTCCCCACGCGGATGGCCAGGGTGCCGCCCTGGGGCATGGCATCGCGGGCGTTGACGCAGAGGTTGAGGAAGATCTGGTGGATCTGCGTGGGGTTGGCCTGCACCGGCCAGGCGTTCGACGCGATATGCTGCTCGAGGATGATGTTCTTCGGGAAGGAGGCCTCGACGATCGAGACCACGTCCCGCGCGATGTGCTTGAGCTGGGTGATCCGCGGGGCGGCGCTGGTGCCCTGCGCGAAGGCGAGGATCTGCCGCACGAGGCCGGAGCCGCGCTCGGCGCTCTTCTCGAGGGTCTCGAGGATGCGCAGGTCGCGCGGCGACGAGACGCTGGTGCGCAGGAGCGGACCGGCGAAGAGGATCGGCGCCAGCATGTTGTTCAGGTCGTGGGCGATGCCCGAGGCGAGCATGCCGAGGCTCTCGAGCCGCTGCGCCCGGAGGAACTGCTCCTGCAGCTGCTTCTTCTCGGAGATGTCGGCGGCCATCACCAGGCGGGCCGGACGGCCATTGAACATCAGCGGCCGGGACATGACCTCGACGTGGAGGATCGTGCCGTCCTTCCGCCGATGCCGCCACTCCGCCACCGTCAGCGGCTCGTCGCGGGACGAGCGCACGTTCTCGATGAAGCGCTCCAGGTCCTCCTCCGGCCGGATCTGCGCGATGGTCATCCCGAGGAACTCCTCCTCGGTGTAGCCGTAGTTGCGGACGGCGGTCTCGTTGACGGCCGCGAAGCGCAGGGTCTCCGCGTCGTACAGCCACATCGGCACGGGATTACGGTCGAACAGCAGGCGGTAGCGCTCCTCGCTCTGGCGCAGGGCCTCGAGCACGCGCTTGCGCTCGGTGATGTCCTGCTTGATGGCGACGAAGTGGGAGATCTCGCCCCGGTCGTCCCGCACCGGGGTGATCGTCATCTCCTCGGAGTAGTGCTGGCCGGCCTTGTTGCGGTTGACGATCTCGCAGTGCCACACCTTGCCGGCCAAAATGGTCGTCCACATGTCCTGATAATAGTCCTCCCCATGCACGCCGGACTTGATCAGGTCGCCCGGCGCCCGGCCCACGACCTCGCCCAGGCCGAAGCCGGTGAGGTCGGTGAAGGCCTGGTTGGCCCATTCGATGACGCCCTGGCGATTGGTGATGACGATGGCGTTGGCGGCGGCGGACAAGGCCGCGCCCTGCAGGCGCATCAGGACTTCGGCCCGGCGCTGCTCCGTGACATCGCGGATGACGAGGCTGTTGCGGATCTCGCCGTCCGTGCCGCGGAACACGACCGACGAAATCTCGGCCGGAAATTTCTCGCCGTCGCCCCGCACCATGGTGATCTCGCCCCGGAACCGGCCGGTGCTCGCCCGCTCGGCCAGCGCGGCCGCCAGGCGCGGGTCGGTGGCATCCACGAGGCCCGTCCGGCCTTGCTTTCTCAGTTCCTCGACGGACAGGCGAAACATGGCGCAGGCCGCGGCATTGGCGTCGAATATCCGGCCTTCGGGACCCGTGAGCATGACCGCATCGAGACTGGTCTCGATCAGGGAACGGAAGCGCTCCTCGCTGGCCCGCAGGTTGAGGTCGGACTGGTGCTTGAAGAGGGCGATCTCGATGACGGTGCGCAGCTCCCGCTCGTCGAACGGCTTGAGGATGTAGCCAAAGGGCTCGGACAGCTTGGCGCGGTTCAGGGTTTCGGTCTCCGCAAAGGCGGTGAGAAAAACCACCGGCAACGCGTAGCGCTCGCGGATGAGCTTGGCCGCCGCAATGCCGTCCATCGCCCCGGCGAGCTGGATGTCCATCAGGATCAGCCCGGGCCGCAGGCGCTCCACCTCGACCAGAGCCTCCTCGCCGCGCGTGCAGGTACCGATGGCCTCATAACCCAGCTCACCCAATTGCTGCATGATGTCGCGGGCGACGATGACCTCGTCTTCGACAACAAAAATGCGTGTTTTGCTCATGGCGGGAACCGGGCGGCTGGTGCGAAGAGGTTACGGTCGCGCGTTGGCGTCGAGCGAGCCATTTCCCGGTTCAGCGGACGGCTTGACCGGAGTCAGGATGATGACGAAATGCGCGCCCGGACCGGGCCCGGCCGTTTCCAGCGTACCCTCCACCTGGCGAACGAGATCCGAGACAAGCTGCAGGCCGAGCGACCGCTGCTTGCGCTCGTCCACGTCGGCGGGCAGGCCGGCCCCGCTGTCTCCCACCTCGAGCCGCACCCGGCCGTCCGCCAGGGTGCGCAGCGCGATGCGGATTTCTCCCGTCGTGCCGTCAGGGAAGGCGTGCTTCAGGCTGTTGGTGAGGAGCTCGTTGACGATGAGCCCGCAGGGGATGGCCTGCTCGGCCTCGAGCGTCACCGGGGTGAGGTCGAGCTGGAGGCGAACGGCGCCGGGCCGGGTGTTCTGGGCGCGGTGCAGCTGGGTGGCGAGTTGCCGCAGGTAATCGGCCATGTCGACGCGGGCGAAGTCGGCGGAGCGGTAGAGCGTCTCGTGCAGGAGCGCCATCGAGCGGATGCGGCCCTGCATGTCCTGCAGCACCCCCTTGGTGGCGGGTTCCGCGCTGCGGCCGGCCTCGAGGCGCAGCAGGCTGGTGATGACCTGCAGGTTGTTCTTCACCCGGTGGTGGATCTCCTTGAGGAGCCCCTCCTTCTCGCGGAGCGAGTTCCGCAGGAGGTCCTCGGCCACGTGGCGGGCGGTGACGTCGGCGGCGAGATTCAGGCTGGCCGGCCTTCCGTCCCACAGGATGCGCACGCTGGTGACCTGCAGCCAGATGCTGCGCCCGGTCGGAAATGTCACCCGGTACTCCTCCCGGATCTCCGATCGGGCGCCGGACTTCAGCTGTTCGATGCGGTCGCGCGCATCGGCCCGGACCTCGCCCGGGAGGAACTCGTAGACCGACCGGCCAATCAGCGTCTCCCGTCCGATGCCGGACAACTCCTCCGCGGTGCGGTTCACAAAGCGCAGGGTGTCGTCTTGGGCCACGAAGATGATCTCGTGGGCATTCTCGACCAATTGCCGGTATTTTTCCTCACTGTCGTGCAGCGCCTGCGCCTGCCGGCGCAACTGCCCGTTGACCCGGCGCTGCCACCAGAACAGGAGGATGACGAAGGCGAGCACGCCCACGGCCGGCAGCGCGTAGGGCCGCAGGTCGTTGAGCCGGATGGGATGCGGCTCGATGGGGCCGATCCACTTGGAATAGATGCGGTCGAAGGTCCCGTTGTACCGCAGGATCGCGAGCGCCTCGTTGATCGCAGCGAGGCGGTCCCGGTCGCCGCGGTGGACCACAAAGTGGAACTGGTAGATTTGATCCTCCACGAACTCCGGCTTCAGACCGAGTTCGTCGGGCTGCTCGAATTTCAGCGGCCGCATGAGCAGGGCAAAGTCGCAATCACCGCGCCGGACCGCATCGAGCATGCGCCGCCAGGAGTCAAAATTGACGATCCGCGCCCCCCAGCCGTCATGGCGAAGCGCCTGCTGGTGGGTGATGGTGCCGGACAGGGTCGCCATGGTCCGCCCGGCAAACTGGGAGGTATGCCGGATGGATTTGAGCCCCGGCCGCGTGTAGGTGATGCCGTGGATCGTGGCGTGGCCGATGGAGAAATCCATCGTCTCGCGCCGCTCGTTGGTGGCCACCACGTTGGCCAGGGCATCGAGGCGGCCCGCCTCGAATTCCTGCAGGACAAAGGCCCAGGAACTCGGCACGACCTCGAACTGCACGAGACCCGTCGCCGCCATGGCCTGCACGAGCTCGGCGGTGAAGCCGTCCGCCTGCCGCGCCGCGTTCACGTAGGACAGCGGCGGGGAGTTGTTCTCGACGCCGATGCGCACGACCGGGACCGCCTCCACCGGACCGGCGGCGAGCAACAGTGTGACGATCGGGAGCAGGCAGCGCATGGTGCGACGAACGGAAAGTGAGTCTATTCAGGCCGCGAATCGGCGCGAGCGAAAGATCATGATTGGGCCGGCGGCGCCCCGGCGGCCGGAATGATGGGGAATGTCACCGTGAATTCGCCGCCGGCGCCCGGCCGGATGTGCAGCGTCCCGCCCAGCTGACGGGCAAGGTCCTCCACCAATTGCACGCCCAGCGATTTCTGGCGGCGCGCCGCGAAATCCCCGGGCAGGCCCGGGCCGGTGTCGGTGACGGCGATCTGGACGTGCCCGGCGGCCGCGGCGGGTTGGAGCCGCAGGACGATCTCACCGGCCTGGCCGGCCGGGAAGGCGTGCTTGAGGCAGTTGGACACGAGTTCGTTGACGATCAGGCCGCAGGGGATGGCCTGGTCGATCGAGACCGGGCACCAGGCCAGTTCCAGGCGCAGCCGCACGTTGGGCTTGCCCTCATTCTGCGCGCGGAAGGTCTGGCCGGCCACCCGCTCGAGGTAGACGGCGAGGTCCACCTGCTCGAGGTTGCCCGAGCGGTAAAGGGTCTCGTGCAGGAGCGCCATCGAGCGGATGCGGCCCTTCATCTCCTGCAGGACGCCCCAGGCGGCCGTCTGCGGGTTGCGGGCCGCCTCCAGGCGCAGCAGGCTCGTGATGACCTGCAGGTTGTTCTTCACCCGGTGGTGCACCTCCTTGAGGAGCGCCTCCTTCTCGCGCAGCGAGGTGCGCAGGAGCAGCTCGGTCTGTTTCCGCTCCGTGATGTCCTGGCCCTGCACGATGGTGGCCACGGGCATTTTTCCGTCGGCGGCGAAAAGCGTGGCCGAGTTCCAGAGCACGAGCCGCACCGAGCCGTCCACATGCTGGATCGGCATCTCCACCCCCTGCCAGGGTTCGCCCGCCAGCGTGGGCCGGAGCAGGGCCATCAGCTCGCCGACCCGGTCCGGCGGGAACAGGACCGGCAGGTCGTGCCCGATCACATCCGCGGCGCGCCGGCCGGTCAGCTGCTCGAAGGCCCGGTTGAAGCGGGTGATCCGGAACATCGGATCCCAGACCACGATCGGCGCGCTGGCGGAATTGAAGAGGTTGTCGAGGAATTCGCTGGATTCGCGCAGGCGTTCCTCGGCGAGCTTGCGCTCGTGGATGTCGACGTGCGTGCCGACGACGCGCGTCAGTTTCCCGTTGGCGTCGAAACTGGCGCGGCCGCGGGACTGGATCCATTTGTAGCTGCCGTCCTTGCAGCGGAAGCGGTGCTCCGCCTCGTAGAACGGTTTCCGGCCGGCCAGGTGCTCGGCGATGGCGCTGCGGCCGATCTCGACGTCCTCCGGATGAATCAGCGCCACCCAGTCGTCCATGTTCTGCGGGATGTCGTCGGGCTGGTAGCCCAGGATTTCCTTGCTGCGATCCGAGTAGAACGCCGCGCCGGTGACGAAGTTGTTCTCCCAGATGCCGGCCGCGCTGCCCTGCACCGCGCTGCGCCACCGCTCCTCGGTCTCGCGCACCGCCTGGTCGGCCGCTCGCAGGTCCTCGACGAGGCTCAGGAGGGCCTGCCGCGAGCGGGTGGCCTCGGTCAGCAGCCGGGCGCTTTCCGCCTGGGCCTCGGCCATCCGCCGCTCGGCCACCCGCCGTTCGGTAATGTCGTGGATGATGACGTAGGCCAGCTCCCGACCTTCAACCGCCATGGGACCGCTGAACATCTCGACCTCCCGCAGGGTCCCGTCAGCGCGCCGATGCGGCTCCGCCAGGTGACTGCCGGCCGTCCAGGGTCGCGCCGTCATCGTCGTCCGCAGCGCCGGCACCAGTTCCTCCAGCTTGCGGCCCTGCAACTCGACCCGGGTCCAGCCGTAAAAGCTCACCGCGGCCGGATTGGCATCGACGATGGTGCTGGTCGCCGGATCGAGGACCAGAATGGCCGTGTGTTCGTTTTCGAAGAGGCTGCGGTACCGTTGATCGCTGGCGCGCACCGCCACCTCCGCCTGCTTGCGCTCGGTGACGTCGGTGGAGATGCCGCAGACGCCGACGACCTGCCGGTCCGGGCCTTCCGCGTAGATCGGGGTCTTGATTTCGAGGTAGTACCGCCGGCTGCCGTCGCGCAGCTGCACCTCGACCTCCTCGTTGTTCTCCCTGCCCTCCTCCATCACCCGCCGGTCGATCGCCTGGAGGCGCGCGACGGTTTCCGGACTGAAAAAGCGCGTGTCGTCCTGGCCGTGCAGTTCCTCCCGCGTGACGCCGAAGAGATCGAGCGTGGTCCGGTTGGCGTAGGTGTAGCGGCACTGCCGGTCCTTCATGTAGATGCAGGAGTTCGCCAGCCGGTCGAGCGCCAGACCGATGCGGTTGAGCTCCGCCTGGGCCCGGGCCACGGCTTGCTCCGACTCCCTGCGTTCGGTCACGTCGACGAAACTCGAAAGCAGCCGGGACGAGCCGTCCTCGCGCCAGATTTCGAAGAAACCCAGGGCCTCCCGCCTCTCGCCCGTCGGCTTGCGCCAATGGATCGGTAGGCCGTGGGCATTGCGCCCGGCCTCGATCGCGGCGAGGATCTGCTGCCGCCCCTCCGCCCCGGACCACAGTTCGAGTTCCTCCGACGATCTCCCCACCAGCTCGGAGCGGGGCCGGCCCACGGTCTCGATGAAGGCCTCATTCACATCGATGATCCGCCCGGTCGCGAAATCGGAGATCACGCACGGCAGCGGGTTCGATTGGAAGAAGCCGGCGAAGCGTGCTTCGCTGGCCTGGAGGGCGACGGTCGTGCGGTCCTTGCGCAGGCGGCTCGAGAGCAGGAGCCCGAGGGCCATCGTCGCGAGCGGATAGATGACGATCACGGGGGCGCCGACGCCAATCAGGATCTCGCTGCCCGTGCGCCAGCCCAGCAGCTGCAGGATCAGGAGCATCACGACGTGCACGACGAGGCCCAGGCCGTAAAGCTGGCGCCACGTGAGGTCGGCCAGCCGTTCGCGGTGGAAGCGCCGCCAGAGCAGGCCGAGGGCCGCCGACGCGAGGATCACGCCGGTTCCCGCCAGGGCGGCCGAGCCGCCGAGGTGCAGGCGGTAGGCCGCCGTGAGCAGCACCGCGATGAGCGTGGGGACGAGGCCGAAGTACAACCCGCACACCGCCAGCAGCACCGAGCGCGTGTCGAAGACTATGCCCGGTACGAGCCGGAAGGGCGCCAGCATGATCCCGATGCCCATCACGCCCAGCAGCACGCCGACGCCGATGCGGGTGAGGAGGTCGCGCTGGAGGCTGAGCCGGCTCGCGGCGACGTCGAAGACGAGTGCCAGCGCGAGCAGCAGCGCCGCGTTGTGGACCAAGGCGATGAAGGCGGAGTCAACCATGCGGGGCGGTGGGGTTGGCGCCCGGGGCGGCGCTGGGATAGCGCGGGGGCTGGCCGGCGCGGGTCAGCAGCGCATTGACCTCGCGCTTGAGCTCCATGATCCGGTCCTCGCGGCCCAGCGTGGCCTGGTGCCAGCGCCGCAATTCCTCGAGCTGCTGCTGGAGCCGGGCCTCCGCTTCCTTGCGGGCGGCAATGTCGATGAGGATGGTCAGGATCACCCGCCGGTTCGTGGCCGGGTCGATGTAGAACCGACTGGTCAGCTCCACCCATTGCACCCGGCCGTCCGGATGCACGTAGCGCTTTTCCACCGTGTAATAGCCGATGTCACCCCGGGCGAACCGCTTGGCCAGGGCCATCTGCCGCTCCAGATCCTCCGGATGCGTGACCTGCTTGAAGATCGCGGGCTGGCGGGAATCCGCTTCGGACACGCCCGTGATCCGGACGTGCTCGTCGTTGACCACGACACTCCCGTCGTCGGCCATCGTCAGCGAGATTCCCACCGGGGCGTGCTTGAAGATCGTGCGGAACCGCTCCTCGCTGCTGCGCAAAGCCAGCTCCGCCTCACGCCGCCGATCATCCTTCGTCAGGCTCTCCAGGCCGAACGTCACATCCATCGCCGCCTCTTCGAGCAGGGCGATCTCCTCCTGGCCGAAAAAGCCCGCCTCGGCCGCGTACACAGTGAGGACGCCGACCGACTCTCCGCCCTGGCGGATCGGGAGCGCGATCGAGCTGCGCAGGCCACTGTGCAGGGCGCGTTCCCGCCACCGCGCCATGCACGCGTCCTCGGCAATGTCTGCGCACACGACCGTCCGGCCCTCGCGGACTGCCGTGCCCGTCGGCCCCCGCCCATCCGGCCGGTCCTCGGCCGTGATGCGCAACAGGCTCACGTAATCCGTGTCGTCGCCATGCCGGGCCACCGCGCGGATATCACGAGTGCCGGGATCCACCCAGCCAATCCAGGCCATCTTGAAGTGCCCGTACTCGACCAGGACACGGCAGATCTCCGTGAGCAGGCTCGTGCGGTCCTGCGCGTGCACGATGGCCTGGTTCACCTGGCTCAGCGCGGCATAGAGGTGATTGAAGCGCTCGATCTGGTGCACGAAAGCCTCGCGTTCCGAGGTGTCGCGCACGAGCGCCAGCAGGAGGCGTTCCTGCCGGAGGTCGAAGCAGCCGATCCGCACCTCAACCGGGAACTGGGTCCCATCCTTCCGTTGGTGGCGACCCTCGAGGGTCCGGATTCCGTCCGGGGCGATCTGGGCCCAAGCCGCCTTGGTCGGAGCTGGATCGGCCTCTCGATCAATCTCGAAGACACTCATGGCCAACAGCTCCTCCCGGCTGTAGCCCAGGCTGGCGCAGGCCTGCCGGTTCACGTCGAGGATCCGGCCAGTGCCGTCGTGCACGAACAGCGCATCCGCCGCCTGTTCCACGTAGGCGCGGAACTTCTCCTCGCTGGCCCGCAGCGCCGCCTCGGCCGCCCGGCGCTCCGAAATGTCGCGGTAGATGCCGAGACCGAACTTCCGTCCACTGATTTCCACGGCGCGGCCGCTCACCTCGACCGGGAACTCGGAGCCGTCCTTGCGCCGGTGCACCGTCTCAAAATGCCCGCCGCCGACCCGCAACAACGCATCCAACTGCTGGGCCAGCTCACCCACCGACGCTTGCGGCCGCAATCCGCCGGACGGCAGCGCCCGCAGCTCCTCCAGCGTGTAGCCGTAGGCCGTCAGCGCGCGCTCGTTGGCCTCCAAGATGCGCCCCTGTTCGTCCAGCAGCAGTATAATGTCGTTGGCGTACCGCATCACGGTCGCCAGCCGCTCGCTGAGCGCCACGCGCTCGTGTTCCAGCGCCAGCGAATGCTGCAGGTAGGCGGCATGGCGCTGACGCCAGACAAACGCCGCCGCCAGGCCGATGGTCGAGACCAGCAGGAGGATCATCAGGCCCGACAGGCGCGCCTGCTTGCTGATGGGCGCGTAGGTCTCGGCCTGGTCGATTTTCGCGATGAGCCACCACGTGGAGCCTGGGATCCGATTCGCCACCGTGAGGACGGCGGCACCCCGGTAGTCGTAGCCTTCATGGGTGCCCTTCACCCCGCGCACCGCCATCGCCGCGGCCAACCGCGGCTCGTGCAGGGACCGGCGCAACGTCAACGGCGGGGCGGCGGTGTGCCGCAGCTCCGAGATGAAAACCACCTCATCGCCTTCGCGGCGCACGAGAAAGACCTCCGCGGTCTCGCTTGGCACCGGCCACTGGCGGAGCAACGGATACAACGCCTGGGCCGGATCGAGCACCAGCACAAGAGTCGCCAGCATCTCCTCCGCCCCGGCCGGAGCGCGCGGACGGAACACCGGCACGATCAGGCTGAGATGGACCCCGGCGCCATCCTCGTCCGCGTGCAAGTCGGACAAGGTCGGCTGCTTCAGCTGGCCGCCGGCCGCCATGGTCAGCGCCAAGGGATGCTTCCCCATCAGATTCGCGCGGCTCCCGTTGGCTAGCTGCAGGCGGAGCTCACCCGCGGAATCGTAAAGCAGGACCTGCTCGTACCGGTCGCCGGCCTTGATCGGGTCCAGCCAGCCCAGTACCTTCTCGCGTGTCCCGGCGGAGTCCGGCTGGGCCAGGAACGCGGCGATGTCCTCGGCCACGGCTGCCGTGCGCTGGAGGAACCAGCCCTCGCCCAGCCTCTCCTGCCGCCACTGGGAGATCTGCGTCGCCTTCAGGTGCGCGACCGAAAGCAGTTCCCTTTGGACGATTCCGCGCGCTGCCGCCTGCTCCCGGCGGACGTAAAAGAAACCCAGGACGGAGATCACCACGGCAAGCCCGAGGGCGATTACAGCCACCATCCGATTGGCCCGATCGCCGGGCGTGGCGGTGGCGGGAATCGCGGCATCGAGGCGAAGCCATTCCCTGATGCCCTCCATGAGGGGCCCCGCCAGCAGGCCGCTCACGCTGAGCACGATGAACGCCAAGGCCGTAAGCAGCGCCATGGGCACCGTTTCGCGGCCGTAGCTGATGGGCGTCCCGGCGGCGTAGCCGGCGGCCACGAAGCAGCTGCTGACGAGGACGACCGCAGTCGCCAGCAGCGCTCCCAGCCGCCACGCGCGGCGCGCGAATGCGAGCAAGAAAAGCGCCACGGCCGACAGGAGGAAGCTCATCGCCGTCAGCGGCGCCATGCGCCCGAGCGGAATCGCGCCCACGTGGCTGGCGGCGGGATTAAACCAGCGCTCCCACGGCAGCGGCAGGCCAGTCCCGGTCTGGACGAGTGCCAGCGTCGCTACGATCGCCGCCAACCCGCTCGCCAAGGCTACCCCAACCCCGACGAAGCGGTGCCGCGGCCAGACAAGCCAGGCGCATTGCGCCATCGCCAGCAGCACGAACAACAGCGCGGTGATCGGCGCCATCGGCACATACTCGACGCCGAACGCGGCCAGTTCCCAAGCGCCCAACCGCCAGCTGGCAAGCGCACACAAGCCCGCCAGTGCGGCGACAAGCGCGGTCAGCAGGGCGGCCTTATGCGCGTGCCGGCTCATGCTGAAAGGGAGCCGGTCGGCCGCTGGGCATAGGGGCGGCGGGAAAAGATGCGTCCGAACTCGACGGCATGGCACATGGGGGTTCAGGGAGTAAGCCGGCGCGGGATCGCCCTGCGATGAGTGAATACTGCGGTAAAAACCGGTTTTTCACAACCGCATCCGCTGTGCATTACTTGGCATTATATCAGCGCCGGTTTCGCTCGCTGTCGAGTCCGGCATGCCCCGGTCCGCTGCATGCCGGCTGATCGCCCGCTTTAGGCCCGCTGCTGCTTGGCAGTTCCCCATTGCGTCCGGCGTCGGGCCGGCGATTGCTTTGCGTCCGTTCCGGTTACCCGATCCGCATGAAATCCGTGCACGACCTCGCCTCCCTGCCCTGGACCCTCACGGGTTACGCGCCCGATACGTGGCGCGACCTCGCCGGCACCGCGCTCGGCGCCCCCAGCCTGCCCGAGGTGGCGCCGATGCCGGCGCGCATCCCGGCCTCCGTGCAGCAGATCCTGCGTGAGCACGGCGTGATCCCCGACTGGAACCACGGACTCGCCAGCCGCGACGCCGAATGGGTCGAACACCGCAACTGGGTCTTCAGCACCACGATTCCCGGCGCCTGGTTCGCCGCCGGCCCCGTCCGCCGCCTCCGCTGCGCCGGCCTCGACGCCGCCGGCTGGGTCTGCTGCCAAGGCCGGCTCGTCGCTCGCTTCGAGAACGGTTTCACCGAGCACGCCTTCGACCTCGGCGCCATGCCGCCCGCGGATTCGTATGCGCTCCAGATCGTGTTCGACCTGCCGCCGCGCTGGCTCGGGCAGTTCAACCACACGTCGCAGCTCAAGGATTGGAAGGCGCGCTTCAACTACACCTGGGACTGGCAGCCGCGCCTCGTGCAGATCGGCATCTGGGACCGCGTCACGCTCGAGGTCGGTGACGGTCGCGGGCTAGAGGACATGCGCTGCGCCCCTGCGGCTGACGGTTTCACGTTGTTCGGCCAGGCCCCCGGCGACGTCGCGGTGCACCTGCACGACGGCGAACGCTGCCTGCTCGAGGCCACCGTCACCCCCGCCCAGCTGGCCGCCGGTGCCGCCTTCGACCAGCTCCCGGTCAAGGCCTGGTGGCCCAACCGCTGCGGACCGCAACCGCTCTACCGCCTCACGGCTCGGTTGCTCCCTGAGGGCGAAACGTGGACCCGCACGATCGGCTTCAAGGACGTGCGCTGGACCGCCAACACCGGCGCGCCGGCGGGCGCGGATCCGTGGATCTGCCACGTCAACGGCCGACCGGTTTTCCTCCAGGGCGTCAACTGGACACCGATCCGGCCGAACTATGCCGACGTCACCGCCGCCGAGTACGAGGCGCGCATCCGCACCTACGCCGCACTGGGCTGCACCGTGCTGCGCGTGTGGGGCGGGGCGTTTCTGGAGAAGGAGATTTTCTACGACCTGTGCGACCGTCACGGCCTGCTCGTCTGGCAGGAGTTTCCGTTCTCGTCGTCGGGCCTCGATAACTGGCCGCCGGAGGATCCGATGGTCATCGCGGGCGCGCAGCCGATCGTGCGCTCGTACATCGCGCGGCGCCAGCATCACGCCTGCCTGCTCTGCTGGTGCGGCGGCAACGAGCTGCAGGGCGCGCCCGATGGCGGCAAGATCGGCACCGGCCGGCCCGTCACGACCGCGCATCCGCTGATCGCCATGATGGCGGCCGAAGCGGCCGCGATGGACCCGCACCGCCGCTTCCTGCCGACGTCGGCGTCCGGTCCGCGGTTCAACGCCGACGAGAAGGAGTTCGGCCAGGGCGTGCACTGGGATATCCACGGTCCCTGGTGGCCGGCGGCGCAGTCCTACTGGGACGGCGACGACGCGTTGTTTCGCTCGGAGGTTGGCGCCGCGGGCGCGAGTCCAATCGATTTGCTTGATGAGTTCTACGGCGCCAACGCGCTGTTGCCGCTCGACGAGAGCAACCCGCTCTGGCGCCGCTTCGGCTTCTGGATCCAGGCCAAGGAATTCGCGGCGGCCCACGATGGCCGCGCGCCGCGCGACCTCGCGGAGTATGTCGCGTGGAGCCAGCGTTACCAGGCCGAGGCCCTCGCCCGCGCCGCGCGCGCCTGCAAGCGCCGCTTCCCGCGCTGCGGCGGCTTCATCGTCTGGATGGGCCACGACCCCTTCCCCTGCCCCGCCAACACCGCGATCCTTGACTACCACGGCCGCCTGAAACCCGCGGCAGCCGCGCTGAAAGAAATCTTCCTCAGCGAGCCGGAGAAACTCTGAAGACGTTTTTAACCACGGATTGCACGGATATCACGGATCCGATCTGGCGGATGGGGCACGGGAGGATGGCCACAAAAGGCACAGAAGGCACAAAAGGGACCAACCGATTTACAGGAGATAACAGAGAGAACAGAGGAGTGACCTCAACAATCTCCGTTTCCTCCGTTACCTCCTGTTAAACAGTCCACGGCCTTGTGCCTCTTGTGCCTTTTGTGGCTATCCCACCACGCCACATGCGCCTGATCCGTGAAATCCGTGCAATCCGTGGTTAAATGGTCTTGGTTTCCGGGTTGAAATCCGCAGTGGGGGCCACGGCTTCGCGGGCGCGCGGGGGCCAGAGGTAGCGGCCGAGTTCGACCTCGGGGCCGCGGTCGGCGTTGATCGCGGCGGGGTCGGCGTCGGGGAAGAGCACCTGCCACTGCCGCATCTGCTGATCGAGGGCGTTACGCAGCGTCTCGCCGGCCGCGGGTCCGTCGCCGCGGGCCGGGGTCGCCGGCGACCAGGCAAAATCGGCGCCGGCGTACGCCGTGATCAGGCGGCCGGCGATGTCGTTGGTGCCCCAGAGACACAGCGTGACACCGAGGACATTCGGATGCGGCGCCGCCTCGGTGCACCACACGCGCGTGGCTTCGTAGTCGCCATGGACGCGGATCCAGCTCGCGCCAGCCCCAAGCATGACCGGCGGCTTGCCGGCCCCGCCGTAGCGTTTCACCTGATCGACGATGGCCGGGATGTTCTGCTCGTGGTAGCCCCAAGGTTGCACGACGATCCGGTCGCGCAACGCCGCGGGGACCGGGCGCCCGCCGTGATCGGCCCAGATGTGCAGCGTGAGATCTTTCCCATGCCGCGCGCCCACGCGCATGAGGATCTCGTGCAGCCGCCCCACCATGTTCTCGGGCGTGTGGCCGCGCTGCTCCTCGCCGGGCAGCACCGCCCAGAGCGCCTCGTCGAGGCCGAGGTGCACCGCCGCCGTGTCCTCGAGACAGGGCACGATCTCGTCGTAGAGTTTCTCCAACAATTCGTAAGTCGCCTCGCCGATGCCAAAAGACGAACCGCCGTACTGCCCGGACGTCCCGCGCAGGTGTGGGTAGTGGTAAACGATGCTGTGCACGTGGCCCCACGACTCGATCTCGGGCAGAATCGCGACATGGTAGCTCCGCGCGTAGGCGACGAGTTCACGCAGCGCCGCGGCATCGAGGGCATGCGGGTTCTCCGCACCGATCGGCAGGCCGGCGCAGCGGAAACCGCAGAGCTCGTCGTCGTTCAGGTGGAGGTGCAGCGTGTTGAGCTTGAGATGCGCGAGGATGCGCACGAGGCGCTTGAGCAGCGGCAGCGAAAACGGCGCGCGACCGAGGTCAGCCATGAAGGAACGTACCGCATAGCGCGGCGCGTCGACGATGCGCAAGGCGGGGATGGCCGCCGGAGCGATCTTTTCATCGAAGCGCCGGAAACGGTGGGCGTTACCGGCCTGCGCGAGCAATTGGTAGGCGGTCTGCGCCCCGTAGAACCGGCCCGTTGGCGTGCGGGCGGCGATGACGAGCCCGGAGGCATCGGAGGTCAGCGTGTAACCCTCGGCGTGCGCGACGGCAGGATCGTGGCGGAAGACGATGCGGTAAGCCGCCGTCCCCGCGAAATCCGTGGCGACACCGGGAAGCTGCGCGAACAGGTTGCGCAGGGTTTCGACCGTGCGCACCTCAGCGGGATCGAGATCCTGCACCGAGATCGCCGCAGGAAACGGCACCGGGTCGCCCTTGATCTCAAGGGATTGCGGGTAAGGGCAAAGCGGCAACGAGGCCATGGGAACGGTGATAACAGGCGGAGGCCGGATTCCAATCGTTCTCGGCGTGGTTTGGGCTCACGCGGAGGCGCGGAGGACACGGAGATGGGAAAACCACTAATGCACACTAATGCCCACGGAAATGATCTGAATTCCGGTCCATTCCCTGAAAACTAGTGTGCATTAGTGGTTACCCCTTCACACCCGTCGCCGCCACACCCTCGACGAACCGCTTTTGCGCGGCGACGAAGAGCAGCACGACGGGCAGCACCATCACCGTGGCGAGCGCCATCACGAGGTGCCAGGGGACCTGCCCTGCACTGCCACCGGTGAGCTGCTCGGCGCGGGCGATGAAATGCAGGAGGCCGACGGGCAGCGTGTAGGCCGACTCGCTGTGGAGGTAAACGAGTGGATTGAAGAGGTCGTTCCAGCTCCAGAGGAACGTGAACAGCACCACCGTGAGCACGGCCGGCAGACTCATCGGCACGACGAGGGTCCACAGGATCGTCCACTCCGAGGCCCCGTCGATGCGCGCGGCCTCGATCAGGCTGCGCGGCAGGGTGCGGAAGAACTGCCGCAGGAGGAAGATCCCAAAGACATTGCCGCCGAACCACGCCGGCAGCACGAGCGGCAGGTAGGTGTTGACCCAGCCGAGCGCCGCGAAGGCCTTGAAGAGCGGGATGACGGTGACCTGCGCCGGCAGCATGAGGCTCGTGAGCAGCAGGCCGAAGATGACCTCACGGTGTCGCACTTCGTAGAACGCAAACGCATAGGCCGCCGGGCAGCACGTGAGGACCGTGCCGACAATGACCATGAGGGCGACAAAGGCGGAGTTGAGGAAGAACCGGTAGTAGGCGAAACCCTCCCACACGGTCTGGTAGTTGCCCCATTGCAGATCCGCCGGCAGGAGCGCCGGCGGCTGGCGCAGGATCTCCGGGAAGGTCTTGAGGCTGGTGAGCAGCATCCACGCAAGCGGGAGCACCATCACGAGCGCGCCGAGGGCGAGGACGATGGTCACGGTCCAGTCGAGGCGGCGGGTGCGCAGGTGTTCCATGGTCAGTCCCCGTAGTGCACCCAGCGGCGGCTGAGGCGGAAGTTGAGCCAGGTGATGCCGACGATCACGGCGAAGAGCATCCAGGCCATCGCGCTGGCCAGGCCCATGTGAAAATAGGTGAAGGCCTGCTGGTAGAGATTGAGCCCGTAGAACAGCGTCGCCCGCGCCGGCCCGCCGGGGATCAGCCCCTGCGCCGCGCCGAAGGCATAGGCGAGGTCGAAGACCTTGAGCGCGCCGATGACGCCCATGACGACGTTGAAGAACACGACCGGCGAGATCAGCGGCAGCGTGACATGCCGGAACCGCGCCCACGCCCCGGCGCCGTCGATGTGCGCCGCCTCATAGAGCTCGCGCGGCACGTTCTGCAGGCCGCCGAGGAAAACCACCATCGGGTAGCCAAAGCCCCAGAGGCTGATGAGCACGATGACCGGCAGCGCCCACGCGGGCGACGTGGTCCACGCCGGGCCCGTGACGCCGGCCAGCGCGAGCAGGCGGTTGAGCAGGCCGCCGTCGGCCTGGAAGATGTAGACGAACACCGCCACGCTCGCCGCCTGCGGGAGGATCGACGGCAGGAAAAAGATCGCGCGCCACAATCCGCGCGCCCGCACCGGCTGGTTGAGAAGCAGCGCCACGCCGAGGGCCGACGCGACCGCGAGCGGCACCTGCACCGCGGTGAATACGAGCGTCACCTGCACCGACGGCCAGAAGGCCGGGTCGTGCAGCAGCAGGTAGGCGAAGTTGCGCAGGCCGATGAACTGCGGCGGCGCCACGACGTCGTAGTTGCAGAACGCGAGCCAGAGCGAGTGCAGCATCGGCCCCGCGCTGAAGAGCAGGAACCCGGCGACCGCGGGACCCGCGAAGAGCCAGAACCAGAAGGCTTGGGCGCGGCGGTCGTTCATGCTTCGGGTTGATGGTAGGTCGCGAGGAACGCGTTCACCCCGTCGGTGGCGCGGCGCGCGGCCTGCTCCGGGGTCAGTTCGCCCTGCACCATGCGATCGATCTCCGGCTGCACGATCTGCAGCATGATCTCGATGTAGTAGGGATGCCGCGGGATCGGCTGCGCATACTGGATCTGGTCGTAGGCCGCCGCGACGTTGCGCGGACGGTCGCCGGCCTGACGCTCGCCGATCTGCACCGCCGCCACCGAGCGCCGCGGCGAGATGCTGCCGTGCCGCATGACCTCGAGCGCCGCCTCCGGTCGCGTCAGGAACTTGAGCAGGAGCCACGCCTCCTCGGCAACGGGCGTGTGGCGGTTGATGCCGTAGCCGGCGATCGCGAGCTCGCCGCCACTGCGGGTCGCCGGTCCGATGGGCAGGAGTTGGATGTCCCAGTCGAGGTCCGGCATCTGGTTGTAGTTCGGCCAGAAATTCACGTGGCCCCCCATCAACATGGCGAGGCGGCGGTTGACGAAGCCGTTGAGCGGCTCAAAGCCAGCCGGGGCGCTGAAACGATGGCTCAGCGCCTTGTCCTGGAAAAAACGCAGGCCGGCGATCGCCGCCGGTGAATCAAGCGCGCAGCGGCTGCCATCGGGCGTGAACACCGTTCCTCCCGCTTGGCGGACATAGGTCAGCCACTCGCCCCACCACCCTTCCATCCGCCCGCAGCCCCAGACGCCGGGATCGTCGGCCGTGGCCGGACGCGTCAGCGCCACGCCGGCGCGCACGAGGTCGTCCCAGGTCCAGTCCGCTGTCGGCTCCGCCACACCGGCCGCGCGGAAGAGGCTGCGGTTGTAATAGAGCAGCGCCACGTTGGCGTGCTCCGGCAACACATAGTAGCGCCCCTCGTGCCGCATGGCCGCGCGGATCTCCGGGTAGAAATCGTCGAGCCCGATCTCCGCCGCGTCCCGCTCCACCAGCGGTGTGAGGTCGCGCATGAAGGGCAGGAGATAACTCATCCACACGTCACCGGAGTAGAACAGGTCGGGCGCCTGTCCGGCCGCGGCAAGCGTCTTGAACTTCATGTGGTACTCGCTCATCGGCACGAGGATCATGCGCACCTCGATGTCGGGATGCAGGCGCTGGAATTCCGCGACCTGCCTTTCGTGATGGTCCCGCAACGGCGATACGAAGTGCACCCAAGTGATCAGCTTGCGACCCGGGACGGGCGGCGGTTCATGGCTGCGGGCCGACCACCAAAAGCCGACGGCCGCCAGCGCGAGCACGGCCGGCCAGAGCAGAAGGGCACGAAGGCGGAAAAGCATGGGGGCAGGCCGCGGCGGCCGGCCCCGCGATTTAGGCGGAGGGCGCGCAACCTTGGCAATCCCGCAGGCTGCTCAGATTTTGCGCAATGCTGGCAGGCTCGCCGCGGCGACGGCCTGGCCGTGGCGCTTGTCCTGCTCGTCGGGCGTCCGCAGGCGGACCGTTTCGGCCAGGGACGGAAACTCCGTCCTTAGCACCTCGGCCGCCCGGGCGAGGATGATCTCGCCGCCCTCGCCCGACGTCACGCGGCCGAGGATGAGCAGGTTCCGGATCGCATAGAAATCGGCGTAGTGCGCGATCGCGTAGCCGAAGCACACGCCGATGGTGTCGAAGATCGCCCGGGCGCGTTTGTCGCCGGCGTGCAACGCCTCCTGCACCGCCACGAGCTGCTCCGGCAGCGGCTGCGTCGCCGGGAAGCTGAAGCCCGCCGGGACTGCGAGGCGACCGACCGCCTGCTGCGAGAAATACTGCGCGCCGCAGCCGTGGTCGCCCGACCACTCGTCGCGCGGCGCACCGGGCCGGTAATCCACCGGGGCGAAGGCCAGCTCGTTGAGCCACGGGGTGATGTTGCCCGCCGGCGTGACGTAGCCGCCCGCCGTGCTGGTGCCGAGCGAGATGCCGAGGACCGCGTTGTCGTTCATGGACATCGAGCCCGCGAGCGCCGTGACCTCGCCGTCGTTGGCCACCTCGAAGGGCACCCCGCCCCAGCGCTGCTGGAGCGTGAAGAACATGCGGCGGATGTGCTTTTCGAACAGGTCCGCCGGCACGCCGCGGAAGAGCGAGGCGACGCGCACCTCGTTGTTCACGTAGACACCGGCCGCGCTGCCGCCGATGGCATCCACGCGCGGCAGGTGGGCCGCGGCGCGCTGGAGCGAGTCGTGCACGCCCTCGATATGGTACGTCGGGTCCTTCTGGAAGTACGGGTCCCAGCGGATCTCCTCCGAGAACACCACCTTGCCATCGATGACGGCGGCGGCCTTGCGGTCGCTGCCACCGAGGTCGAAGCCGATGCGGCAGCCCTCGAGATGCCGGCCCATCGCGAGCGACGAATCGTCGTCGGTCGGCAGCGCATCGAGGCGCGCCGCCTCGATACGGAAGGGCGCGCCCTGCACCTTCTCGCCCATGAAAAGGTGATCGAAGGCGCGCTCGCCCTGCGGATGGTAGATCTGCGCGAGCGCCGCGGCGATCTCGTCGGCCCCGGCCACGAACACGCGGCAGCCGCCTTTCTGCCAGAGGAGGAACTTCAGCAGCCGCTCGACGTAGCGCAGCGTGTGCGCCGCGCCGGGAAGCCCGGCGGAGAGCACGCGGTCGTGGTGCACCGACGCCTTGCCGTCGGCGCGGACAAGCGCGAGTGCCAGTGGCCGCGCCCCGGGATCACGCGCGACGAGTTCGCGATAAGCCCGGTTCCAGAGGACAGCGGGAACGAATTCCGGATCGAGCACCGGACGGATCTTGGGAGCGACAGCGAGACTCATGAGGAGGAAATTTTAACCACGGATTTCACGGATGACACGGATCAGACATCAGGGAATGGCCACAAGAGGCACAAGAATCACAAAAGGATCCAATCCATTTTACAGGAGGAAACGGAGAGAACGGAGTTAATGTCACGGACCAAGGCCTCTGTTCCCTCTGCTACCTCCTGTAAAACAGATCGGTATTCCCTTTTGTGCCTTCTGTGCCTCTTGAGGCCATCCATTGGCGAACCATCCGCATGATCCGTGGCATCCGTGGTTCAAAATCACGTCGCCAACATCTCATCGACCAACCTCCCGCAGTACCACTGCATGCGCGGGAGGTGGAAGGGACCCTTCCAGGTGTTGCCCTTGAGGCGGGTGGAGATGCGGCCGTCGCGGTGCGCGTAGCCGAACCACTCGCCATGCACCGGGTCGGCGAAGACGCGGTGCGACCACTCGTGCACCAGCGCATGCCAGGCGGCGTACTTGGCGTCGCCGGTAAGCTGGAAGGCGAGCAGCGTCGCGATCTCGGCCTCGTTGTGCGGCCACCAGAACTTCATCTCGGCCCAGTATTCCTGCACCGGCTTCCCATGCAGGTCCACGAAGTAGAGGATGCCGCCGTGCTCCGGATCCCAGCCGCGGTTCCACATGCAGTCGAGGATGCCAAGGCCGAGCTTGAGCAGGCGCGGGTCGCGCCCGCGCAGCTTGGCCTCGTGGAGGATGAACCACGCACACTCGATGGCGTGTCCCGGGTTGAGCGTGCGGCCGTCGAAGTGGTCGAGGATCGCGCCGCCCGCGCCGGTGATCTCCATGAGGACGCCGAGGTCGGGCTTGAAGAAATCGCGCTCGATCGTGGCGATGGAGCGGTCAATCCACTGCGTGCAGGTGGCGCCGCGAACCGTGATGTCGCCGAGCAGCGCGCGCACCTCCTGCGCGGTCACGATGGCGATCATGTGCGGGGCCACGCCCTGCATGGGACGCGTGGCCGGATCAGTCTTCGGCGGCATGACTCCCGGCGTGAAGCTGTAGTGCAGGTAGGTCGAAAAGAATTCCGCGGCCTCGGCGGCGGCGCGGGCGTCGCCCGTGGCCTTGGCGTAGGCCGCGCTGCCGATGGCGGCGAAGCACTCGCTGTAAACGTAGCGCCGCATGCGCAGCGGCCGGCCCTCGCGCGTGACCGTGAAGTAGAGCTTCCCGCCTGGTCCGCGGCAGTGCGTGCGGATGAAGTCGAGGCAGTCCTTTGACGCCGCCAGCCATTCCGGGCGCGGCTCGACGGTGTTGTGGAGCGTGGCAAAGGTCCACGCGGCGCGACCCTGCAGCCACACGGCCTTGTCGGTGTCGATGACGCTCCCATCCTCGCCGAGCCCGTTGAGGAGCCCGCCGCATTCACGGTCGATCCCGTGTCTCAACCAGAACGGAACCGTGCTCTCGATCAGCCCGCGACGATAGGTGTCACGGAGCGTTTGGAGACGTTGGGGAGAGAGGTGCATGGGGAAAAGCTCAGCGCAGCCACCGCTCGAACCAGGAGAATGCCTCCGCCTGCATGGCGCGGTTGAACTGGTGCGTGCCGGGGTACCACGACGTGCGGAAGCGCTCGGGTGCGCCGCTCGCGGCGAAAACCGCGGCCAGCTCGTCCGCGGCGCGCTCCATCTCGGGCACGGTGAAGAGCGGGTCCTCGCGCGTGTTCTGCACGAGCGTCGGCCGCGGGGCGCGGACCCCGAGAATCTCGGGATAGTCGAGGTCCTGCGGCAGGAGCGGCACGTAGCACATCCATGTGTGCGTCCAGCTCTTGTGCAGCAGGTAGTCGCGCCAGGTGGTCATCATGCCCACGCACACGGCGCAGGCGACGCGGTCGTCGAGGCCGGCGAGGAAGACGGTGCGCAGGCCGCCGCCGGAGAGTCCGCCGACGCCGACCCGGGCCGGATCCACGTCGGGCCGCGCGCAAAGGACGTCGAGGGCGATGCGATCCTCATTCCAGAACATGCCGGGCCAGGTCGTGCCAGCGCTGAAGAGCGACTTCGCCATGACGTGCTCGTGCCCCAGCGTCCAGGTGTTGTAGGCGGCGATGCCCGCCGGCGTGGCATCGTCATCGTCAGTGAGACCGCCGCGGATCTCCGGCGGCAAGTCGGCCACGCGCACGCGTCGGCTGCCGAAGGCGTACGCATCATGGATGAGGACGACGAACCCGCGCCGCGCGATCTCGTTCGCCCAGGCGGCACCCTCGTAATGCACGCGGTGCTCGACGATGGCGGGGTGCACGGTTGACGCGGTCTGCGCGATCTTCTCCTTGCCGAAGAACTTGAATCCCCCGTGGTCGTGCAGCGCGAGCACCGCAGGCAGCCGGCCGGTCGCGCCGGCGGGCTTGAGCACCCACGCCTCGGTCCGGGGACCGTAGGGCAGCTGCCACGAGAGCTCCTCGACGACGAGCCCGTCATGCTCCCACCGCCGCCGCACCTCAGGTGACGCGATTGGGGTAAGCTTCGGCGGCGCCATACGTTCGAGGATGCGCGCCTTCGCCGCGGCGCGACGCGCCGGGAACTCCGCCGGCGGACACCGCTGCAACGAAAGTGGACCTGGCTTCGCCGGCAGGAGCGACGCGGCAAACTCACCGAAGGCACCGATCATGTTTTGCATGGAGATAGGGCGGAGTTTTTAACCACGGATTACACGGATGGCACGGATTGAAACCAATTCAATGGCCACAGAAAGCACAAGAGGCACAGAAGGATCCGATCCAATTTACAGGAGGGAACAGAGGGAGCAGAGATCGGAATCTTCAGCTCTGTTGCCTCTGTTTCCTCCTGTAAAATTCGGATTTTCTTGTGCCTTTTGTGCCTCTTGCTGCGCCCTCCGTAGGCTTGGCGAAGGAGGGTGGCCATGGCTTGGTTCTTCATCCGTGCCATCCGTGTAATCCGTGGTTAAGAATTCTCTTTCCATACAACTTCCCTCACCGGCTCGCCGGTGAAGTGGATCTCGATCCGGGTGCCCTCGGGTCTGGCTTGCAGCAGGCAGAAATCCGCCGGGGCGCCGATGGTGAGCGCGGGCGGGAGGCCGACGAAGGCCGCCGGCTGCGTGGAGAAATACGGCCACACGTCCACCGGTGCGACGCGCAGCATCGCGGCGGCGCGGCGGATGCCCTCGAGCGGGGCGAGGCTGGAGCCGGCGTAGTTGGTCTTGCCGGGCTGGCGCACGATGCCGTCGGCGCCGACCTCGACGCGCATGCCGGCGAGGTCGTAGGTGCCGGGGCCCGCGCCCGCGGCGGCCATGGCATCGGTCGTGTAGCAAATGCGCGCCGGGCCGAGCACCTGGTGCATCAGGCGGAAGAGCACGGGCGAGATGTGGATGCGGTCCGCGATCAGGCTCGCGCGCAACCGCCGCTCGTCGAGGACGCGGAAGATGATGTTGTCGTGCCGGTGGATCTCGCCCGGGCAACCGTTGCCGAGGTGCGTGTAGCCCTCGGCGCCGGCGTCCACCGCCGCGGCGATCTGCTCGGCCGTCGCGTCGGTGTGACCGAGCCACACGTGGAACCCCAGCGAACGCGCGACCCGGATTGCGCCGGGGGCCTCGGGCCATTCGGGGGCCATCGTCAGGAGCGTGGGCTCGTCGCCGACGACCGCCTTGAGCTCATGCATCCGCGCCGCCGACGGTGGCTCCATGCACTCCGGCGGATGAGCGCCGTGGAAACCTGGCTTCGGACTCATGAACGGACCTTCGAGATGCCAGCCGGCGATGCGCTGTCGCAGCCGCGGTGACGCCGCCCGCAAGGCCTGGTAATGCCGGAGCCGCGCGAGCATGATCTCCCAACGATTGGTGATCAAGGTGAGCAAAATGCGCCCGCACCCCGCGGCGGCGAGGCCCGCGATCGCGTGCTCGAGCTCGGCCGCAGTGCAGGCGTCGCGCTGGAAATCCACGCCGGCGTAACCGTTGACCTGGATGTCCACGAGCGGCGGCAGCAGCACCGGGAGTCCCGCCGGTCCGCCGGCGATGGGCTCGAGCGCGGCGATCCGACCGTCCGCGCAGGTCAGGCGCACGGCGCGGCCGGTGCGGAAGTCGACGGCGTTCATGACCGCAGCAGCGAGGAGGAATCCGGGTCGAGGTACAGCGTGCAGTGCGCCTGCTGGCGCAGGTAGCTGCCGGGGCAGCTCGTCGCGATCGGGCCTTCCAACGAACCTTGCACCGCCACCGCTTTTCGTTTCTCCGGCACGACGGCGATCATGCGGCCCGCGCGGCAAAGCGCCGGGATCGTGAGCGTGATGGCATAGGAGGGGACGGCGTCGATGTTCGGGAAATGCCCCTCGCCCACCTGCTGCAGGCGGCACTTCTCGTCGAGCTTCACGATCTTGATCGGCTCGGGGTCGTTGAAGTCGGCGACGTCCGGGTCGTTGAACGCGATGTGGCCGTTCTCGCCGATGCCGAGGCAGCACAGGTCGATGGGCGCGGACGCGAGCGCCGTGGCGTAGGCGCGGATCGCCTTGAGCGGCTCGAGGGCGTCGCCCTCGAGGTAGTGGGCCTGCGCCGGGTTCACGCGGTCGAAGACGCGCTCTTTGAGGTATTTTCGGAACGAGGCCCGGTGCGTCATCGGCATGCCGAGGTATTCGTCCATGTGGAAGAGCTCGACCTTCTTCCAGTCGATGCCCGGGCGGCGCGTGAGTTGCTCGAGGAACAGGTCCTGCGAGTTGCCCGTCGCGATGATGGCGCGGGCGCGGCCGCGCTGGGCGATGGCGGAGGTCAGGACCTGCGCCGCGTCATCAGCCGCCGCGGCGGCGAGATCGGGGAGCGAGGCGAAGATGCGGACCGGCAGGCGGTCGGCGGTGTAGGAACGGGCGGGAGCAGTGGACATGTGGAAGGGAGATGAGGAGCGGTTTGAAGAAGGCTCAGCTGCGCAGGAAACGGTCGTTGAGGCGTCGGTGCCAGCGGACGTCGCGCCAGTTGGCAAAGTGCGGCTGCACGTAGTTGTGCGGGGTCCAGCCCCACATGCCGGCGGCGATCGCATCCTCGACGCTCCACTCGGCCCACTCCAGCAGCCAGCCCCAGTCGAAGTCCGGGGCATCGAAGGCGTACCAAGCCGCCCACGACTCGGTCGTGGTCAGCGGCATGCCGCGCTCGGCCGACCACTGGGCGAAGCGCATGAGCTTGGCGCGCTGGCGCTGGCGCAGCATCGGGGCCATAGCCGCGGCGGTCTTGCGGGCGCGGTCGGAGAAATCGGCGTGCCAGTCAGTGCGCTTGTAGAAGTACGCCATGTGGTCATGGAACTTCGTGCGCTGCACCCAGCGTGGATCGGCGTCGGCGTAGAAGTGCACGTCGAGGCAGTCGAGCTCCAGCGGCACATCGAGCCAGCGGAGGTCGCCGTGGATGGACGCCGTGAAGCGCAGCTCCGGAAACTCGCGCCGCAGCGCCGCCAGCGCGGGATTCAGTTCGCCGGCGATCGCCGCCGCCTGCGTCGGGGAGAAGGCTGTCGCCGTGCCCCAGTCGAGGCCGGTCTCCTTTTTCATCCGGGCGAGAAAACCGGGAAAGAAATACGGCACCTCGTTGGCGATGTCGAAATAGACCAGCCGATCAAAGCCGAAGCGGCGCTTCCACTCGCGCAGCATGTCGGCCCAGATTTCCGCCCCCTCGGTAAAGCTGGCCGGCCGGCCCAAAGGCTCCGGACCCATGTGCGAACCACCGGGCACAAGGCCAAACCACCACGCGCTGAGCGTGTAGTGGAGCGACGGTCGCGCGAGGAGCTTCTCCATGAACTCGATGAGCCAGCGCCCCGCCGGCGCGGTGACGGCGGTGTTCCAGTCCCAGGGAAGGTACGGGGCCTGCGGATCGGGCCAGTGCAGTTCGCGATCCGGATCCTTGAGGTCGATCCACTGCGGCATCGGGTCGAGCCGCACGGTGTTGTAGCCGCGCTCCACGGTCTCATCGAGCACGCGGTCCCAGTCGGCGAAACTGCCGCCCGGCCCGTGGCGCAGGAGGAAGGCCTGGTCCCACATCGCCATCGTTAGCCGCCGCGGTGTGAGGTGATCGCGGGGATCAAAGCCACCGACGGCGGACGCCGCAGGCGCAGTTCGGGTCGCAGAGGCAACTTGGGCGGGCATGTCCATGGGGAAACATCCAATGCCTAAAGCGGAGCCCGCAACGCGTCCAGCCGCGAGACCGAGCCCTTCCTACCCGTAGGCGATTAATCAGCTCCGAACGGAGCCGTTTTGATTTTGCCCAGCTGCCACCCGGCGGCAGACTCGTCCCCGCCATGCCCGCCCCCACGCGCCTCGTTGACTCGCACCAACACGTCCGCTGGCACCAGCGCGACGAACACGGCCTTGTCGCCGACCTGGATGCCCACGGCATCGCCTACGCCTGGCTGCTCTCGTGGCAGCTCAGCCGCGAGGACCAGGCGCCGGAGTACAACCACGTGCTGAACCCCGCGCACTTCGCGCCCGACGGCACGCATCCCGGCATCCCGCTCTGCGATCTCCTCGACACGCAGAAGCAGTACCCGTCGCGCTTCATCGTCGGCTTCTGCCCCCACCCGCTCTGGGCCAACGCCCCCGGGATCCTCGAGGCCGCGTACCACGTCAACGGCGCCCGCGTCTGCGGCGAGTGGAAGTTCCGCGTACCCTTCGACGACCCGCGGTGCATCGCGATTTTCCAGAAGGCCGGCCAGCTCAAGATGCCCGTCGTGCTGCACCTCGACGTGCCCTGGCTGCCCGACGCCAAGACTGGTCAGCCCGTGTTCCAGCCCCTCTGGTACGGCGGCACCGTCGCCGCGCTCGAGCGCGCGCTGCAGGCCTGCCCCGAGACGATCTTCATCGGCCACGCCCCTGGATTCTGGCGCGAGATCAGCGGCGACGCCGACGCGAGCCCCTCGCCCTACCCGGTCGGGCCGGTCACCCCGGGCGGCCGGCTTTATAAGTTGTTCGACACCTACCCGAACCTCTGGGCCGACCTCTCCGCCGGCTCCGGCCGCCAGGCCCTCTCCCGCGATCCAGCCCACGCCCTGCAGTTCATCAACCGCTACGCCGACCGCCTGCTCTTCGGCCGCGACTACTACGGCACCGACCTGCACCAGTTCCTCCAAACCCTTCCGCTCAGCGCGCCCGTCGTGGAAAAGATCTACTGGCAAAACGCCGAGCGCTTGGTGGCACCACCGAAAGCCTGAGGTTTTGAACCACGGATTACACGGATGACACGGATCGGAGAATAGCCTCATAAGGCTCAAAATCCACATAAGGACCCGAACAATTTACAGGAGGAAGCAGAGGAAACGGAGGTCTGAGATCCCGATCTCTGGTCCCTCTGCTTCCTCCTGTAATCCGGCTTGATCCGTGTCATCCGTGAAATCCGTGGTTAAAAAATTCCTTCCCCTTTCCCCATGAAGAAACTCGTCGTTCACGTCATCCCCAACGCCCATCTTGATCCCGTCTGGCTCTGGGATTTTCGCGAGGGGCTCAACGAGGGCGTTGCCACGTGTCGGACGATGCTCGACCTGCTCGACGCGAACCCAGACCTGACGTTCATCCGCGGCGAGGCTGCGATCTACGAACACATCCGGCGGACCGATCCCGCCACGTTCGCGCGCATCAGGCGCATGATCCGGGCCGGCCGCTGGGACGCCGTGGGCGGCTCTTGGATCCAGCCCGACACCAACCTCCTCGATAGCGAGACCCTCTGCCGCCACTACGACGTCGGCCTGCGCTACTTCCGCGAGCAGCTCGGCGTGCGCGTGAAGTGTGGCTGGCAGGCCGACTCGTTCGGCCACACCGCGGGGTTGCCCGACGTGCTCGCGGCCGGCGGCATCGAGAACTTCGCGTTCACGCGTCCGCCCCAGGAAGTGCTGCCGCTCAAGACCCCCGCCTTCTGGTGGCACGGCCGCGGCGGCGCGCGCATCCTCGCCTACCGTCCGCCCATCGGCTGGTACGGCTGCGAGCGCACCGAGATCCTGTCCCGCTTCGACCAGCTCGTCCCGCTGGCCAAGCGCTCCCGCCTCCGGAACGTCGCGATGTTCATCGGCCTCGGCAACCACGGCGGCGGCCCGAGCCAGCGGCTCGTGGATGACGTGCGCGCGTGGGCGAAGGCGCACCCGGAGTTCGAGGTGCGCTTCTCCGGCCTGCACGCGTTCTTCGCCGCGCTGCGCCGCGAACTGGCGGCGCCGGGCGCGCCGCAGATCGACTCGGTGCGCGGCGAGCTCAACTACTGCATGCGCGGCTGCTACGCCTCCGTCGCCCGCTTCAAGTACGGTTACCGCCGCGCCGAGCATGAGCTGCTCCGCGCCGAGCGCACGACCGCGCTGCTTGGCTACAGTTCGATTGGTGCCGGCCTCGCTGAGGCCGGTCCGGGGTCAGCGACCCCGGCTACAGCGGAGCTCAAGCGCGCCTGGGAATCGGTGCTCTTCAACTCGTTCCACGACATTTTGCCCGGCTCGAGCATCGAGCGCGCCTTCGACGAGCAGATCGACGAGGTCGGCGGCGTACGCCACACGGCGCGCACCACGGCCTTCCGAGCCCTCAATCACCTCGCCGGCCGCGTGCGGATTGCCCTGCCCCGCGTCGGCCCCGACCTGCCCAAGGCCGTGCCGTTCCTCCTGTGGAACCCGCACCTGCACCCGGTGCAGACCTTCGTCGAGCTCGAGGCCTGCCTCGACCACCGGCCGATCTGGCAGTACCAGAACCGCGCGGCGGAACTGCCCGTCGAGGTGCGCCTCGGCGGCCGCCCCGTCGCCCATCAGGTCATCGCCACGGAGCACCTCAGCTTTCCCCAACTCGCCTGGCGCAAACGCGTGGTCGTGCCCGTCACGCTGCCCGCCGCCGGCTGGAATGTCGCGAGCTTGGGCTGGGTCGAGAAAGCCGCGCGACCGACGCTCGCCGCCACCGCGACCGGACGCGGTCAGACGATCCGCAATGCGTTCTACACGGTAAGCGCGCAGACCGGCCCGGGTGGCATCCGCATCCGCCACCGCGGCAAAGACCTCTTTGGCCGGCGCGGCCTGCACCCCGTCACGGTCGCCGACAACTGGGGCTCGTGGGGCGCCATGGCCGAGGAGCCCGCGGGCGTCCGCCTCACCCAAACGACCGGCCGTTGGAAGATCTCACGCGTCGCCGTCACCGAGTCCGGTCCGCTCCGCGCCACACTCGCGGTGCAGTTCACCACCGCGAAGGCCCGGGTCGAACTCCTGCTGCGCCTCACCGCCGGCACCGAGGAAATCGCCATCGAGAGCCGGGTCTTCACTGATCTCGAGGCCGCACGCATCAAGCTCGTGCTGCCCGGCGCCCGCCAGGTCGAATGCGAGGTGCCGGTCGAGCGCGTCACGCGCAAGGCCGAGGGCGAGATTCCCGTACTGCGCTGGCTCCGCGCCCGCGACGATCGCCGCGGTTTCGCCGTGGTCAGTGACGTCCTCGCCGCCTACGACCTCGAGGCCGGCGACCTGCGCGTTACGCTCGCGCGCGCCACGCGCTACGCCTGCGACGGACAACTTGATCAGATGAAGGAGTGGTGGCGCCCCACCGTGGACCGCGGCGAGCTGCGCGCCCGCCTCACCCTGCTGCCCGCCAACGCCGCGGTCGAGCAGGCCGCTGCGCTGCTGACCCAGCCCCCGTTGGCCACGCAAATCTGGGAGAACCGGGCCGGCGACCTGCCGATCACCGGTTCGCTCGCCCGGCTCGCGCCGGCGGCGGTGCAATTGCTCGCGCTCAAGGCCGGTCCGGCCGCCGGCATGATCGAGGTGCGCGTGAAGAATCCGACAAACGGCGTGCTTCGACCGGTGCTGACGCTGGGCCGCCAGCGCTGCGCGCTCGGGGCGATCGCCTCGGGTGAGGTGGCAACCTTCATCATCGGCCGCGGCCGAAAGCCGCGCCGCGTGGCGTTGGGCGCCTAAAGCCGAACCGCGTTCATCCCACCGCCGTCTTCCTCGCCCCGGCCTTGCCGCCCAGCCAGGCCGCGGCGATGAAGACCGCGATGCTGCCGACCCAGAACCACACGGGGTGCGGGATCGCGAACAGGTTCATCATCCCGGAGATCAGCATCATGCCGCCGATGAGATACGCCTGCCTCTCGGGCGAGTCGGCCGCGAGCCGGGCCGCCACCCAGGAGCCGACAAAGGTGCCGGCGAAATACGAGAGCAGCACCATGAGCAGCGCGCCGACGGGCGCCTCCATCATGATCTTCTTGAGCACCTCTGGGTTGTTGTAATCCAGCCCCGGCGGCGGCGGATAAACATAATGGGCGGCCGCCTGCACGAGCCCGATGAGGACAATGGAAACGATCGCACCCGCCAGCAGGGCGAGAATGTTGCGCACGAGGGAGGACATGGGAAAGGAACGTTCAACGCTTAACATTCAACGTTCAACGCTCAAGTGACGGATGGTGTAGCTGCATGATCGGTTCGGCACGCTGCCCATTGAGCGTTAAGAGTTAAGCGTTGAACGTTGAGCGTTCTGCGCCGTGCGACGGCGCTCAATGCGCCCAATCTTCCGCCGCGTCGCGGATGAGCTGCTGCAGCAGCGGAAACCGCACCTCGCCGTAGTTCAACGCGTAGCGCAACTTGCCGTCGCGGAAGACCCACGTGCTCGGCACCCACGAGAGCGGGATGTCCATGAAGTTCTGGATGCTGCCCTCACCCTTCCGCACGTGGTTCGGGTGGTGCAGCCGCCGCAGGTTCGGCTGATCCTTCACGCCCTGCTTTTCAAGGTACGCGTAGCCGTCGTCGGAACTGCGGATGGTGACAAAGATGAACCGTACGTCCGGATTCGACCCGAGGAAGGTCGCCCAGCCCCGGTCCTTGTGCTCGGCCGTGCTGTTGGGGCACCACGGTGCCCAGAAATGCACGACGGTGATCTGCGGCTTCGCGACCTCCGCGGCCACCTCCTCCTCGATCAGCAGCCATCCCGCCGGAGATTCCGCGCGGGCTAAGACCGTCAGGGAGACCAGGAGCAAGAGCAGGCGCTTCATAACCGCAGGCTAGGGATGAGCGTCCAATTCCGCCAGCTTGCGCTTCACCATGTAACCGCGCTGGTCGCGCGGGTAGGTGTCGAGGAGCTTCTGGAAATGCGCCCGCGCCTGGGCCGGGTCGCCGGCCTTGAGCGACAAGGCGGCGATCTGCACCAGCACATCCGCATGCGTCACGGCATCGAGCCGGCCGAGCCGCTCCGCCGCCAGCAGATGCGGCAGGGCCGGCAGTGGCGGCAGGCGGTAGTAAAAGATCGCCTCCGCCACGAGCCAGTGCAGCTCGCTCTGCGCCACCGGGCCGCAGGCCAACGCGATGAGGCGCTCCGCCCTGGCCACCCGCTCCGTCGGCGCCAGCGCAGGATCGAGCGCGTAGATCTGCAGGATCGCGAGGCGGCTCAGGGCCGTCTGCGCCCAGACCGACTCCGGCCTCAGCTCGATCAACTCCCGGTAAAGGCGCGCCGCCGCCGCCTCGTCGGGCTGCGCCGCGTGGTGCTGCGCGATGCGCGCGAGGTAAAAACGCGCCCCGAGGCCCACGTGGTCCGTCCCCGCCGCAGCCAGTTCGGCTAGTATCCCGCGCGCCGACTCGATCTGCACCGGCGTGATCGGCTGCCGCGCCAGCAGGGCCACGGCCTGCCCAAACCGCGCTTCGCGCCCCGCCGCCGGATCCGCGCCCACGGCCAGACGCTCGAAGATCCGCACCGCGTCCTCCGCCCGGTAATCCGCCAGCGCCCGCCAGGCGTCGGACATGGTCTCGGCCGCTCCCGCGCCGCATGACGCCAGAAGGAACAACAGCACCGCACGTAGTAAGTCCGCGCTCATTTCACCACCGCGTGCTCCAGCGCGTCGCGCCATTGATAGGGTTTCATCTCGTTGCTCACCGTCACCAGCCCCAGCAGTTCCGGCGGCGCCGCCGGATCGACCAGGTACAGCGCCGCGGCGGCCAGCGGGTCCTCGCGGCGGATGTTCTCCCGCCCGGCGCGCTCGAAGCGGGTCAGGTCATCGCGCAGTCGCGACGGCAGGCCCTGCCGCACCACCGTCCGGTACGACTCGACGCTGCCACCGCTGCCCCAAAGCGAGCTCAGCTCCGCGCGCATGAACATGCCGGCATCGATGCCCGACAGCGTCATGAAGCTCGCGCCCCAGGCCATGCCCTCGGTCTCCTGCGTGAATTGCGCCGCGAAGTGCGACGGCTTCACCCCGACCGTCGCCGGCTGCCAGTGGCTGATGTCGGTGAACATCTGGCTGCCCTCCACGCTCGTGAGGAACCGCAGGAAATCGATCGCCTGCTCCCGGTGCTTGCTGTGGCGGTTGACGAAAAAACCCATGCCCGTCAGCACCTGACCCTCGCTGAACGGTCCCTCGGTGAACTGCCCGTAGACCGGGTCGTCCTCCCGCGGATGCGGAAAGCGGAACGCCCCAATCTCAAACGGGCAGATCAGGAGCAGGCTGCTCGCGTCCCAGCTCGGCATAACGGCCATGAGCGCGCGGCCATTGACGAAATCCGTCAGCGCCGAGTCCCGGTTGCGCTGCAGGAACCCCGGCGTGCTCACCTCGCCGAACTCGCGCAGGAGCTGCAGGCTGGCGACGACGTCGGGTGTGTCGAAGCTCCACTCGCCGCGCAGGTAGTACACCGCGGCCTCGTGATCCGTGACCCACAGCCGGTTCCGGTGGTCGAGGCGCTCCGAGAGCTTCGTCAGTGCATTGCCCACGATCGGGTACATGATGAAGGGATAGCTGTCCTTCGACGTCGCCAGCGGGACGAGGCTGCGCCCGTGGCGCGCCGCGTAGGCCTTCACCGCCTCGCACACCTGGAGAAACTCGCGGTAGTTGCGCGGCGGCTCGTCCCGGCCCGCGATCTCCCGGAGCAGCGCCTTGTTGTACACGAGGCGCGGGATGTGCGACGTGACCGTGATGCCGTAGTAGCGGTTGAGCGACTTCACGAAGCTGTCGTCGTTGGTCATCCCGTCGACGTTGGTGTCGCGCCACGCGACGCCCTCGAGCGGGGTGCCGCGGTTGTAGGGGTTGGGCTGGAGGACCTCGTCGTCGATCGGCTGGAAATACCGCGCAAGGTTGGGCCAGACCCAGACGTATTCGACGATGTCCGGCCCGGTGCCGCCGACCATCTGGGTCTGCACCCATTGCATGTAGACGGTGTCGGGCACGGCGATGTGCTCGATCTTCACGTGCGGGTTCAGCTTTTCGTAGCGCGCGATGATCGCGTCGATCGCGTCGCGCACCGTGCCCTCGAGCTGCCACTGCGAGAGCCGGATGGTGATGCGGTCGCTCCGGATCTCCTCGGTCGTGCGCCAGAGCACGAGACCCGCCGCCACGACGTAGGCGAGCGCCAGGAGCAGGAGACCGGCATGCTTGGGTTTCATCAGGGGCGCGGGGCAAACCAGCACCGCGAGCCCCACTTGGCAACCGCGCGCTTCACCCGTCCCCCCGCACCTCCTTGCGATCCCGTAGGCCGCCCGCTTGCGGGCGCTCGTTCGATGGGCGCATCCCACCTGAGCGCGAGCAAGCTCGCTGCCTACCGTTGCCGCCTTCTGTCAAACGGCTGATCACTTCAGCATTGCCCGCATCCCCGCCCCCGATGCACTCGGCTTCTTCAGTCATGTCCGCCACGCCCAATTTGCCGAATCCCGATCACGTGCTCGCCATCGCGGCCGAGCTGAAACTCAAGGTCCACCAGGTCGCCGCCACCGCCGGCCTGCTCAAGGAAGGCGCCACCGTGCCCTTCATCGCCCGCTACCGCAAGGAGGCCACCGGCGAGCTCGACGAGGTGCAGATCACCGCCATCCGCGACCGCCTCGAACAGCTCGCCCAGCTCGACGAGCGCCGCGCCGCCATCCTCACCTCCCTCAAGGAGCGCAACCTGCTCACGCCGGACCTGGAAAAGGCCATCGCCGCCGCCACCACCCTCACCGCGCTCGAGGACATTTACCTCCCCTTCCGCCCCAAAAAGCGAACCCGCGCCACGATCGCCCGCGAGAAGGGCCTCGAGCCGCTGGCCGAGCTTCTCTGGGCCCAAGGCGCCGACACCGACGTGGCCGCCGCCACGGCCGCCTATGTCGGCCGGGAATACACCCCCGACGACGGCAAGAACCAGCCGACCAAGATCGCCTCGGCCGACGAGGCCCTCGCCGGCGCCCGCGACATCCTCGCCGAGCGCATCAGCGACGACAAGGACGCCCGCACCCGGCTGCGCGCCCTCTTCCAGAAAGATGCCGTCATTTCCTCGAAGGTGCTCACCGGCAAGGCCGACTCCCCCGAGGCCGCCAAGTTCAAGGACTACTTCGACTGGAGCGAACCCCTCGCCAAGGCCCCGAGCCACCGCGTCCTCGCGATGCGTCGCGGCGAGAAGGAGCTGTTCGTCATGATGCGCATCACGCTGCCCGACGAGGGCGCCGCCTTTGCCGCGGTGCAGGCCTTGTTCGTGAAGGCGAAGAACCCCGCCGCCGACCAGGTCGTGCTCGCCGTGCAGGACGCTTGCAAGCGCCTCCTCGCCCCCGCGATGGAGACCGAGATGCGCCTCGAATCGAAGAAGCGCGCCGACGAGGCCGGCATCAAGGTGTTCGCCAACAACCTCCGCGAACTCCTCCTCACCGCCCCGCTCGGCCAGCGGGCCGTCCTCGCCATCGACCCCGGCTTCCGCACCGGCTGCAAGGTCGTGCTCCTCGACCGCCAGGGGAAACTCCTCCACAACGACGTCGTCTATCCCGACCGCCACCCGGACGAGGCCAGGGAGAAGATCGCCGGCTTCGTGAAGTTCTTCAACGTCGAGGCCATCGCCATCGGCAACGGCACCGCCGGCCGCGAGACCGAGGCCTTCATCCGCACGCTGAAGCTCCCGCCCGCGATTCCGGTGGTGATGGTCAACGAGTCCGGCGCCTCGATCTACTCCGCCAGCGAGGTCGCCCGCGAGGAGTTCCCCGACCACGACCTCACCGTGCGCGGCGCCGTGTCCATCGGCCGCCGGCTCATGGACCCGCTCGCCGAGCTGGTGAAGCTCGACCCGAAGAGTATCGGCGTCGGCCAGTACCAGCACGACGTCGACCAGACCGCGCTGAAGCGCTCGCTCGACGATACGGTCGTCAGCTCCGTCAACGGCGTCGGCGTCGAGCTCAACACCGCCTCGAAGCAGCTCCTGAGCTACGTCTCCGGCCTCAACGCCGCCACCGCCGCCGCCATCGTCGCGCGCCGCAACGAGCACGGCGCCTTCAAGTCGCGCGCCGAGCTGAAGGAAGTCCCGCGCCTCGGCCCCAAGGCCTTCGAGCAGGCCGCCGGCTTCCTCCGCATCCGCGGCGCCGCGCACCCGCTCGACGCGAGCGCCGTGCACCCGGAGCGTTACGCCCTCGTCGAGCAGATGGCCGCCGACTGCGGTGCCACCGTGGCCGACCTCATGCGCGACGGCGCGTTGCGCGCGAAGATCAGGCTGGAGAATTACGTCTCCGCCGACGTCGGCCTCCCCACCCTCACCGACATCATGGCCGAGCTCGCCAAGCCCGGCCGCGACCCGCGCGAGCAGTTCGAGGCGTTCAGCTTCACGGAGGGCGTGAACAAGCCCGAGGACCTGAAGCCCGGCATGAAGCTCCCCGGCATCGTGACCAACGTCACGGCGTTCGGCGCATTCGTGGACATCGGCGTGCACCAGGACGGCCTCGTGCACGTGAGCCAGCTCGCCGACAGCTTCGTCACCGACCCCGCCGCGGTTGTGAAGCCGCAGCAGAAGGTGATGGTCACCGTGGTCGAGATCGATCTCCCCCGGAAGCGCATCGCCCTCTCGATGCGCAGCAAGCCCGAGATCGGGAAACCCTCCGCCAAGGCTTCGGGAGACAGGCCCCGCACCGGCCCCGGGGCGCCGCGTCCGCCGGCCGCGTCGGCCCCGGCACCCCGCCCACCGCAGTCGGTGAACAACGACTGGTTCAGCGCCGCGCTGAAAAAGAAACGGTAGGCCGCCCGCTCGCGGGCGCGGTTCGGGCGCGCGCGAGCACGCTGGCCTACGGGTTTCCAATTCATAATAGCTTCGCCCCGCGGTCGCGGACGCGCACGCTGGCCGTTCGCTCCATGGACTGGATCGCGGCCACCATCATCTCCTCCGTCTTCCTCGGTCTCTACGACCTGGGGACGAAGCATGCCGTGCGCGACAACGCGGTCCTGCCCGTGCTGTTCCTCGCCAACGTGTGCAGCGCCGGGATCTGGCTGGTCCTCATGTCGGCCGCCGCCGTGCGACCCGAGGGTTTTCCGGCACTGTTTACCGTCGCCCCACTGACCGGCCGCGAGCACCTGTTGCTCCTCCTGAAGTCCACCATCGTGGCCTGCTCCTGGGTCTGCACTTACTTCGCGGTCAAACACCTGCCGGTCTCCCTCGCCTCGCCCATCCGCGCCACCGGCCCGGTGTGGACCTTCCTCGGCGCGCTGCTCGTGCTCGGCGAGCGTCCGGCCTGGCTGCAGATCCTCGGCGTGGTCATCACGCTGGGGTCGTTCGTCGGGCTTTCGCTCGCCGGGGCGCGCGAGGGCATCCACTTCCACCGCAACAAGTGGATCGCCTGGCAGGTGACCGGCACGTTGCTCGGGGCGATGAGCGGGCTCTACGACAAGGTGCTGCTCGGCCGCCTCGGTTTCAGCGCCGCCACGGTGCAGGCGTGGTTCTGCATCTACCTCGCGCTGCTGTTCCTGCCGCTCGCGCTGGGCTGGAAGCTGCGACTGTGGCCGCGGCAACAGTTCCACTGGCGCTGGAGCATCGTCGGCATCTCGCTCGCGCTGCTGCTGGCGGACTTCGTCTACTTCGACGCGTTGCGCAACCCCGACGCCCTCGTCTCCCTCGTCGCCAGCCTCCGCCGCGGCAGCATCCTCGTCGCCTTCTTCGGCAGCCTGTGGCTCTTCAAGGAAAAGAACGGCGCCTACAAACTCCCGGCGGTGCTCGGCGTGCTGGTCGGGATCGTGCTGACGATTTTGGGTTAAGGATGGAATTTAACCACGGATTGCACGGATGACACGGATGGATCCAAGGCAATGGCCACAGAAGGCACAGAACGCACAAAAGGGACCAAGCGATTTTTCAGGAGGTAACAGAGAAAACAGAGATTGGGATCTCGGAACTCTGTGTCCTCTGTTTCCTCCTGTGAAATGGATTGGATCCTTATGTGCCTCTTGTGCTTTTTGTGCCTGCCCGCCGTAGCCTTGGCGAAGGAGGGGCCATACCTTGCCGCCTCCAATAGGTTCTTGCCGCTCTAAGGCGCGACTTAAGGCGTACAAACTCGTCGCCAATACCGGCGCGATGACTAAAAACCCCGACAAGGCGCCCGCAAGCAACCAAAAGCGGTGGTGTGCAACGGTAACGATAAAACCGCCTGCAAGGGTCAGCGCGATGCCGTGCGCAAGACTCAACCAACGCAGGCGTGAGATATCTTTCCACCCCAAGGCCAGCCACTCCAACGGTTTTAGAACGTCAATTGTTCGAACAATGGTGGTTAGGTCAAACTTTTGCATGAAGGAAGTGTAAGGACAAAAAGCGCGCGCGCTGATAATGCTTGTTTTCAGACACAGGAGCCAAACGTGCCTCGTCCTATATTGCTAGAAACCCACATTCACCCCGCCATTCGCCATGAAGTGGAAACCAACAACCATGCGATCGTGCAAGAAGTGCAAGCGGCTATTGCGGCGCATGCGGTGGTTGTCGTTGGAATGGCAATGAACCCCATGCCCAAACGCGCCCGTGCAGCGCTTGATGCGGCGGGTGTCGCCCACACCTATTTGGAGTTTGGCAGCTACTTCAACACTTGGTACAAACGCAACGCACTGAAAATGTGGACCGGCTGGCCCACATTTCCAATGGTTTTTGTGAAAGGCAACCTGATCGGAGGCGCTGAAAACTTGGCTACGCTCATCCAATCAGGCGAATTAAAAAAACTCCTGGCTTAGCTTTTCATTCTTTCGTGCCGACCGCCCCCTTTTTCCATGCGGGCGTGCTCAGCATCTAAAACCTTTTTTTGATCTGCGTTTAAGGCGCCGTAAAGCGCTTTAACCGCATCATCACGTTGGTTCATGTGCGTGAGCATGGCTTCGTGGTTTTGCAGTCGCAGTTGTTTCATCTTGTCGATACGCTCGGGAGTGATGAGTTTGTCCAGCTCAGCGCGATCAGGCCGCAACACAGTCATTTTTGCAGGCGGCTGCATGGCCGATGTGAAGGTGCTCCAAGCGCCTTCTTGCGAGGCGGTAATATGAAGTTTGTTTTTGAGAGCGCTTAAGTGGCTGTTGACTCTTTCTGCCATTTTAGCGGGGTCACCGTGGTGCATGCTGCCCATGTGCATCATCTCTGGGTGGTCGCCTTTGGGCCCCATTTGTGCGAGAGCCCCAAACCCTGCGGCTCCAAGGGCAGCCGCAATGAGCAAAGATTTATAAACGGGTTTCATTGTGAATTCCTCTTAAGGTTCTTTGATACGGACATCGCATCGCAGTGGGGTCAAGTGTGCTGTGATGATGTATCGGGAATATGGTTTTCAATGAAGCCTCTGTAAAGTTTCATAAAAAATTAGTGCGCGAGTTTTACTTCTTTAGAAAGTGCAATGTGTTTAAAAATGCAATGGTTTACCGGCTTGTTTCTCCTTGGACGACCAGCCGGGCGGCGTTAGAAAATGCCTTAGAGTCCCATCGGTTTAATGAGTGCGGTGCATCGCAAGAAAAGTCCGTAGGTTGGGTAGAGCCCCGAGGCCAAGTCCACGGTGATTTGGTGGAAGTCGTCGGTGGTCAGTGGGTGCTGAAGTTGGCAATAGAAGTCAAGACCGTTCCTGGTTCTGTGATCAAGCGCAAAGTCCTAAGTCAGGTAGAGCAGATAGAGGAGTCGACAGGGCGCAAACCGGGCAAAAAAGAACAGCGCACGTTGGCTGACGATGCTCGATTGTCTCTGTTGCCTATGGCTTTTAGTAAGCAAAGCACGGTCACGGTTTGGATGAGCCCCAAAGACCAGTGGATGGTCTTGGATGCGGGGAGCCAAGCCAAGGCCGACGAGGTTCTGACCTGCTTGGTCAAGGCCATCGAGGGTTTTGCGGTGACTTTGATTCATACCCAGGCATCGCCTGCTGCATCGATGGCCCATTGGCTTGGAAGCAAAGAAGCGCCTACAGGCTTTAGTGTGGACAGGGAGTGTGAGCTCAAAGCCGCTGATGAATCCAAAGCCGTCGTACGCTACACCCGCCACCCCTTGGATACGGATGAGGTGTCCCAGCATATTGCCGCCGGTAAAGTCCCCACTCGCTTGGCCTTGACTTGGAATGACCGCATTTCCTTTGTTTTGACAGAGTCCCTTGCCCTGAAAAAGATGGCTTTTTTAGACGTGGTTTTAGAAGATGCCCCGATGACCGCGAGTGACCGCGCTGACGACAATTTCGATGCCGACGTGTCGATTGCTACGGGTGAGTTATCCCGCATGCTTCCTGCCTTGATCGAGGCTTTGGGTGGTGAAGCGTCCTTGA
>CAYHEW010000037.1:21868-41035 GCA_964355715.1 uncultured Opitutaceae bacterium | reverse complement strand
AGGCCGCGACAACCTGCTCCTTCGAGGCGCCGCCGCCGACGTCGAGGAAGTTGGCGGGTGTGCCGCCGCAGTGCTTGATGATGTCCATCGTGCTCATGGCGAGCCCGGCGCCGTTGACGAGGCAGGCGATGTTGCCGTCGAGCGCGATGTAGTTGAGCGCGTGCTTGGAGGCCTCGATTTCCTTCGGATCCTCCTCGTTGAGATCGCGCAGGGCGACGATATCGGGGTGGCGGTAGAGGGCGTTGTCGTCGAAGGAGACCTTGGCGTCGAGGGCCAGCACCTCGCCCTCGGGCGTGGTGATGAGGGGGTTGACCTCGACCATGGCGGCGTCGGTGTCCCAGAAGCAGTTGTAGAGGTTGCGGATGAGCTTGCCGGCGTTCTTTGCCTCGGCGCCGGTGAAGCCCAGCTTGAAGATCAGCTCGCGCACCTGGTAGTCGGCGAGGCCGTAAGCGGGATCGACGAGGACCTTTGTGATCTTCTCGGGGGTCTCGTGCGCGACCTTCTCGATCTCGACGCCGCCCTCGGTGGAGGCGACGATGACGGGCAGGGAGGTCGCGCGGTCCAGGAGGATGGCGAGGTAGTACTCCTTCTTGATGCTGCTCGCGACCGTGAAGTACACGGTCTGCACCTTGCGGCCGGCGGGGCCGGTCTGGAGCGTGACGAGGGTGTTGCCGAGCATCTTGCCGGCAAGGTCCTTGGCTTCCTGCTTGGTCTTGCAGAATTTGACGCCGCCCTTGAAGCCGTCGGTGAACGTGCCCTTGCCGCGACCGCCGGCGTGGATCTGGGACTTCACCATCGTCGGTCCCTCGGGCAGCTGGGCCAGCGCGTTGACAAACTCCTCGTGGGTGGTGGCGGCGGCGCCCTTGGGGACGGGCACGCCGTATTTTTCGAAAAGGGCCTTCGCCTGATACTCGTGGATGTTCATGTTGGTAAAGCGTCAGTATGGGCGGAAAGGATTGCCGAAGACACACAAAAAACCGCCCCATTAGGACTCTTTAGGGGTGACAGTCCGGCTGGCTTCGCGGGCTTATATCATTGCCGGAACGCCGGGTTGCATTGGAGGCCCGGCCCGTGCAGCATGCTCGGTCTATGCAATCGCACGAGGTATTGCGGGAGGTCCTGAAGCAGACGAGCGCCAAGCAGATTGCGGCCGACATGGCGCTCTCCCTGTCCCTGATCTACAAGTGGGCGGAGCCCCCGGCGGATGACAGCGGCAGCGGCGCGAACAACCCCCTCGACCGCATCGGCCAGCTGATCCGCTCCACCAAGGACCCCCGGATCGCACAATGGGTCTGCGAACAGGCCGGAGGCTTCTTCATCCGCAATCCGCAGTCCCTGCAGCATTCGGGTCAATTGATCCCGCTGACCAATGACATCGTGCAGGATTTCGCCGACATGCTGGCGACGATCGCGCAGGCAGCCGGGGACAACACCATCACCAAGACCGAGGCCAAGACGATCCGCCGCCGCTGGGAGGACCTGAAAAGCGTGACCGAACGCTTCGTCCACGCCGCGGAGAGCGGCAATTTCGGCGAGATCCCGACCGAGAAGCCGAAGGAGTGAGGGTTCATAAGTAGGGCGGGTCGACCGAAGACGCCGCGGTAGGCAGCCCGCTTGCGGGCGCTGGTATGGGCTGCGCGTGCCGAACGAGCGCGAGCAAGCTCGCGGCCTACATCCAGCGTGGCGGCGCGAACGACAACCGCCGGTTCAGCGCTTCGCCAGCAGCTGCCTCGTCAGGAACACCGTCTGCAGGCCGGCGAGTTCCTTCAGGCCCTTTTGCGCCAGGGCGATGAGGCTGGAGAGTTGCTCCTGCGTGAAGGTGGCCTCCTCGCCGGTGCCCTGGACCTCCACGAATTTGCCCTGGCCGGTCATGACGATGTTGAAGTCAACCTCGGCGTCCTTGTCCTCGACATAATTGAGGTCGAGTAACTCGCGACCCTCAAAGATACCCACGCTGATGGCGGCGACGGAATCGATGAGCGGGTTTTCGGCCAGCTTCTTTTCGTCGATGAGCTTCTGCACCGCGAGGCGGGCGGCGAGGTAGGCGCCGGTGATCGAGGCCGTGCGCGTGCCGCCGTCGGCCTGCAGGACGTCGCAGTCGACCCAGAGCGTGTTCTCGCCGAGCTTCTGGAGGTCGATCACGGCGCGCAGCGAACGGCCGATGAGGCGCTGGATCTCGACGGTGCGCCCGTCGAGCTTGCCCTTGGCGATGTCGCGCTGCTTCCGGTCCAGCGTGGAGTAGGGCAGCATCGAGTATTCGGCTGTGAGCCAGCCGCCCTTGACGCCCTGCTGGCGCATCCAGGCCGGCACCTTGGGCTCGATCATGGCGGCGCAGATGACGCGCGTGGCGCCGAAGGAGACGAGCACGGAGCCGGTCGCATGCGGCGCGATGTTGGCCTCGAAGGTGATCGGGCGCAGTTGGGCGGCGCGGCGGCCGTCGTGGCGGGCGGTGGGATCGGACATGAAATCAGGCCTCGGTGTGGCGGGTATCGCGGATGACGGGTTTGACCTTCGTCGGCGCGGCCGCGGGTTGCTGGCTCATGAAGGCGATCAGGCGCTCGTTGAAATCCTTCGCCGGATCATGGCCCATGCGCTTGAGGGCGTGCGTCAGGGCCGCGACCTCGACCAGCCGGGCCATGTCGCGCCCGGGTCGGACGAAGAGTTCGATGTGCGGCACCTTCATGCCGAGGATCTCGAAGTAATTCTCCTCCAGGCCGGTGCGCTCCTCGACCACGTCGGGGGTCCATTCCTGCAGCGAAACCACGAGGTCGACCCGCTTCTCGAGGCGGATGGATTTAATGCCGAACATCTCCGCGATATTGATGATGCCGATGCCGCGGCACTCCATCCAGCCGCGGTTGAGGGGACGGCTGGTGGCCATGAGTTCCCGCTCGTCGAGGAGCTTGATGACGGTGAGGTCGTCGGCGACGAGGGAGTGGCCGCGCTCGATCAGTGCGAGCGCGCACTCGCTCTTGCCGACGCCGCTGGAGCCGCGGAGCAGCACGCCCACGCCCTTGATGTCGAGCGTCGTGGCATGCTCGGTGGTGGAGGGGGCGAACTCGTTGTCGACGCACAGCGTCGCCAGGTTCACGAAGTTCATCGTGATCATCGGCGTGCGGAAGAGCGGCAGGTGCATCTCGCGCGCAACGTCCAGCATGGTCTTGGTGCCGTGATAGTTGCGCGTGAGCACGAGGCACGGGATGTGGCGCTGCGCCATTTGGCGGAAGATGTCGGCCTGGGCCGCCGCCGAGAGCGTCTTCATGTAGGTCATCTCGGCGGCGCCGAAGACCTGCACGCGCTTGTTCGCGAAATATTTGAAAAAGCCTGTGAGGGCGAGGGAGGGGCGGTTGATGGAGCCCTCCTTGATCAGGCGATGCAGGCCGTCCTCGCCGGTGAGGAGCTCGAGCTTCAGCTTCTCGCGGTAGGTCTCGTAGAAGTGCGCGACCGTAATGCCGTGAATGGCCTTTTGCATGTGCCAGTAGCGAGTAGCGGGTAGCGGGTTACGAGTAGAGCAAAATCAACGCGGACCGGAATTGAACCACGGATCACACGGATTGCACGGATTCGGCGGATGATGCTTGGATTGATCGCCACAGGAGGCGCAAAACGCACATAAGGATTGGATTGTTTTGTGCCGCTTGTGCCTTTTGTGGCCATTCAGCCACGCTGCATTCGCCGGATCCGTGAAATCCGTGCAATCCGTGGTTACAGATTGAAATTCTCGCCGAGGTAAAACTCGCGGGCCTGGGCGTCGTTGATGAGGAACTCGCCGGTGCCCTGGGTCAGGACCTTGCCCCGGTGGATGAGGTAGGCGCGGTCGACGATGCGGAGGGTTTCGCGGACGTTGTGGTCGGTGACGACGACGCCGATGCCGCGGCGCTTGAGCTGGAGGATGATCTTCTGGACCTCCGCGACCGAGATGGGGTCGATGGCGGCGAAGGGCTCGTCCATCAGCAGGAATTTAGGATTCGGCACGAGAGCCCGGGCGATCTCGAGCCGGCGGCGTTCGCCACCGGACAGGGTGTAGGCCTTCTGCTTGGCCACGTGGGTGAGGCTCAGTTCCTCGAGGTGCTTTTGCACGCGGGCGGCGCGCTCGGATCGCGGGACGCCAATGGCCTCGGCGATCGCGAGGATGTTCTCCGCGACGGAAAGCTTGCGGAACACGGAGGCCTCCTGCGGCAGGTAGCCGATGCCGTGCCGGGCGCGCTCGTGCATGCGCAGTTGCGTGAGGTCGTGACCGTCGAGCCGCACGCGGCCCTTCGTCGCCGGGATCAGACCCACGATCATGTAGAACGTCGTCGTCTTGCCGGCGCCGTTGGGGCCGAGCAGGCCGACGACCTCGCCGGCGGCGAAGTCGAGGTCCACGCCGTTGACGACGGTGCGCTGGCCGAAGGTCTTGACGAGGCCCTCGGTCCGGATCTCGGAGGTCGCGACGGGGGCGGCCATCACGGGGTGCCCGCGGCGGGTGCGGGGGCGGGTTCGGACTTCTTTTCCTCCTCGAAGCCGAGGTCCTTGATCGCCGGCAGCGTCAGGCGGACCCGCTCCTCGGGCGTGCCCTCGATCACGGCGCGGCGCTGGCCGCGGTAAAGCACGAGCTTCGGCCCGGCCGCGACGTACTGGTCGTCGAGGCTGCGCACGACCGGCTCCTCGCTGAGCACGATGCGATCCTCGCCCGGGAAGACCTCGGCGCGCCCGCAGGTGGCCTCGCGGTCACCCTGCACGATGCGGACGTTGCCCGTGGCGACGAGGGACTTGAAATAACCGTACTGGCCGATGGTGGCGGCGGGGTCGCCCTTGCGGATGGCCACCACCTTCAGGAAGTCGCAGTAGAGCTTCAGGTTGTTGCCCGTGACGACGACCTTGTCCTTGAAGGTCGAGAAAGTCTCGGTGTCGGTGCTCACGGTCTCGAACAACCCTTCGCAGGTGATCTCGGTGGGGGGCGGCGCGTCGGCGGCGCGCAGCGCGAGGGCGAGCGACGACAGGAGCGCGAGGAGGAAAAGGCGAAGGGTTCGGCTCATTTGAGGATGTCGGGCATCTGGGCCTGGAAAACTACCCGTGAGTTGCGGGCGATGGAAACTTTTTTCCCGCGGTGATCGTAGCGCCACTCGGTGCCGGTGATCTCGATGTCATCGCGGATGAAGCGGACTGCGCCGGGTCCGCTGATGATGTCGGTCTCGAGGTCGGCCATGGCTGTGGGGCTGAGAATGATGGTCTCGACCTCGTTGCGGGCGTCGCCGGTGAAGAGCGACAGGTTGAGGCCGGTCAACTCGACGCGATGGGCGCCGACCTGGGCCTCGGTGCCCTGCAGGAGCATGGAGCGGTGGCCGTCCTTCGTGAAGGTCGGGAGCTTGAAGTTGCTCACCGGGGTCCGGCTTGGGCCCGACTCGGCGCCGGTGAGGCCGAGCGCGCAAACCAGGGGGAGAAGCAGGCGGAGAGGATTCACCGGGAGGCAGAGAGACCACGTGCCTGCAGGATATGTTCGCAGATTTCGCGCACGGCGCCGCGGCCGGCGGGCCGGCGGGTGATCAGATCCGCGGCCGCCTGGGCGGCGGGCATGGCGTCGGGGACGCTGACGCCGATGCCGGCCCACGCGAGCGCCGGGGCGTCGATGTCGTCGTCGCCCATGTAAACGCACGCGTCGGCCTCAAGGTGGAGGCGGCCGGCCAATTCCTGCAGGGCGGACAGCTTGTCGGTGCGGCCCTGGATGAGATGGGGAACCTTCAATTCCTCCGCCCGGCGCGTGGTGGCGCCGGAGGGCCGGCCGCTGATCCAGGCGACGGCGATGCCGGCGCGGTTGAGGCGCACGATGCCCATCCCGTCGAGAATGGAGAATGATTTGGACTCGGTGCCGTCCGAGGCGATGCGCACCGTCCCGTCGGTCAACACGCCATCCACGTCCATCGCGAACAGGCGAACGCGGGTCCAGCGGGGCTGGGAAATTGCGGATCGGCGATTGCGGATTGCGGATTTGGGAGTCGCCACGGCGGGGAGAGATTGCGGGGCGCGGGTGCTGCCGCCAACCAGAAACAGCCAAGCCAAACCGGATTGCGGATACCGGATGGGGCAAACTGCCGCCGCTCCGTCCTATCCGGTCTCCGGTATCCGCTTTCCGGAATTACCCTACCCCATCCACGCCGTGATCTGCTCGATGACCTTGTCGCGGGTGGGTCGGTAAGCCTGCTCGAGTTCGGGGGCGAAGGGGACAGGGATGTCGAGGGCGCCGATCCGCAGGGGGGCAGCCTTGAGGTTGGCGAACTGGGACTCGGTCAGGCGCGCGACAAGTTCGGCGCCGAAACCGTGATTGCGGCGGCCCTCGTGCAGGACGACGAGGCGACCGGTGCGGGCCAGCGACGCGCCGATGGCGTCGAGCTTGAGCGGCGAGAGGCAACGCAGGTCGAACAGATCGAAGCTGTGCTCGTACTCCTCGGCGAGGAAGTCGCAGACCTCGCCGGCGATGTGCACCATCTCGCCGTAGGTGACGAACGTCGCGAAGTCGCCCTGGCGCAGCTGCCGGGGTTGCCAGACCTCGCGGTAATTGGGGTTCCAGGTGACCGGCTGGCGGCCGCGGCGGTAGAGCGCCTTGTGCTCAAAGAGGATGACGGGATTGTTGTCCTCGTAGGCCGCCAGCATCGCGTCGAACGCGTCCTGGGGCGTGCTCGGGTAGAGCGCCTTGAAGCCCGGGAGCGAGAGGAAGAGCGTCTCGAGTTCCTGCGAGTGGAACGAGCCGAAGGTGAGTCCGCCGCCGCAGGGGAGGCGAAGCACCAGCGGACATGCGGCACCCGAACGGAAATGGAGGGTCGCGGCGTTGAGCGCGAGTTGGGTGACGGCCTCGGTGGCGAAGTCGGCGAACTGGAATTCCTCGATGGGCCGGTGGCCGTTGACGGCGAGGCCGATGGCGTAGCCGGTGCAGGCGCTTTCGGCGAGCGGGGTGTTGAACACGCGGCTGCGGCCGAACTGCTTGAGGAGACCGTCGGTGACCTTGAAGGCGCCGCCGTACTTGCCGATGTCCTGGCCAAGGACGAGCGACTCGGTCCGCTCCGTGAGGATCTTGCGCAGAGCGGCGTTGCAGGCCTGGGCGAGATTCAGCTGGGCGGGAGCCGCGGGCTCGGGTTTCCAGGGCAGCGGCGGCGCGGGCGGGGCGAAGACGTCAGCCTCCATGTCGGCAGGTTCCGGGCGGGCGATCGCGAGGCTGGCCTTGATGCCGGCCTCGATGAAGGCGTTGAGCTCGGCGTCGATGGCGTCGAGCCGGGCCGCGTGGCCGGCGGCTGCCAGGCGGGCGCGGAAGCGGGGCAGCGGGTCGCGGGCGAAAAACGCCTCGGATTCGCCGGGCTGCAGGTAATCGCAGGTGTCGTAGGCCGCGTGGCCGCGCAGGCGCAGGGTGTGGGCCTCGATGAGCATCGGCCGCGAGGTGGCGCGCACCTTGGCGATCGCGGCGGCGAGCGTGCGGGCCGCGGCCTCGGGGTCGGTCGCGTCCATCGCGCAGCCTTCGATGCCATAGCCGGCGGCGCGTTGCCAGAGCTCGGTGCCGGCGGCGAACTGCTCGCTCATCGGCGTCGAGTAAGCGTAGCGGTTGTTCTCGACGACGAAGAGGATCGGCAGGGACAGGAGCGAGGCGAGGTTCAACGACTCATGCACGTCGCCCGTGCTGGACGAACCGTCGCCAAAGAACGCAAAGCCGACGGCGGACTTGCCGTTGCGCCGCTGCGAATCGGTGCCGCCGAGCACGGTGGAGATCATTGCGCCAAGGTGGCTGATCATCGGCATCGAGCGGTGGGCCGGGTCGCCGTGGTGGATGTTGCCCTCGCGGGCACGCGTGGGGCTGGCGGCGTTGGCGAGATACTGGTTCAGGTGATCGCAGAGGCGGCCGCTCCAGATCAGGTGGCCGCCCAGGCCGCGGTGGGAGAAGGAGATGACGTCGATGGCCTTGTCGGCCAGCAAGGCGAGGGGAACGATGAGGCCTTCGTTGCCCTGTCCGCCTGTGACCGTGCCCTTGATCAGGCCCTGACGAAACAGGTCGAGGATGCGGTTGTCGGCCGTGCGGGCCAGATGCATCCAGGCGTAGATGCGCAGCAGGGCTTCGGGTGAGGATGCGGCCAACTCATCGGCGCGCAGGTCGCGCGTGGCGAGGATGGCGGGAGGGTTAGGATAGGCCATGTCCGGGCCAGACCTTGGTTGGCCGGAACGCCGCGGGCAAGCCTGCGCATGCGCGCCCGGAGGCGCGCATGCGAACGCTCAACGCTGAACGTTTAACGCTGAACGCTTAAGTGCGGAACGGACCGTCATTGAGCGTTAAGCGTTAAAAGTTGAACGTTGAGCGTTTTGTTCGGGGCTCAGAGCGGCAACGTTTCTCCCGCGGCTAAAACCTGAACGGCATGTCCGGCCTCGGCGGCGCGGGTGGCGAAGGTTTGGGGGTCGGTCTCGATCGGCGGGAAGGTGTTGTAGTGCATCGGCACGGTGAGGCGCGGACGCAGGAGCGTGAGCGCGTGGAGCGCGTCGTCCGGGCCCATCGTGTAGTGGTCGCCGATGGGGATGAGCGCGAGGTCGAGTCCGTGCCGGCCGATCAGGGCCATGTCGCCGAACAGCGCGGTGTCACCGGCATGGTAGACGTTGCGGCCTCCAGCCCGCACCAGGTAGCCGCCGGGCACGCCCATGGCCCGGTTCTCGCCGTTGGGCAGTTCGAGGGCCGAACTGTGGATCGCCGGCGTCATCTGGATCCGCCCCCACGGCAGGTTGATGCCGCCGCCGGGCATGAGATCGATCGTCCGGGCGCCCTGGGCCGCGAAGTGTTCGGCGAGCTCGTAGGGTGCGACGATTGCCGCGCCGTGAAGTCGCGCGAGTTCGAGGGCGTCGGCGATGTGGTCGTTGTGCGCGTGCGAGCACAGGACGAGATCGCACGCGACCGTCGCCGGATCGACCGCGCCGTGCGGGTTGCCGCGGAGGAAGGGGTCGAACACGAGCCGCACCGGGGCCGTGCCGGGCAGCTCGAGGCGGAAACAGGAGTGGCCGAAGTAAGTGACGCGCATGCGGCTCGGTATCCTAGTATTTATCCATCACCTGGAACATGATCCAGGGGAGGCCGACGTTGAACATCACAAAGAAGGCGAGCAGATAGATGCTGCCGACCGGGTTGCCGTAGACGATCCAGCCGACTGCGGCGATGAGCGGGTTCATCGTCAGCATGAGGATCAGGTAGTCGCGCCGGCGTTTCGTGCGCCGGTCCTTGAGGTTGGGCAGAACCTCGGGCTCGACCGATTTCTGCACCGCGAGATTGTCGCGCAGGATCTCGTGCACCGACGGCGCCGGCGGAGTGGCGCGAACATTCTCCCGGGTGAACTCCTTGTCCTTGAACGTGAACTTCCGCGGGGCTGGGGCGTCGTCGTCCATGGGGCAGGTGGGCGTCGGCGCCGTCAATTCGCCAGCGGCGCGGTGAGGGCCTCGATGCGCCGGAGCACCTCGGGGGTGAGCTTGGCCACGACGTCGAGCGCGCCGAAATTCTCGCGCAGCTGTTCCACGCGCGACGCGCCGAGGATGACGCTGCTGACATTGGGGTTCGTCAGGCACCAGGCGAGGGCCAGGCAGGGCAGGGTGGTGCCGAGTTCGCGGGCGATGCCGGCGAGTTGGCGGACGGTCTCAAGCTTGGCAGGGAACCGCGGGTCGGAGGTCAGGCGATCGCGCAGCCACTCCATGCCCGGGGTGTCGAGGCGGGACTGGGACGGGACGCCGTCGTTGTACTTGCCGGTGAGCAAACCGGTCGCGAGTGGCGACCAGACTGTGGTGCCGAGACCGGGCGAGCTGTAGAATGGGGCGTATTCCTTCTCGACGCGCGAGCGGTGGAAGAGGTTGTACTGCGGCTGTTCCACGATGGGGCGGTGGAGGATGAGCTTGTCGCACACAGCGAAGGCCTCCGCGAGATTGTCGCCGCTCCATTCGCTGGTGCCCCAGTAGAGCACCTTGCCCTGGGTGACGAGGTCGTGCATGGCGCGGGCCGTCTCCTCGATCGGGACCTCGGGGTCCGGGCGATGGCAATAATAGAGATCAAGGTAGTCCACTTGCAGGCGCCGCAGGGCGGCATGGCAGGCCTCGACGATGTGCTTGCGCGACAGGCCGATCTGGTTCGGGCCCTCGCGCTCGGCGCCGAAGAAGGCCTTGCTCGAGACGAGGAACGTGTCACGGGGCCAGCCCGATTTTTTGAGGATGTCGCCCATCACCACCTCGGCCTGGCCGTCGGCGTAGGTCTCGGCGTTGTCGAAGAAATTCACGCCGGCGTCGTACGCCGTGTGCAGAAGGTCGCGCGCCACGCGGTCACCCACTTGTTTGCCGAAGGTAACCCAGGCGCCGAAGGACAGCGCGCTGATTTTCAGGCCGGACGAACCGAGGCGGCGGTAGGGCATGCTCATGGGCGATAGCATGCCCGGAGGCGTGTCTTTTGTCTACCGGCCTGCGAGGAAATCTTGGGAGACCGTCAGATCGTCCGCGGTCAGATTGTGGCCCGCAGGGAAGACCCGAACGGCGACATTGGCCCCGCCGGCCTCGAGGAGCGCGGCCAGGCGCGGAGGGTGGTCGGACGGCACGATCGGGTCGGCATGACCGCTGGCAATGAGGACGCGCTTGCCGGCAAGGGAGCCGGGCGCGGCCGGCTGGTCGAGGACGACCATCGGCCGCAGCAGCACGGCGCACCCGAGCGTGGCGGGGTGCAACTGCAGGAGCACGGCGGCGATATTGGCGCCGTTGGAAAGGCCGACGGCCGTCAGTCGGCTCGAATCGAATCCGTAGCGTTCGGCAGCCTCGCGGATAAAGGCTGCGAGGGTGGCGGCCCGCGTGCGCACCTCGGTGGGATCGAACACGCCTTCGGCGAGGCGGGCGAAAAAGCGGCGCGCACCGCGCTCGACGACATCGCCGCGCGGGCTCAGCAGCGCCGAGCCCGGCGAGATGCGCCGCGCGAGCGGGATGAGGTCGTTTTCGTCGCCGCCTGTGCCGTGGAGCAGCAGGAGCGGCGGGGCCGCCGGCGCGCCGGCCGGGGCCGGTTCGAAGCGGTGGTGGTAGGCGAGGGCGGACATGGTCAATCGAGCTTGGGCAGGGCCGCCTCGATCTCGGCCCGGAAGGGTTCGAGCCGCGGGGGCAGACCGAGCTTGGTCCCGAGGCTTGCCACGGGCTCGTCGATGGCGAAACCGGGCTGGTCGGTGGCGATCTCGAAAAGCACGCCGCCGGGTTCGCGATAGTAAAGGGACTTGAAGTAGGCGCGGTCGATCACCGGGCTGACGCCGAGGCCGTGCTGCGCGACTTCGTGATGGGCGGCGACGTGGGCCGCGTCGTCCGGAGTGCGGAAGGCGACGTGGTGGATCGTGCCCGCGCCGTTGAGGCCGCGGGGCAGGGCGGGATCGGTGAGAAGATCGACGTAGGTACCCGGGCCGCCGCTCGCGACGGTGAAGCGCGTGCGGTGACCGTCCTGCGCGACCTGACGGTAGCCCATCGTGCCCGTCAACACAGCGGTCGTGGGGCCGGCGTCGTTGAGCGCGAGGGTGGAGCTGTGGAATCCGCGGATGGCGTGGACGGCGGGAACGTCCTTGGCCGGCGCCGGCGGGCGCGTATCGGCCTCGGCGGTGGCGATGAGCTCGAGGCGCAGGCCGTCGGGATCGAAGACGGTCAGCACCTGATCGCCGAAGCGCGTCTCGACCGGGGCCGTCGGAACCTTGAGCTGCGACAGCCGCTCCTGCCAGAAGGACAGGGCCCCGGACGGAATCGAGAACGCGGTGGCGTAGGCTTGACCGTGTCCGGGCCGGCCGCGGCGCAATCCCATCCAGGGAAAGAATGTCAGCACGGTGCCGGGCGAACCGGCGTAGTCACCGTAGTAGAGGTGATACGTGCCGGGATCGTCCTGGTTGACCGACTTCTTGATGAAGCGCAGCCCGAGCACGCGCGTGTAGAAATCCAGATTCTGGCGCGGATCGGAGGCGATGGCCGTGATGTGATGGAGGCCGAGGAGGTTCATGGTCAGCTGCTCAGCTTGCTGTCCGCTGAGAGGGCTCCACCGCCGGACACGATGAGGGCGACGGACATGGCGAGCAGACTCAGGGCGTATTCCATGCCGGCGGGCAGGAAGAACGCGCTGCTGTGCACAGTGAGAATCGCGACAAGCATCACGACCGCGGTGTTGAGCGCCGCGAAACGCGTGGCGAGGCCGAGGATCAGCAGGAGGCCGCCGAAGAACTCACCGCTGCCGGCGAGGGTGGCCCAGAAGATACCGGGCTTCATGCCCAATTGCTCGGCGAAGAAGCCGGCAGTGCCTTGGAGGCCGTAGCCGCCGAACCAGCCGAAGAGTTTTTGCGCGCCGTGGGCGGCCATGGTGATGCCGAGGACGAGTCGGAGCACGACTGGGGACCAGTTGTGCGCGTTGGTGCTGAGGAGCTTTGTGAGCAGGTTTTTCATAGGATTGGATAGGTTAATGGTTTGAACTTGAAGTATTTGCTTCGGGAAAAAGCGGGATAACTGGGGATCGGTCCTCAAGAACCCGAAGCGGAAGAGGAGGTCGCCGTGGCGGCCGGTGCGCCGACCTTCTTGCACAGCCAGCCGAGGGTGAACTGCTCGGCGGACGAGAGCGCGGCGAACTCGCGGGTGATGCTGGCGGCGACTTTCGGGAAGAGGTCGGTGATGAAGGTCCGGCCCTTGGTCGTGAGGGAGACGGTGATGAATCGCCGGTCGTCCTGGTCGCGTTCGCGAGTGACGTAGCCGGCCTTCTCGAGATTATCGACGATCAGCGTGATATTGCCGCCGCTCTTGAGCAATTTGCCCGCGAGCTCGCTCTGGCAAAGGGGACCGCGGTGCAGCAGGGTTTCGAGGACGCCAAACTGGGAAAGCGTGATCTCCTTGGGCAGCACACTGTGGGCACGCGCGGTCACCGACTCGGCCGCCCGCATCAGCTTGATGTAGGCGTTGAGGGCGTCGGTTTCAGCTTTGGTGCCTTGGTAGTGCGTTCCCATAACGATTCAATGTTGAAGCGATTTAAGTTTCGATGTCAAAGGATTTGTTATCGAAATTTTTAATAGACGCTGATTTCCAGCGACTTAAGAACTAAAACACCTCAAGCCATTGAGTCGAGTTTCTCGATGCGGCGCACGTGGCGGCCGCCTTCGAACTCGGTTTCAAGCCAGGTTCGAACGATGTTGAACGCCATTTCGAGGGTGATCGTGCGCTCGCCGAGGGAGAGGCAATTGGCGTCGTTGTGGGAGCGGTTCCAGACAGCGACCTGCTCGTTCCAGCACACGCCGCAGCGGATGCCTTTCACGCGGTTCGCCGCCATGGCCTCGCCGTTGCCGGAGCCACCAAGGACGATGCCGCGCTGAAATTCGCCGGCGGCAACGGCGCGGGCGACGGGGAAGCAGAAATCGGGGAAGTCGCAGCTGTCGGCCGAGTGCGTGCCGAAGTCGCGGACAGTGTGGCCTTCGGCGAGGAGCATTTCCTTGATGGCCTCCTTGTATTTGAAGCCGGCGTGGTCCGAACCGATGGCGATGGTGAAGGTTTTCATGAGCAGGTGAACAGTTGAGGGGTTGCCGTGTCATTGGCGGGTGTCACCCTAGGGTCCGCAAACAAATTCCCACCCCATGAAGCGCTGCACTTTTCTGCTCATCGCCCTCGCCGCTCTGCTCGCCGCCGGCTGCAACTCCCTGGAGAAGCGGATCAGCGCCCAACAGGCGCAATTCGACACGTGGCCGGCTGACGTGCGCGAAAAGATCCAGACCGGGCGCATCGACATCGGCTTCACGCCGGAGCAGGTGCGCGTCGCGCTGGGCGAACCCACCCGCAAATACCAACGCACGACGGCCGAAGGCAGTTCCGAAGTTTGGGCTTACGCCGGCGGCCGCGTGGGGTTTTCGCTCGGCATCGGCGTGGGCTCCGCCCACGGCTCCTCCTCCTACGCGGGTGGTGTCGCCTACGAACCGCCGACCTACGGCGCCGACGACGAGGCCGTGCGCGTGGTGTTCGAAGACGGCAAGGTGACGTCGGTCGAGAAGCGTGCCAAGTAGCGGGGGGCTTCTAGCCGGTGACGAGTCGCAGGAACGCCGCCGTGTCGGCCAGGTTGGCCAGCGCCACCGTCGGCCGGCACGCCTCCAGCTCCGCCATCGAGTAATGCCCCGTCGCCACCGCGATGGTGCGCGCGCCGATCACTTGGCCGCATTCCACGTCGTGGGGCGTGTCGCCGATGATAAAGGTGTTTTCGGGCGCGAATTCCGCACCGTGGTGGGCCCGCGCGCGCTGCAGCGCCACGGGTCCAAGGTCGTTGCGCTGCGGACTGTCGTCGGCGAAGGCGCCGAAACGGAAATAATGCCAGACATTGAAGTGCGACAGCTTCAGCTCGGCGCCGCGCACCACGTTGCCCGTCAGCAGGCCCTGCACGATGTCGCGGCGCCCGTGCACGTGCTCCAGCAGCTCCGTCACGCCGGGCAGCAACTGGCCGGAACGTCCGGCGCTCAGCTCCACCGGCAGCAGCGTCAGGTACGCTTCCAGATAGGCCTGGGTGTTCTCCGTCGTGTCCGGCAGGCCGACGTGGCGCAGCACCTCGGCGACGATCCAGCTGTCGGTGCGCCCGGCCCAATTGATCTTTCGCAGGTCCACCTCGCATCCGAAACGCTCGCGCAGCGCACGCTGCATGGCGCGAAATCCCGCGCCGTGCGACACGATCAGCGTCCCATCGATATCCCAGAGCAGCAATTTCGGTGAACTCACGACCCCACCTTGCCGCCCCCGCCATTCGCGAGGCAAGCCGCATCCGCCGACCGCGTCGCGTAGACCGAGGGGGTGAGGCCGGTGAAGCGGCGGAAGACGGTGGCGAAGTATTGCGAGCTGGAAAAACCGAGGCGGTGGGCGAGTTCCGTGACGCGGGTCCCGGACTGGCGGAGCTCGCTGCAGCCGGCGGCGATCTTGGCCCGGAGGATGTACTCGCCCGGGGGCAGGCCGACCTCCTGGCGGAACCTGGCCTTGAAGCGGGATTCCGAGAGGTGGATGGCGCGGGCGAGTTCGGGCACGTAGAGCGGTGCGTGCAGGTGGCGGGCGATGTGGTCGAGGCAGCGGGCGATGCGGGGGGAAACCCCGGCGCCGGCTTCGGCGCGGGCGGCGGCGAGCGTGGCGAAGAGGTAGCGCAGGATGAGATTCGCCGCCGCAATGCGATCCAGCAGCGCAACCGGGCGGCGGGCCAGGGTGTGCAATATTGCACTGGTCAGTTCCGCGGCTTCACGCGGACTCGGGAAATGACGTTCGGGCAGGGCGAGGAGGGCCTGCCGGAGCGCGACGGCGGCGGAGCGCTCGAGGAAAAGCAGCGGCGCATCGAGCGGCTGCATGCGGAGGAGCACCCAGTGGAGGCGGCTTTTTTCCTCGGGGGCGCCAGCGGTGTCGAGGCAGTCGCCGGGGAAGGTCACGAGCTGGTCGCCGCCCTGCAACTGGTAGACGCGGTCCTCGATGCGGTAGGTTTGCACCCCGCGGGCGAGGTAACAGATCCCCAGGCAGCCGGCATGGGCGACGCCGGCGAGACCGCGCCGCGCGGCGCGATAGTGGTAGCTGCCGATCTCGAGCACCCCGGGGACGTTGATGGCGCGGGCGAACAGGTCGACGCGGCCGGTCTGGCGGGCGCTGGGCAGGCGTCGACGGATGTTCGATTTCATACTGGGCGACATTCTTGGACGCAGGCTGGCGCCGCTATCGGCATACTGTCGAGCGATGAATGCCCCCGTCACCACACCGGCCGTGCCCGACTATGGCGCTCCCGCCGCGCTCCCGCCCACGCACCTGCTCACCGTGGAGCAGATCGCGTTCTATCAGGAGCACGGGTACCTCGCCATCGATGCCATCATGCCAGCGGCGGAGATCGAGACCGTGAAGCGCATCTATGACCGGCTCTTCAACGAGGACCGGGAGGTGACCGGGAAGGACACCTACGACCTGGCCGGAGCCAAGGCCCAAGGCCGGAAGGAGGCCATCCCGCAGATCCTGCAGCCGGGCAAATATGCCCCGGCACTGCTGGAGACCCAGATGGTGGCCAACCTGAAGGCCATGATGAAGCAGCTTCATGGCGCGGAGACGAAGATGATGGGCGATCACGCCATCAACAAGCCGCCGCACAACGCTGCGCCCACGCCGTGGCACCAGGACGAGGCGTATTGGGATCCCGCGAAGGAATACTCGAGCCTGAGCGTCTGGATACCCCTACAGCCTGCGACCCGGGTGAACGGCTGCATGTGTTTCGTGCCGGGATCGCACCGACTGGAAATTGTGCCGCACCGGCCGATTGGCGACAATCCGCTCACGCCCGGACTCGAGGTGGTACCGGGCGCCATTGATCTCGGCCGGGTGGTGGCCTGCGAACTGCCGGCGGGCGGGGCAACCTTCCACAACGGCCGCACGCTGCACTTCACACCGGCGAACAATTCCGACGACTACCGCCGCGCTTATATCGCGATGGGTTCGGCGTACGAGCGTCCGCGCGCAGTGCCCCGGGATTTTCCGTGGCAGGAACGCCAGCGGGCAGCCCGGGCGGCGGCGGGGAAGTGATGGGCCGAATCCGGATCGATCGATTGTCTGGGAGACGTTCCCGGATTTCGGTCGGGTGACCGGGCCCCCTGGTGGGGAATTCCCTGCAGGATAGCTCGCCAACCCGCGCCCGGTGCGTTGGGGTCGTGCCTCAGTTGTGCGTACCTGCCCCGACCGCCCATGAATCTCCTGCTTGCCTACGGTGGAACGACTGACTGGAAGCTGCCGCCTGATGTCAGGGTGACCTGCTGTGGTGAGTCGGCGGCTGCGATCGAAGCAGGTCTCCGCCCGGAAACGGAGGTGCTGGTGACCGATGCGCTTCCGCCGGCGGGTACTGCGGCAGCGGGACTGCGATGGATACATCTGATGTCGGCCGGCTACAATCAGGCCATCGGGCATCCGCTGGCCTTGCGGGCGGGTATGCGGGTGTCGAATGCCGCCGGCCTCTGCGCCGGACCGATGGCGGAATTTGTAGTCGGACAAATGCTGCGGCACGTGAAGCGATTCGATGATTTTGCCCGACTGCAATCGGCGCGCACCTGGCCGGGCCGCCTGGCGATGGCGACCCCGCCGTTGCGCGGACGCCGGGCGCTCATCGTGGGCTATGGCGGGGTGGGGCGTGAGACGGCGCGACTGCTCACCGCCCTGGGTGTGGTGGTGGATGCCATCCAGCGCACGGCCGATCGCCAGCGCTATGCCGGCTATCTGCCGCTGCCCGGCATCGGCGATGCCGAGGGACTGCTGCCGGCGCGGATTTTCCCGATTGAGCGGCTGGATGCGGCGTTGCCGTCGGCGGATTTTGTGATCCTGACGATTCCACTGACACCGCAGTCCCGGCATCTGCTCAACGGCTCGACCCTGGCGGCGATGAAACCCGGCGCGGTGATCATCAATGTAGCCCGGGGCGGGTTGATTGACGCCACCGCGCTGATCGCGGCGCTGGATTCCGGGCGGGTCGGCCATGCGTACCTGGATGTTTTTGAACCGGAGCCTTTGGCCGCCGACTCGCCGCTCTGGGCGCACCCCGGTATCACTGTTACGCCGCACATGTCAGGGGTGATGCCCGACGCGGCGGTTCACCAAGAGGGGTTGCTGCGACAGAACCTTGCCCGGTACCAGAGTGGCGCACCGCTGCTCAATGAGATCGCACCGGTCCGGTTGAAGGGTTGAGGGCGGTTCCATCCATGAAGATCACCGCCGTCACCTGCCACCTGTGCTGCTCCACCACCTCTTTGGGCGATGCCATCGGCTCGGCCATCGTTCGTGTCGAGACCGATGAAGGGGTGTGCGGTCATGGGGAGCCGCTGATGGGCATGTTCTGCGGCGAGGCGGCGCTGGCGCTGGTGAACTACTACGCGCCTCTGCTCATCGGCCGCGACCCGCTGCAGCGCAGTCCCCTCTGGCAGCGGATGTGGGACTCGAGCGTCTGGTGGGGACGCAGCGGGGCGAACGTGAGCGTGATGGGCGGCATCGCCAACGCGCTCTGGGACATCGAGGGCAAGGTGGCCGGGCAGCCGTGCCACCGGCTGCTGCGGGCCGACGCGCCGGCATCGATCCCGGTGTATGCCAGCCTTGGACCCGCGCCGTCGGTCGCGGAAGTGCCGGCGCTGGTGGCGCGGCTGCGGTCGAGAAATTTCACCGCGGTGAAGATCGGGCCGTTTTTTCGCAAGCCGGGCGGCGGGATCGCGGGACCCAGGGGCGCGGCCTTGCGGGCGGCGATGCAACCGGTGCTGGTCGCGCTCCGGCGCGAGGGTGGTACAGACTTCGGCATCATGGCGGACGGGCACATGGGCGGCGTGCCGGATCCCTTCACGCGGGAGGAGGCGTTGGACTTCGCGCAACTGCTGGCGGACCACGACTGCCGTTTCTTCGAGGAACCGCTGAGCTACTTGGATCCCGCGGGCTATGCCTGGCTGCGCGAGCGGACCAAGGTGCGGATTGCAGGGGGCGAGAGCCTGAGCCTGCGGCGGGGGTTCGAGGAGTTTGTGCGGCAGGGCGCCCTGGATGTGCTCCAGCCCGATGCGAATTTCGTGGGCGGGGTGGATCAGTTCGCGGCGGTGGCCGCACTGGCCGACGCGCACGGTCTGGCGGTGATTCCGCATGCGTGGAGCGCGGGACCGGGTGTCATGGCCAATCTGCATCTGTCCTTTGGCTGCCCGCGTGTGGAAATGCTGGAGATGGGCCAGCACCTGACGGAGTTGCAGCGGGCGACGTTCACGGATCCGCCCCGGGTTGAAATGGGCCGGCTGTTGGCGCCGACCCGCCCGGGGCTCGGCATCGAATTCACGCCGGAGATCGCGCGCCAGTTTCCGTTTCCCTCAGGACTGGCCGAGCGTGCGTCAGGCCTGATGCAGGCGTGACCTGAATCGGACTCAGCGCCGCCGGCAGCACGGTCCCGACGAGAATCATCGCTGCGCCGACCATTTCGTAGGCGGCAAACTGTTCGCTGAAAAACATGACACCGCCCACGGCGATACCGAGCGGCACGAGGATCTGCAGGAGCGAGCCCTCGCCCACGGGCAGGTCGCGGAAGGCCCGCGTCATCGTGATCTGGCCAAGGCCGGCACTAAGGGCGGCGACGATCATCAGCGCCCAGGCCAGCGGCGGGTGCGGCGCCCAGGCGACGACGGCGGGGCCGAGGCAGAGCAG
>CAYHEW010000037.1:0-21768 GCA_964355715.1 uncultured Opitutaceae bacterium | reverse complement strand
GAGGCCATACACGCACTGGGCGGCAAAGATGGTCGAGGTGTGCTCGCCCTCGGCGGCGCCCAGGCGACGACGGCGGGGCCGAGGCAGAGCAGGAGGCCATACACGCACTGGGCGGCAAAGATGGTCGAGGTGTGCTCGCCCTCGGCGTGGAGCTGGCGGATGGTGACGACGATGTACGCCGAACCAAAGGCGACGGCGATGGCGAGGAGATCGTAGGGGCTGACCTGCGCACCGGCGGCGAAGACGTTGGTGAGCAGCGCGAGGCCGGCCAGCGCGAGCAGGCCGCCAAGCCCGAGCAGGAGGCGAAAACGCTCGTGGAGCATGATCACGGCCAGGATCGCGCCGAGTACCACGTAGGTGTTGTTGATGAACGTGGCGCGGCCGGCGCCGAGGTGCACCACGGTCAGGTAATAGCCATACACGCCGAGCGATCCGATGATGCCACGGGAGATGAGGCGGCGGTTCCGATAGAGATGGAGCGGCTGAAATTCCTCCGGGCCGACCCGGTAGATCGCGAAGATGAGCCCGAAGCCGACGACGAATCTCACCGAGGCGAGCAGCCAGACATCCACGGCCTGCACGGTGCCAAGAGCGCGGATCAGGAGCGCGTTGGCCATGAAGCACAAGGCCGACACCAGCATCAGCGTGACGCCGCGCACGTGCTGCGAGGGCAGGAGCGATTCGGAGGTGGACACGCTAGATTACAAGGCGCCGCGCCCGGCCAGGGCTAGAGCGCGTGGATCGCGCTCTTGCTGACGGCGAGGCCGGCTTCCTTGACGGCTTCGCTCATCGTCGGGTGCGCGTGGATGGTGCGGCCGAGGTCTTCGGCGCTGCCGCCGTACTCCATGTGCGTCACGACTTCGCTGATGAGCTCGCCGGCGCCGCGGCCCAGGATCTGGGCGCCGAGAATCTTGTCGGTCTTGGCGTCGGCGATGATCTTCACGTAACCGTCGGTGGCATCGGCGGCGATGGCGCGCCCGTTGGCGGCGAAGTTGAAGCGGCCCACGTTGACGGCGATGCCTTTGGCCTTGGCGGCGTCCTCGCCCAGGCCGACGCCGGCGACCTCGGGATCGGTGTAGACGATGCCGGGCATGAGGTCCCAGTTGATGTGACCGGCCTTGCCGGCGATCCATTCGGCGACAGCGACGCCGTCCTCCTCGGCCTTGTGGGCGAGCATGGGTCCGGCGACGACATCGCCGATGGCCCAGACGCCGGGGGCGGTGGTCTTGAGGTGGGCGTCGACCTTGATCCGCTTTTTCTCGTCGAGTTGCACGCCGGCCTGCTCGAGGCCGAGACCATCCGCGTAGGGGCGGCGGCCCACGGCGACGAGGACGGTGTCGGCGGGGAACTCGAGCTTCTTGCCCTCGCGCTCGGCGGTGAGCACGCCGTTGGCATAGCCGGTGACCTTGGCGTTGACCTCGATCTTGAGGCCCTGCTTCTGCAGGAGGCGGGTAAAATTGCGGACGATGTCGTCGTCGTAATTGGCGACGATCTTGGGCAGGAACTCGACCACGGTCACATCGGCGCCGAGACGCGACCAGACGGAGCCGAGTTCGAGGCCAATGGCGCCGCCGCCCACGACGACGAGTTTCTTCGGCACAGCGGAGAACGCGATGGCGTCATCGCTGGAGACGACGCTGGTGCCATTGAACTTGAGGAAGGGGAGCTCGACCGGCGCGGAGCCGGTGGCGATGACGATGTTTTTGGCGGTGAGGGTTTGCGGAGCGCTCGCGAGCGGGCTGCCTACGGGGGAGACCGCCACTGTGTTTGCACTGACAAAGGTGGCGCTGCCGGTGACGACGGTGATCTTGCGCGCCTTGGCGAGCTGGGCGACGCCGGCGGTGAGCTTGGCGACCACGTCGTTCTTTTTCTTCAACAGGGCGGGCAGATCGAGTTCGACGGAGCCGAGCTTGATGCCATGGGCGGCGGCGTGGCCCTTGGCGAAGACGAATTGCTCGGACGAGTGCAGCAGCGCCTTGCTGGGAATGCAGCCGACATTGAGGCAGGTCCCGCCGAGCGTGGCGCGCTTGTCGATGAGGGCGACCTTGAGCCCGAGCTGCGCGGCGCGAAACGCGCACACATAGCCGCCGGGCCCGGCGCCGATGACGATGAGATCGAGAAGTTCTGAAGGCATTTTACAGGAGGGAACGGAGAGAACGGAGAAGAGCGCGATACACTGTCTTCTCCGTTATCTCCTGTGAAAGGTTGTTGGCTCAGATTCCAACGATGAGCCGGGCGGGGTCCTCGATGGCCTGCTTGACCTTCACGAGGAAGGTCACGGCTTCGCGGCCGTCGACGAGGCGGTGGTCGTAGCTGAGGGCGAGGTACATCATCGGGCGGATGACGACCTGGCCTTCGAGGGCGACGGGTCGCTCGTTGATGGCGTGGAGGCCGAGGATGCCGGCCTGCGGGGCGTTGAGGATCGGGGTCGATAGCATCGAGCCGAAGATGCCGCCGTTGGTGATCGTGAAGACGCCGCCCTCGAGGTCGGGGAGCGTTATCTTCCCGTCGCGGGCGCGCTTGGCGAGGTCGGCGAGGGCCTGCTCGATGCCCGCCATGCTCTGCCGGTCGCAGTCGCGGAGGACGGGGACCATGAGGCCGCGGTCGGTGGAGACCGCGACGCCGATGTCGTAGTAGTTGTTCTGGATGATCTCGTCGCCGGCGAACTGGGCATTGAGGGCCGGGACGTCGTGGAGGGCGGCGACGACGGCCTTGGTGAAGAAGGACATGAAGCCGAGCTTCACGCCGTGCTTCTTGACGAAGTCGTCCTGGTATTTCTTCCGCAGGGCGATGACGGCGGACATGTCGACCTCGTTGAAGGTCGTGAGCATGGCGGCCTCGTGCTGGGCCTGGACGAGGCGCTCGGCGATGCGTTTGCGGAGCGGGCTGAGCTTCTTGCGGGTTTGGCGCTCAGTTGGAGATTGCGGATTGGGGATACCGGAAACCGGAGTGGTCGGGGAGGTCGGCGCGGGAGGCGGGGTGGGAGCGCCCGCGAGCGGGCTGCCTACGGGGGCCGTTTTTGCGGAGTCGGTCGTGGCCTTGAGCATGTCGCCCTTGGTGACGCGGCCGGCCTTGCCGGTGCCGGTCACGGTGGCGGGATCGACGCCGGTTTCGGCGGCGAGGCGGCGGACGGCGGGGGAGGATTCGGCGGATTTCGGATTGGGGATACCGGAAACCGGAGAGGTTGGTGCAACGGTGGCGGCGGCTGTGGCGGTTTCGTCGATCTTGGCGACGACGGCGCCGATCTTCACCTCGGTGCCGGCGGCGACGAGGAGGCTGACGCGGCCGGCGGTCTCAGCGGTGCCCTCGGTCGTGATCTTGTCGGTCTCGAGTTCGAAGAGCGGCTGGTCCTTCTTCACGACGTCACCGTCCTGCACGTACCACTTGGCGAGGACGCCGGAGTTGATGGATTCGCCCATGGGCGGGATTTTGACTTCAAAGGGCATGTTGCGGAAAAGTAGCGAGTAGTGAGTAGCGGGTAGCGAGTAGGGAGGATGGCGAGAGGAGCTGAGAGTCGCGAGGCGATATGCTCGCTACTCGCTACCCACTACGCGCTACTCAGGGAATCAGACATTAAACGCATCCTTGAGCAAGGCGGCGAGTTCCTGGCGGTGGCGGGCGAGGGAGCCGACGGCGGGGGAGGCGGAGGCGTCGCGGCCGGCGTAAGCCGTCTTGCGACCGAAGATCTCCTCGAGCTGCGGCGCGATGTAGGTCCAGGCGCCCATGTTCTGCGACTCCTCCTGGCACCAGATCAATTTCGCCGGGCCGTAGCGCTTGGCGATCTCGGCCAGGCGCTTGCGGTGGAGCGGGTAGAGCTGCTCGAGGCGGACGATGGCGGTGCCGGTATGCTTGTGCTTCGCGCGGTAGTCGACGAGATCGTAGTAGACCTTGCCTGAGCAGAGAACGAGGCGGTCCGGCGCCGCCTGGCCGGCGGGAAACGGCGCGCGGGTCGTGGTGCTGGCGGTGGCGAAGAGCGGGTCGTCGATGATCTCGTGGAAGCTGCCGGTCTGGAATTCCTCGAGGCGAGACACGGCGGCCGGGTGGCGCAGGAGCGACTTGGGTGACATCACGATGAGCGGCTTCTTGACGTCACGCTTTACCTGGCGGCGCAGGGCGTGGAAGAAGTTCGCCGGGGTCGTGATGTTGGCGACCTGCATGTTGTCCTCGGCGCAGAGGTTGAGGAAGCGTTCGAGGCGGGCTGAGGAGTGTTCGGGTCCTTGGCCCTCGTAGCCGTGCGGGAGGAGGAGGGTGAGGCCGCTGGTGCGCTGCCACTTCGATTCGCCGGCGGCGAGGAACTGGTCGATCACGACCTGGGCGCCGTTGGCAAAATCGCCGAATTGGGCCTCCCACATGCAAAGCATGTCGGGGTAATCGAGCGAATAGCCATAGTCGAAGGCGAGCACTGCCGCCTCGGACAGGAGCGAGTTGTAGACGCAGAATCGCGCCTGGCCGGGCGTGAGGTGCTTGAGCGGCGCGTGGGTCGCGCCGGTCTCCATGTCGTGGAGCACGGCGTGGCGGTGGCTGAAGGTGCCGCGCTCGCAGTCCTGGCCGCTGAGGCGGATCGGCACCCCCTCGACGACGAGCGTGCCGAAGGCAAGGGACTCGGCGAATCCCCAGTCGATTGGGCCGCCTTCCCGGTGCGCCTTGGCGCGGGCCTCGAGGAAGCGGCGGATCTTGGGGTTGGGCTTGAATGCGGGAGGCAGCGTGGTGAGGCCTTGGACAACGAGGTCGAGCGTGGCTGGAGACACGCCGGTCGGGACGGGCTTGAAGTGGAAGTCGGGCTGGAAGATGGCGGTCGAGCCCTCGAACTTCCGCTGCTCAGCGGCGGAAGAGCGGCGCGCGGTCTTGGCGGACTCGGCCGCGCGGGCCTTCTCGAGGTTGTGCTCGAGGGCGGCAGAATACTCGGCGCGGATGGCGTCGGATTCGGCGGCGGTGATGGTGCCGTCGGCGACGAGCTTGCGGCTGAAGACCTCCGACACCGCCGGGTGCTGGGCGATCTTGCGGTAGAGGAGCGGCTGGGTGAAGGCGGGCTCGTCGGTCTCGTTGTGGCCGTGCTTGCGGTAGCAGACCATGTCGATGACGACATCGCGCTGGAACTTCACGCGGAACTCGAGGGCGAGGCGCGTGATCTGGCAGACGGCCTCGGGGTCGTCGCCATTCACGTGGAAGACCGGAGCCTCGATCATCTTGGCGACGTCGGTGCAGTAGAGCGTGGAGCGCGAGTCACGCGGCAGCGTGGTGAAGCCGATCTGGTTGTTCACGACGATGTGGACGGTGCCGCCGGTCTTGTAGCCCGGCAGCTGCGAGAAGTTGAGCGTCTCGGCGACGATGCCCTGGCCGGCGAAGGCGGCGTCGCCGTGGATCAGGAGGGGCAGCACGCGGTGGCGCTCCTCGGTGGCGCCGCGCATGCGCTGGCGGGCGCGGGCGTTGCCCTCGACGACGGGGTTGACGATCTCGAGGTGGGAGGGATTGGCCGCGAGGCGGACCTCGACCTTCCTGCCGGCGGCGGTGTCGAGGATGACCTCGTAGCCGAGGTGGTACTTCACGTCGCCGTCGCCGCCGACGGTGTCGGGCAGGTAGTTCTCGGAAAACTGCTCGAAGACCTCGTCGAAGCTCTTCCGCATGACGTTGCAGAGGATGTTGAGGCGGCCGCGGTGGGCCATGCCCATGACGACCTCCTCGACGCCGAGAGTCGGGCAATACTCGATGATCGTGTCGACCGCGGCGACCATCGTCTCGCCGCCCTCGAGGGAGAAGCGCTTCTGGCCGACATACTTGGTGTGGAGAAAGCGCTCGAAGAGCTCAGCCTTGTGCACGCGGCGGAGGATGCGGATGCGCTCGCCCTTGGAGAAATCGGGCTGGTTGCGGGTGGACTCCATGCGTTCCTGGAGCCAGTTCCGCACCTCGACGTCCTGGATGTGCGTGTATTCAACGCCGATGCGGTCGCAGTAGGTGAGGCGGAGCGAGATGAGGATGTCGCGGAGCTTCATCTGGCCGCCGCCGAGGTAGGTGCCGACGTCAAAGGTCGTGTCGAGGTCATCCTCGCCCAGGGAGAACTGCGCGAGGCTGAGCTTCGGGTGCGGCGGGGGCGGGTCGCTGAGGGGGTCGATGTGGGCCTCGAGGTGCCCCAAGGCGCGATAGGTGGCGATCAGGTAATGGACGTGGGACTGCTTGAGGCTGTCGATGATCGAGACTCCGGCCTCGGCCGCGCCCGGGGTGGTGAGGGAGCCGCCGCCATGGCCGAGCGTGAACCCTTGGAAAAAGGCCCGCCATGTGGGGTCGACCGAATTGGGGTCGGCCTGCCAGGCCTGATAAGCGGCCTCGATGACCGCCGCATTGGCATGGTTGGGTAACGAAAGATTGCTCATGGCTGATAAAAATGACGCGTGGGCTAAAGAGTGGTTCGAGTCGCCTTGCTGGGCAGGCTATTAGGGAAAATTGTTCTGGAACTCAGCACGACCGGTCTCAGGACACAAGGGTCCGGGGGCATGGAGGCGGAGGATTGCAAACGCGCTTAAGGTCCGTAGCAGAGGGAACAGGTTTACTCATCACGGTTATGGAGTCCCAAATTAAAGTCGCCCTTATTTCATTGCTCGAGGCCATCAAGGAGTCTGATGGCCCCGTGATCGCCGCCGAGATGGCGCGGCTGGACACCTTCCTCGACCAGGGGCGGGGTAGCCTCCATCCGCAACTGGTTCATTTCATGGAGAATAGGAGCTACGCCAAGGCGCTGATGTTCCTCGGCGGCGAGAGTGACATCCCGGTGGGCATCTGTGGCGGGCGGGCGGGTCGGAAGTGAGGGTCCATGAGCAACGGCGGTAAAATCTCGACGGATGGCGGCCAGGGGTTGGGGCAGAATCCTTTTGCGGGGCTGAGTGCGACGGGACTGCCGGCGGCGCCCAAGCAACCGGGGTCGGCGACCCCGGCTACAGCGGTCCCGGCGGCGAGGAATCGTGGGCGGGTCGACATCAGGCGCACGACCGCCGGACGTGGCGGCAAGACCGTTACGCTGGTGACCGGATTCATGGGCATCGGCCTGCCGGAGAAGGAGGCGCTCGCCAAAAAGATGCGCGCGGCCTGCGGCTGTGGCGGCACGGTGAAGGACGGCGATATCGAGATCCAGGGCGACCAGCGCGAGACGGTGGCGCGGATCCTGGCCGAGGCGGGCTTCAGGCCGGTGTTGGCGGGAGGGTAGGCTACCCGACCGCAGATTCGCGTTCCTTCTCGGTCTTCAGTCGCAGCTGGCCGCAGGCGGCGTCGATATCGTGGCCTTTTTCGCGACGGAGGGTGACGGAGACGCGGGAGTCGCGCAGGATGTCGGCGAAGCGCTCCTGGCGCGTGATGGAGGGGCGCTTCCACGGCAGCCCCTCGACCGTGTTGTACGGGATGAGGTTCACGTGGGCGTGCAGGTCGAGGGCGATGTCGCGGAGCTTTTCCGCCTGTTGGAGCGAGTCGTTGACCTCCGCGATGAGGATGAACTCGAGCGTGACCATGCGACCGTGCTTTTCGCTGAAGGTCTTGATGGCCGGGAGGAGCTTGGCGAGCGAGTAGGCCCGGTTGACGGGCATGATCTTCTCGCGGACCTCGTCGGTGGCGCCGTGCAGGGAGATGGCGAGGCGCAGTCCGAGGGGTTCCTCGGCGAGCTGGAGGATCTTCGGCACGAGCCCGCTCGTCGACAGCGTGATGCGGCGGGCGCCGAACCCGAGGCCCCAGTCGGCATTGACGATGGTGAGGGCGCGGATGACGGCGTCGTAGTTGGCGAGCGGCTCGCCCATGCCCATGACGACGATGTTGTCGAACGAGGCCAGCTCCATGCGGGCGCGCGGCGTGCGGGCGTCCTCGCGATAGCAGACCTGCAGGAGCTGGGCGACGATCTCGCCGGCGTTGAGGTCGCGCTTGAGGCCGGCGAGGCCGGAGGCGCAGAAGACGCAGGCCATGGCGCAGCCGACCTGCGTGGAGATGCAGATGGTCTTGCGGGAGTGGTCGAGGCCGACGCCGTCCTGCGGGACGCGGATGATGACGGTCTCGATGAGGGCGCGGTCGCCGAGCTCGAGGAGCAGCTTGTCAGTGACATCCTCGGACTGCTTGTTGAACACGAGCGCGGCCGGCATGAGCTCGAACGTCTCGGCGAGCCAGGCGCGCAGGCTCCTGGGCAGGTTCGTCATGTCGTCCCAGCTGCGGGCGCGCTTCTTGTAGACCCAGTCGAGGATCTGCTTCGCGCGAAACGCCGGCTCACCGTGCGCCTGGAGGCGCGCGGTGAGGGTGGCGAGGGTCTCGCCCGTGAGCGGCGGTTTCGCGGGGGTGTACTTCATGGACGCGCTCGGACCCTCAACGCGCGAGGGTGCGGTTGAGGGCGCTGACGATGGCCTTGATGGACGCGAGCTCGATATTGGTGTCGATGCCGGCGCCGAACAGAGCCTGGCCGCGCTGGGTCTTGATCTGGATGTAGCTGACCGCCCGGGCCTCGGCGCCCTTGCCGAGGGAGTGCTCGGCGTAGCTGAGGACCTCGAACTTGGGCAGCGTCGTGGATCCAAGGGCGCGCACGAAGGCGTCGATCGGGCCGTTGCCCTCGGCCGTGAGCTGGTGCGTCGCGCCGTCGATCGTGATGGCCGCCGTGCAGGTCACGGCGCTGTCGCTCTCGGTGGTCTTGAACTGCTTTAGGACAACCGGCGCGGTGCGCGCGAGGTATTCGCGCTGGAAGGCATCGTGGATTTCGGCCGCGGTGAGCTCGCGGCCGGTGGTGTCGGCGAGGTCGTTCACGATGCGGCCGATCTCCTTGTGCATGAGCTTCGGGAGGCTGTAGCCGAATTCGTTCTCGAGCACGTAGGCGACGCCGCCCTTGCCGGACTGGCTGTTGATGCGGATGATGGCCTTGTAGCTGCGGCCGATGTCGGCGGGATCGAGCGGGATGTAGAGCACATCCCATGGCGCGCCGGGCTTCTGCTTCTCCCACGACTTCTTGATGGCGTCCTGGTGCGAGCCGCTGAACGCGGTGAACACGAGCTCGCCGGCGTAGGGCAGGCGGGCCGGGACCTCGAGCTTGGTGCAGCGCTCGTAGACGTCGCGGATGCCGTTGATGTCGCTGAAGTCCAGGCCCGGATGGATGCCGTGCGTGTAGAGGTTCAGGGCGACCGTGACGATGTCGAGGTTGCCGGTGCGCTCGCCGTTGCCGAAGAGCGTGCCCTCGACGCGGTCGGCGCCGGCCAGCAGGCCGAGCTCGGTGGCGGCGACGCCGGTGCCGCGGTCATTGTGCGTGTGCAGCGAGATGAGCGTGCGGTCGCGGCGGGTGAGGTGCGTGGACATCCACTCGATCTGGTCGGCGTGGATGTTGGGCGTGGCGTACTCGACCGTGGCGGGGAGGTTGAGGATGATCTTGTTCGCGGCGGTCGGCTGCCACGCATCGGTGACGGCCTCGCAGACCTCGAGAGCGAAATCGAGCTCGGTGCTTGTGAAGCTCTCGGGTGAATACTGGAAGCGGACGTGCGTCCCGGCGGCGGCCAGCGGAGCGGTGTGCTGCTTGACCCATTCGGTCCCGCGCACGGCGATGCGGCGGATCTCGTCGCGGGACGCGTTGAACACGTACTCGCGCTGCTTGGGCGAGGTGGAGTTGTAGAGGTGGAAGATGATGTTCTTCGCCCCGCGGAGGGCCTCGCAGGAGCGCGTGATCAGCTCCTCGCGGCACTGGCAGAGGATCTGGACGGCGACATCGTCGGGGATGCGCTTTTCCTCGATGAGGCGGCGGCAGAAATCGAACTCGATTTGGGAGGCGGAGGGAAAGCCGATCTCGATTTCCTTGAAGCCGATTTTCACGAGGAGCTCGAAGTATTCGAGCTTCTCTTCGACGCTCATCGGCTGGGCGAGGGCCTGGTTGCCGTCGCGGAGGTCGACGCTGCACCACATGGGGGCCTGGGTGAGCGTGCGATTGGGCCACTGGCGGTTGGGCAGGGCGACGGGCGGAAACGAACGGTATTTCGTGATCGGAGCAGGTTGCATGGCGAAGACAGACGTTAAAGTGATGAAGACAGGGAAGATATCCGGCAAACGCGCGCTCGGGGCGGCGGTCACTCAATCAGGCAGGCAGGACGCACAGTCGGCCGTAAGCGGCGGTTAAAGACCGTGCGCGGTCGTAAGTCGGAGGGCCTGCCGGAGCTGTTTTCGCATTACTGGGGAGCGAGTGAGGCGGAGGGGCGGGGCAGGGTCAAGCTGCGACTCCGGCACGGTCGGCGTAACCCCTTGGGCGGCACGGGCGTCTTGCTCCCTGTGTATGTGTTTGTCTCCATCCTCCCATGCCTGACGACGAGGCCTTCGACTTGGCCGGTTGCCTGGACCGGGTCCGCGCCCAGGACCAGGCGGCCGCGCGCGATCTGGTCGGGCATCTCTACCCGTTCGTCATTCGCATCGTGCGCTCGCACCTCCCGCGGCGCGTGGCCGAGGAGGATCTCGCCCAGGACATCTTCCTGAAAATGTTCACCCGTCTCGAACAGTACCAGGGCAACGTGCCTTTCACCCACTGGGTCTCGCGGATCGCGGTGACGACCTGCATCGACCAGCTGCGGGCGCAGAAGCGCCGGCCGGAGTTCCGCTGGGCCGACCTTGGGGAAAACGAGGCGGAGATGCTCGACCACGTCCTGGCCGACGAAAGCGCCAGCGCGCCCGACGACGCCCTCGCGGCCCGCGAGCTGGTCAACAAGCTCCTCGCCCAGCTCAAGCCCGAGGACCGGCTGGTCCTGCGCCTGCTCGACCTCGAGCAAAAGACCATCCGCGAGATCAGCGCGCTTACCGGCTGGAACGGCGCCCTGGTCAAGGTCCGCGCCTTCCGGGCGCGTCGGAAGTTGCACAAACTCTTCACTGCCTTACAACGAAAGGAACGCTCATGACTCCCCCTGACAAAGCCTGGCAGCGCCTGGTCGCCGCCGCCCGCCGTGCGCCGGCCGACGCCTCTGCCGTTGCGCCGTATGGCTTCGCCACCCGCGTGGCGGCACAGGCCCTCGCCCAGCCGGCGCCCGCCGGCCTGAGCCTCGAGCGCCTGGCCCTCCGCGCCTTCGGCGTCGCGTGCCTCGCGGCGGTGCTCGGCGTCGCCGCGAACTACAGCGTGTTCACCAATGGCGGCGCGGAGGAAGAGGGCTTCTTCGCCACCGACGATCCCGCGGCCATCGTGCTCGAAGTTTCCTGACATGAGCCGCAACTGGAAAATCATCCTCGCCTTCCTCGGCGTCTTTGTCGCCGGTGCGGTTTTCGGCGGTTTCGTCTCGCTGCGCACCGTGCGGCAGCAGTTCGAGAAGGCCCGCCTGCGCGCCCCGGCGCCCATGGAGCAGTTCAGCCCGCAGATCATGAAGCGCTTCTCCAACCGGCTCGGCCTCACGGCGGAGCAGAAGGAGAAGCTGCGTCCCATCATCCAGCAGGCCGATGCCGACCTGCGACAACTGCGCCAGACTGGAGCGCGCGACGCCATCGCGGTCGCCGAGCGCATGCACGAGCAGGTGGCGGAGATCCTGACGCCGGAACAGCTGAAGAAGCTCGAGCAGATGAAGCGCGACATGCGCGAGCGCTGGCAGCGGGAACGGCAGCAGCGCTGGGGCGAGCGTCCGCCGCCCGGTGGCCGGCCGGCACCCAGTCTGCCGCCGCCCCCGCAGCCGTCCGAATCAGGCAGCGAATAAATCCGCAGATTGCAGTTGCCCGCGCCCGGCCGCGGCGTACGTTCCGCCCCGGCCAGGCGCCATACATGGGCAGGCGCGTGAACTCCGCCAGGACCGGAAGGTAGCAACGGCAACGACGTTCTCCCAGTGCCGTGGAGTGCCTGGCCACTATTTATCTTGGATTGGTGAATGCGGATCGCGGATCGGCGGGCACGGTTGCCTGCCTTGAATTGCAAGGTCGGGCTTGCCCAATCCGCATCCGCACTCTTCATTCCGCCATCTGATGTCAGGTTCCTACCAAGTCATCGCCCGCAAGTGGCGGCCCCAGACGTTCGATGACGTCGTCGGCCAGGACCACGTGGTGCGGACGCTGACGAACGCCATCGCGCGGAACCGGATCGCCCACGCCTACCTCTTCGTCGGTCCCCGCGGCACCGGCAAGACCACCACGGCCCGCATCTTCGCCAAGGCGCTCAACTGCGCCGGCGGCCCGAAGGCCAACTTCGACGTCAATGACCCGGTGTGCCAGGCCATCGCCGACGGCACGCACCTCGACGTGATCGAATTCGACGCCGCGACCAACACGCAGGTCGACAAGATCCGCGAGGCCATCCTCGACTCGGTGGCCTATGCCCCCGCCTCGGCCCGCTACAAGATCTACATCATCGACGAGGTACACATGCTCTCGGCGGGCTCCTTCAACGCCCTGCTGAAGACGCTCGAGGAGCCGCCGCCGCACGTGAAGTTCGTCTTCGCGACGACGGATCCGCAGAAGATGCCGCTCACGGTCATCTCCCGCTGCCAGCGCTTCGACCTCAAGCCGATCCCCGCCGAGCTCATCGTGGGCCGCCTGCGGAAGATCGCGACCGACGAGAAGATCAAAGTCTCCGATGCCGCGCTGGCCTGCATCGCCCGCATGGCCGAGGGCGGCATGCGCGATGCGCAGTCGATCCTCGACCAGATGATCTCCTTCTGCGGCGGCGAGATCTCCGAGCCCGACGTGCTCGACGTCTTCGGCCTCGTCGCGGCCGACAAGATCGCCGAGCTCGCCGGCGCCGTGGCGGCGGGCGATCACCGGAAGATCGTCGCCATCGTGGACGAGTGCGACGCCAACGGCCGCGACCTCGTGCGCCTGCTCACCGACCTGCAGGCCCTGGTGCGCGGCGCGCTGCTCGATGCCATCGCGCAGGGCGGCCGCAGCGACCAACTGGGCGGCACGCTGCTGACCACCGAGCAGCTGACGCGCCTGCTCGACGGGCTGCGCGAGGGCGAGGGTGGGGTGAAACTCGGGCTCGCCGAAAAGATCAATTTTGAAGTCACCCTCCTGAAGGCGGTCGAGGCGAGCCGCGCGCGCGCGATTGACAGCCTCATCAAGGAGCTGGCCTCGCTCGCCGAGGAATCGCCTGCAGCCGCCGGGTCCGGCGACGAAAAAAAAAAGGCCTGATTGACCGGTTGGAGGCACGCCTGGCGGCTCGACCGGCCGCCGGTGAACCCGCCGCCTCTGCGGTGACCCCGGCTGCCGCCGAGGAGGCCGCCGACGAGGGCGAGGCCCCGATCGGTCCGACGGAAGCGGAAGAGTCAGCCTACCTGGCGGAGCAGACTCCGGCCACGCCAAGTGGGGCAACCGCCTCCGGAGGCGAAGATGCGGCCGAGGTCGACGAAACTCCGGCCAAGCTGCCGGCGATCGAAGATCTGGTGCAACGAATTCCGGCCGAGACCCGCGAGGCGCTCGACGAGCTGTTCCGCGCCCGGTTCGTCCGCGTGCAGCGCATTCCGCGCAAGGCGCTCAAGGCCTGAGCGCCTAGGTGCCGGCCGGCAGCGTTTCGACCACGAGGGCCGTGATGTTGTCGCGGCCTGAGGCCTCGAGCGCGGCTTCGACGAGCCGGCGGGCGGGATCGAGGTGGGCAACCGGTGTGGGAGGTTCGCGGATGAATTCCTGCAGGGCGCGGTCCCAGAGACCGTCGTTGAGCCCGTCCGAACAGATCAGAAACCGATCACCCGTCTGGTAACCGACCGCGCCGACCTGGGGATCGATGAACTGGTGGCCGGCGCCGAGCGCTTGGTTGAGCGCGTTGCGCAGCGGATGGGTGCGGGCCTCGCGCTCGTTCAGCTTGCCTTGGCGACGCAGCCAGCCGACGTGCGAGTGGTCGTGCGTGAGCTGGGTCATGCCGCCCTCCTTGGGCAGGTAGTAGATGCGGCTGTCGCCGATGTGGCCGAAGTACATCCACTCGGGCGTGAACCAGCAGAGGCTGAGCGTGGCGCCCATGCCGGCGCATTCCTCGTAGCTCCGGCCGTGGTCGAGCATGACCTTGTGGATGTCGGCAAACAGCTCCGCGAGCACGTCGGAGAACCCGCTGGCCAGCCCCATGGCCGACATGCGGAAGCAGCGGGGCATGAGCGCTGTGATGCGGTCGACGGCGATGCGGCTGGCAAACTCTCCGGAGTTGGCGCCGCCCATGCCGTCGCTCACGGCGAAGACGAAGTCGGTGTTCTTCTGCGAGGCCTCCCCGACCTTGCCAAGAAAGCGCAGCTCGTGGCCGTCGAACGTGAGGGCGAGGAAGGAATCCTCGTTGTTCGGGCGGACGCGTCCGCGATGGGTCAGGCCCGACCAGCGCAGAATCTGCGGCGGCCGGGTGGAAGGGGTGGCGTCAGGTGGCATCGGGCGGAGGCGCGGGCGGCGGCGGTCCGCCGAGCAAGGTGGCGAGTTCGAAGTCGATGATGCAGAAACGTCCGTCGGAGAAACGGTAGGTGATGTTGCGCAGGAAGGGATCGTCATGGCGGACCCCGTACTGCTCGAGTTCGGCGAAGATCGCCTTCATCCGCTCCTCGTTCATGTGGTCGACGCGTGTCCCGCAGCTGGTCGTGATCAGCTTCAGGGTTTCAGGATCGGTCTCGAGCACGCGCGGGACGAAATCGCAGCCGGCCGCCTCGAGGTGCCGGAGCACGCGCACCTCGTTCTCAAAACGCTCGCGGGCCTGGTGTCCGCGGAACGTCTTGTGCACGCGGCCGTCATAGCCGATGTGCACCAGGGCGCGGCGGGTGTCTTTGGCTTCCTGCATGGTTCGCGGGCGACGGAATAATTCGTCACTGTTCCCTGTAAATCAACAACTTCGCGGACACAATCCCGCAATGACGCCAGTCGCCGAAATTCCGGCTTCCGCTGGCATGTAAGGTGCTATTTTCTGCCTGCATTTAGGATCTGTCGGGCAAACAATCCTGTACGGCGCTTAAAGCAAAACCCTCCACAAAACCTCATCGTATATGGCCAAATACAAACTGGAATACATCTGGCTAGACGGCTACCAGCCGCTAGCCAACCTGCGCAGCAAGACGCAAATCAAGGAATTCCCCAGCTTCCCGAAGCTCGCGGATCTGCCCTTCTGGGGCTTCGACGGCAGTTCGACCCGTCAGGCGGAAGGCAAGAGTTCCGACTGCGTGCTCCGGCCCGTTGCGGTGTTTCCGGACAGCACACGCAAGAACGGCGTGCTGGTCATGTGCGACGTGCTGATGCCCGACCAGAAGACGCCGCACCCGTCGAACTCGCGTGCGACGATCCCGGATGATCCGGACACCTGGTTCGGCTTCGAACAGGAGTATTTCTTCTTCAAGGCCGGCGCCCCCCTCGGTTTCCCGACGGGCGGCTTCCCCGAGCCGCAGGGCCCGTACTACACCGGCGTCGGCTACAAGAACGTCGGCTCGGTCGCCCGTGAGATCGTCGAGAAGCACATCGATATCTGCCTCGAAGCGGGCATCAACATTGAGGGCATCAACGCCGAGGTCGCCAAGGGCCAGTGGGAATTCCAGATCTTCGGCAAGGGTTCCAAGAACGCCGCCGACCAGATGTGGGTCGCCCGCTATCTGCTGGCCCGCCTTTGCGAAGCGTACGAGGTGGATGTCGAGTGGCGCTGCAAGCCCATCATCGGCGCCTTCAACGCCCCGCTCGATTGGAACGGCTCCGGTATGCACGCGAATTTCTCGACGAAGTTCATGCGCGATTCCGGCGGCAAGGCCTACTTCGAGAAGCTCATGGCGGCCTTCGCCAAGCACATGGACGAGCACATCGCGGTCTATGGCCCGGAGAATCACCTGCGCCTCACCGGCCTCCACGAGACGCAGTCGATCGACAAGTTCACCTACGGCATCGCCGACCGCGGTTCCTCGATCCGCGTGCCGCACAGCTTCGTCAACAACGGCTACAAGGGTTACCTCGAGGATCGTCGTCCGAACTCCGCGGCGGATCCGTACCTCGTGGCTGGCCGCATCCTCAAGACGATCCAGACGGTGCCTGCCGCCTGAGGTCGTTCGACAACGCAAGGCTTCGACGCCGCCCGGAAACGGGCGGCGTTTCTTTTTATCCACGGAGCCGCGGCAAAAACGCGCGCTGGCCCGATGCCTTTAGTGTCGCCGCCGGCGGTCGGCTTGTCTTTGCCTAGGGCTCGCATGGCCGCGCGTCCCCTTATCCCCCGGAGCCTGGCAATCCTGGAATCGATCCAACTGGCGTTGCTGGCGGTCAACCTGGTTTGGACGACGCTGTGCCTGGGCGGTTATCGGCCCGAGACGATGGTCGTGACCAGCGCGTTGACGGCGGCACTGCTGGTGCTGCATTTGGCCGGGCGCTGCCTCCATGCGTCGGTGCTCCCGCGTTGGCATGCGTGGGGCTGGCTGCCGCTGCCGTTTCTCGCCTATGCGGCGGTCAACGCGGCTTGGATCACGCCGGTGCCCTGGCTCGGCTGGCACGATTGGCTCTGGTGGGCGCAGATGACCGCGGTGTTCTGGGTCGTCCTCAATTTCGCGGACCACGCGCGGGCGGCGCGCTGGCTTCTCGGCACGCTGGCGGGCGTGGCATTGGTGGCCGTGGTGCTGGCAGCGTACCAGGTTTTCGTGCGGCCCGACTGGCTGATGCTGGGTCGGCAGCAGGCGGAGCAATTCGTCGGGCGGGCCAGCGGACCGTTTGGCATCCCGAACAGCCTCGCCGCGCTGCTGCTCCTGGTGCTGCCGCCGACGGTCGCGTTGGTCTTGCGTGCCGGAGCGGGCGCGGTTCAGCGCATTGCTGCCGGGTACGTCGCGGTCGTTTTCGGCTTCGGATTGGTGCTCACAGCGAGTCGTGGCGCCTGGCTGGCTCTGGTCCTGATCGCGCTCGTCGCGCCGCTGGTGGTCGGAAGACGGGGTTGGGGCTGGCGATTGCGGCGTATGGGTCTGGCGGCCGTGCTCGTCGTGGCGATGGGTGCGGCGGCGTATTTCATGCTGCCGACCCTGCGCGGGCGGTTCGAGACCATGGTCAGCGAATCGGGCGAATGGACGCGGCCGATCATGTGGCGCGGAGCATGGCAGTTGTTCGTGGCCAACCCGGTCTGGGGTAGCGGCGCGGGCAGCTACAACGTGCTCTTCGAGAAGCACCGGCCGGCTCACTTCCAGATGGATGCCCAGTGGGCGCACAACGACTACGTCAACACGTTGAGCGACTACGGGGTGGTTGGCTTCGGCCTGTTCTTCGGCGCCGCTGCGGCGATGTCCGGCCTGGGGCTTTCGCGGGTGCGACGAGAAGGCTGGGGATCCGAAGAGGGGAGGTTCGGGCCGCCGTTTCTGTGGCGGGGTATCGCCTTGGGGCTGGCGGCGTTTGGCTTGCAGTTATTCGTTGATTTTCACCTCAAGATTCCGGCGCTGGCGATGGCCTTGGCAGTGATGGGGGCACTGCTGATCCGGCGGATCCGGCCGCTGGAAGGTCAGGGTCTGGAGGATGGGCGCCGCCGCGGGCAACGAGCGGTGGCGGGGGTGCTGGCCTTGGGCGTCTTCACGGGCACTTGGTTGTTTGTTTACCCGCACTATCGGGCCGAGGCCTTGCGGTATCCGGCGCGGCAGGCGATCGACAAGTTGGCCGTGCTCCCGGTCGATGCCTATCGCGGTAGCTTGCAGGGGCCAAGGGCGCACCTGGACCGGGCGCTCGCGATCGATCCGACCAATGCCCAGGCTTGGGCTGATGCCTCGTATGCGACCTCGTTGTGGGGGCACGTCGAGCCGGACCGAACGATCCAACTTGCCCGGGAGGCTGAATTGCAGGCGGATCGGGCTCTGGCGTTATCGGCCGTGGTGCCCGAGTTTTGGCTGAGACATTCCGTCGCCTTGGACATGCAGGAACGTTGGATGGAAGCCGGCGCCAGCTGCATCAAGGCCATGGACTTAGCCCCGGCTCACGCCTTGGTCTGGTACTATTATGCGTACCACCTAAGTCTCGATCCCACTGGGGTTCCGCAGGCTCGCGCCGCGGTGGCGATCTGCTTGCGACTTGACCCTGCCAACGGTCCGGCTCAGCTTTTGCGCCAACAATTGGCAGCAAGGGAATAACCTGTGCGCCTGCCCACCCGCCATGAATAAAAAACTCTCCGTCTGGTTGTGGTTATTTGGATTTGCCGCGCTGCTTTGTTCGCCTGCCGAAGCGCAGACGGCCACGCTCCCCGGCCAAATCAAGGCCGTCAAGGTGGCCGGCACCGTCACCGCCACCAAGGACGGCAACACCATTGCGGTCCAGTCCGGCAGTGACCTTGGCCAGGGTTACGTCGTCAATACCGGGAAGAATTCCAGCGTCGTGCTCGTCTTCTCGAATGGTGCCACCTTGAACCTGGCGCAGGAGACCTCGCTGGCGATCGACGAATTCACGCAGGACCCGTTTGCCGACGAGGTCGCGGTATCGAAAATGACCGCCGAGCCCTCGACTTCGCGGACCAAGCTCAACCTGAGCCGCGGCGAACTGGTGGGCAACGTCAAGAAGCTGAACTACGACGCCGGTTCGAGCTTCAACATCCAGACCCCGGTTGGCGCCGCCGGTATTCGCGGCACCACTTTCCGAATCGTCTTCCGGCCCGATGGCACCGGCAAGGCCTTCTTCTCCCTGACCACGGTTGAGGGCAACGTCGTACTCGCCTCGGGCACCGTCAATCTCCCCAGCGAAACCTCGGTGGCCGACAACAGGGAGGTCGAGGTGCTGATCGATGTGAACGTCGACGCCGATACCGGCGCGGTAACTGTCGCCGCCGGGTCAGCCCCGCTGATCGTAGTGGCCGATGCCGCGCCGACCTCGGTTGCAGCCGTGGCCGCGGTGGCGCAACAGATCGCGACCGCAGTCGCTACCGTGACCTTTACCACACCGGCTCCGGCGCCAACCCAACCGCAGGCGACGGAGACGCCCCCGGCCGAAACCCCGACGGAGACGCCGCCGGCTGAGACGCCGCCGGCCGAGACCCCGCCGCCTGCGCCTACGCCGCCCGCACCCACGCCGCCTGCACCGACGCCGCCTCCCGCTGTGCCGGCTCCGCCGCGCGTGACCACGGGAGACGGCCGCTGACGTTCGCCGCTGGTTTTGACCTCGCGAAGGCCCGCTTCGGCGGGCCTTTTGCGTTTGCCTGATCGAAGCCTTAATGTGCTTCCGTTCGCGGCCTTGGCTTTCTAGCCTGCCCCGCCGATGCCCCCCAAGAAGGCCAAGACCACTTCCTTCGCGCGCTGGCTGCTCCTGTTGCCGATCCCGATCATCTGGGGGGTGCTCATGCACCAGGGCTTGGTGGATTATCTGGAGAATCGTCTGATCGATTGGCGGTTCCAGGCCCGCGGTGAAATCCCGACGCCGGTGAAGGTGATCTATGTGGACATCGATTCGCAGGCGCTGAGCGAAATCGGCGGTTTTCCCTGGAGCCGGATCTATTTCGCCCGGGTGCTGCCGGCCCTGCTCGACGCCGGTGGCGTCAAGGCCGTCGGCATCGACATTGTCTTCTCGGAGAACGGGGTCGCGGAAGCGATTGACTGGAAAAAGCGCGTCGAGGGCAATCGCGAGTTGGCCCGTTACCTCGCGAAGGCCCCGCCCGTTGTGGCCGCCGCTTCCTACGCCGCGCCCGTCGACCGCGACATCAATGGCCGGCTGGTATTCCGCTCGTTGCCGCGGGTCCTGACCTTGAAGGACAAGGCGGATGCCGAACCACCGGAGACCCCCGCCTTCCGCATCAGTGAGACCGATCCGAACCGCCTCTGGTCACCCGGAGTAGTCGGCCTGATCGACTCCATCGACGGCGCCACCCGCGTCGTGCCGGCGTATGCGCCCACGGCCATCCGCACCTACCTGCACATGTCGGTCGAGCTCGCGCGGCTGCACTTCGGGGTGCAGGCGGACGGTGTCAGAATCACCGACGAGGCGATCGACCTGGTTCTGCCTGACGGCCGGCTGGCGACCCGGATCCCGCTCATCGACCGGCAGTTCGTCGAGATCAATTGGTTCTCCCCGTGGATGGCCCCGAACAGCAACCCGCGCATCAGTTTCTCGACGGTCTATAATTACGCGGAGATGCTGAAGTCGGAGGACGAGGCTGAACGGCAGGCGGCGACGCAGTTTTTTGCGCAGCCGGATTTCAAGGACGCCATCGTGCTGATCGGCCCGGTCGATCCCCTGCTGCAGGATCTGGCGGTCACCCCGTTCGACGACGTGCCGGTGCCGAAGGTCGGGGTGCACGGCAACATGGTGAAGACGATCGTCTCGGGCCTCTATCTGCAGCGCCTGCCGGCAGCGGCGAACCAGGCCATCCTCCTCGGGCTCACGGTGATCGTGAGCATCTTTGCGGCGGCCGGTGGCACGAAGGGCGCGCGGACGAAGCTCACCGCCGCGCTGTTGCTGACGGCGTATGTTTGGTTCGGGTTCAAGCTTTTCGAGGATCACCACCTCGTGTTGCCGCTCGTGGCGCCGCTGGGTGCGGCGTTCACCACCAGCTTTGCCGCCATCATCTGGCAGCTGATCCTGGAGGAGAAGCAAAAGGGCCGCATCAAGGGCATGTTCGGCGCCTATGTCTCGCCGCAGCTGGTCGAGCGCATGGTCGACTCCGGCGAGAGTCCCCAGCTCGGCGGGCACGACGACGAGATCACGGCCTACTTCAGCGATATTCAGTCGTTTTCGTCGTTCGCGGAAAAACTGGATTCGGGGCCGCTGGTCGAGCTGATGAACGAGTACCTGACGGCCTGCACCGACATCGTGCAGGCCCAGGGCGGCACGCTCGACAAGTACATCGGCGACGCGGTCGTGGCGATGTTCGGCGCACCGCTGCCACTCAAGGACCATGCCTACCGGGCCTGCGTGGCGACCCAGCTGGTGCACCGGAAGATCGGCGAGCTGCGCGCGAAGTGGCGCACCGAGGGCGAGAAGTGGCCCGAGATCGCCTGGAACATGCAGACCCGGATCGGCCTCAACACCGGGGTCTGCATGATCGGCAACATGGGCAGCCGCACACGCTTCAACTACACGATGATGGGCGACAATGTGAACCTGGCCGCCCGCATGGAGAGCGGTGCGAAGAGCTGGGGCGCCTATTCCATGTGCACCGAGGTCACCCGCAAGGATTGCGAGAAGCACGGCGGGGACCATGTGGTCTTTCGGCCGCTGGGTCGCATTGTGGTGAAGGGGCGGACCCAGGCCGTGCCGATCTTTGAGATCGTCGGCCTCAAGGAGCATGTGACCGACTCGACTCGGGAGTGCATCGGGCTGTTCACCCAGGGCCTGACGCGCTATTACGAGCGGGACTGGAATGGGGCGATGGAACAGTTCCGCCAGAGCGCCCGGGTCGAGCCGAACCAGCCCGGCATCACGCCCGGAGTGACCAGCAACCCGTCGCAGGTGTACCTCGCGATCACCGAGCACTTCAAGCACGAGCCGCCGCCCGAAAACTGGGACGGCGTCTACGTGATGAAGGAGAAGTGAGGTTCTACTTCAGCAGCATTTCCTTCACCGTCTTGCCGGCCGGGATCATGGGGATCACGTGTTCGGTGTACGGGACGATGACGTCGAGGACGTAAGGGCCGTCGTGATCGAGCATCTCGCGGATGGCCGCCTTGAGCTCGCTCTTCTTGATCACGCGGCGGCCCTTCACGCCGAAACCCTCGGCGATCTTGACGAAATCGGGATAGAGGCCGGCGGGATTGTCGGGGCTGCCGACGTTGCTCTCGTCGCCGAGGATGGTGTTGCCGCGGACGCTGCCGTAGAAACGGTCCTCCCACTGCACCACCATGCCGAGGTGCTGGTTGTTCAGGATCATGGCCTTTGCGGCGATCTTCTCGATGTGGCAGGTGGCGAGCTCCTGGATGTTCATCATGAACGAGCCGTCGC